>CAVTZZ010000062.1:0-52618 GCA_963739325.1 uncultured delta proteobacterium | reverse complement strand
ACATCCTATATTGTTCCTGTCAAGAGAAAAAGTAAGAAAAAAATAAAATCCTTTTAAAACCTTTTAAAACAACGACTTCAAAATGGAGGCCAAATGAAGGCCTGCTGCTGAGAACACTTCCTCCTTCGAATCCCTTCGATGGTTCAAGGATTCTGTTGTTTTGGTTTCGACGAATCTCTCGCCAATGACGAACTTTGAATCTCAGCGTTATCGTTATCCGGTGTGTCACACGTTGGTGGCCACCCAGCATCCCTTATCCAGATTCCAAAGTTCAGCGAGAGGCCCAGCATTGTCCCCCACGAGGTCCTTAACAGCCTCTACGTCCATAAACGGGCTCTCTCGTCGAAAAGGGAAAAACTTTTTATTCCACGTTCAGATAAGCTGGATCAAACGCCTCCTTTTTCTTCATTAAGGTCCAAGCGATCAGAAGCATTTTGGCTGATAGTTTCACCCACATCTTCGTCTGAATTCCTTTTTCTTTCTCCCGGCCTTCAAGCTTCCTCGTATAATAGCGCATAAAATCCTGATTCCTCGTCGAGGCAATCAGGGCCGCCTGATACAGTGCATAGCGAAGATCGGCTTTGCCTCTCTTCGAGATCTCCGGAATCGCCTTATCCGAATTCTTTCCACTTCGATCCGCACTGAGATCTAACCCACCCAGCTTCAAGACCTGTTTCCCATTCTGAAATCGATCTGCTTCTCCTATGGCTCCCAAAACCTTGGCCGACACATCAGGGCCAAACCCGGGAATCGTCAAAACGTATTGGTACTCCGGAAACTGCTCACATAGCTCCAGAATTTTGTCTTCCGTCTCCTTGATCATCTCTCGTATCTGCCGCAACCCTTCCACCATCACCCGAGCCTCATGTTCCACCCCAGGCACTCCATCACAACCAATCGACTCCCCCGCCTTCTCCCAGACCCCTTCTAATCGCCGTCGCTTCTCCATCCTGATCCGTCGGGACGTCACCCGCTGGATAAAGGGGTCAACATCTAATTCCGTTATCTGAGAGGGAGGGAAGCACCACCTCACAATCGACAAACCCTCCACCCCCAACCGCTCATAGTCCCGATCCATCTCCGGAAAATACTGAGCAATTAAATGATTCCGAATACGAACCTTGTAGCCATGCTCTTGCTTCTTGAGCCGCCTCTTTAACGAGAGCAACCCTCGCAATCCCCGTAACTCCGCCGATGGATGCTCGTAATACAAACATTTCCCCTGGGAGATCAAATCCGCCACGTTCGCCGAATCCTTCACATCATGCTTGTCCCACCGCCCATCTAATGACTCCCGGTTTTGCTTCACTGTCACCCCGGAGACCAACACCACGCACCGCCCAAGATGGATTAAAAACTCCCCCAACGGCTTATGATAATTCGCCGTCGGCTCCATCCCATAGACCACCTTCTTTAACCCATGCCGCGCCCGCAGGGCCTCAGCCTGATCCAGAAGTGTTCTGAACCCCTCATAGTCGTTACTAACGACAAGCCTCCTCAAAAGCGTTTTCCCCGTCGCTGTCCCAAAAAAGGCGTGATGTTGATCCTTCGCAATATCGATCCCCACAATCAAATACTCCTCCGAATGCCTTACCTCTTGCCTCAGTTGACGAAACTCTTCCAGCCGGTTACGATCTAATTCATCCATTGGAAACCTCCTGTCTAAGAATTTGAGTTTGGTTGCTCTTACTCTTATCTCTTAACAGGAGGTTTCTTTTTGGGATAGATTATATATAAACTTTTTTTACCTTATGATTTGGAGTCTATCTTACCCCTCAAAGAATATATAACGTAGTTAAGTTATTTAAGTAAAATTGGTGGAAGTTAAGGAGGCTTACCTATTTTGATTGAGTCCAAGTTTAGCTGAACGTAAAAACATAAAATAGGGAGGAAGGTGTTTCGATTTTCTTCGAATCTCAAATTGGCAATTTTAAAGATAAGACCCCAGATTAATTTCGGTAGCAACTGGAATCGAATCGAAGTTAAAGTAGGAATCAGGATGAGAAAGATTATAAAGGCTATACTACTCATTGGTTTCGCTTTGGTTTTGTTTAGAAGTGAAGGCTGGTCTTCACAATCGTTGACCTTGGTAACTGAAGATCAAAAGAAGATTTCTGCGACCTATTATTCCCCACTTACTCCTTGATCTCCTGGAATAATTCTTATTCCAGACACTCGGTGTGAGAAGTAGCTGTGGGGTCAACCTTCAAAATTCAATTGAGGGCTGAGAAAGATATCAATATCGGGGGACTAAGAGAGTAGGGAAGCATCAAAGGGTTAGATCTCGACAATCAACAAATCTAAAAAGTTCTTTCTGAACGCCATTTTTCAAAACCAGATTAACCTTACATCCTGAATTTGCATTTCAAAATAAGGGCTATTATAATAGCCATATAGGAGCTTCACTTAAGGAGGAATCCATGAGAGTTGTCAATACAGTAGAATTAAAAAATAAAACAAATAAAATCCTCAAGGAAGTTATGAAGGGCAGTCCTGTCATCATAACCCATAGAGGGAAACCTGCAGCCTCCCTGATCCCTCTAACAGAAGAAGATTTGGAAGATTTTGTTCTTGAAAATAGCCCGAAGATCAAAAAGATGATTGCCGAGGCAGAAAAGGACATTCAAGCAGGAAAAGTTATTTCACTCAGGGATTATTTGGCAAAGCTAAATGCATAGGTTTCAGGTTGCCCTGACAGAACACGCAATCGCTGATCTTAGAGACATCCCTGAAGAACTTCGCAATCAGGTTCACCAAGATCTGAACTCTCTGGAATCTGCTCCATTTCCTTCAGGAAAACGCATTAAACGCCTTAGGGGATTCCGCCCACCTGTTTATCGATTGCGCTCAGGAGATTTCAGAGTTTTATATCACATCGAGGGAGATAGCATAACTGTTCTGCGAGTCATCGATAGGAAGTTGCTTGAAAGAGTGATAAGAAGATTGAGAATATAATCGAAAACGTAGAAAATGAGGGACTATTCTGTTTTTAGCTTTGCCTGTCTATTGGTGGGAGGAGTTCCACCCGTTCCTATAAACGAAACCATCTCTTGATTTCGTTCCAGATTGGCTATCATGCGGATCCTTTTATCAACATCCATCAATTTGGAAAGCTGTCCTTCCAACTCTTCAATCCGCATTGTGAAGAATTGGATCTGAGACTTATAGAACTGTGTTTCTTGACGAACTCGATTTAGATTGAAGGCCTGTTTTCTCATTTGAATGTAGTCGCAAAAGAAAATCGTTAAGAAAAATAGAAGAAAGGCAAAGAGGTAGAAAGTTCTTTTATATATTTTTAGATGTCTGGTTCTCAAGGCCCCTTGGTCAAAGACAAGAATTCGATAACATTCCTGATTCATATTGCCCTCTATTATCTGAAAAGTTAGCAATTTCGATGCCAAGAACGCGGCGATAAAGTTTTCCGGGAGGGATAAATGGAAAAGTCTTTACTTCTCGGGGAATTACAAGAAGGTGTGGTGCGAGCCCGGGCTACAAGGTTCGGTTTATGAAAAGGACACAAATTTGCAAAGGGTGGTCTATTTCTGTCTCAGCTGGTATTTCTCTGCCACCTCTTTAAATCCTGGAAGTGAGCCTTCGATCATCTGCTTTTCGACACAGTAGGCAATCCTGAAATAACCCAATTTCCCGAAGCCTCTTCCTGGAACGGTTAGTATTCGTTTCGATTGGAGTTCTTTGACAAAGGCTACATCATCCTCAATGGGAGCCTTTGGAAAGAGATAGAAAGCACCTTGGGGTTTGACAACCTGGTAACCAAAATCCTTTAAGGAATGATAAAAGAGGTCACGTTTTTCCTCATATTCTCTAATATTCACCGAATTTCTCTGGAGGGGAGCGACCAATCTCTGCATCAGTGCTGGGGCATTGACGAAACCGAGGGTACGGTTTGCAAAGATGAGCGCGGAGACCAGCTCATCCATTTCTTCACAAAAGGGGCTTATGGCGATATAGCCGATTCTTTCTCCAGGAAGGGAAAGATCCTTGGAGTGAGAAGTGACCCGAAGGGTATGGGGGTAGTAGTGAAAGACAATTGGAAGTTTTATATGGTCGTATATGATTCGCCTGTAGGCTTCATCCGTAATGAGGTAGAGGGTCTTCCCCAACTCTCGATTTTTCCGTTTTAATAACTCCCCTAAGTTTTCAAGGGATTTCTGATCATAGACAACGCCCGTTGGGTTATTGGGAAAGTTGATCAGAATAGCTTTCGTTCTTTTCCCGATCGCCTTCTCAATCTCCATCAGGTTAAGTGAGAAGTCTTCATTGGTTTGGACCAATCGAATCTCACCGCCACAATTTTCAATATAAAATTTGAATTCCATGAAGTAAGGGGAGGGGACGATGACCTCATCACCTTCATCCAGGATCGCTTTTAAGACGACATTGAGCCCACCTGCTGCTCCGACGGTCATAATAATATGTTTCTCTTCAAAAGGAAGACCAGACTCCTCAGTGAGGTATTCGGCAATCGCCTTCCTTGTCTCGCTGTAACCACTATTAGGCATATAGCGATGCATTCCAGTGATTGGGTAATCGGCAAGGGTTTTGAGGGCCTTCTTCAACGAAGAAGGAGGTTCGAGATTGGGATTTCCAAGAGAGAAATCGAAGACATTTTTCTCACCATAGATCTTTTTTAACTCCTCTCCTTCTTCGAACATTCTCCTCACCCACGAAGCACCGTTCAAAGCACCCTTCACTCTTTTTGAAATAGCCATTTCTTATACTCCTTTCTTCCTTATTAATAAATTCCCCTCCCCTTTGTCCCCTCCCGCAAGGGGAGGGAAGATTATTGGAGTCATAAAAATAAAAAAAGCCATAGAGAACCCCCTATGGCTTTAGGAAATAAAAAAGCCATGGGACATATAGGGTCACCCATGGCTTTCTATCCCATACGGGATAAACCTTATGGGTGACCTTTGTCAAAATAAAAATAAAAGTAATAGTAGTTAATCATTCTTCCATTCCCTGGCTGATATTATAAAACATAATGGAATGAGTTTGTCAAGGGAGATTTGACATTTTCAAAAAATCCTTTTAATATTGCCGAGATACATCACAGTCCAATGATTTGTTAGGGGCAATATGGCTGGAGAGAAACGACTCATGCGAACCCGAAATATTGGGTTCATGGCTCATATCGATGCCGGGAAGACGACTGTCACCGAGAGGGTTCTCTTCTATACAAAGAAGATCCACCGTATGGGTGAGGTCCATGATGGGACGACTGTGATGGACTGGATGCCACAAGAACAGGAGAGAGGGATCACCATCACTTCAGCAGTAACAACAGTCGAATATAAAGGGAGCATTATTCATATCATCGACACCCCAGGCCATGTGGACTTCACCATAGAAGTAGAGCGATCGCTACGTGTATTGGATGGGGCGATTGCGATCTTCAGTGCGGTTGAAGGAGTGGAACCTCAATCGGAGACGGTATGGCATCAGGCGGACAAGTACGGGGTCCCTAAATTGGCCTTTGTTAATAAAATGGACCGAATCGGAGCAGATTTCTTTGGAGCGGTGAAGATGATCGTTGATCTCTTGGGAGCCAATCCACTGATGATCCAAATCCCAATGGGCATAGAAGATCGGTTTATCGGTGTGATCGATCTCATCCGGATGACAGGGATCGTATGGGATGAACATAGCCTGGGTGCTGACTTCAAAGAAATTACTATTCCAAAAGAATGGAAGGAAGACGCTTCCCTTTATCGGGCAAGGCTGATCGAATCCCTCGCCGAGTTGGATGACCATTTGATGGAGAAATACCTCAATGGAGAAGAGATTTCTGAATCTGAAATGAAAGCAGCTCTGAGAAAGGGCACGATCTCGATGAAAGCTGTTCCAGTCCTTTGCGGCGCAGCATTGAGAAACCAGGGAATTCAGCCTTTGATCGATGCCATTGTGGACTACCTTCCTTCTCCACTGGATGTGCCGCCGGTGGAAGGAATGGATCCTGGGACAGGAGATAAGGCAAGAAGGATGGCGAAGGAAGAAGAGCCTCTTGCTGTTTTAGCCTTCAAGGTGATGATGGATGAAGGGAGGAAATTGGTCTATCTCCGGATTTATTCTGGCGTGCTCAAGGTGGGGATGGAAGTTTATAATCCCCGTTTGAAGAAAGGAGAGAAGATCTCGAGAATCTTTCAGATGCATGCCCATCAACGCAATCGGGTGGAAGAGGCGAAGACCGGAGAGATTGTGGCGGTCATGGGGTTGAAAGAGACGACTACAGGCGACACCCTCTGTGACCGTGGCCATCCGATTCTTCTTGAGCCTATTGATTTTTATAAACCTGTGATGTCGGTGGCGGTGGAGGCAAAGACAAACCGCGATCAGGAAAAACTGGTCGAATCCCTTTATAAGTTAAGTGAGGAAGACCCCACCTTTCATGTCAAGTTAGATGAGGACACTGGCCAAACCATTATCTCCGGAATGGGTGAATTGCATCTGGATGTGTTGGTCAATCGGCTCCTTTCGGAATATCATCTTGCGGTGAATGTAGGGAAGCCTCAGGTTGTCTATCGAGAGACCGTAGAGAAAGAGATGGAGGCTTCGGCCAAGTTTTTGAAAGAGATGGATGAGATAAAACATTTTGCAGAGGTTTTTTTACGCATTTCACCCAATGGACGTGGGAAGGGAATCGAGTTTCATTCTGAGGCGCCGGAGGGAACCTTGCCTCCGGAAGGGCTTCTTTCTGTCGAAGAGGGGATCCGGGACGCTTCCACCGTAGGAGTGATCATGGGCTACCCATTGACGGACCTTCGCATCACGTTGTTAAAAGCCAATGTGGACCCTAATCATCCATCCCCACTCGCTCTGAAGATCGCCTCATCGAATGCCTTGAGAGAAGGTTGTCGAAAGGCCCAACCAGTGTTATTGGAACCGATGATGGAAGTCAACATCATCACTCCGGAGGAGTTCATGGGCGAGGTGGTCGGTGATTTGAAGGCGAGAAAGAGCTCAGTGGAGGCGATCACCTCAAAAGGGAAGGTCGCTCTGATCAGAGCCATCTCTCCTTTGACCCGACTGTTCGGTTACTCAACAGATTTGAGATCCCTTACCCAGGGCCGGGGAACTTTCTCCATGCAATTCTCACATTATGATAAGATGATTAGTTAATCATCAATGGCAAATGAGAAAGTTCAGTTTTGGTCATTAAGTTATTCGGTCCCTGCCGCAGGGGTCATCAAATGACTCAATGACTTCATTTCTATGCATAGAACAATTTGCACTTTATAAATGGCAAGGAAGCTGAAGATGGACGAGGAAATCCTCCAACTTCTGAGAGAACACTCTTCCGCCTTTCTTTCGGGGGAGGAGATGAGCCGTCGATTAAAGGTAACTCGAACGGCAGTCTGGAAGAGGATTCAACGCTTGAGAACCTTGGGTTATGAGATTGAGGCCTCGACACGATCAGGGTATCGTTTAATCCGGTCACCAGATCTCCTCACCCCATCGGAAATCAAACCCATCCTCACGACGAAATGGATGGGTAAGACCATCCACTACTTCCACTCCATCGATTCGACAAATTCAAAAGCCTATCAGTTAGCTATCCAAGGCGCTGAAGAAGGAGAAGTGGTCATTGCTGAATTACAGGTGAAGGGAAGAGGAAGACTGGGAAGACATTGGTCTTCTCCCGCTTTTTTGAACCTTTATCTTTCCGTCATCCTCCGGCCCCAAATCCCTCCTCATCAAGCCTCCCTCATCACCCTGATGGCAGCTGTGGCTACAGCGAATGCCATCCAGAGGTATTCCGGCCTTGTCCCACGGATCAAGTGGCCCAATGATATTCTTCTAAAAGATCGAAAAGTGGCTGGGCTTCTGAATGAAATCCATTCGGAGATGGACCGCATCCATTTCGTGATCCTGGGCATTGGCGTTAACCTCAATATGGATGGAAAGATGTTTTCCAAAGAGATTCGAAGCGTGGCCACCTCTTTAAAGAGAGAGATGGGGCAAACGATTTCGAGAAAGGCCTTCCTCCAATCCCTTTTAGAGGAGTTGGAAAGGTGGTATGCGATCTTCTTGAAAGAGGGCGGAGCACCTGTTCTAAAAGCATGGAGAGACAGGGCCAAAATTAAAGGGAAAAAAGTCAAAGTGACTTCTTTTGGGGAGACCCTCAGCGGTGTTGCAGTCGATATCGATTCGGATGGGGCTTTGATTTTAGAAACGAAGGATGGGAAACGGAAGAGGATTGTCGCAGGAGATGTTGAATACCAAAGAAAGTCATTAAGTCACTAAGTCATTAAGTCATTAAGTCATTGAGTAACCTAATGACCCAATAACTCAATAACCTAAAAATTGATTGGTGCATCAACGCTTAAAGAGGAGGTCTTATGTTGCTTGTCATCGATGTAGGTAATACGAATACGGTCTTGGGAGTCTATGATGGGGAGGTCTTGGTCGATCATTGGCGGATTGTAACAGAAAGGGAAAAAACTGCCGATGAATGGGGGATCCTCTTTCGGGATCTCTTCTTATTCGATAAGATCGATATCAGAGATTTTGAAGGGATGATCATCTCCTCGGTTGTTCCCCCGGTCTTGGAAATGTTAGAAGGAATGGCAAATAAATACTTCCATGTTAAACCACTGATCGTTGGGCCAGACATCGAAATTGGAATGCCTATCTCGTATGATAACCCCTCAGAGGTTGGAGCAGATCGTATCGTCAATGCGGTGGCCGCCTTTGAGCGATATAAGAGGTGCATGATTGTCGTTGACTTTGGAACGGCGACCACCTTTGATTATGTCTCATCGAAAGGGGAATATATGGGAGGTGCGATTGCACCCGGCATTGGGATCTCCTCAGAGGCGTTATTTGAGCGAACCTCCAAATTGCCCCGGGTAGAGATTGTCAAACCTAAGCGGGTCATTGGAAAGAATACGAACCAAAGCATGCAGTCCGGGATATTTTTCGGATATGTAGGGTTGGTTGACGAGATCGTCAGACGAATGGAAAAGGAGATGAAATCGAAACCCAAAGTCATTGCCACAGGAGGACTGGCAAGTCTGATCGCCGGTGAATCAGAGACGATTGAAGAGGTAAACGAATTTTTAACACTGGAAGGGTTGAAGATCATTTATCAGAGAAATCAGAAACTAAGGAAAAAGAAGCACCCAATTCCAAGCACCAAATCCTGAAATTATTAAGTCATTAGGTCAATAAGTTATTTATTATTGAATGACTTAATGACATAGTGACTTAATGACTAAGAAAGACTTGGGATTTTAAACGCTATGCCCTCTGCGCCTTGCCCTTTGCGATTTACCTTTCTTCTTTATACCATTTCACGAATCGTTTCATTCCCTCCTTTATATCGATTTGGGGATGATACCCCAACTTTTGCTTCGCTTTAGTGATATTGGCGTATGTGATAGAAACATCTCCAGGTTGATCTTCCGCCATCTCAACATTGGCCTTCTTACCTAAAGCTTCCTCAATCAACTGGACAAGCTCCTTCAAGGAGGTGGTTTGGGATTCTCCGAGATTGTAAATCTCAAACCCTTTGTGGTAATGGATGACAGCCAGCATCCCTTCGATCAGGTCATCGATATAGGTATAATCTCTCCGGGAAGAGCCATCTCCGTAAATTGAAATTTTTTCACCTCGGTCAATCAAACGGGTGAATTTATGGATCGCCATCTCGGGCCTCTGTCTCGGACCATAGGCTGTAAAGATCCGGAGGCAGGCAATATTCACCCTGTACAGATGATGATAAGAATAGCAGAGGAGTTCCCCAGCCCGTTTTGTGGCTCCATAAGGTGAGATAGGTTGGATATCTAAATCGTCCTCTGAGAATGGAACCCTCTGGTTTTCTCCATAAACCGAGGAGGAGGAGGCGAAGATAAGGTCTTTTACTCCATACTCTTTGCAGATCTCCAGAAGGACGATCGTCCCTCTTATGTTCACATCCTGATAGAGGAGAGGCTGTTCAATCGAGGGCCTGACTCCGGCTCTAGCAGCTAAGTGGACGATCAAGTCCATCCGATTTTTTTTGAAGACCTCTATAAGATGGGTCCGGTTTCGAATATCCCCTGTGAAGAGTTCGAATTGGTCAGGAAATTTTTTTCTTATCCCTTCCACATTTTTGATTTTTATATGGGGGTCATAAAAGCTGTCAAAGTTGTCAAAGCAGATCACATGATGTCCTTCTCTTAAGAGAAGCTCACAAAGATGAGAGCCTATGAATCCTGCACCACCCGTCACAAGTGTTGTACTCATTGTCTCTCCCCTTATTTTTTAAGAGGATACGTTAGTAACAAACTGAGACCAAAGGCAATTAATGGCAACACAAAGATCGCTTTTATTGCCATTGGCACCCCCCAGTGATCTGCGATCGCTCCGAGTAAGGTCACTCCAATTCCTCCTGCACTAATGGTAAACCCGACCATCATTCCCGAGGCTATCCCCAGATGTTGGGGTAGGAGTACTTGGGCCATAACGGTGGTGAGGGCAAATGTGGAGAGTAACACCAATCCTGCAAACCCTAAAATGACGAAAGCCATTAAGCCACTGCTGTAATAGAAAAGGAGAAGAAGAGGGATCGACAATATTAAGGTCGTCAATAGGAATTTTTTGTGTCCCCATCGGTCCGCTAACGGAGCACCGACGAGGGCTCCCAAAACACCTGACAAAAGAAAGGTTGAAACGAGTTTACCTGCGTAAAGGGGATTTCCTTTTAAATAATTGATGTAATAGAAAGGGATATAAGTGATCAGGCCCATTTGGATCCATGATCTCACAGTGGCGATACTGATGAGAAGAAGGAACGAGGTCTTTTGGTTTTTGGAAAGAGGTGTCCTTACACTTTTCTTCCCCTCTTTGTAAGCAAACTCAACAGGAGCGGTAAGCATTGACATGTTAAAAAGCAAGACGATAGTGATTAAAATTCCTGGAGCGATCAGGCTTAATGTGCCCTTCAGTCCAAGGGAAGTGACGAGTATAAGGGCCAAGATTGGACCGACAGCAATTCCTAAGTTTCCGCCTACCGCAAAGATCGACATGCCGGTCGCCTTTCTCTCTCCGGTGAAAAGGTAAGCTGTTTTGAATCCATCTGGATGGAAACTCGCAATCCCTATGCCACTCACAATGACGCAGATGATTAAAAGAGAGTAGCTGGAGATGAGGCCAGTGATGGACATTCCCAGACAGGCGATGAGAGGGGAGAAGGGAAGAAACCATTTGATGGGTCGCCTATCGGAGAGATGCCCAAATACGGGTTGGATAATCGAAGAGGTTAGGTTAGCAGAGAGAAGGATTACGCCTGACATTGTGTAGGATAGGTTTAAAGCCTCTTTGAAGTATGAGAGAAGAGCTGGGAGGGCTCCTTGATTGATATCTGTGATAAGATGGCCAGCGCTAAGAATGGCGAGCGCCTTCTTATTCATCTTCATCGGTGTTCCTTATTCTAAGACCTATCATTATTGATGATCGCTATCCCTTTGTCAAATTTCCC
Organism: uncultured delta proteobacterium; assembly: GCA_963739325.1. Lineage (GTDB taxonomy): Bacteria > Desulfobacterota > BSN033 > BSN033 > UBA1163 > CAVTZZ01. The sequence continues at coordinate 41,139 of CAVTZZ010000062.1, read as the reverse complement.
CTCCACATCTGCCAATAGACATTTCATCTTTTTTTGGATATGATAAATAAAATAGGGTTCAAGGGGGCTAGGATCCAAGTGGCCTTTCAATTGGGGAATGCAGATTGTGGAATGCGGAATAAAAATTCCGAAATCTTCAATCCGACTTCCGAATTTTGATTAACCCTGGAACCCTCAACCCCTTTATATCTATGTTGGGAGAAAAAATTCTATGAAGGTCGCTATTTCTGGTAAGGGTGGTGTAGGAAAAACAACGCTTGCAGGGGTGATGGCCCGAATTTTGGCTGATCAGGGCAGGAAAGTTCTTGCGATCGATGCAGACCCAGATTCAAATTTAGCTTCTGCTATCGGTCTTCCTAAGGAAGCTCTGGCAAAACTCTCACCCATTGCTTCAATGACCTCTCTGATCGAGGAGAGGACCGGTTCTAAAAAGGGGACCTTTGGCTCCATGTTCAAGCTCAACCCCAAAGTGGATGACCTGCCTGATGAGATGGGAGTGAACTATCAGGGAGTAAAACTTCTCTTATTGGGATGTATTCCACAAGGGGGTGGAGGCTGCTTCTGCCCAGAAAACGTACTCCTGAAGAACCTGGTTCGTCATCTCCTGGTTCAGAGGGAGGAAGCCCTCATCATCGATATGGAGGCAGGTTTGGAGCATTTAGGGAGGGGAAGCACAGGATCTGTGGATGCCCTGATCATCGTTGTAGAGCCAGGACAGAGGGCAATCAGTACGGCCAAACAGATCAAAAAATTGGGTGAGGATTTGCGCATTAAAAATATGATGATCGTTGGAAACAAGGTAAACTCTGACCAGGATAGACAGATTATCGAGGGAAACCTTTCTGACTTTCCTGTTTTGGGCCATATGAGTTTCAACCCCAAGGTTCTTCAGGCTGACCGAGAAGGAAAGTCTCCCTATGATATTGACGAAAAGATCAAAGACGAGGTCAAGGCCATCCTCACGGAACTGGAGAAGAGAATTTAATCGTTTAGAAAACAATGTCAAATTTCAAAGCTCAAAGTTCAAATAAAGTTCAAATTCCAAAGTTCAAATAGTGCATATTTAACATTTGAGCATTTGGCATTCCTTTGACATTTGGATTTTGACATTTGGCATTTGGTTCTCAATATGATTCGGACGATTTTCATTTGGTCTTGCATTGTGATTGATACATTGGTAATAGGTTCTCTTGTGATCATCGCCTATCTATTCGATCGGAGCGGGAGGAGAGGCCATGGTATAGCAAGACTCTGGGCAAGAGTGATCGTCTGGGCCAGTGGGGTAAAGGTGAAGATAGAGGGGTTGGAGCATGTTCGGGGAGAAGGTCCTTATCTCTTTATGTCGAATCATCAAGGGGCCTACGATATCTTTGCTCTCGAGGGTCGTCTCCCGTTTCACTTCAAGTGGTTGGCCAAGAAGGAAATTTTTTCCATTCCCGTGCTCGGTTGGGCTATGGCGGCTGCAGGCTATATCAGCATCGATCGGGAAGGGACTCGGAAGACCGTTGAGGCCATGAATGAGGCTGCCCGAAAGATTCGAGAAGGAATGTCATTGCTCATTTTTCCTGAAGGGTCCAGGAGTCCGGACGGTTCGATCCAGCCCTTTAAAAAAGGGGGGTTCACCCTGGCGATTAAATCGAAAGTTCCCATCATCCCTATTGCCATCACCGGAAGCCGAGAGATCATGCCAAAGGGGAAATTGACCGCTACCTCCGGAGAGATACGGATTCGGATAGATCCTCCCATCGAGACCCAAAATTATTCTTTGAAAGATCGGAAGTCTTTAATGGAGAAGGTGAGGCAAACCATCTCCAAAAATTTTAGGCTGATCTCTGGGAAACGCATTGAGGAAGGATCATGAGAGAAGATTCCATTAAAGAGAAGTTGTGGAATGAAATCGTAGGGATCCTGTTAGTCGCCCTGGGAATCTTCCTCTTTCTAAGTTTAGTCTCCTATTCCCCAATGGATTCCTCTCTCTTTTCCTACGCTTCCCCCAAGGTAAAAGACATTCATAATTGGATGGGGATTGTGGGCGCCTATATTTCCAGCCTTCTCTTCCAAGGATTTGGATTTCCCTCTTTTCTGATCCCGCTCCTCTTAGGCTTTTATGCCTTCAGTTTCATTCTCCCTTGGCAGGTGAAGCACCTCTCTTTAAAATTGGTGGGTTGGTTAGCGATCCTCTTGGCCACTGCCTCTCTCTTTGGTTTATGGTTAAAACCTATCCGTTTCTTCCCTCAAGATATTTTAGTAGGAGGATTTCTCGGGGAAATTTTCTCAAGAAGTCTTGTCCGATATTTTAATCCTCCAGGGGCAACCATCCTTTTACTGGTCATTTTGATCCTCTCTTTTACTCTGGGAACAGGGCTCTCCTTCATCTCCATCATCCGAAACCTCGTGAACCTGGTGAGGCGGCTTGGGGAGAAAATTGGTACGCTCAAAATTATGAGAAAAGAGCGTGCTGCGAGGGAAAAAAAGTTGGTGAAGCGAAAACAGGAAAAAGAAGAGGCGGGAGAGACTGCACCTCCGATGGTTGTTGAGAAGGCGTTACCGCCCACAAAAAAAGAGGAGATCATTGAACAAGTGGCCTTCGAATTTTCAGAGTCTAAAAAGACTTTTCAACTGCCCCCCATCTCTTTACTCGAGGCCGATGTAGAGAAGAGACAGAAGATCGATCGGGACAGTCTCATTATGAACTCCCGCATCTTGGAGAAGAAACTTTTAGATTATGGTGTGGAAGGCAAGGTGGTGGAGGTCAGACCGGGTCCGGTCATCACCGTCTACGAATTTGAACCGGCTCCTGGAGTGAAGGTCAGTCGTATCGTTAATCTGGCAGATGACCTGGCGCTGGCCTTAAGTGCCCTTTCGATTCGAATCGTCGCCCCTATCCCTGGCAAGGCTGTAGTGGGGATCGAGGTCCCCAACACCAACAGGGAGACAGTTTTCCTCAAAGAGATCATCGACTCTGACCCGTTTCGAGTATCCAAATCGAAACTTTCCTTCGGCCTTGGAAAAGATATCTCGGGAGGGTCCTTTATCGTCGATCTTGCCAGAATGCCCCACCTGTTGGTTGCCGGATCAACAGGGTCTGGAAAGAGCGTCTCCATCAATTCGATGATCTGCAGCATCCTCTTCAAAGCAACTTCAGAGGAGGTGCGATTCCTCATGATCGATCCTAAGATGCTCGAACTCTCCGATTATGAAGGCATCCCACATCTCCTTCTCCCCGTCGTCACCAATCCAAAGAAGGCTGCTGTTGCCCTTAATTGGTTGGTGAGTGAGATGGAGCGGAGGTATACTGTTTTAGCTGAAAAGAGTGTGAGGAATATAGAGCATTATCACCAGAAGATTGAGAAGGAGCTGAAGGAGAAAGGTAAGGTCTATAAGCGGAAAGGGGATATCTTAGAGGGAGAGGGAGAAGCATCCTCGGAGCCTTTGGAGTGGATTCCTTATATCATTGTGGTGATCGATGAGTTGGCCGACCTGATGATGATCTCATCGAGAGAGGTAGAGGAATCCATCACACGGCTTGCCCAGATGGCGAGAGCCGTCGGCATCCATCTCTTATTAGCGACTCAAAGGCCCTCTGTCGATGTGCTCACAGGAATTATCAAAGCAAACTTTCCTGCGCGGATCTCTTTTCAGGTCACTTCAAAAGTCGATTCTCGAACCATTTTGGATACCATTGGAGCAGAACATCTCCTGGGAGCCGGAGATATGCTCTTCCTTCCTCCGGGCAGCTCCAAATTGATACGCATTCACGGTGCATTTGTCTCAAGCCCAGAGATTAAGCGGATCGTCGATTTTTTGAGGAAACAGGGGAAGCCTTCCTACGATTCTTCTATTCTCTTGGAAGTGAAGAAGGAAAAAGAGGTCACAGAAGAAGAGGGGGAGGTCGACGTAAAATATGATGAGGCTGTGGCTTTCATTGCTGAGATTGGACAAGCCTCTATCTCTCTCATTCAAAGACGATTTCGGATCGGTTATAATCGAGCGGCCCGCATCGTCGAAAAGATGGAGGAGGAGGGAGTGGTGGGACCTTCCGACGGGGTCAAACCAAGAGAGGTTTTGATCAAAAAAATAGAGTAAGTCATTATGAATTTAAGGATTGAGGAATTGAGGGATTAAAAAATTCCTAAATTCCTGAATCCCCAAATTCAGGAATTGCGGAAGTGGGAGGTCAGTGTGAAAACAATCTCTTTGATTAGCGGTATAGCCCTGATTCTACTCGATCTGATCCTCGGCCAAGGGGCCTTTGGAGCAACCGGTCAATCGGTTCTGACAGAGATCCAGAAGCGATATGAAGGCGCGAATGATTTAGAGGCTACTTTTTTACAGGAATATGTTGGAAAAGTGATGAAACAGCATCTGAAGCAAGAAGGAAAGGTCTATTTCAAGAAGAAAGGAATGATGCGGTGGGACTATCGGATTCCCAACCAGAAATTTATTTCTGATGGATCCACCCTTTGGTTCTATCAGGCTGAGGAAAATCAGGTTTTCGTCTCTGATATTTCAAAAGCTATTAAAGAGAAGACCCCTCTGGCCTTTTTGGCTGGAGAAGGGGACTTGAGCCGGGACTTCAAACTCCTCAATTTTAATGAATCCATCTCCCAAAAGGAGGAAAACTTTGTCTTAGAATTAGCCCCGGGAGAACCCGATGCAGTCTTAGCGAAATTGACCTTAACCGTCGATAAAAAGACCTATACCGTCGTCCAAGCGGATGTCTTTGATGGGTTGGGAAATGTGACACGAACCCGTTTCATCGATATTAAGATGAATGTGGGTCTACCCAATTCCTTCTTTCACTTTACCATTCCACCAGGAGCAGAGGTGTTGAAAATGCAGGAATCCTCCCTACCTCCAGGAAAAGGGGTTCAATCGAAATAATGTTTAGATCGTTTTGGTCGTTGAGATCGTTTAGTTCGTTGGGAATAAGAACGGTTTTAACGTTCCAAACGATCTAACGATCATAACGGTACCCATGCCCTTCTTCACAACGAACGCCATCGTGATTCGTTCCCATCATTACGGGGAGTCGGATAAGATCGTTACCTTTTTCACCGAAGATTTTGGGAAGATTAAGGGAATTGCAAAAGGGGCGAGGAGAAGCAAGAAGCGATTCCAGAACGCCCTTGGCCTATTTTCCCATCTCCGTCTCATCTTTTTCGACCGGGAGGGGATGGGGCTGGTGAGGGCCGAGAATTGCGATATCCTGCATCCTTTTCCGAAAATTAGGGAAGATCTCAAAAAGATCTTCTATGGTAACTATTATTTGGAATTGGTGAATGAGATGGCGGGAGAGCGAGAGACGAATACCGAAGCCTTCAACCTCCTTCTTTATTTCTTAATGAATCTTGAGACAATGGAGCCACAAGAAGAACGATTGAGGATGTTTGAAATTCGGATGCTCTCTCTCTTTGGCTATCGGCCCAATATGAGAAAATGTGGTTTATGCAAGAGAGATTGGGGCGATTCAACGGAGATCGCTTCTGTCTTTTTCTCTCTCGAGATGGGAGCTTCAGTCTGTGAGTCGTGTTCAAATGCATTGAGCCATCTCATCCCCCTCTCCTTAGGGACGGCTCGATTAATTGAGCGGATCTCCCAAATGGAATTGGAAAAGATTCACAGATTCAAGTTCACCTTTCAGGCCTTGGCTGAAAGCCGAGAGCTTCTACCCAAATTTATTACCTATCAATTGGGAAAAGAGTTGAAGTCGCTGAAGGCTTTGAGGATAATTCCGGTAAATGCTAAAGAGGTATGAAACACTTATACCCCCTCTCTCTCGGTGGGAGAGGGAAACTAATTTTTGTTGACAGATGAGAAATTAAAATGCTAAACCCTATTTCGTTAGAATGTCAAATCCCCCCTACCCCCCTTTGCTAAAGGGGGGTGAGGGGGGATTATCAATTTTCTTCGTGGTTCGCGGCGGCCCAAGGGGCCATGGGAAAGTTGCGAGGGCGAAGGAGGAGCAATGAATTTTCAAGAGTTGATCTTTTCTCTTGAACGATTTTGGGCAGATCAGGGGTGTGTGATTCAACAGCCGTACGATGTCGAGGTGGGTGCTGGGACTTTCAACCCTGCAACCTTCCTCAGAGTCTTAGGCCCTGAACCTTGGAAAGTGGCCTATGTTGAACCTTCTCGCCGTCCAACCGATGGTCGATATGGTGAGAATCCCAATCGCCTTCAGCATTATTATCAGTACCAGGTCATCATTAAACCTTCTCCCCTCGATATTCAGGAGATCTATCTGAATAGCTTGAAATCTTTCGGTATCGATTCCCTAAACCATGACATCCGGTTTGTCGAAGACGATTGGGAGTCTCCCACGCTCGGTGCATGGGGATTAGGTTGGGAGGTCTGGCTCGATGGCATGGAAATTACCCAATTTACCTATTTCCAACAGGCCGGTGGAATTGAACTCAATCCTATCCCTGTAGAACTCACCTATGGCATCGAAAGGATCGCTATGTATTTACAGGGAGTAGATAATGTTTTCGATCTGGAATGGACCCAAGGGGTGAAATATGGGGATATCCATCACAAAGGGGAGGTGGAATTTTCAAGATATAATTTCGAAGAAGCCGATGTGGAAATGCTCTTTCGGCTTTTCGAGATGTATGAGAAAGAGGCGAAGGCTCTCGTCAAAAAAGGGTTGATCCTTCCCGCTTACGATTATACCTTGAAAACTTCCCATATCTTCAACCTCCTCGATGCGCGAGGTGCGATCAGTGTCACAGAGAGGGTAGGGTATATATTGAGAGTGCGGACTTTAGCAAGATTGTGCGCTGAGGGTTATCTCAAGCAGAGAGAAGAAATGGGGTTTCCTCTCTTGAGGCAGAAGGCCGAAAGCAGTAAGCAGTAGGCGGATAAAAACTTTTTTTGTTTCTCTTCTGCCAACTGCCTTCTACATACTGCCTTCTATTAAGTGGCTGACTGACACTGACGTCGTACACTGACACCTGGAGTTTTTCATGAAAGAACTGCTTCTAGAAATTGGGACGGAGGAGATTCCGGCTGGCTTCATCCCGCAGGCGTTGATCGATTTTGAGAACCTCACACGGAAAGAATTGGAGGCAAACCGGATCGATTTCAATGGAGTGAAGACCCTCGGAACCCCAAGGAGGCTCGTCCTTGTCATTGAATCCGTTTCAGAAAAACAGCGGGATGAGGAGATGAAGAAAGTGGGGCCTTCGAAACAGGCCGCCTTCGATTCGAAAGGAAACCCTACCAAAGCAGCCATCGGTTTTGCCAAAAGCCAATCGGTTTCTGTTGATTCCCTTAAAGTGATTCAAACAGAGAAAGGGGAGTATATCTGTGCCGTGAAAGAGGAGGTAGGTAGGCTAACCCTGGAACTCCTTTCTTCCATTCTTCCCGAAGTGATCCTTTCCATTCCATTCCAGAAGTCGATGAGATGGGCAGAAGTTCCCATTCGGTTCGCCAGACCCATTCACTGGCTCTTAGCCCTCTTTGGAGGGGAGGTGATACCTTTTGAGATAGGAAATGTGCAAAGCGGGAATGTAACCTTTGGGCATCGATTTATGCACTCCGGTCCAATTCAGGTGAACGATTTTGCCTCTTATCTCCATAAGACGAGAAAAGCCTTCGTCATTGTTGATCCGGTCGAACGAATAAAGAGGATTAAAGAGGAGATGGTTCGAGAAGCGGCTTCTATTTCCGGAAAGGTTCTCAGAGACGAAGAACTTCTCAACGAAGTCAATTTCCTTGTGGAGTATCCTGTTGCTCTGGCTGGAGCTTTTGACAAAGAATTCCTTTCCCTCCCCAAAGAGATCCTTATTCACTCGATGAAGGAACACCAAAGGTATTTCCCCGTGATCGATGATTCTGGAAGATTGCTCTCGCATTTTGTCTGCATCAGCAATATCGCTCCAAAAGACCAGAAGGTTGTGGTGAGAGGGAATGAGAGGGTCCTTAAAGCAAGACTCTCTGATGCGACTTACTTCTTTCAAGAAGATCTGAAGATTTCCCTTGAGCAGAGGGTTGAACAATTGAAAAAGGTGGTCTTTCAGGCGAAACTCGGGACTTCCTTTGAAAAGATGGTGCGTTTTAAACAATTGGCTTTATTTATTTGCGGAAGAATCGATTCAAAACTCCGAGAATCCGTTGAGAGAGCTTCTCTATTATGCAAGGCAGATTTGGTGACCGGGATGGTGGGTGAGTTTCCAAAACTTCAAGGGATCGTAGGTAGGGAATATGCACGCCTGTCAGGAGAGAAGGCGGAAGTGGCCGAAGCGATCTATGAGCACTACCTTCCCAGTTTTGCAGGAGATCGACTCCCTTCCGGTCCAATGGGCGATATTGTCAGCATCGCCGATAAAATGGATACCATTGTGGGCTCTTTTGGAATTGGTCTCGTTCCGACTGGAACAGCCGATCCCTTTGGATTGAGGCGCCAGGCCCTGGGAATCATCAGGATCATCCTTGAGAAAAGATATTCACTTTCGCTGAATCAATTGATTGAGGAGAGTGAGAAGTTGTTGAAAGAGAAGATGGAACGGCCTGTCTCCGAAGTAAAAACAGAGGTTTTAGACTTTTTCAGAATCCGGTACCAAAACTTTCTCCTGGATAAGGGATATCCATTCGATGTGGTAGAGGCTGTGCTTTCTATCTCATTTGATGAGTTGCTCGATGTTCAGGGGCGTATTGATGCTCTGAAACAGGCAAGGGAATGGAAAGATTTTGAGTCGATTGTGATTGGTTCCAAAAGGGCGATGAATATCTTAAAAGGATATAGTTCCAAAAAAGAGATCAATCCGTCCATTTTTTCTGAGACTGCAGAGCAGAACCTTTATCAATCATTTCTCAAGGTAAAGGATAAGATTGACCTCTATTTGAACAAAAGGGCCTACGAATCTGCACTTCTTGAGATGACCCAGATGAAGAGACCGATTGATGATTTTTTCAATCAGGTCATGGTCATGGTCGAAGATGAAGTGATTCGGGATAATAGGCTTGCTCTGTTAAATGAGATTGGTCAGCTCTTCCTAAAGATTGCAGACTTCTCAAAACTTACATAACTGGCCCCGGAAATGTCTTCCCGTCTTTTTCCTAAATCGCGTTGAAGAGATAAGAGGAGCAGTATGTTCGAGACACTGGCCAACCTTTTCGATCAAACAGCTCTCCAATTGGGGGAAAAGGACGCCATTCTTTTTGTAAAAAAGGGAAGGCTGGAAAGCCGGATTACCTGCTCCTCCCTTAAAAAGGTTTCGGACCGCGTAGCAAATGGTCTGAGGGAAATGGGTCTTAAAAAGGGAGATAGGGTCATTCTATTTATGCCCAAAAGTATCGAGCAGGTGGTCATCCATATCGGTATCCAGAAAGTGGGCGCGATCTCCGTAATACTCAACCCTGGATATAAGAGAGATGAGGTAGCCTACTTTTTAAAAGACACGGATGCAAAGATGGTTATTGTCGGAAAAAGGGAGGAAGCTTTCATCCGGTCGGTCGATGAGAAGAGGCCTATACTTTCTATTGACACAGACACCCCTTTTACCGAAGAGAAATTATTTCCATCGGTCCCCTCTCAATTCTTAAATGAGGAGGGAAGTTACGACGACCCTGCCGTACTCATCTATACTTCCGGAACAACGGGCCAACCCAAAGGGGCGATTCTTACTCAGCAGAACCTGATCCAAGATGCGAAGAACATCATCCAAGTCTGGGAGATGACGGAAACCGATATCCTCTGCCATGCCCTTCCACTCTTCCATGTCCATGGTCTTTGCTTTGCGCTCCACACCTCTTTGATTGCTGGATCGAAAATGGTGATGATGGATGAGTTCTCGCCTGAAAATGTCATCGGTATTCTCTCTCAACCCAAGGGAGAACTGGCTTGTACTCTGTTTATGAGTGTTCCCACGATGTATGTGAAGATGATTGAGAAGATGGAAGGGAAAGGAGGGGACTTCCACCACATTCGACTGTTAACCTCTGGCTCAGCTCCATTGCTTCCAAAAGATTTTGAGAGGATTAAAGAGGTTTTTGGAAAAGAGCCCGTTGAGAGGGAGGGAATGTCCGAAACGGGAATGAATTTTTCAAATCCCATCCGGGGAATAAAAAAGGCTGGGTCAATTGGCCTTCCGCTTCCCAATGTGGGAGTGAGGATTGTGAACCCGGAGACTTTCGAGGATTTAAAATCGGGCGAAGTGGGAGAAATTTGGTTAAGAGGGCCCAATGTCACCCCAGGTTATTGGGAAAAACCCCAAGAGACAGAGGCCGCTTTTGTGGATGGATGGTTTCGTACGGGTGACCTCGGTAAGAGCGACGAGAATGGATATTACTATATTACAGACCGTTTGAAACATATCATTATCTCCGGAGGGGAGAATATCTCGCCTAAGGAGATTGAATCTGTTCTCGATCAACATCAAAAAATATTGGAGTCTTGTGTTATAGGAATTCCTGACGAGAAGTGGGGCGAGAAAGTGGTGGCAGCCATCGTATTAAAACCAGGGGCCACTCTCGCGGTAAAAGAGATTGAAGCTTATTGTAAGAGTTTTCTTTTAGACTGGAAATGCCCTAAAGAGGTCTTCTTTTTGGAAGAACTTCCCCGAAACAGAATGGGAAAGGTGATGAAAGAGGAGATGGGAAAACGCTTCCTTAATCGATTGAATCCCAGATGACCCCCTCACCCCCTCCCTCTCCCCTTTCGCCTGCCTGCCGGTAGGCAGGGGGCGAGGGGAAGGGTGAGAGCCTCCAATACTTTCTCTGGAGTAATAGGGAGCTTTGTGAAACGAATGCCGATGGCATCATAAACGGCATTGGCAATGGCTCCAAGCATTCCAGAGATCGACCCCTCGCCGACCTCCTTGGCTCCGTAAGGACCACCCGGATCCCAGGTCTCCACCATTTCACTAATCATAGTAGGAGTCTCTGTGGCCAATGGGGCTCGATAATCGAGGAATGAGGGATTCTGAATCTGGCCTTTTTCCAGAACGACCTCTTCCCATAAGGCCTGTCCCATACCCATAGAGACATTCCCGTGGACCTGACCCTCTACAATCGATCGATTTAAAGGGAATCCACAATCGTGAAAAGTCACTGTCTTGATGACCTTGATCTGACCGGTCAGTGTATCGACTTCCACCTCGGCCACCTGAACAGCAAATCCGTAGGCCTCTGTCAAATGGCCTTTGGCCTTTGCTAAGCTGGGATAGAATTCTGCAGATTGGAGGGCTTTCGTGTTTCCTTTCCCGATGATGGGGTCTCCGTTATTTCTCTGGATGTTTAAATGAATCACTTCGGCATAGGAGATGCTTTTATCAGGGCTTCCATGGGCATAGATCTTCTTCCCTTTGGTCACCAGATCAGATTCATCCGCTCCCAACATCTCCGCTGCCATTTTAAATAATTGAGACTTGGCATCGGAAGCAGCCAGCTTGACCGCATTTCCCGTCACAAAGGCCCCACCGCTTAAGAATTGGCCGAGATCAATGGGGCACAATTCTGTATCTCCAGAGATGACCTGTATGTCCTTTAATTCCAAACCCAATTCCTGAGCAGCCACCTGTGCCATCGTTGTCTCCGAACCCTGACCCATTTCTGTGACACCGGTATAAAGAGTGGCGCTCCCATCATCATGAAGTTTGACAATGGCTGCAGAGGCAAAAGGGTAGAATGGAGCGCCGGTGAACATCGAACAGGCAGAGATTCCCAGTCCCTTTTTATATCGTGATGGTGATTGCCGCTCATGAATCCTTCTCTTTCGATCTCCTCTCCACTCCTTCCAGCCCGAGGTTTCGGCTCCCCTCTCGAGGCATTCCGAGAGGCCGCAACTTTTGAGGACATCCCCATTGGGAAGGATATCGCCTTTTTGCCGTGCATTCTTGAGCATGATTTCCAATGGATCGAGGCCTAATTCCTCAGCGATCATCTCGATCTGTGAATCCACCGCAAATCGGATCTGAGGAGAGCCGTGTGCCCTTTGAGGACCCCGGATAGAATTGTTGGTGTAGACAGCATATCCTTCATATCGATAATTGGGAATAGAATAAACAGGGATGCTGAAGGCATGGCCCAGGTAGATGATGATGGCTCCGGAGCCACGGTAAGCACCGTTGTCAGCGATAAATTCCACCTTCTGAGCCAGAAGAGTTCCGTCCCTTTTTACACCTGTCTTGAGATGGATGATTGTGGGATGACGCTGTCGGGTACAAGTGAAGACCTCCTCTCGATCCAACTCAAACCGGACAGGCTTTCCGGTCATTCGAGAAAGAAAGGCAGCACAAAATTCATAGGGGAAGAGATCGATCTTCCCACCAAAAGCTCCACCCACATAGGTTTTGTGGATCCTCACCTGATTGATCGGAAGGCCAAGCACCTTAGCAAGAATGAAACGCTTATAGAAGATTCCCATACTTGAAAGATACATATTGAGTTTTCCAGAAAGATCAAAATAAGCCAGAGCAGCATGGGGCTCCAAGGCACAGTGAGCAGTCGCCTTTGTTTCAAAACGATCTTCCCTCACGTAGTCTGATTGAGCAAACCCCTTTTCAACATCGCCAAAAGCAACGCTCGTTCGACCGCTCAAATTTTTTACGTCTCTCCAATCCAGTACTCTCGTATCGCGGTGAACACCCCAGTCTTCCCATTCTGTGTTTGATTCCAATTCAAAGGGTTCGTGGATATCCGGCGATCCAGATTTCATCGCCTCTTCAGGATCAAAAACAGGAGTGAGGGGTTCGTAATCCACTTCAATGAGACGGATAGCTTCTTCAACTGTATCCATATCAACGGCTGCTACTGCTGCTACCTCATCTCCTATATATCGAACTTTATCCACAGCCAAGGGTGTCTCATCGGCTGGATATCGAGGGGTATCCACGAAGGCATATCGGATTCCGGCCACATCCTCACGGGTGAGGACAGCTTTCACACCTGAAATTCTTTTCGCTTTGTCGTATTGATCGAAAGGATCTTGGCATGGGGATATGGGCTTCGTAAAAATTTTCCGTGAAGCATTCCTGGCATGGCCATATCCACAGTAAATTTCGCCTGACCGGTCGCCTTCTCGATCCCATCGATCCTTGGAAAAGGCTTCCCTATGATCTCATATTCTTTCACAATACCCTCGATTTTTTACAAAACGCCAAGCAACGCTCTGTGCATATTATTACTTATGAACAGTCTCATAATAATAACGACATCTATTTTTCAAATCCCTCCTAACCTCCCCTGCCTACCGGCAGGCAGGCTTTTCCAAAGGGAGGAATTACCCCTCTTTAGCAAAGAGGGGTGAGGGGAGATTTTCCAATGACTATGTCAATTCAATTTTAGGACCCTTCGTAGCCACAGATAAGATGGCTTCCACGATCTTCACATAGCCTGTGCAACGGCATAGGTTCCCAGAAATGGCCTTCTTCAACTCTCCTTCTGAGGGATGAGGTTGTTCCTCGAGGAAAGCCTTGGCCGTAAGGATCATCCCCGGGGTACAGAACCCACATTGGATCGCCCCCTTTTCCACAAAGGCCTTCTGCAGCGGATGAAGTTCTCCCTTTTGGGAAAGACCTTCAATGGTCAGTATCTTCTTACCTTGAACATCAGCCGCTAATGTGAGACAAGAGAGATAGGGCTTTCCCTCAATAAGGACGGTGCATGCTCCACAGGTTCCTAAATCGCAGCCCCGTTTTGTCCCTGTCAAACCCAGATCCTCCCTCAATACCTCAAGAAGCGTTTTATGGACCTCCGTGAGGATTTCGAACTCTTCGCCGTTGACATTGAGTTTAAGGATACGTTTCATGGGAACCCCTTCCTTCAAATTTCGGATTTTAGATTGCGGATTTTGGAATATTTAGTTTCGGTTTTAGGATTCTGTATTTAGTATCTCAACTCCGCAATCAGCATTCCGCATTCCGCAATTTAATGCAGCATTTCTTCGAATGCTTGCCTTAAAAGGATTCGGGCCATCTTCCGTTTATAGGCAGGAGAATAGATAGAAGTGCGCATTGGAGAAATCTCCTTCATGGCCTGAGTTGAAACCTTTTCGATCATGCGATCGTCAAGATCACCAGCCTTTAGCATCTTCTCAGCTTCTAAAGCCTCCACGGGTCCAGACCCGACTCCACTGAAGAGGACCCTTACCTTTTGGATTTTTCCATCTCCTTCTTTTTCAATATGGAGAGCCAAAGAGACAATGGGAAATTCGAGGGAGCCCCTCAGTCTCCATTTGAGATAGAGCGTTTTGCCAGAAGGCGGCGGAATGTAAACCTCCTTTAAAATCTCCCCCTTCCGTAAAGAGAGGGGTTTTTTCCCATTCTGTGTATAAAGTCTTTTTAGAGGAAAAGAACGTTCCCCATCCGGACCCACGACCTTAATTTGGGCATCCAAACTGATGAGCACAGGAGCCATATCCCCGCAATACGTGGAATGGCATTCCTTAGGGCTTCGCCCGCCTACCGAACGGGCAGGCACAACATGACATAACTCGCCTCCTGCTTTATAACAAAGAGGTCTGGCACTCCTCCAGAAAGCCGATTGATTGTAGAACCGACAGCGATTCCCCTGACAGAGGTTTCCACCTATCGTCCCCATCACCTGATGGGCATAAGCTCCCACCTCTTGGGCTGTCTGAGAAAGAACGGGATATTTCTCTTGAATGAGGGAGGAAGAAGCAAGATCATGAAGTGTGGTTAGAGTTCCAATTCTCAACTCATCCTTCCCATCCGAAAGATAGGCCAATTTTGGAATGGTCTTGAGGTTGATGATCCGTTTGGGTTGAATCACTCGATGTTTCATATTGGCGAGAAGATCTGTGCCTCCTCCAAGAAGGACCGATCCCTTTGTGTCCAAAGCAAAAACCTTTGCTGCCTCCTTGAGTGATTTTGGTTCCAAATATTCAAACGCAGAAAGACGCATTGTAATTTCCTATGAGATGATGAGCCGTTTCCTTCAAATCCCCCATCCCCCCTTTTCTAAAGGGGGGTGAGGGGGGATTATGAATTTTTATAATTGGCACCTGCCTGCGAAGGCAGGGGTGATGAAACTGCCATGCAATTTTGTTGAAATAATAATGAAGACCTTCCTCACTTGTCAAGGAGAAGAAAAGAGTGGCAGTCATTTGACAGGAGGCTTAGATTTTTGTTACGAAACGAAACATGACCGAGATGGAAAAGAGAAAAATACTGAGTGAAGTGGTTCTGGGCAATACCCCTCCGGATATCGTCATCACCCATGGCACGCTCTTCAATGTTTTTACCAGAGAATTTATCAGCGGAGTGTCGATCTGGATCAAGGATGGCATGATCGCCTACGTTGGGCCTGATCATGATTTCGTAAAAGAAGATAAGACCCTTGTGATCGATGCCGACGGTATGGTGCTTCTGCCCGGTCTGATTGATGGGCATTCGCACCCGGTCAGCAATAGGTCAGGGGCTGAAGAATTCATTAAGCATGTGATTCCAAGTGGGGTTACAACCGTAGTGACAGAGACCATGGAGCTGGCACCCATCGTAGGAAAAGATGGAATAGAATATATTGTAAAAGGGTTTGAAGGACAACCGATCAGATTATATTATACCGTACCTCCTCTGTGCGGTCTCACCCCGTCTGAGGAGATCAATGTCCCTAACAATGAAGAACTTCTGCCACTCCTTAAAGATCCAAAATGTGTTGGCATAGGCGAGATTTACTGGAGCAACATATTCTTAGAAGGAAGACAAGGAGAAAGGGTGAGGGAGCTTGCTTCTATTGCTCTTGATCTTCGTAAAGGGGTCGAGGGGCATGGTGCAGGTGCCACTGGAGAAAAACTTCAGGCCTATACCTGTTTTGGCATCTCTTCCGATCATGAGCCCATTACAGAAGATGAGATACTGGAGAGACTGAGACTTGGATACTGGGTGATGATCAGAGAAGGGTCGATAAGAAAGGAATTGTCAGGAGTCAAAGGGATCTTCAATAAAAAGATTGATTTTAGGAGATTGATTCTTGTAACAGATGGTGTCGATCCTCAAGGATTCCTTGAGGAAGGTTACCTCGATGCGTCCTTGAAAAAAGCCTTGAAGCTTGGGGTTCCACCGGATTTAGCGTATCAGATGGTGACCCTCAATGTCGCAGAGCATTTCCGTCTCGATCATCTTATCGGTTCTCTTTCGCCCGGGAAGATGGCAGATATTCTGATCATTCCCTCACCGGAGGAGTTCTCACCTCAGTGGGTGATGTGCAATGGGAAAATCATCTTCAAAGATGGCAGAGCCATAGTCGAGCCCAAGAAGATTTTCTTTCCGGATTATATGTTTCATACTGTGAAAATCGATAGATACACCTTCCCTCTGCTTTCGACCAAGGGGAAGGTGAGGGTGATGGAACTTGTGACCCGACTTGTAACGAAGGAGAATATCGTTAATCTCCAAGATCCTGAGGAATCGAAAGATCTTATCATGGCCCTTGCTTTGGATCGATTGGGAAGCGGGAAGGCTTTCATGGGGCTTCTCAAGGGATTCGGTCTTCAAAGGGGAGCCTATGGGTCGACGATGTGTTGGGACACGGTCGATATGATTATCGTTGGATGTGATACCCAGTCGATGAAGACAGCTATTGGAAGATTGAAGGAGATCGGAGGCGGAGGCGTTTATGCCATCGGAGATGAAGTCGTCGCCGAATTCCCAGCCCCTCTCTGTGGGATCGTATCGTTAAAACCAATGGAGACAGTCAGGGAGGAGGTCAAAAAACTTGAAGACTCATTAAAAGAGAATGGAGTGAAATGGGAAAAGCCTGCCCTCACCATTGATACCCTTGGAACGCCCGCCATTCCTCAACTAAGAATTACCCACAATGGCTACGTCAGATTAAAAGATAGGGAGATCCTACCGGTTCAAGTTTAAGTCCAGAAATTAGATTGAGTTTTTATTGTGAAGTTGAGCTTCCTCTTTACCCCGTTAGAAAGCCCCGCTACTTGCCCCGTTAGAAATTTTCTACCAGGAGTTCTTTGGTAACCTACTTCTAACGGGGCGAACAGCGGGGATGAAGATAAGATTCCTTTTGGAGCGAACACGGGGTTTAAAGCCCCGTGTGAGCCCTCCCGTTGGAAGGTTCGAAGACCTTCTAACGGGGTTTACTCGTAGCCGCCTTATTCATCATTCTATCTTAAAAATGCGCATCCACTTACCTAACGGATTTTGACTCCCCCGACCAGTTTTGTTAAAGTCTTTGAAAAGAAAGATAATCTTACCTGCATGAGACAAGAGGCCAAAAATGTCCATCATTCACGGTCTTCTCGAAAGAATCTCTTACCATAACGAAGAAAATGACTTTGTGGTGGCAAAACTTCGGGAAGAGGATAAGAAGGAGTTGACCACCATTGTGGGTAATCTGTCCGGTATCAACCTTGGTGAATCCCTGAAGCTTACAGGTAAATGGGTAAACAATAAGAGATTCGGTGAACAATTCCAGGTCGAGAGGTTTGAAGTTACCGTACCTGCTACCCTCCATGGGATTCAGAAATATCTTGCCTCCGGGTTGATTAAAGGCATTGGCCCGATCATGTCAGAGAGGATTGTCACTAAGTTTGGGCTTCATACCCTGGAAGTTATCGAAAAAAAACCTGAAAAGCTATCTGAGGTGGAAGGCATCGGTCCAAAACGGATCTCGATGATCACAAAAGCCTGGGAGGAGCAGAAAGAGATCAAAGAGATCATGATCTTCCTGCAGGGCCACGGAGTCAGTGCTGCCTATTCTGCAAAGATCTATAAACAGTACGGAGATCAGTCGATTGAGATGGTCAGAGAAAATCCCTATCGTTTAGCCCACGACATATACGGGACTGGCTTCATTACTGCAGATAAGATCGCGCAAAACCTCGGAATAGATCGAAATTCCCTGATCCGAGCAAAGGCAGGTCTGATCTACGTCTTGAATCAGTTGACGGAAGAAGGCCATGTCTACTATCCTGAAACTCAATTGGTTCACAAGGCAAAGGAAATACTCGATGTTGATGAAGAAATCGTCATCCTGGCCGTCAAGGAGCTATCCAAAGAAAAGGAGCTATTCTTAGAAGACCTCGATCCTGATGGTAATCTCAGAGCGGCCTTTCTTGCTCCCTTCTATGTGGCCGAAACGGGAATGGCTCAGAGGTTAATCAATCTGAAGGAATCTCCTTCAAACATCCGGCCCATCCATCCGGAAAAGGCGATCGAATGGGTAGAGCAGAAATTGAACATAGAACTTGCCCAGAGACAGGAGGAAGCGGTTCTTCTGGCAGCCACTTCAAAGGTGTTGATTATTACCGGTGGCCCTGGGACCGGGAAGACGACCCTCATCACCGCCATATTAAGAATCTTTCAGCAATTAAAGCTGAGGATCCTTCTCGCAGCCCCCACGGGAAGGGCAGCCAAGAGGATGAATGAGGCAACGGGCTGGGAAGCAAAGACCATTCATCGCCTCCTTGAATACTCTCCCCATAAGGGTGGTTTCAAGAAAGACCAGGACGATCCTCTTGAGGCAGATGTGGTCATCATCGATGAGACCTCCATGGTCGATACCCTCTTGATGTACCATCTCCTGAAGGCCATTCCAGCCCACGCTCACCTGATCTTGGTAGGAGACGTCGATCAGCTCCCTTCGGTTGGTCCGGGGAATGTCCTTAAGGATATCATCAGATCAGGAAGGTTCACCGTGGTGACGCTCACCGAGATCTTTCGCCAGGCCCAGGAGAGCATGATCGTGGTCAACGCCCACAAAGTCAATCAAGGTCAGTTCCCTGTCCTAAAGGAAATCGACAAACCTGAAAAAACCGATTTTCAATTCATCCAGGAAGAAGATCCGGAGAAGATCCTTGAAAATATTCTGGACCTCTGTAGTGAGAAGATAC
Source organism: uncultured delta proteobacterium (assembly GCA_963739325.1). GTDB lineage: Bacteria > Desulfobacterota > BSN033 > BSN033 > UBA1163 > CAVTZZ01. The sequence continues at coordinate 22,322 of CAVTZZ010000062.1, read as the reverse complement.
CCAGGCATTTCAGGTTTCATCCACTCAGAGAGATCCAGGTCCTGACACCCATGCACAAGGGAATCATTGGTGTAGCCAATCTCAACATCGAGTTACAGAAGAGGCTGAACCCCGGTCAATCGGGCATCGCCCATGGAGCCTGGAACTTCAGACTAGGGGACAAAGTGATGCAGATCGTTAACAATTATGATAAGGATGTCTTTAACGGGGATATCGGGTGGATCTCAAAGATCAATCTGGAGGAAAGAGAGGTTGCAATCGATTTCGATGGGAGACTGCTCCCTTATGACTATTCTGAACTCGATGAGGTTGTCCTGGCCTATGCCGTATCCGTCCATAAGTCCCAGGGGAGTGAGTACCCGGTCGTGATTCTTCCGGTTGTTACCCAACACTACATGCTTCTACAGAGAAACCTGATCTACACAGGAATCACCCGAGCTAAGAAACTGGTCGTTATGATCGGAACGAAAAAGGCCCTGGCCATTGCCATAAGGAATAACAAACCTCAACGAAGGTACACGCTTCTCTCGGAGAGGCTGACAGCGTCATGAGTGAACTGAAGAACGAATTCTCCTAGTCAAAAGCACGGGATAAGGTCTTTAAGACCTGCCCACGGAGAAGGTTGCACTGAAGATAAAGAAGAGGGCTTGGATTCTTTTGTTCGAAAAGAAGGGAAAGCCTACTACAGGAGTTTGAAGGATGCATAAACAATGAGGGCAATCAAGAGAGCTACAGAGATCGAAATGACCAACAACCGAACAATGCCTCTCCTTCTCGGGAAGGCTGATGGGTGTTTCGACACTTGGCTTTTTGAAAAAGATAGCTTCTCCGCATACTTCTGATGAAGCATGATCACGTCAGTCGGGTCGAGACCAAGATGTTTCGCATAGGCACTTAGAAAACTTTTTACATAGAAATGGGGCAAGCCCTCGTATCGGTCCTCCTCTATAGCCCTCAGAACAGCTTCTCTTATCCTAGTCGCATCAGCCACTTGCCTCAAGGAAATTTTCTGGGATTCCCTCTTTGCTTTTAAGTATTTTCCTGGTGACTCTATTGTCTCCGGTGACTGTATTTCTTCCTCTGATTCCATTTACAACCCTTCAAAAGGTTTTCTAAAATCATTATCAATGGTTTTCACCTTTTTGTAAACAGAGCGTACCCCCTTCTCACCGATGTCTCGAATAACATCCCCATGGAAGAAGATCGATTTAGTAAGATAGAAGATGAGCATATCATCCTCAGATGTAATTATAGAAAACTCTGCGGAAAATAAGGCCCATCTGTTTTTTAATAAGAAATGCCCAAATTCCGATTTGGATGACGAATCCCTTTTCGCATTCCGTCATTGCGAGGTCGTATCGACCGTGGCAATCTCATGGGAAAAAACTTCGTTTCACTCGCAATGACAATTTCTTAAATTGGGATTTGTGAAATGCTTTGTTCTTGCATAATTTGTTGTTTTTGGTATAGTTAAGCCAACTTCGTGGGGACGGTAAAGACGGTAAGGAGAAAATCCTACGGGAAAAAGAGATAAAGTTGTCGGTGATACAAAGGTCCGAGCCCAAATTTTTGAATAAATTTGATTTTCTGGTTTCTTTTTGGTACATTGGGTTATCCTTTATTTTAAGAGGGTGTGAAAATGGCTAAAGAATTTACGGTGATCATAGAACAGGATGAAGAAGGATACTATATTGCGGAAGTTCCTGAGCTTAAGGGATGCCACACGCAGGCCAAGTCTCTGGACACATTAATGGAAAGGATTAAGGAGGCCATCCAGCTCTGTTTAGAAGTGTATGGGAAGAAGTATCCGATTACCCATCTTGTCGGTGTCCAGAAAATTGCTTTATGAGCAAGTTGCCATCTTTAACAGGAAAAGAGGTTGTCTCTTTGCTTAAAAACGCTATCATTTAGGAGTATAAGATGATCAAGGAGGATATAAAAAAGGTTTTAATAAAAAATAAGAAAATCCTGAAAAAATATAAAGTCAGCAAAATTGGAATTTTTGGTTCATTTGCGACAGGTAAGACGAAGAAAAAGAGCGATGTTGATTTGCTTGTCGAATTTGAAGATATGATTGATCTATTCGACTTTGTCCATTTGAACGACGAGATTCAACAAATTTTGAAAAATAGGGTAGACCTGGTGACACCGGATACAATAAAGCCCTATATCAAGCCAAAGATCTTGAAAGAGGTTGAGTGGGTTGAGGGACTATAAGCTCTATTTGCATGACATAAAAGAAGCAGTAGAAAAGATAGAAACATTTACAAAGGGATTCACTTTCGAGGAATTCGTTAAAGATGCCAAAACAGTGGATGCGGTCATCAGGAACTTAGAAATAATAGGGGAGGCCGCAAAGCATATACCTAAAAGAGTGAAAGAAAGACATTCCGATATTGATTGGAAGGCGATGGCCGGGATGAGGAATATTTTAACCCACGAATATTTTGGTGTACGAATGGGGATCATCTGGAAAACCATTAGGGAAAGGTTGCCTGAATTGAGGTATAAAATAGAAGAAATCTTAAAAGAAGGCAAAGATTCAGGTTAACCAAAATTTCTAACCCAGTGCCACAAGGGAGGAAATGATAAGCATCTTTGGGTCTCTCCAGAGCCTATTCTCAAAAAGAATGGGCTTTTTTGTTTATTTTGGTAGGCCCTTAGATATTTGGTGAACCTTTCACTGGAACCGCGTCAGGAACCCTCTAACTCAAAATTTACTTAATAAATTGTTGATTTTTTGGTATATTTACCCTGTTGTTGCATTGAAATCGGCGCTCAGATTCATCAAACCTCTGGCAATTAAGGGGCGATTTTTAATGATGGTACCTAATTAGGCAACAATAGGGTTGAGACAAACTCTACATTCGGATCTGTTCCAGAATTGAAAAAATAGCTGTGTTAAACCAGAAAAGCTTTGAATCTGAAATCCCTGCCTGCCGGTAGGCAGGTGCAATCTGCAATGTGAATTCATATCGGGGGAATGAGCTTTCTGGAAAGCAAAATAAGTGAAAGAATTGAACAACGTCCCAAAAAAATTTGACGGGGGATGCACTGAGGCGATTGTGAAGGAGCCGGGACAGGCGAAGAGCATGGTGCTGGTCCAGGCTTATTCCTTTACGTCGGCGCCGATTGCGAAAGCCCTTCTGGAGGCTCATAAGGGAGGAGTCAAAGTGCAGGTTGTCCTGGACAAGAGCCAGAAGAGCGAGAAATATTCGTCCGCAACCTTTCTCTTTAACCAGGGGATTCCGGTCAAAATAGACGCCAGCCACGCAATAGCGCACAACAAGGTCATGGTGATAGACGGCGAGACCGTGATAACCGGCAGCTTCAATTTCACGAAGGCAGCCGAGGAGAAGAACGCGGAGAACCTTCTGGTCATCCGGGATAAGAGGCTGGCTGAATTGTACACCCGGAACTGGCAGGGGCACGAGGGGCATTCGGAACCTTACATACGAAAAGGCATGTGAATAATATTCAGAAAGGAGCAATTTTATGATTGATGTAAAAGAAGCGGTCAAAATTGCAATAAACTATGCGAACGAAATTTTCCCCGATGAGAAATTTGATAAAATAAGTCTGGAAGAGGTTGAGCTTGACGATAAAAGACCATTTTGGTACGTTACCTTGGGAATGGGTAAATTTGTTCAGGATAGTCCCTTTGATATTATGTCAGGAAAGGGAGCTAAGTTGGTTGTCAAATATAAGGTTTTCAAAATCCATCGAGAAACAGGACAAGTACATTCCATGAAAATGCGAGAAGCATGAATCACATAACAGAATTAATAGTGCGCTACAAGAACTTAGGAATTCTAATAGACACCAATATCCTTCTTTGTTATCTGGTGGGCCTGCTCAATCCGGAGAGAATACCCCTTTTCAAACGCACCGCTCAATTTTTAGCAGAGGATTTTGCGCTTCTATCCACCTTGCTAGGGCACTTCAAAAAGATTGTCACTACCCCTAATATATTGGCAGAAGTGAATAGTCTCTCCCAACAATTAAAGGGAGCGGATCACACCAAACTTTTTGACATCTTCGCAAAGCAGATTCAGGTTCTCGACGAACATTATGTGGAGAGCAGAATCGCCGCCCAACGCGAAGAGTTCACACGATTAGGCCTTACGGATTCTGCAATTATTGACTTGACACCAAAGAAATATTTGGTCCTGACCGATGACTTCACGCTGGCAAATTACCTGGCAAAAAACGGCGTTGATGTAATCAATTTTAACCATATCCGGGTTGCTGGCTGGACATAATCAATATCTGTAAACACAACCCAGAAACAGCCACCGGCAGCCTTCTCCTTCACATCTCAGCGGGCTTTCCTCTCTCATAAACCCCCCTCAAGGATACCTACCTCTTTAGGGGCAGAAGAAATTGAGGTTAGTAACGATGTTTTGTGTTTTCCATTATCGTCACAGGTGCAATACCAATAACCTCCTTTACCATCACAAGCATCACATTCAAGGTTGTCTTGTGGGTAACGGCAACAACAAGTATCTTCTCCACAATCGTGTCCAAAAACACCATCGCCACCACACTGTTCACAAACTACCCAATCCATCTCACAGCACTTGGAACGTGGGCACATTTTTCTATCCTCATAAAGTTCTGCATCGTCTTCCATATCGTCACCCTTAACCTTTCAAGATACCCGTCCTTTACGGCGGTTGTAACATCAAATATCATCCATCTCCCCCCTTTTTCTGAGCACGATTTTCCTATGAGGAAATACAAAAGCGAGCGAGCCAAAGAGCATGGAAAACGGAAGGAAGATGAAGATTGGGGTCCAAGAATTGATTGGCGGTATATATCCAGCGAAACAAAAAGACTTCGGGGTCTGGTCTCAACATTCAACAAGTTAGGTTTTTAAATACTGATCTCTGGTGGCATCCTCAAAAAAGTTGGCCGTTTCCTAATCCCGAATAAAGCATAACGCAGAGCGCAAAGAGTACGGGGCTTAGTGCAATAAAATATTGTGACCAATTGGGTAAGTCGTTAAGTCGAGAGCCATTGAATCTAACTGAGTTTTTCTTAGATCGTTATATCGTTATTATGTATTATGTGGTAAAAAATGGATTTGTTTTCCTCTCCCTACCAACGGTGGTTTTAGGACCGTGCCCTGGATAGACGACGACATCATCGCCGAGGGTAAAGATCTTCTTTCTCACATTGCGTAGCAGACCCTCATGATCTCCTCCAGGAAAGTCGGTCCTTCCGATGGAGCCCGCGAAAATAACAGACTTAGGGGTCTGGTCTCAACATTCAACAAGTTAGGTTTTTAAATACTGATCTCTGGTGGCATCCATAAAAAAGTTGGCCATTCCTAATCGCATAGGGCATAACGCAGAGCGGAAAGAGTACGGGGCTTAGTGCAATAAAATATTGTGACCAATTGGGTAAACCCTGTTAGAAATTCCAGCGGGGCATTAACCCCCGCCGGAATTGTTCTAAAATGTAACCCCGCTGCAGAGCAGCGGAGCATTATTTCTAACGGGGTAAATCGTTAAGTCGAGAGCCATTGAATCTAACTGAGTTTTTCTTAGATCATTATTATGTATTATGTGGTAAAAAATGGATTTGTTTTCCTCTCCCTACCAACGGTGGTTTTAGGACCGTGCCCTGGATAGACGACGACATCATCGCCGAGGGTAAAGATCTTCTTTCTCACATTGCGTAGCAGACCCTCATGATCTCCTCCAGGAAAGTCGGTTCTTCCGATGGAACCCGCGAAGAGAGTATCCCCGACAAATACGATCTTGTCTGTAACCAGCGAAATGCCTCCGGGAGAATGACCTGGAGTATGGAGGACTTTTAGTGAGATGTCTCCAAAAGTAATGACATCCCCTTCTTTGAGATACCGGTCAGGAGGAGGAGAGTTGTCAACGTGGATACCCCACATCCCTCTATTCATGCTCTGATGCAGGATCATAGGAGCATCGGCCTCGTGGATGAGGAGCTGAGCCCCTGTCACTTCCTTAAGGCGTTTATTATCTGCTGAATGGTCAAAATGGCCATGAGTATTGATAATATAAATGCAGCATAGCCTATCCTTAGCAAGGGTGATGAGAATCCTATCGGCATCACCTCCCGGATCGATAACGGCTGCTTCTCTTGTTCGCTCACAGCCTATAATGTAACAATTTGACTGAATTGGCCCGACAACCAGTGTCTTGAGGATCAAATTTCACCATTCCAGATTTAATATGATTAACAAGTTAAATTTAATTACGGAGTAGATCATCGTCAAGGCCGGTTAAATTATTTGAAAAGCCCTTGCAGTTTCATATAAAATAAGAAGATGTTCCAGAGGTTATAGGTGTCATCCATAAAAAAGTTGGGAGGATCACTTTAGCAAAGTACAGAGCGCAGAGTGAGCGCTGGAGTCAGAGGTGGAGTTATTCCGTTAGAAAGGAGATGACATATGTCTAAAAAATTAATGGAGTATTTTAACAAACAGCCGAGGCTGGGGTGCATGAGCACCTCGGGGAAGGATGGAAAGGTAAACGTTGCCTGCTTTGGTTCTCCTCGAATGGTAGATGAGAAGGCAGTGGTGATGGCACTTCGTAAAAATCGCACGTTTGATAATCTCCGGGAGAACCCAAACGCGGTGTTCATGATCATGGAGCCAGGAAAGACATCGTCTGAATGGAAAGGGGTTAGGGTTTATTTGAAAATGAAGGAATACGATACCTCAGGGGAGAAACTTGAAAAGGCAAGAGCGCAAGCCGCCAAAGCAGTGGGGGAGGAAGCGGCCAAGGCGATTTATGCGGCGGTGACCTTTGAGATCGACGAAGTGCGGCCCATCGTTGACTTAGGGCAGGGCTGGGAAAAATCGATTTGAGATTTTATAAGCCCCGGTGTCATGCATAAAAAATGGCCATTCCAAATGCACGCGTAGCGTAAAGAGCAGAGCGTTGATTTCCAAAGAGAAAACGGTTTAGATAGGATAGAATAGAAATTAAGCCCGTAAAAAAACTAAATGGAGAAACCCATGACCGCACCTGTCATCCTCGAAATCTTCTCTGATTATGTTTGACCCTGGTGCTATTTCGGTACCGTGCGTATTGATCAATTACAGAAAAATTATAACATTGAAGTTCGTTGGACAGCATTTCCTCTCCACCCCGATACACCAGAAGACGGCCTTTCCCTTGAAGAACTCTATGCAGATCGGTCTGTAGACATTCAACAGAGGAAGTTACGGTTGAGGCAGGTAGCGGATGCATTAGGCTTGCCCCTGGGTGATCGTAAACGGACATACAACAGCCGCTTGGCTCAGGAATTGGCAAAGTGGGCAGAATCGAAAGCCAAAGGGGAGGAATTTCACGAAGCCGTCTTTCGAGCCTATTTTGTCGATGGAAAGAATATCGGCAAGGTGGACGAACTGGTTGCTCTTGCGAAATCAATAGGTCTTCCAGAGAAGGAAGCCAGGTCTGTTCTTGAATTGAGAACCTTTAAGGAAGCGGTGGATTCCGATTGGTCGCGTTCACGTTCCCTGGGAATCACAGGAGTCCCCACTTTTGTGATTGGTCAACAAGCAATTGTGGGAGCCCAACCCTATGAGGTTCTCGAACAATTTTTAAAAACCAACGGTGCTAAAGTTAGAACCTGGAGTCAGACATGAGTCATAAAGTTGGGACGGCTGACTTAAAGCTCCAAAAATCCATCAGGAGCCAAGCTTGTTGCGAACATTACCCTATTGATATCATGATGCGCTTTCCAGCTGTCGGCTTCCCTGTTTTTCCCCTCACACCAGAACTTCTCGATGATCTCCCTTAGCCCTGCATACCTGCTCAGGGTCTTAAGCAACGAATAGAGTGAATCTTTTTTCCGTAAAGGCCAGGATTCTTGCTCAATCAGTTCCCGTATTTTTTCAACGGCCCGTAGTCCAATGGACAGTCCTAACTCCCGAAAGGCAAGGCGGTAACCAGCAGGAAGCTTCAAAGAATTCTCTTTCACAAGGGAATCCAAACCGATCAGGGAAGACTCCAATAAAGTGTCCAGCAGCCCGGTTTGTTCAAAATTTCCGCTGACAATCAATTGGGCCACCCTGCAGGCATCAAACAAAAGACCCCCAATACCGAGAGGGTCATCTGTAACCCAGTTCTTTCCTTTACAAATATTGGCCATGTCGAAAATCTCGGCGCGGAGATTTCTCCCCGTTGATTTTCCAGGGTCTTTCGCTGACGTCGCCTGAAGTTCGCTGTAGGTGACAAATCCGTCGAGAGGGTCATGTTGCCCCATGGACGGTACGAGAGGGCGGGAAAGGTCTATACTCATTTTCCAGTACATGCGTTTCGGACCACCGTTGGACGAAGCATAGACGAACCTGGCATGGGCCGTTTTCGCAAGCTCCACTGCCCATGCATTGTACTTTAAATCCCCGGTGGCCCTGCTTACACAATTGAGGGCATGCATCCATTTCGTCAGATAATGATAATACTGCCCATCCCGGTCCCACTCCAGGCGTTCGTCAAAGGAATCACGAATTCCCCCTTCTTTCAATTCCTTACCGATCCTCAATCCCCCCTGGGTGGGGTGCTTCCTGCCCTGTTCTTCATCGAGGCCGCTGATCCAGCCGGTCCGCGAGTCGTCTTCGCGGTGCCGGCCGAGTGTGTCATGAACCTGATCAACGAGCTGGAGCACCAGATCCAGGTATGTTTCTTCGCCCGTTTGATGATAAAGCCCAAGAAAGTTACAGACCCCGAAGGCATCCGTCCAGAGGTAGCGCCGCGGAGACTTCAGGACTGGTGAAAGCCCGGTTTCCCTGGTAAATTCCATCATGATTTCCCGAGCCGAAGGCTGAGATTCAATTTGTTTCACGGGCATCATGCAACATCAATCGCAAAATCAAAGGAAGAAATATTGTTGAAAAGATGTTTTCTCCTAAAGTTCCCTTATCCGAGATGATCTAAATAGCAGACTTAAGGCAACGAACATGCAGAACCCTGCTCCTAAGGCCGAAGTAAAAGGGGCGCCTAAAAGACTGGCTCCTGCTCCCATCAGAAACCCTCCCAAAGGTTTCATCCCTTGGTTTAACATATATACCCCTATAATTCTTCCCCTGAGTTCATCGGGGGATAAAAGTTGCACCAGGGTCTGATTAATCGTCCTTGAAAACATTTCCGCTATTCCTACAAAAAAAAGGATAAAGAGAGAGAGGAAAAACCAAGAGGATAAGGAAAAAAGAATCAAAAGAAAACCATAAACCAAGGAAGAGAGAAGGAAAAAATAACCTTTGGCCTTAAAATCACCCAGTCCTGCCAGAAAAACCCCTCCAAACACCGCCCCCACCCCCATAGCACCCACAAGAAAACCATAGCCAGAGGCCCCTACTTTTAAAACATATTGGGCAAAAAGGGGAAGAATGACTTGGACATTTAAACCAAAGACTATATATGAAAAAGCGGCAGCGATCATAAGGAGAATAGTCTTATTTTGCTTCAGGTAGAAAAAGGCCTCCCCCAGGTCTTGAAAGATGTTTGAAGAATAGATCCCCTTTTTAAAAAAAGAGGGTGGGTGCATCATAAAGAAGGAAATGAGAATAGGAATGAAACTCAGCCCATTGATGAAAAGACACCAACCAACCCCCCAGACTCCAATTAAAATCCCAGCAAGGGAAGGGCCGATGATTCTCGCAAGATTCATTCCACTCGAATGGAGGGCTAAGGCATTCATTAATTCTTCCTTCCCTACTAAGTCAAACACGTAAGCCTGGCGGCAAGTCTGATAAACCGCCTTTAAAAAACCGAAGATAGGAAGCAAAACCAGAATCTGCCAGAACTGAATCTTTCCACTGAGCACTAAGAAGGCAAAGAGAAAAGCGAAGAGCATCTCAATTCCTTGGTAAATTACTAAAAGCCGATGCCGATTTACCCGATCCGCTATGATGCCTCCGAAAAGGCTAAATAATAGACGGGGTAAGCCCTGAAAGAGGTTGGCGATTCCCATCAGATAAGGAGAATTGGTTATTAATAATACCAGCCAACTTACAGCCACCATTTGCATATCATCCCCAATATGGGAAAGTACACCTCCTATCCAAAGAAGGCGAAAATTTCGGTTCTTAAGGGAACTAAAAGCATATCTCCCTTTTTGTCCCTCACCCTCTTCTGATTTCTCAGAAAAGGAGCTAAATATTTTTTTAGGAATTCTTAATAAGGTCATGAGTCAGTGTATGTAATTAAAGAGAATATTGAGGGTTTGGTCCAGAGAGAAATTTTGCCTTATAAATACATAGGGTCCGATAGAAATAACTTTAATTCAAGATGCATCACTATTTATTGATTTAAAAGAGGATGCTAAATGGGTAGTCGGGATCGTATTTTTCTGGAGGTTTCTTCTCCCTCTCTTTCAGTCTGGCATGGGCGGCTGCTAAGCGGGCGATCGGAAGTCGTGGGACAGAACAGCTCACATAGGAGAGCCCAATACTGTGACTAAATTCGACCGATTCTGGATGACCGCCATGTTCACCACAAATTCCAATCTTGAGATCGGGCTTGGTCCTCCTTCCCCATTCAATGGTGATCATCATCAATCTTCCCACGCCTTTTATATCTAAGACTTCAAAGGGATTATCTTGAAGGATCTTTCTCTCATTGTAAAGAGGTAGAAATTTATTCTCCGCATCCTCTCTCGAAAAAGAAAAGGTGGCTTGGGTGAGGTCATTCGTCCCAAAAGAGAAGAAATCTGCCACTTCTGCTAATCTTCCAGCCCTCATACAGGCCCTGACCACCTCGATCATCGTCCCGAACTTAAATTGGATCTGAATCCCATACTGCTTCTCCACTTCCTTTTGAATCTTTTTGACCAGCTGATGGACCCATTTTAATTCCTGAGCCGTGCAGACTTGGGGAACCATGATTTCAGGTTGGATATCGAAACCCTCTTTGATTAACTCCGCTGCTGCTTCGAGAACAGCTTGGATCTGCATTCGATAGATCTCTGGATAGGTAATTCCCAATCTCACTCCCCGGTGGCCGAGCATGGGATTGACCTCCATCATCTCTTTCACCTTCCTGAAGGTCTCCTTCTGTTTCCGGATCAGTTTCCTGTCGAGTTTCTTCTCTTTAATCTCGGCGATATCGGCCGCCATGTGGTCGAGAGGCCTGAGAGATTCCCGGAAAGAGGGGTCCACAAACTTCATCGCCTCAGAAATATTTTCCATAGAGGAGAAAGCCCGCTCCATCTCCTCCAGTTTTCTAAGCTCAGAAGCTAATTCCTCAGCAGACGGGAGAAATTCATGGAGCGGCGGATCGAGGAGACGGACTGTTACAGGCAACCCCTTCATTGCACGAAAAATCTCCTTAAAGTCGTTCTTCTGCACAGGAAGGAGTTTTGCAATGGCCTCTGCTCTCTTCTCCTTCGATCCAGCCAAAATCATCTCTCGCACGATCGGAAGTCGGTCACCTGCATTGAACATCCTCTCCGTCCGGCAGAGACCGATTCCTTCAGCCCCAAGCTGTCTGGCCTTGATCGCATCTTCAGGGGTATCGGCATTGGCCCAAACCCCCATGGTCCTTATCTCATCAGCCCATTTCAGGAGAGTGAGGAGATTATCACTGATTTCAGGATCCACGGTGGGGACCTCTCCTATGTAGACCTCTCCTCTGGACCCATCGATGGTGATAAAATCTCCTTCCTTGATGTGAATATTCTTTGTCGTAGCCTCACTGCCCTTCGAGTCGATGTGTAGTTCCTCACACCCGGACACGCAGGGTTTACCCATGCCTCTGGCCACAACGGCTGCATGGGAGGTCTTTCCTCCCCGACTTGTTAGAATTCCTTGGGCAGCGAAGAAACCATGAATATCTTCAGGTTTCGTCTCTTCCCGTACCAGGATTACTTTGTGGCCAAGTTTTCCCAATCTTTCGGCCTCATCAGCATCAAAGATCGCTTTGCCAGAGGCTGCCCCTGGTGAAGCAGTAAGCCCGACGGCGATCGGTTTCCCCTTGAAATTTGGATCGATCCGCTTGTGGAGGAGTTGTTCCAACTCTTGAGGTTTCAACCTCAGAACAGCCTTTTCTTTTTCAATCAGCTTCTCAACCACCATCTCTTTGGAAGTCCGAACGATGGCTTGGGCGTTCATCTTCCCGTTTCGAGTTTGAAGGATATAGAGGGTTCCCTTCTCTACCGTAAATTCAAAGTCCTGAACTTCATGAAAATGTTCTTCCAAGGTCTTTCTGACCCGCTCCAATTCCCGATAAATCTTTGGTATTTCTTTCTTCATCTCTTGGATCGGTTTGGGTGTTCTGATCCCAGCCACCACATCTTCACCCTGAGCATTCACAAGATATTCACCGTAGAAGACATTCTCTCCAGTGCCAGGGTCTCGCGTGAAGGCCACACCCGTAGCAGAATCAAAGCCCATGTTTCCGAATACCATTGTACAAACATTGACAGCTGTCCCATTGGCCATTTCAGGGGTGATATTAAATTCCTTCCGGTAATCGACCGCCCTCTTTCCCATCCAGGATTTGAAGACCGCTTCAATGGCAAGTTTCAATTGAACCATGGGATCCTCTGGGAAAGGAGTCCCTGTCCACTTTTTAATTAACCTCAGATATTGTTTGCAGATGTCCTTAAGACTGTCGGCATCGAGATCAGTATCATCAACCGCTCCAACTTTTTCTTTCATTTTGTTAAGAATTTGATCAAATTCCTTTTCTTCTACACCCAAGGCAATCTTTCCGAAGAGTTGAATAAATCTACGATAGGCATCGTAAGCGAATCTCCCGTCCAAGGTGATCTGGATTAATCCTTCAATGGTTTCATCGTTTAGCCCCAGATTGAGAACGGTATCCATCATGCCAGGCATAGAGAGGGCTGCACCCGATCGGACAGAGAAGAAAAGAGGGTTTTGGGGACTTCCAAAGACTTTACCCGTTTTCTCCTCAATCCTTTTAAGGTTTGCTTGCACCTCTTCCATCAGGTCCTTGGGAAGTCTCTTTTTGTTTTCAAAGTATTGGAGACAGGCCTCGGTTGTAACAATAAATCCTGGTGGGACAGGAAGACCCATACGGGTCATTTCAGCCAGCCCCGCCCCTTTTCCTCCAAGGAGTTTCTTATTTGTCCCATCTGCCTCTTCAAAAAGATAGACATATTTTGGGCTTTTCATCATTCTCCCTTCCTCCTAACGACTTATACTAATTATAATTTATTGAAAAATCAATCTCCTTTTCTATCATGTTCCGATCGGGATCAACCTTGACCCCGTTAGATAAGCTTTAATGATTTCAACGTGTCATGTTAATCCAGGGATTTTCAAAAAGGGGATATAAATTATTTTTTATCTATCTAACGGGGTTGACAATGGAGTTAGGTTCGGATAAATTTGCATTATTGTACATAGATCTGAGGAGGAGGTCATGGGAAATAAACCTTATATCCTTTGGTTCGATGAAGTTGGGCTGAATGATCTTCCATTAGTGGGTGGAAAGAATGCCTCTCTGGGAGAGATGAGAAGAGAATTGACGAAATACGGTGTAAACATTCCTAATGGATTTGCCGTGACAGTGAATGCTTATTCCGCCCTTTTAGAGGAGGGGATTATTCAAGAATGGCATGAAACCAAAAGCAAACCAAAGATCAAGGACAATATTCGGGAGATACTCTCCGGGCTCGATGTCGAAGATATGGAGAACCTTTCAGAGCGAGGAAGTCGAATCCGAAGGCTTATCTATAGCCTCGAATTTCCCAGAGAGGTTGTCGAGGAGATCGTTAAGGCCTATCGACAATTGTGTAAGGAGTATGGGGAGGATACAGATGTTGCAGTTCGGAGTAGCGCCACTGCTGAGGATCTTCCGACTGCGAGTTTCGCTGGTCAGCAGGAGACTTTTCTTAATATCCGCGGGGAATATGCCCTGATTCAGGCCTGCAAACGATGTTTCGCTTCCCTTTTTACCAACCGGGCCATCTCTTACAGAGTCCATAAAGGATTCGACCATTTTCAGGTGGCCCTTTCCATTGGAATCCAGAAGATGGTGCGCTCAGACAAGGCCTGTTCCGGTGTCATGTTTACGATGGACACGGAATCAGGTTTTCCGGACGTCGTCTATATCACTGGTTCTTATGGATTAGGGGAGAATATTGTTCAGGGGGTGATCAATCCTGATGAATTTTATGTATTCAAGCCTTGCCTCCAGAAAAATTATAAACCCATCATTCAGAAAACCCTTGGCAGCAAAGAGATCAAGATGATCTATGCGGTGGAAGGGGAAAGTTCGACCAAGAATATCCCTGTCGCGGCACATGATAGGTCAAGTTTTATCCTTAGTGATGAGGAAATTATCCTCCTTGCTCAATGGGGAGCGAAAATTGAAGACCATTATTCGAAAAGGGCAGGTTCTTACATGCCCATGGATATTGAGTGGGGAAAGGATGGCATCACCCAAGAACTCTTTATCCTTCAAGCAAGGCCGGAGACAGTAAAATCCCAGCGAGAAATGAATGTTCTGGAGACCTATGTTTTGAAGGAAAAGGGGAAGGTTTTGGTTGAAGGGAAGAGCGTCGGTGAAAAGATTGGAACAGGGCCAATCAATGTCATTGCCAGCGCAAGGGAGATAGGGAGGTTTAAGAAGGGTGAGATATTGGTGACCCAGATGACGGACCCGGACTGGGAACCTGTCATGAAGATCGCCTCTGGAATCGTGACCGATCGGGGAGGGAGGACTTGCCATGCGGCCATCATCAGCCGGGAATTGGGCATTCCATGTGTGGTGGGGACTGGAAATGGGAGTGAGATCCTGAAAGATTATCGGAGTGCCACGGTTTGTTGTGCAGAGGGGGAGACAGGATTGGTTTACGAAGGTCTTCTCGATTTCGAGGTGAGGCGGTTCGATATGGCGCATCTGGAGAAGCCTCACACAAAGATCATGATGAATGTGGGGAATCCGGATAATGCATTCCATCTCTCCTTCATCCCCAACGATGGAGTAGGCCTGGCCAGACTGGAATTTATCATCAACAATTCTATTCGAATCCATCCAATGGCGTTAGTCCATTTTGATGTATTGAGTGACGATCATGCAAAAAAGGAGATCGAACAATTGACAGCCGGGTGTGAAGATAAGAAGGTTTTCTTCATCGATCGGCTGGCCCAAGGAGTGGCGAAGATTGCTGCGGCCTTTTATCCAAAAGATGTGATCGTCAGGATGAGCGATTTTAAGACAAACGAGTATGCCAATCTCATTGGAGGGTTTCAATTCGAACCTGTTGAAGATAACCCTATGATCGGCTTCCGTGGTGCCTGCCGCTATTATGACGAAGGTTATCAGGAAGGATTTGGACTCGAATGTCTTGCCATGAAAAAGGTCCGGGATGAAATGGGTCTAATCAATGTAAAATTGATGGTCCCTTTCTGTCGGACTGTGGAAGAGGGAAGGTTGGTCGTGGCGGAGATGAGGAACTATGGTTTGATACAGGGGCAAAACGGTCTTGAAATCTATATGATGTGTGAAGTCCCCAGCAATGTGATCATGGCGGATGAATTCAGCGAGATTTTTGATGGGTTTTCCATCGGGTCTAATGATCTCACCCAATTGGTGTTGGGCCTGGATCGTGATTCAGAGAAGGTTTCCCATGTCTTCGATGAACGGGACCCTGCGGTAAAACGGATGGTTCAATGGGTCATCGAGAAAGCGAAAAAGAATGGCAAGAAGATAGGCATTTGCGGCCAGGCTCCGAGCGACTATCCCGAATTTGCTGAATTTTTAGTTCAATGTGGCATCGACAGCATCTCCCTCAATCCAGACACGGTCATCAAGACCACCGACAAGATATTGCAAGTAGAGAAAGAGTTGGGGATTCCAAGGAGGAAAGAGCCTCCAAATTAGAGATTGGAATAGTGGGAAGCATCTTCGATTGCCGATTGTCAATTTGCGATTTAAAAAAATTGGAAATCGGAGATCGCAAATCGAAAATTAATCCGGTGGCCGGGATTTGTTTTCTCACAAAAACACGGCCGCAAGCTGAATGAGAATTCTGCTTCATATCTGTTGTGCTAACTGCGCCATTTATCCACTTCAACGATTGGGAGAGAAGGGAGATGAAGTCGTAGGATTTTTCTTCAATCCCAATATCCATCCCTTCCAGGAATATCAGAACCGACTGGAGTCATTGAAACAATACGCCGAAAGGGTTGGGTTGAAAATGATCTACCGGGATGAATATCTCCTTGAGGAATTTTTAAGAAACGTATCTCACCGAGAAAAGGAAAGGTGTCGATACTGCTACTCGATTCGGCTTGAGGCCACGGCTCAGGAGGCGAAGAGGAACGAGTTCGATCAATTTTCAACCACCCTTCTTCAAAGTACTCACCAAGATCATTCCCTGATCAAGGAAACAGGGGAACGTTTGGCTAAGGAGATTGGCATCCCTTTCTATTATGAGGATTTTCGACAAGGATGGAGAAAAGGACTGGAAGTCTCCAAGGAAATGGGATTGTATCGCCAGCAGTATTGTGGCTGTATCTATAGTGAAAAAGAAAGGTTCATGAAATCAAACAAAATGTCAAATGACAAAGTTCAAAGTTCAAAGGAAATCCAAAATCTAAATGTCAAAGTTAAAGATTCAAATGAAACCCAAAACTCAGATGTTAAAGTTCAAGGTTCAAAGGAAATCCAAAATCCAAATGGGAAAATATATGACTTAGAGGAGAGGACTGCTAAGTTTGGTGAAAAAATTATTGAATTTGTAAAGACTCTTGAAAGAAATGAAATTAATCGCCCATTGATCAGTCAGTTGGTAAGCGCTGGTACAAGTGTTGGTGCAAATTATATGGAAGCCGATGGAGCAGAATCAAAGAAAGATTTTCGACATAAGATTGGCATTTGTAAAAAGGAATCAAAAGAAACAAAACATTGGCTAAGAATGATTACTCAGGCGAACCCTCATAAGAAGACAGAGTGCCAAAGATTATGGCAAGAAGCGCATGAACTAACACTGATCTTTTCTTCTATTCTTTTATCCAAAAAAGAGTCAAGAACTGGAGATTTACCCATTTGACATTGATTTGACATTGATTCACCTTCGGTTCATCACTTCGTGCGAAATTTGGCATTTTGATTCAAAAAAGTTGTTTCGGGTTTCATGTTCTGGGTTTCGAGTTTCGGAAAGCTCTGCAGCCGTTTGACATTTGACATTCATTTGTCATTTGAACTTTGACATTTGAAATTTGAGAGTTAGATATGGGTGCTTTAGGAAAGCTTCTCATCCTTTTAGGTGTTTTGATTATCGTAATAGGGTTTCTTTTGTTGATTGGTGAAAAAATCCCTTGGATTGGTCGACTTCCAGGGGATATTATCATAAGAAAAGAGAAATTCAGTTTCTATTTTCCCATCACTACCTGCATTATTATCAGCATCATCCTGACATTGTTGTTCTGGATATTCCGGAAATAAATCTCAAACCTGAAACCGTCACCTCCTGCAATTTAGAAGTCTCACTTCTATAAAACAAGCCTGATCAAACCAGAAAAGGGTCCTACACGCTTGGGGAGGCTAAGGGTCTGGATAAGGGGAGAACCAAACAGATCTTGACAAGGTTCACTCATTGTAATACAATTTGTAGTACAAATAACGAAAAGAGGTGATGAGGATGCCTCTCAGTGTCCGTCTCGACAAAGAGACTGAGTCTTTGCTTGAAAAGACTGCCTCGGCACTTAAGACCAGCAAGGCCAAGGTAATCAAACAATCGCTTTCGGATTACTGTGCCCGTGTTCTTTCGGAAAGGCGCAAACAGCCGTATGAGGTCATAAAGGATCTAATAGAAAAAGGAGGAAGCGGGAGGGGAGATCTTTCTGTAAAAGGCGAGGAGATCCTGAGAGAAAGGTTCAGGAGGAAAACTTGATTCTTATCGATACAGGTCCTATCGTGGCCTTTTTTGATAAGGACGATCGGCATCATGTCCTATGTATTGAAATTCTCAAAGAGATAAGAGAACCCCTTGTTACAACATGGCCTATCCTGACAGAATCCTTCTACTTATTGAACTTTTCGTGGGAAGTTCAGGACGATTTGTGGGTCTTCATTCAGAGAGGTGGAGTGGAAATTTATCCCCTTGGAAAAGAGCTTCTTATTCGGTGCCGTGAGTTGATGAAACAATATCACGACTTACCAATGGATTTAGCCGATGCAACCCTGGTTGCACTTGCAGACATTCTCGAAGTCCCCAAAATATTTACCCTTGATCATAAAGATTTTTCTATTTACCGATTCAAACAGAAAAAGCGATTTACCCTAATTCCCTCAAGAATTTAAATGCAAATCTACTGTTCCAATTTGCCTTCCAAACCACAACCTTTTGGAAAGGGCAGATAGTGGCAAGATATGCTCATCTTCAGAATCCCGATACCACCAAAATCTGGGACTGTGGAGTACTTCCTGAAATATTCACTTCCCTATTTTTTGAAAAAGGTCTATATTACTATCACAAATAGCCAATGGGGATAATCCCAGCGAATGACTTACTCTTAAATTACCTCGATCCTACATAATTAGGAAATATGTCGAAAGAACCGAGCATTCCGCATCAGATCCTTGTCGACTTTATTTTGTCCGGGCATACAACCCGAAACGCTAAGGAACATTTTGGGTTCAAAAATGACAACATTGCGAATCTTCGCCTTCATGCCGCATTCAAGGCTCTCAGTATTCCACGTCCTCGTTACGCGGAGACACGGACCTGCGAATTCTGCGGGGGACAATTTGTGGCTCGAGACTTCAAGCAGAGGACATGTGGCGCAGCAGAATGTCAGACGGCGCTGATCGTTGACTGGCAACGCCAGAATCCAGAAACTGTTCGAAAAACCCTGCATTACTACCGACGTACGGAGAAAGGAAGACAAAATAACCTTCGCATGCACCGTCGCCGGAGAGAACGCGTGCGTGGCACCCTGCAAGACCGATGGAATTGTGCCGCTGACGAAATCAAGCAGGGTTTAAGAAAACTGAACTACCTTGCTTATAGAAACCCGTGGGACTATCGCATTCAGCATATCCAGAATATGTCGAAACTTGAGCGAGAGTTCACTCCTCGAAATAAACGTAAACTTGATTCCGAGTCAAAGCTACGAATGTGGCAGCAGGCGTTTCGTGCAATACAAACAAATTTGTTCCAACATCATCTCAACGCGAACATATCTGAATGGGAGAAGACTGGAAATAGAATTCTTAGTGCTCTTCGGAGCGGTTTAAAGGTGAGAGAATGGAAACGAAAACGATAAAACATACCATCCCTCTTGATTTCATAAGAGGGCTAATACTGGAACAGAAAGGGAAATGCGCAATTACAGGACTCCCGCTTAATCCACAGGAGGTTAATGCTGACCATATCAATCCTCTTTCCAGAAAAGAGCTATCCCCGAGTGTGGAAGAGGACAATATTTGGTTGGTTCACAAGAAGGTCAACGCTATGAAAGGTACGATGTCCTACGCGGAATTTGTGGACATGTGTAAAAGAGTTCTTGAGCACTATGAGGAAAGTAATCGACTCCTCAATCGAATCCAAAACAAGAGGGTGAAACCTATCTCGAAGGACGTCTTTGACCAATGGGTGAAAGAGAACTGTGGCGAAGATGGTAGGATAAGAGGCTGACTAATCGCTCCGATTTCAATCCCATCGTTCGGCCAACAAGATCCAAGCGATGGCCAATAGCCGCGCCTGATCCGCAGCTTTAGGCGTAATGAAAGCACATTAGCCAACCAGAATCAAAGGAGGTGCAAAGTGGGAGAGAATGCAAGAGTGACTTTCTTTAAATGCATCCAGGATTCTCAAGACTATGGCAGCAATGATGAACACATGGTTTCAAGGGTATTCTTTGTTCTTGAGATTGGCGGAAAGAAATTTGATTTGTACGCTGACATAAAACAAACTGTTGGTAGCGATTATGAAACCGGACCGATCGAAGTCGGTCAGCCAGAAAACTACCGAGGGCCTTTCAACTACAGAGCCTTCCGAGACGCAGCGGAAAAGTATTACCGAAGTTTGGTGGGTTCTTCGGGCAGAGGGATCAGGATTCAGGGTGGCACGAACATCCGAATGAGAAACAATACGTTTATTCAAAGCATGATCGCGGAATTTGAAGTGAAAGAAGGCTCCGCGGGATGGTAAAACGCCTAACCATGCCACGCACCGGATCGGCAGGAAACGGCGCCTGCCTCCCGGTGATGGCTGCGTTACGCGCTCTTTCAACTCGTAATCTTCGGATCTTGAATATGATCCCGGCAGCGACTTGTAGGTGCTATACGTAACATATCCTGCTTTTTCTTTTAATATTAGTTAGTTACGCACCGTTTTCATTATCCATTTTTCGTACATTCCTGTCAAGATAATTCGTTGTCCTCTTCTTGTGCCTGCGTTCTTTGCAAGACCAACTCCATGGCCTTGTAGTAGTCTCGTTGGACCTTGAGGTTCGCTACCCGGCAGTAGCGCTGGGTTGTGGTAATCTGGCCATGCCCCAGGAGGTCCTGAATGGTAGCAAGGTCAGCATCGGCGTTGAGAAGCTGCGTGGCCATGGTGTGGCGAAGCCGATGACACGAAACGTTCAGCTTGCCCTTTCGGGCATAGTATTCGATCCTCTTCTGAATCCCTCGGACCGATAGGGGGTTGCCTCTCATCGGTCCCTTCTGCACCAGGAACAATCCTTTCGCTTTCGATGATCGTTTCGCAAGGTACGCCAAAAGAGCTGAGCGGGCATCTTCACTCATGTAGACGACCCTATCCTTAGCCCCCTTTTCCATGGGAGACAAAAATCTGTCTCCTCCCGTACTCTACCGCATCTACGGTCAGCTCAGCAACCTCCTGGACCCGAAGGCCGCAGCGGAGCATCAACATGAACATGGCCCTGTCTCTCAGATCCGTGATGACGGCAAAGAGCCTCGTGACCTGGTCGTCCTGCAGGTGCCGAGGCAGCGGCTTGGGCAGACGGAGCGAGATCCGGGTGACAGGATTGACCATCGATATCCCCTCCTCATTGATGAGATAGTCGAAGAAGAGGCGGATCGTTTGCAAGTGGCACGTGATCGTCTTCGGCGTTCGTCTCTTTCGGAGGAGATGATCGACGTAGGCTCCGATCTCCTTGCGGGTCACCTCGGAAAGGGGCACTGTAAGCCATCTTATGAACTGATCGAGGATGTTTACGTAGCTCTTCACCGTATGGGCCGAGTAGTTTTTTCTCTTCAAGGCTCTCCGGTACCGGACCAACTCAATAGGTTCCATCGATCCCTCCTTTTTCGATCACGGCCATGGCCCGGAAGTACTCTTCCTCACGGGTTGTGTCGGTGAGCCGGGCGTATCGGCGGGTCACCTCGATATCCTGGTGACCCAGAAGCTGCTGGAGACATTCCAGGCGCATCCCGGCGTTGAGAAGCTCGGAGGCGAACGTGTGGCGAAGACAATGGACCGTGTAGCCCTTCTGATCGAGCCCTGCCTTCTTGAGGTATTTCACGAAGCGGCCCCGGCCGGTACTGTAACAGAGGCGCCCTATTGCCCTGGCCGTAAAAGACGAACTCCTTGTTCTTGTCCCTTCGCCTAAGCCAGAGTTTTATGGCGAACAGGGCATCATCGCTCAGATAGACCACCCTCCCCATGCTGTTCTTCTCTCCCTCGAAGAGATGGACCTTCCTGTCCCTGATATCCAGATCGTTCAACCTCAGTCCCAAGGCCTCGCCGATCCGTCATCCCTGTCCGTAAAAGGAGAAGGAAAAGGGCCCGGTCCCGGATGTCGTCAATCACACAGAGAAGCTTTCTCACATCGGCGGGGTTCATGGCCCGAGGCAGGACGTCCGGCAGCTTTAGCTTGATGCCCCGCTTAAGAACGGAGCCGGGGATGACCTCCTGCTCCATCAGAAAATGTAGAAATGCGATAATGCAGGCCAGCCTCGTCCGCACCGTGGAGATACGTAATCCCCGGTCCTGCTCGTGCTCGATGAAACCCTCCAGGTCAACCCGTTCAATTTTCTCGATTTCTCTCTTGCCCGACTTCCCATAAAAGTCCAGGAAGAGCATGACTGACGTAAAGGAACTGGCGAGAGTCCTCGGCTTGTGGTTCAAGCGCCACTTGTGGTGCATGTAGCGCTCGAAGTGCTCCTTGGCGGGAAGCTCCATGCAAGAGAGCTTCTGGAGGATGCGGTCGATCGGGGTTGGTGAAAGAGGCTGTTCACGAAGTACTTCACTTCCACTTTGGACTGACTCATTGGTGATCGGCTGTCCCTGGGTCATATCTCTCCTCCTTTTCTTTTTCAAGAAAAAGCAGAATAGATAATGACCCTTAGCCGTTCTAACGGTCAATCCATTTTGTTACGTATAGGTAGGTG
>CAVTZZ010000061.1:0-9733 GCA_963739325.1 uncultured delta proteobacterium | reverse complement strand
TCCAGTCCCTGAGCTTCAATCAACGGCTCCATATTTCAACTCGCGTCGCAAAGAGCTAAGTGCATGGCGAACCCTATCAATTGACAGCAAATTTAAAACCCTATGCTCTATGCGCTCTGCGCTATGCTTTGTCTTTCCCTACTTCTGGGCCCCCGGCATGAACGGCAGACGACCGGTGTTTGTGTTCTGAGCCTTTTTATTAGATGTCTCCTCCACAATCAGCTCTGCCCCCTCCTTGAGACCCCCTGAAACCACCTCACTGAAGGTCCCATCCGTAATCCCAAGGACAATGGAGATCGGCATGGGGCTGCCCCCTGTTGAAAGAACCCATACCCTGGCCGGCTTTCGTTCTTCCACCTGCTCACCCCCCCGGTTCTCCCACTTCTGCCTCTGCTCCTCGGTCAATAATCCCATGATCTTCTGCCGTAACAAACTCTGTATCCTTACTCTTGCCTCCTCTGGCTTCGATTTCTCACGTATCTCCTGAATCTCCTGCTGGGATGCCTTCATGATCATACCCGCCTTCTCTTGCTGCTCCAGTGTGAGATTTAATCCCTCGGTCAATCGCTCCACCGTCATCCCGCCCCGCTGCTGCCCTCTTGTACCCCCCTCACTTGTGGTCTCCCTCTTTTGAGTCTGATTCCCTCCCTCCTTCTTCCCAACTTCCTCGCTGACAACCGCCTTCCCGGTTTCCGGCCGATACCGCAATGCCGCATTCGGTATCCTCAAAACCCCTCCCTTATGCGCAATCATGACCGATACATTAGCCGTCATGCCCGGCTTCAACTTCAAATCCTTATTGTCCACCTGAATGACAACATCGTAGGTCACCACATTCTGAATGATGGTCGGTGCATTGCGAATCTCTGAGACTCTTCCTCGAAATGTCCTCTCCGGATAGGCATCAACGGTAAAGCTCGCCTCCTGCCCTTTTTCAATGTGGCCAATATCGGCTTCACTAAAATTGGTATCTACCTGCATCTGGGTCAGGTCTTTGGCAATGGTAAAAAGGATTGGGGCCTGAAGGCTTGCTGCCACTGTCTGCCCCACATCGACATTTCTCGATATCACGATCCCGTTGACAGGAGATCGGATGGTCGTATATCTCAAGTTGATCTCCGCCATTCTCAAAGCAGCCCTAGCACGTTCCAACTGAGCTTTTGCGGATTCGATTTGAGATCGGGCCACATTTAACTGGGCCTTGGTGGCCTCTCTTTGTGCCACGGCAGAATCGTAGTTGGCCTGGGACGTATCAAGAGCTGCTTGAGCAATGGCGCTCATTTTCATCAGTTGCAGGTTACGGTCCAGGTTCTTCTTCGCATCGGAAACGGACACCTCCGACTTCACAAGATTGGCCTCGATGTTCTGCAGATTTGCCTGGGTGTTTGCCACATTGGCCTGCTCTGTGGCCACGGTGGCCTTGGCCTGATCTACCTGGGATTCAAAGATCGCCGGATCGATCTGAGCAATCACCTCCCCTTCTTTTACACGGGAATTAAAATCAGCGCTAAGAGCTTTGACCGTCCCCGAGATCTGACTTCCAACGAGTACGGTGATGACGGGATTGATCGTCCCAGTGGCCGTCACGGCAGAGGTGATTTCTCCACGTTCAACCTTTACCGTTCTGAATTTTTGGTTCGATCCCTTCTGACCGATTGCTCCGAAAAGAAATATTCCCCCGATCAAGAGGATGATGAGGGGAATGGTGAACCTCAACGACCTCTTCCATCGTATGCTCATTTTAATTTCCCTTTCTTTTGTTTTAGAGGATATATTGAATCTGAGGTAAGTATATATTCACCTCTTCCTATTTCTATTTGCCAATAAAATTTTCAATAGGGAAGAGACAGGACTTTTTTAAAATGTATAGGATAGAGAGGGGAAGATGTTCTTCGTTTCCCCTCTCTATCCTCTTCGTTAGATAAGTTTTTACCACCCTATTGTATACACTACATCAACGGCCCATTCGGCCGCCTTTCCAGGAGTCTTGACCAAAACCAGGACCCATTCCATGGCCCCTCATGTGGTCACGGCCCAAACCAGTGCCTCTCCTTCCGCCCTGCCCAAATTCAGAAATCTGATCGGGGGTGAGAGACTTTCGAACCTCCAATTTTAATTGGATCATTTTATCCTTCATCTGATTTTGAAGGTCTCTCAACTCTTTTTCCTTATCAGCGATAGCCTTTGGATCTGACTTTGAATTGGTCCAAAGAGATTGGAGTTCCAGCCTTTTTGTAAGGATATTTCCTCTTAATTGAGCTGTCTCTTCATTAAACTTCTGGCGTAATTCCTTAAACTTGTTTAGCTGTTCAGGAGTCAGAGAAGATCCTTTTCCAGAACCCCAGAATCCTGGACAATATTGTCCCATTTCTCTTTGGCCAAAACCTGGTCCGCGAGCATAAGCATAGGTGATCCCAAAAAGAATTACACCTACCAAACTCAATGCAATGATAGCCTTTTTCATCGATCTCACCTCCTTTCTTTCGATTGTGTTTAACTCTATTTAGAGCAAGAGCTATGCCAATTTAAGAAATAGATTCATTTATCTTTAATTTTCAATAGGTTAAGGTTTCTTTGAGGTTCAAATGGGTTCAATCTTTCCTAAGTTTTAAGAGGAAAGGTTTGTCGATTATCCTCCATGAGAATTAGATTTCTTCTTAGATATCGATAAATAATCTGTTTCGACAATCTTGGCGAGCAACTCGACAAGAATTTCCTAAATCCTATTCTCAAGTCAAAAAAATTTTGCTTGAAAAAAATGAAAAGAAAAGGTAGAAAAAATGGTGTTGGAAGAGAATTGAGAAAGGAAAAAATGAGGAGGCTTCTCCATGAAGGCAGAGAATGAAAAGATTAATTCTTTTGAGGTGGCCAGGAAGCAAATCGATATCGCTGCAAAATATTTAGACGTAGACCCTGGATTGTTGGAGAAGTTGAAGCATACGAAGAGGGAATTGATCGTCCACTTTCCTGTTAAGATGGACGATGGGACCATGAAGGTCTTCACAGGATACCGGGTTCAGCACGATGTTTCAAGAGGACCTGCCAAAGGGGGGATCCGATACCATCCCGATGTCGATCTTGATGAAGTGAGGGCCTTGGCCATGTGGATGACCTGGAAGTCGGCTGTAGTCAACATTCCTTTTGGGGGAGCCAAAGGCGGAGTTCAATGTAATCCCAAGGAGATGTCCCTTCGCGAGATCGAACATTTGACACGAAGATTTACCTGGGAGATCTCGATGATGCTGGGCCCGGAACAGGATATTCCTGCTCCAGATGTCTATACCAATCCGCAGGTGATGGCATGGATAATGGATACTTACAGTATATTGAAAGGTTATTCTGTCCCGGGTGTGGTGACTGGAAAACCCATTGAGTTAGGGGGGTCTCTGGGAAGGTTTGAGGCTACAGGCAGAGGGGTGGTGATCACAGCTCTCGAGGCACTGAAATATTTAAAAAAGCCTATTGAAGGGGTTAAAATCGCCATCCAAGGTTGTGGTAATGTAGGGGGCATTGCAGCAGAGCAATTCCAACGACTGGGGGCAAAGATAATTGCCATGAGTTGCTCAGCGGGAGGGATCTATAATGATAAGGGACTTGACGTGAAGAGAGTCCTGGATCGCAAAGCACAATATCAATGCTTTGTTTGTGAGGTTAAGGAGGAGTCGGAGATCACCAATCAGGAATTATTGGAATTGGATTGTGATATCTTGGTTCCAGCTGCCATTGAGAATCAGATCACTGAGAAGAATGCTTCACGAATCAAAGCCAAGATTATCGTGGAGGGGGCCAATGGACCAACAACCCCAGAAGCAGATGAGATTTTGAATGACAAAGGAATTTTCACCGTTCCCGATATACTGGCCAACGCCGGAGGAGTGACGGTCTCCTATTTTGAATGGGTTCAGAACTTACAGGAATTGATCTGGAGTGAAGAAGAGGTACTGGATCGATTGACCCGGATCATGCAGCGAAGTTTCAAAGAGGTCATGGAAGTTTCCCTTTCAAAGAAAATCCCTATGAGAACGGCAGCCCTTGTGCTTGGGATCGGAAGGGTGGCCGAGGCCACGAGACTCCGAGGGATTTATCCATAATTTAATGATGAATCATTCAATGATCAAATGATCAATGGATATTCCAACCGATTGCCTCCCCTCGACAGGGGATTATAATAATGTCTCATCCCTTCGGCCAATCAGTGATTTGTTCCTTTTCTCACAGATCTCCAGTTTTACTAAACTTTTTGCAATAATATGACATTTTTAGCGATCCAGGAAATCCTGTGTCAACCCTCAGAAACTAAAATTCCTTTTTAATTTCAACTAACTTACACTTCTCTTCATTTTTGGCATAAGACTTGCTCCTATCTATTAATAACGGGAGAGAGCCTTGGATGAATATGATGGTAAATGATTTAGCAACTGCCAATTTATTTATAATTTTTATACTTGTGATAGTTGGTTTTGGCGTCATTCAGGTTGTGAAAAAAAGATTCGAAGATTAGGAAGAAGAAATGAACGGAAGCCAAATACTCGGTATTTGTGAGACAGAAGGTGTAAGAAAGATTGAAATTAGTTTCAAGAGAGTGACCCTTTGGACACTGATCTTTACCAATGCATTCTTCATTGTTTATTTTTTTGCAAGACTGTTGCATTAGATATGTTTGGATAAACGAATAAACTCCTCCATCTCAGCCTCCTTCACCCATCAACAGGCGATGACCCCAGCGGTCATCGCCTCTTTTTTTATTCATATCCTGAACCGACCATTCTCCATTGAAACGCTCACCCTTGAGTTTGGAATTCTGAGGTTGAATTTTGGAGCGATTTGTTCTATTTGTAGACCTGTGGTTTAACCTTTCCTTTATGTAAGGTCGGTTTGCCGAATACTGCCTTCTGTTCTTTTAAAAAGGGGAGTTTGGATTGAGAAAGTGGGGTTTTTATTTATCAGCATGGTGGAGACTCTCTAGAGTCCCATTTCTTTCTGTGGGTATTCTTCCCTTGATCTTAGGATTTGTACTGGCATGGCGATGGGGTTATAAAGGCCCATTTGGACTTTATCTCCTTTCATCGATGGCCGTCATCCTCATCATGTGGATGACCTATTATCTTAGTGAATGGAACGATTTGGAAGGTGATCAACTCAATCAAGGTTCTAACCGATTTTCAGGCGGATCAAGAGTCTTGGTCAAAGGGCTTCTTCCCACCTGGGTTCCACTCCTATTTGGATATGGGTGTCTGGTGGGTGCGATGTTCACTGGATTATACATCTATCTTCGATATCAAACGGGTTCCTGGACCCTTCTCTTGGGAGGGATTGGCATCTTTTCTGGATTTTTCTACTCGGGTAAACCCTTTCGATGGTCATATCATGGAGTGGGAGAAATTTTCATTGGATTCTGTTATGGATGGTTACCCATTGCGACCGGATTTTATCTTTTCGCTGGTTTTTTTAGCCACCAAATTCTATTGCTCTCTATTCCAGTCGGTCTCTCCATATTCAACGTGATCCTGATCAATGAGTTTCCCTGATGAAGAGGCGGATCGGACCGTTGGGAAAAAGAACTTGGTGGTCAGATTTGGCAAAGAGAGGATAGGAGATCTCTACATCGGTCTTTCCATATTGATCGGTTTCTCCCTCATTAAAGTGTTAAAAATTTTCGGCCAAACACCCATCTGGCTATTTGCTCTCTCAGGAATTCCACTCCTGCTCATTCTTTGGAATCTCATCCAGATCTGGCGAGGCGATTATCGGGATCCCAAAAGGCTCGAATTGTTATGTCGCAATACAATCTTCATCAATCTCTCGATCACCATGATCTTAACGATTCAACAAACCTTCATTCGATCTATTTTGGAGAAATGAGGTTGAAATGGAAGAGGTTCAAACAATCATTGAGAAGGTCAAGACAGATTTTCAGAATGGAAGATCAGATGAGGAGATCTTTCAAACCACTCTCCATTTTTTTGGAAGAGATCCAGAAATTGATCGTCATGTAGTCGAATTATTGACCGCCATTCCCCAGGTAAAGTTTGGCAACATTCTCCATCGCATGCTGCAGATTTCCAGAGATAAAAAGGTGCGCAAAATCATCAAACGATCTCTCTATCGGCTGAAGAGCAAGGGGATTGCTGTAGAGGAAGTTTCTGCCGAAAAGAAGAGCTCCGTTCTCCGTCCATTACAAACGGAATCACCGAAAGGGTTTGGAGGTGGTTTCGATTTTCTGGGTAAACGCTTCCTGATATTGGTCATTCCTCACCTGAGTCGAGGATGGACAGTGATGCATGGGATAATCAGTGAGTCGCAAGGGTTGATCGATTTCTCCGGAGAGGAGATGACGCGGAAAGGATTTAGGGTGTTCTTTGAAGAAATCCAAGAAAAAAGCCCGTTCCCTTTAATTGAGATGGAAGCCTCCTATGTGGGATTCCTTTTCTTCCAGGCCTATCAATTATCCCTCGAGAAAAAAAGAACTCTCCCTCAGGACTATCTATCCCTCAAAAATGAGATAGAGCGTATAAAAAAGGATGACGAAAGTCCGCTGATCTATTCCTTTCTTCAAGCCGACGAGATTGATGGAGACGATCGGATTTTACAAAGGGGAGGAGAGCTTCTTAAAGCAGATGTTATTTCCAGTTGGAGGATTGATGAGGACGAGATCCGACCCTATGCAGAGGAGGTTTGGGGGGCAGAGGAGTCGAAGATCGTTCTCACTCAACCTCAGAAAGAAGCTCGATTCCAAGGGATCTATCAAAAAGTATTGTCTGAGCTCTTCACGAATGAGAGGCGGTTTCTTTATCAGCGAAGACTCGAAGAGATGGCCTATATTTATTTCAAATTGGGAAGAGAAGAGGAGGCAAAAGTTTCCCTAGCGGTAGCGATCGATCTCAAAAAACCAGCGAGTCCGTTACAGCCTAATCCTTTCCTCTTTCAGCTGGTGATCAAGTCCATTTTCACTCTCTTAAAAGAGGCTTATGAGAAGAAGGTGAAAGAGCCCTCTCTGATTGTGAAACCATAACAACACAAGGTTAAGGTTGAGGTTTAGGTTAAGATTGGAAGTAAAGCCCAACCGAACCTCAAGTGTAAGAAGGAAATTCTAAGACTTAAATATGTAAGAATCTCATTTTAGTTGGGAGTTATTAGTTCAGAGTATTTAGTTCGGAGGTCGGCGAAAAAAAGATTTTTTAGGACTTCGAACTCCTAACTCCGAACTCAGAACTAATTGGGAGTTAAACGTATGAAGAAGTGGCTCATTCTGATAGGTATCGTTGCCATTTTCCTCATGGGGGGATATTTTGTTCTTTCCTTCTATGCGGTCAAATTCATCCAGGCCCGACTTCAAAAGGTGGTAGGCCCTGGATTAACCATTGCCGAGATCGAGATCAAACCCACCTACCTCTCCGCCAAAGGAATTCGATATGAAGACTCCCTTTCAAAAAGGAAAATCTTCATGATCGAAGAGATGAGAGTTTATCCTGCTCTCTCCTCTTTTTTAAAAGGGAGCTTAAACATTCGGGAATGCATGATTTTACGGCCTTCCTTCTTCTTCTATCGATCTCGAGAGGGTAACCTCATCGGTCCCTGGGCGACAGCCGAAAAGAGAGAGAAGGGTGAAGAGATTTCCGAGGACCAAGAGAGGAAGGAAAAGGGGAGGGAGATTGCCGACGACCGAGAGAGGAAGGGAAAAGAATCCCTTCCTATTAAGATCGATTGGTTTCGAATCCGTAAAGGCTCTGTTGATTTTGAGGACAAAAAGATGGGAGAGCCTCCAGCACAAATCCAATTGAGAGAGTTGGATTTAGAATTAAAAAATATACAATACCCCTTCATTTCCTCTCATTCTTTCATCACATTGAAAGGGAACATGAATGGAGGAAAGAAAGAAGGAAGTATTTATACCGAAGGGTGGGTTGACCTTAAAAGCATGGATATGGAAACTTCCTTCAAAGTTCAGGAAGTCAATATCAAGACTTTTGAGCCTTACTACCGAAAGAGGGTTTCGGCAGAGATTGAGGCAGGTCAGATCGATATGGAGGCAAAGATCAGTATTAAGAAAAGAATGATCGATGCACCTGGGCAGTTGAAACTGGTCAATCTTCATATAAAAGAAGGAGGAACAATCCTTTGGATTCCAGCGAAAACCCTCGTCTCTCTCTTAAAGGATAAAGGGAATCAAGTTCAAATCCAATTCCATGTGAAAGGGAATATGGATGATCCCCAGTTTAGCCTTCAGGAGACCTTCTTAACAAGGGTGGCCATTTCTCTGGCAGGGACCTTGGGTATTCCAATCCAGGTGGTAGGCGAAACAATGATCGGAGGTGCTGGAAAAGGAGCTGAAGGATTGATAGAGGGGTTGAAGTCGATTGAAAAATTGTTCAAAAGAAAGAAGGAAGAAAAGAGATGAGTATTCTTAAAAATCTCGGAGTTCCCGCTTTCAAGGCTGGTGGGATGCCAACGATTAACATACAGACTTATATCCTTTCAGTGGGAGGCTTGATGAGGAAGGAACGACATTTTCCATGGCAAGAGATTTTAGCAATGCCGAAGAGCAAGGTGAACTGTCGCCTCACTTCCGTATCCGGCTGGTCGGTTCGAGCCGATTGGGAAGGAATAAAATGGAGTGATTTTCTCCGAGAGATCATGGTCGATGAAAAAGCGAGTCATGTACGGTTCACCACTGTTGGAGGAGGTTATACAACAGTCGTCAGTTGTAAAGATTTGGGAAATCCAAGAATCCTTTTAGCTTATGGCGTGAATGGGGAATCTATCGAACCAGATTATGGAGGACCCTTAAGGATGGTTATCCCGAACCTCTGGGGATATAAGAGTTGTAAATGGCTCGGAAAGATCGATCTCATCGATCAGATGGAAGGAGGATACTGGGAAGATAGAGGATATACCCGTTCGGGTATCATCGAACCTGGTTTTACTTTGGATATCAATACTCAAACCCGAAAGCCCATCTCTGGAGGAGAAGTCTTAGATTTTTGATTTACGATTGCCGATTTGCGGTTTCAAGTTTTCTAAATTGGAAATTGCAAATTGCAAATTGAAAATAGCAAGGGAAGAGAATGGTTCGTATTCGTTGGATCGTCTCCATTCTATTGATGCCTTTTTTGTGGGGATGCAGCATTCCCTTAGTTCGACCGACCCAGATCGAATGGAACCCTTCCGTCACTCCTCAGACTATTCAGATCAAAGGACATACCCTCTTTTACATTGTTAAGGGAGAAGGGAAACCTCTTATATTGATTCATGGCTATGGCGCCGGAATGTGGGTATGGGAGAAGCAGATTGATGTCCTCTCACAATCCTATCGGGTCTATGCCTTAGATTCCATCGGCCATGGTTATTCAGATAGGCCAAAGATTCCTTATACACCTGAGACCTATGTCCATTTTTTAAGGGATTTCATGGATGGGGTTGGAATTGAGAAAGCCATCCTGATCGGGAATTCAATGGGGGGAGGGATTGCCTGGGCGATGGCTGCTCTCTTTCCAGAACGAGTTGAGAAGTTAGTATTGATCAATTGCACTCCGCCGGATGTCTTGGACCAAGTCAAAAACGACTCTTTTAGAACGTTGGTGGCCATTAAGGATATCCCTCTTCTTCCTTATCTGGTTATTGCATGTCGAAGCAAAAATTCGGTTCGATGGATCCTACTGGAGTGTGTTTCAGATATCAAACTCATCACTCCAGAGATAGTGAATCGGCAATACCAACTTTCCAGGATTAAGGG
>CAVTZZ010000060.1:0-40748 GCA_963739325.1 uncultured delta proteobacterium | reverse complement strand
GAGAGGACAATTCCCTTGGTAACATATTTCTGCGAATTGACTTCGTGATAAAATTTTTATAGACTACCTTTCAAACCAATGATTTACCTTATTCCCAAAAACTCAAGTATGATTAAAAGGAGGTTCATATGAAAAGGTGGGGAACAATCCTCTGTACTATTCTTATATTCTTCCTTTCGATAAGCTTCGGACAGGGTGAAGAACTCCAAATCAGGATTCTTCATGTGAATGATTTCCACGGGTTTGCTGAGCCTTATAAACCGATTGGGTCGGATGAAATGTTAGGAGGGATCGCCCATCTGGCTGCAAGAGTCGAAGAGCTTCGTAAAGAGAAATTATCACTCTTGCTTTCGGCAGGAGATATGATACAGGGCAATAACTGGACCAATCTTTTTCAAGGTGAATCTGTGATGGAGTTGATGAATGAAATGAGATTTGATGCCATGGTCGTAGGAAACCATGAATTTGATTTTGGGCAGGATGTGCTAAGGAGAAGAATATCAGAGGCAAAATTCCCTGTCCTTGGAGCGAATGTTGAGGGTTTGGATCGTCTCAAGCCCTATGTCATTAAAGAACTGAAAGGGATTAAAATGGGCATCATCGGTGTGGTCACAGAGGATGTACCCGAAACAACCCATCCGAAGAATGTAGAAGGTCTTCATTTTTTCTCTCCGTTCGATATCGTTGAGAAATATGTGAAAGAGCTGAAAGGTAAGACTCATATGATTGTCGTCCTTTCACACATAGGGCACCCTGTTGACAGAATGATTGCAGAAAAAATAAAGGGAGTTGATGTGGTCGTAGGGGGACATTCACATGCCAAGGTTACAAAACCAGTGAAAGTGGGCGATACCATTATCGTTCAAGCATGGGAACATGGAAAGGCACTCGGTATTTTAGATCTCACCCTAAAGGATGGGAAGATCACAAGTTTTGATGGTTATCTGGAAGAGATAAAACCCAAAGCAGGAAAGGAAGATCAAAAAGTTCTGGCAATCGTAGAAAAATATAAACAGAGGATGACCGCTGTTTTAAATGATAAGGTGGGAGAGGCGGATGTGGATCTGGATGGGGAGAGAAAGAATGTTCGGAGGAGGGAGACAAATCTGGGGAATTTTATTGCAGATATCCTGAGAGAGTTATCCAAGGCTGATATAGCCATCATCAATGGAGGGGCAATCAGGGCAAGTATCAAAAAAGGGGAGATAAAAGTAAAAGATATCTATACCTCCCTGCCTTTCGATAATTACATTGTTGCGATCAAACTGACCGGAAGACAGATCAGGGAAGCGTTGGAACATGGTGTGTCGGCCGTAGAAGAAGAGGAGGGTCGATTCCCTCAAATCTCGGGCCTTACTTTTAAATATTCACCCCTCTGGGGAAAGAGGTTCAAGGATAAAGGAAATTTTTGTTGCAGGTCAGTCCATCAACTTTGAAAAAGAGTATATCGTTGCCACCAATGACTTCTTGGCTGTTGGAGGGGATGGATATAAAGTCTTTGGGGAGGCGATCAAGACATCGAAAGATTTCTCAGTGATTGGGGGTACGATGAAAGGTGAAAAAGTGGTGTACAGTCATTCGGGCAAGTGGTTAAGGGATGGGGTGGTCGAATATATTAGAGAGCGAGGAAGAATTGCTCCAAAGGTAGAGGGTCGGATTTTAGAAATTCGCTGATGATAAAAGTTTTTATCAATGACAAATTGATTCATGTGCTACCAGGGATGACAGTCAAACACGCCCTCATCCTTACAGGGTTACTCAAAGAGGTAGAGGATTCGAAGAAAGTTTATGATGAATGGGGAAATGAGGTCGGTTTAGATGGAGCATTGTCTGAAGGAATAAAGATTTATGTCAAGTGAATGTCATCTTAAAGGGAGAGTCTTGTGGAAAATATCGTGAAAGAAAAAATTGCAGAAATGAAGGATTGGTTGGTGGAGATAAGAAGAACGATCCATATGCATCCAGAGCTTGGATTTGAGGAGTTTGAGACCTCCAAATTGGTCTCTGAATGGCTTGAGAGATTTGGACTCCGTGTTGAGAGAGGATTGGCAAAGACGGGAGTGGTAGGTCTTCTTGAGGGGAAAGAACCGGGCAGGACTGTGGCCGTCCGAGCAGATATGGATGCACTCCCCCTTGAGGAAGCAAATCAAGTCCCTTATGTTTCCAGGGTGAAGGGGAAAATGCATGCCTGTGGTCA
The DNA here is from genome assembly GCA_963739325.1 of uncultured delta proteobacterium. GTDB lineage: Bacteria > Desulfobacterota > BSN033 > BSN033 > UBA1163 > CAVTZZ01. The sequence continues at coordinate 38,551 of CAVTZZ010000060.1, read as the reverse complement.
CGATGCCCATGTGACGATTCTTTTGGGTGTAGCAAAATTTTTTTCTTCCATGAGAGATCGAGTGAAGGGAAATATCAAATGGATCTTTCAGCCCGCTGAAGAAGGTGGCGGGGGCGGGAGGGTGATGGTGGAAAAGGGAGTATTGGAGAATCCGAAGGTGGATGCAATCTTTGGAGCTCACGTCTTTCCATTCCTTCCCATTGGGAAAGTCGGAATCTATGAGCGAGAAGGACTGGCTGCGGCAGACCGGTTCACCATCAAGATCATTGGCAAAGGGGGGCATGCGGCAACGCCTCATGTTGCAAAAGATCCGATTCTTGCGGTCGGCCATCTCATCACACAAATTCACTCCATTGTGAGCAGAAATATCAACCCTTTGGACAGTGCGGTCGTGACCATTGGCAAAATCAGTGGTGGAACAGCATTCAATATCATCCCAGATGAGGTAGAGCTCATGGGGACGGTGCGCTCTCTGAATCCTCAAGTAAGGGAAGAATTGAAATCAAGGGTCGAGCAGATAGTACAGGGTATTGTTCGCTCTTTCGGCATGGATTATCGATTCGAATTCGAATATGGTTATCCTGTTTTAATAAATGATTTAGAGATGTCGAAGCTGGTCGCTACTGCCTGTTCCAAAGGAATAGGAAAGGAGAATGTCGAAATCTTAAAGCCTTCAATGGGAGGGGAAGATTTTGCTTACTACCTCGAAAAGGTTCCAGGATCTTTTTTTAGACTGGGCTGTCGGAATGAGGAGAAGGGGATCGTCCATCCTTATCACAGCAGTCTCTTCGATATCGATGAAGAGGTGCTGCCTTTTGGCGTTGAGATGTTTATCAGGGTCATCGATCAATACCTTGGGATGAAAATCGTCTCATGAGTGATTCTACAACTTTTTCGACAAAGTGATCTTCCTCTGTCTTAACTTAAGGTTATCTAAAACCTTTGATTTAAATAAACCTTAGGTCCTGAGAGATACCATGGCTTCTTTTCGTTCCCAGGTGGGATCACTCCTCTTTCTCGTGGTGATCTTCCTTTTAAACTTTCTTTCAAGAATCGTTCTGTCTCCTCTGATGCCAACGATTGAGACGGAATTGAAGATAGGACATGAAGAAGCAGGTTCCCTCTTCTTCCTCATCTCTCTGGGGTATTGTATCATGCTTCTGGGGTCTGGGTTTGTCTCTTCTCGGCTGACTCACAGGAAGACGATCGTTCTCTCCTCCATGGCCGTAGGTGGAGCTCTTCTGATGGTGGGCCTCAGTTCTCACCTTTGGGGGATTCGTTTTGGGCTCCTTTTAGTGGGAATGGCCGCAGGGCTCTACATCCCCTCGGGCATTGCAACCCTCACTGGATTAGTGAGTTCAAGAGATTGGGGAAAGGCTATGGGTATCCATGAATTAGCACCGAACCTGAGTTTTATCGTTGCTCCTCTTATAGCAGAAACTCTCTTAATGGTTATTCCTGGCAGGGGGTCTTGATCGTGCTCGGAATAGCTTCTATGGTCGGCAGCCGTGGTCTTTGCTTTTTTTGGGAAAGGTGGAGATTTTCCATGGTGAAGCTCCCAATTCCAGAGTTTTCCGACGCATTCTAACGGAACCCTCATATTGGATCATGATATTCCTCTTCACTTTAGGCATTGGTGGAACCCTTGGAGTGTATAGCATGATTCCTCTCTACTTAGTTTCAGAACGGGGGATGGAACGCACCTGGGTCAATACTTTGCTTGGACTCTCCCGAATCTTAATGATAGGCGGGGGCCTCTTTGCTGGATGGGTTACAGATCGTCTGGGGTTGAAACAGACCTTGAAGGCTGTTTTTCTATCTACTGGTTTGGCCACTATCATGTTGGGTATGGCTTCTGAGTCATGGATATTAATCATTATCTTTATTCAGCCTTTGCTGGCAACCTGCTTTTTCCCTGCGGGTTTCGCAGCCCTCCCCCGGATGGGTTCACCGAGTTTCAAAAATGTGGCCGTTTCTTTTACCATCCCATTTGGCTTTCTCTTGGGAGCAGGAGCTATTCCAGCCGGGATTGGGTTCATTGGAGAAGTGGGATCCTTTTCCCTCGGGTTCACTATTTTAGGAGGGCTATTCTTCGGAGGTTTCATATTGGTCCGATATTTGAAATTTACCGATTAGCTATTCCAAAGGAACCTTGCTTTTAAAAGGGTTTAATAATGATAAGGAGAGGGATAAAGATAGAAATATCCCTTGAGCTATTATTTTTTGCAGAGATGAAAAAGAAAGGGGAAGGGAATACTGAAAGCCTTACCCCTTTCTTTCATTCTTGGATGTAAACTGCTTCCTTCTTACTTCGGTGGAACAATCGCTTCCTTGCAAGCCTTTGCAAGGCGCATCTTTACCACGGTCTTGGCTGGAATTTTAATCTGCTCGCCTGTGGCAGGATTAAAGCCCATACGGGCCTTTCGTTTGGAGAGGACAAGCTTGCCGATGCCGGGAAGGACAAAAACTCCGGCCTTCTTGGTCTCCGCGACGGCTAATGCGGCTACCTCTTCGACGATCATTGCAGCCGTCTTCTTGGAAAAATCAAATTTCTTAGCAAAGTGACTCACAATCTGGGACTTGGTAAGGGTTTTCTTTGCAGCCATATTTTTTCCTCCTTTTAAAAATAAATTTTAAGAATCTCCATTAGGGTAGTGGGAGTATAAAGGAAAAGCGATATAAAGGTCAAGAAAAAAATTTGATAAAAGATTAAGATCTTTGATCGCTGGAGCTTTTAGAAATTAACTGATCAATCTCTATCATCATACAATTGATTCCTTTCTAAAAATTCAGTCACCTTTCTAAGCTTGAACATTTACCCCGTTAGAAAGTAGAAGACTTTCTAACGGGGTTTACCTTAAGAAAAAGAATAATTTGAATCTTTAGAAAATGAAGGTTGATGGGAAGAAGATAAGAATCTTCGGCAAGGAATTGTCCACTGAGGCAAATGAAGTGGTTTAAGCTTATTGGATAATAAATGCAGATTCGGTAACGTTTTTTGTAAAAAAGAATGTTTCTAAATAGGATGCAAAGTTTAAAATATTTTGAATTTCAATATATTATAAATTTTAAACAGAAGTGGCCTATTTTTTGCACTTTTAGTCATAAAAAGAAACTAAAAACTCAAACCACGAGCAATTGTGAGTCGGGAAGAAAATGATCCCAGGACCGGGGATTGCCGAGTTTCCAAGTTGATAAAGAGGACTGGGTTACCGTGGCTTCCATCAAACAGGTAATCCGGTTTTTAAGTTGAAAGGAGAATTTGGGTAGGGGAAGGGAAATAGGTATGGCAAAAAAGATAAAAAAGATATTAAAAAAGATAATGATATTAGCTGTGATAGTTGATATTCTCATGTTGTTGTTTGAATACAGAATAATACAATTCGGCGCTTTTTATCTTGGAATGAAAACTTCTGAAATAGTATATGAGCGGATAGTACAGGTAGGTCAAAAGTAGGGAGAGGGTAGAAAGGCATGAGTTTCAGAAACCTGAAATAATCTTGTTCCTTAAGTTGGATTGAAAGAGCCGGATGCCCTTGTTTTAGTTGGATAGGTCATCCGGCTCTTGTTTTTATGAACCTGTCAGAGGAGTTATTTGGGTGGGATCTAAAATAAATTATTTTTGAACCCATGCTCCTTTTTTAGGTTACGGTGACTTGATACGAAGAATATTACGAAAATCTTCGGCCGTAGCAAGTGTCCGCCCTAATTGCTCTGCTATGGTTCGCGTCCGTTTCACATTCTCCGCCGCTCCGCTGAGAAGTTCATCTTTATGGGGATACCTCCATACCGTGTCCTCTGTGCCCATGCGGACATGTAAACCCATGAGTATGGCCAGAGTACAGAGATACTGGGCCGCGCGACCTGCACCACAAACTTCAATATAACAGTCCTCGTCAACCTCACGGATTCTGTCGACGACCAGTGTGAGTTCCTGAATCATCGCCCTCGGGTGAGGCATATAAGTGGCTATCCGGCTCGACGTCTCATCATAAACGTAGCCAATGAGGATACACCAACAGTAAGGTTTTTCGAGGATGCCTTTGCGGATGACCAGCCGTTCTGCCAGTTCCACCTCTGCTGCGCTATGAACCGCAAAAAAAAGGCGTTTGCTGTGATCGGTGACGACTCGTGCGACCGCTTCCATCCACTCGGGTGGGTTATCGGGGGCCATCATGGTTGTTTCGCCGAGACCTGAGGTGATCGGTAGTAAGTTGTCCTTGAAGGTTTCTCCATGCAAGATGTTTACATCCGGAACCCAGTCCCGTTGCGTGTGCGAAGAAATAAGGGAAACGATTTTCTCGTAGTGCGGCTGCACGGATGGACGTCGCTCTTGACCTCGAGTGGTAATGATCCCCCCCACGTCTAAGTGTACGCCAGCAGAGCCTGCCTCGATCGCTTCAACAGCCTGTTGTGCGAAGCTCTCGATATTGAGGGCAAAATTGCTCCCGGCAGCAGTCGCCTCACGCGCCGATCTACCCGAGACCGCTGCTCGCACGACAATCTTCTCAGGAATGGTCCATCGCACCTGGAGATCCGGAGATGGTGGCTCACTCATGACCCTGGACTTGCGCTTTGCGCGTAAATGATCCCGACTTGGAAGCATGTCCCAATTCTGTGATAAATCTAACATATTGCCCTCCTTTATAAGGATTCCTTTTTTTTGCGGACAGGAGTGTATGAAATTTACCGCTGTGTGTCAAGACGAATTTGAAAAAGCTAACCGGATCCCAGCCTCTTTAGTCCTTCCAATATCCATCCGGCTGGAAATGGAATACTTAACAGCCAGATAAAGAGACCATAAAAGAAGAACAGAGCCAAGCCCGTGAGCAGGAGGGAAATTCCCCATCTCTCCTTTGCCTGGACTTTCAAGAAGAGAAAAACCATAAGGGGGACCGCAATGAGAAAGCCGAAGAGGAGAATGAGCAGGAAGAATCCGATGATCCACGCAAAGCCTAACAGAGTCCTCCGGGTGGCCAATGCCTGATCGATATCTTCCGATAGCTGAAAGTCAAAGGCACCCTGTTTTGTGACAATATCCTTACTTTCAAAGAAGTTTAGCAGGAACTCGGCCATAGCTCCGAAAAAGATAAAAACACTTACAATCATTGGGAAGAGAGCCGTTTTAAATGGCCATTTCATTGCTGTGATCATCACTCCAACGGCCATGGCCATCAAACAGGGGCTCACAAAATGTTCACCACTATACCTCATGCGGCTCTTCCTTTCTTATCGAGATTTTCTTCCGGAAGAAGTGATAGAGAACAAACGCCACGGTAATGAGGAAAATAGTGATGACCTTTGGCCGATATAGCCAGGAAGCCCCATACCGGGAGGTAGATACATAAAGGTAGTTTTCGGCGAGACGGCCCAAGATAAAGGCCAAGATAAAGGGTGGGCGAGGCCAATGATATCGCACCATGAAATACCCGATGCCTCCAAATAGCATTAATACGATAAGATCGCCAATGTGATTATTGGAGGTATAGGCTCCGATAAAACAGAGGAGGAGGATAAAAGGGATGAGAAGGTTTCCCCGGATCGTTGTCAGGTTGGCGATATGATTGATAAAGAGCAGGCATACTGCCACAACAATAATGTTAGATAAAGCGATCGTCCAGACCATCGAATAAGTTAGGGTGAGGTGTTTGGTCAGCATGTCTGGCCCAGGGATGAGCCCCATAAGAAAGAAACCCCCAAGAAGGATGGCCATTCCGCTATTCCCAGGAATTCCAAATGCGACGGTAGGAATCAAACCCGCACCCTCTTTGGAATTGTTGGCAGCCCCTGGCCCCAAAACTCCCCGGACATCTCCCTTACCAAACCCAGCCCTTTCCTCCAATGTCTTAGCGCTCTGCACTGCATGGGCATAGGAGACCCATTGAGCTACTGCTCCACCCAGGCCAGGCAATATCCCAATGAAAGAACCAATGAGACTACAACGTATCGTAAGCCAGAAATGGCGAAAGGTATCCTTAATCCCATCCCTGACCCCTTTGCTCAGATTGCCATAAGAAACATTGCCTGCGATTGCGGTTCCGCGAACTAAAAGATCAATGATCTCCGGGATGGCAAATAATCCTACCACCACGGGAATGAGCGGAAGCTCGTTCCACAGATAGAGCTGTCCAAAGGTGAAACGGATGATTCCCGCCTGACGTTCCTGGCCTACGAGAGAGCAGAGAAATCCAAACCCTCCGCTTAACAATCCGCATAAAAAGCCGCGTTTTCCGTGGCCACTCAAGGTCGCAATACATGTCAGACCCAAAAGAATCACCATAAACATTTCCGGAGAACCGAAGGCCAGTACGAGGGGACGAACTATCGGGATGGTAAAGGCCATGAATCCCGCTCCAAACAAGGCGCCCACAAGGGAGCTCATCAGGACTGCACCCAGTGCCCGTCCCGCCTCTCCTTTTTTGGCCATGGGGTAACCATCCACCACTGTGGCTACTGTTGTTGCCTCTCCCGGGATCCCGAAGAGAACCGAGGTAATGTCTCCAGTCGTTGAGACAACAGAGTGCATTCCAAGAAGAAAAGGAAAGGCTTCCTGAGGGGTCATCTTATAGATAAAGGGAATCATTAAGGCGAGAGTGGCGCTCCCTCCGATCCCTGGCAGGATGCCTACCCAGAAACCGATCGCAGAACCAATGAGCATGTAGAGAAATGGTTTCCATTGAAGGACTAATAAGAGACCACCTATGAAGGCATCAAACACTTTTCCCTCCGATGTCGCAAAAAAAGAAAGTTTTTCTTCCTAAAATTTTATGTATTTTCCGAATTCAGCGACAATCTCTGGCGGTTGGCCGAAGAGGAACTGGATTGCCTTTAGGCACTCGCTCGCGGGAACATAATCAACCTCCATCATCAGTTTCCGCGCATCCGCTTTAAGCTCCGGATCCTTAGCCACTTTGGCGAAGGCATCCCTTAAAATATTCATGATTTCAACAGGTGTTCCAGGAGGAGCCACATAAGGACGGCCAACCTTATCTGCAACAGAGAACATCTCCATGATGGTCTTCCCCATCTTTCCTGTCGCAAGATCTTCCACGGCTGGTAATTTATCAGTATCCGGATTAGGGATTTTGGTACGGAGGACTGGGCGAATCACACCTCTCGCCACATGGGGTGCGATGGAACTATAGGCACTCGCATAACCTTCCACCTCTTTCCGCTCAGTGGCCAATAGGATATCAGAGGTTCCAATATACCCGGTCACGAGTTTTAGGTTCAGTTCAAGAAAATTTTTAAGAAGGATCGGGAAATTGTAAGTGAGGTCGCCCGGTCCAGTGGCTCCGATGATGATCGGATCTTTCGCCTTTTTCAAATCCTCGAAGGTCTTGTAAGGGAGGTCGTTTCGGAGAGCAAGGACAGTGGTTTCGACCGCTGCCGATCCAACCCAGGAGTACTTTAACATATCAAAATTGGCCCCACTGACTTTGAGCAATTGGGCAGTGGGAATGGCTCGGTTAAAGGTCCCAATGGTAAGTCCATCCGGTTTGGCCATGCTGTAGAGATAATTGCACAAAATCATACTGCTGGCCCCTGGCATGTTTTCAATAATGATGCTCGGTTTCCCTGGGATATGCTTCGGAAGGTATTTGGAGAGAAGCCGACCCATGCGATCATATCCCCCACCCGGTGGAAAACCCACAACAATTTTAAGCATTTTCCCCTCGTAGTAGGGTGCAGCCGGGAGTTCTTTAAGAGAGATGAAAATAGAGAGAACGAAGAAAGTGAGAAATAAACATAGAGTCTTTCTTTTCATAGTATTTACCCCCTCTTTATTGATTTGGTTCCTCTCATGGGTTTGAACAGTGACTTGTTAAAATTCCTCCTGATCCCTTTCCCAAGGGGTGTTGGAGATTGCTGTGAATAATAAGGCGATAGTCATTTAAGAAGTAAATTAGATCATTGAAAAAGTTTAGATCAGGTATGTCAATTTTTCCTATATCAATTTGAAAAAAATTTGTCAACTTAAAAGCGCCCGTGTATGTGCAACGTAATTAAGTCTCACTCCTTTAAATACTCTTAAAATTATTTTATCATGAATTTGTCCTTTTGTTTTGATCGGCAAGTGTGCCGCAAGTCCCGCCTTGTGGGCGGGGAGCTTCATAAGTTCTTAAAACATGAGGGAGGAACCTTGAATCGCCAGGGTCGGGATCAAAGGATTTTTGAAAAACTGATCAGGTTTCTGGAGAGGAAGAAAACCTTAGCAAAATTCCCTGCTCAGCTTCTACTCGAGATTGGTAAATTCTTTCTGGGGGCGCCTTATAGGACCGATACGCTCGAAACGGAGAGTGCCGAGCACCTGGTTGTCAATCTGAGAGAGTACGACTGTGTTACTTTCCTCGAAACCGCAATCGCTTTGGTATGCCTCATAAAATCCAGGGAAAAATCTTTTAAGGCTTTTGGGAACTCACTCCGGAAGATACGTTATAGGCAAGGGCGATTGCAGGGCTATTCCTCACGGCTTCATTATTTTTCAGACTGGATTCATGATAACCAGAATAAAGGCATCATCAGAGATGTCACAGCAGAAATCGGAGGGAGGCCTTTGAGGAAAGTCGTGAATTTCATGACAACACATTTGAACCTCTATCCTCCACTAAAAAATGTGGTGAACCTTCGGAGAATGAAGTCTGTTGAAACGGCAATCAGCAGAAGATCCCTGTTTTTCATTCCCAAGAAGGGCCTGAGGCGTTTAGAGGATCGAATTCTTGACGGAGATCTCATTGCCATCACAACGGATATAAAGGGGCTTGATATTCAACATGTGGGGTTTGCGGCAAGAGTGAGAAACCGAATTCATCTGCTTCACGCCTCCAGCTTTGAAGGCCAGGTTGCTCTCTCCAAAAAGACACTCTATCAGTATTTGATACAGAGTAGGACACGGTCCGGAATTATCGTGGCGAGAGTTACTATGACGCAAAGCGCATAGAGCAGAGGGCATAGTGTAACTAAGCTAAAACCAACACAAAGTTCCCTTTTTGGTAGTAGCATTTATAAGAAGAGGGGTTAGGTTTCGCTGCTCCAGAGATTTTTTTTGACGCTATGCGCTATGCACTTTGCTCTTTGCAGAAGAGTGTGATAGCCTTTTCCGCGATCTTTCCTTCCAGGGATACTTCCTCGTAGATGGACTCCACAGTAGCCCCATCCAGCCGTTCGAAATCTTTTTCCAAAGGGGTAACGAGGACACCCCCCATTTCGATCACCCCTGGACTCACCACAATCCGGTCATCCCCTTCTTTGAAAAACACATCGGGGCGATGTTTCCGGCGCGGAAAGATCACGAGACGCCATTTCCTTTCTTCCCATTGGCTTTCTTTATAGAAGCCGGCGATATTGATCATGGGCTCTTCGTCTATCAGGAGAACTTTTTTCAGAGCTTTCAGATAATTTTTTATAAGCACCCTCCATGGCCATCCGGTCATCCCCTTCCAGGATAATGATCTCCCGTCCCACATCCTTCACACGATAGAGGAAGACATCTTGAACCTGTTTCATCAAAGTAAGTTTCTTCTCCTCCCGGATTTCGTTCTCGATGGGCATCTGTCCTGAGGATGCAACATGAAAATGATGATGATCAGGTGCGGAGGCGCCACATTTGGGTCCATTGTAGAGGACCGTCCAGCCGGAACCAAAATCATCCATAAGCTGGAAAAAGGTGTCGATATTTTCAGCGATCGCCTGGTCGCGATGATCCAAATGGGAAACAGTGAATTGAAAAGAGAGAACAGGCATGGGATTGCAGAGAATCAGGTAATTGTTTCGGTAGAGGATCCCTCTCTGACCTTCAGGGAGATGATTCAAACAGAGGAAACACTGTCGCTCCTTTCTGTTTCTTTCGACCCCAATAGCCATACTACTTGTGATCCTTTTGGGATTGTACTGGAGGCGGACGGAAAATCCCCTGCAAGATAAATTCCGCTCCTTAACCTCTTTCAGATATTCGAACCCTTCCCGAAAAACCTGCCAGGCCTTTTTCTGCTCCGAGACAAGCTCGAAACAAAGCGTGGGGAGGCTCTTCGAGCTTTCCTCTCCGTCAAAGGTGGTATAAATCTTTTGTTCCAGCAATATGCCTTCACCTAATTTCGTTTTGTAAAGCTTTGGAAGCATTCCTGGCCGGTGTCCTTCCACGTTGATCTCTCAAAGAGCTAAGGTATTACTTTGGTTCATCTTCTGTCGAGCGAGAATTTCAATGGTGCGGATCTTGTCCTTGAATGCATCGTTTTGGTTTGCCTCTTGGATGCTGAGCCCTGCATCACTGTTGCCTGCCCAGCGCCTGCAGAAGTAGAGATTTTCATAGATCCTTCCGATCCGGTATGCCCGACAGATTCGTAGTGCCGCCGCGTAATCCTCACCGTAACTCACATTGAGAAATCCAATTTTCCGCATCAGATCGGCATTAAAAGCCCGCGGAGCACCGAGACCATTGATGCGCAACGCATTGTTGTGACCATTCTCCTCCGTCCATTCACGGTGGTCGATGAGGCCCGGTGGAATCTCCTTCAGTTCAGAGTTGACTAAAGTATAGGAGCCGATCACCAAACCGAAGTTGCCCTGACGTAGCATGTCGACCATCTTCTGCAGAGTTTGGTTGCTGCTGTAAAGATCGTCCGAATCCAGCTGAGCGACATAGCGACCGCAAGCTTCATGCCGGAGGGCCTCGTTCCAACAACCCCCGATGCCAAGCTCCGTTCTCTTCGGAACGATATGCTTTAGATAAGAAGACTGCCTGGCGAGATCGGAGAGAATGGCTGTTGTTCCATCGGTTGAGTGATTGTCCACGACGATGACGTTGAATGGAAAATCTGTTTCTTGCGAGAGGGCACTTTTCAGGGCCTCAGCAATGGTTTCTCTTCGATTTCTCACGGGAATGACGATAGAGGCTTCCACCCGAAAGGGTTTCGGTATTTGCTCGATCTCCTTAGAGGGAGGTGGCAAATAAGCTCCGATCTTCTTCAAGTAATCCGTGAAGACAGTCTCCATTTCCTTCTGGAGGGCTCGATTTTGTGGATCGACGTAGGTAAAGATCTTGTCACTACCGGAAGGTTCGTCTTTTCCAATCACGGTATAGAGTGGCTCCTGCAGATGATTTACAGAATGTTCAATAGAGACCTTCAGGCGAAGATCATAGAGGCCGGCAAATTTTACTCCAGGGATTAAGGCATATTTTTTCAGGGTTTTTCGGACAGCAGAGATCGAAAAGAGGATCATGGCGCCGAAGTCAAAATCATCACGCACACTCCCCAGTTGATAATCATTCAGTGGATGAAGGGTTTTCCCGTGTTCGCTTTTGTCATAGAATTCGGAATAGACCAGTCCTGTTTTCATTAACTCAGCCATCTCCAAGAATCTCTCAAGGGCTTTAGGGTCGATCAAAATTTGTTTGGCATTCGGTAAGAGAAGAAGATACTTCGTTTGGATTCCCTCCAGAATTAAACGGAGTGTTTCATGTGAAGGAAGGGGGTCTGCAACAAGAACACGACACCTGTTCATTTTGAAATGAACAGACTCCTGACTTACCCCGGCAGAAGAAAGCTCCCCAGCGTTTAGCCGGTATGTCGCCCCACCTAGGTGTGAAGGTGGTTTCCTCGAACTTTGCCCGTGGGGCTCCACGATCAGGACATGTTCAACGAGAGCTGACTTCGTCAGGCAAAGCAGTGTCTTCTCAAAGAAAGGTTCTGGGCTGTAAGGAATAACAACGGTGATAGGTTTCATTTTCCTCTATCTTTCCAGTAAAGGAGAGGAAGTATTTCTGACAGGCGGAGTTGGTTTTTTTGACAGCCAAAACAATAGAGCTGCTACCATAGAAGCCCCTATAAAGACACTAAAGAGCGTTTGATAGGAACCGGTAAGATCGAATGAAACAGAACTTAGCAGGGGGCCAAAACCTAACCCGATATTATTGAAAGGGAAAACAAACCCGCTGATGGCACCATAGGAACGGCGACCATAGTATTGCGCCAAGATAATACTCACCAGCGTTCCTTCTCCTCGAGAAGTCAATCCAAATAGAACCGCAAAAATGAATGCTCCCGTGATCGTCCTTACCGATTGCAGATAGAGGACTGTAACTGCGGTTAGGACCATCACCGCCGATGCCAAAAATCGTTCCGAAAGTCTTTCTGACAAAAAACCCCAGATAATATTGCCCAGGGCTCCGGTAAAGGCATAAAGACTCAAAGCTCCAACTGCGATCGAAGGGGCAATTCCGATATCTGTATAATAAGCTACCAAATGGAAACCAATACCAGTGTTGACGATCAGTCCTACAATAATCGCTGCAATGAGAAGCCACATGGTTGGTGTCCGTATCGCCTCACTTAAAGTCCAGTTGTACTCTTCTTCAACGGCCCTTTTAAGAGATGAAGCTGGGGTGACATCTACACTCGGGCCGCCGTCCGGGACTAAACCCAGATCCTCCGGCCGCCGACGCAATATCAGAGCCGCGGGAAGTGCCTGCAGGAATAACATTGCCAGAGCAAACACCAGGAAAACGGTCCGCCAGCCATGGTCCTGCATGATAAACTGGGCGATCATCGCCAGTATGGAAGCCCCAAGGGGCGTTGCCATTGAAAGCAGTCCCAGTGCACGTCCGCGGTAACGGCGAAACCAATTAACAGCAGCAGTTCTCGGAGCGATGTTTGTAACAGCACCCATCGAAATGATGCGGGCCATTACGTAAACAGTGTAAAACTGCCACAACTCCACAAACTTCGTCATCAAAAGATACATGCCCGCTGCCACAAAGGCCCCCAGTGAAGTTAACAGTCGGGTGCCGTACCGATCAACCAGTTTGCCGAACGGAAGCGAAACCAGGCCTGCCAAGATCGTACCGGTCGTGATCGCGCCCGTCACGGCTGTTCGGCTCCAACCAAATTCTTCGGTTAAAGGTTTAAGCATAATGCTCATAAACAGGTTAGACGTGCCTGCACCCACAATGGACCCAGCCATTCCGATGGCGAGAATGTACCAACCATAGAATATTTTGGTTTGTTTTTTTTCCTGTTTCATATCGCCATTCATCCATGCCTCATTTTTACATATTATATTATCCGTTAAGCCAAATGCCAACTTTCAAATATTGACACGTTCTTGACTGTATCCCTTTTGCTCGATAAATCTCTGGCATTTCTCAGAGAGATTACGGAGTTGGGGGAGGGATGCCACATTGTTGACTCCAAGGTGAAGATTGCGGAGCCCGGAAGGGATATGCTTAAGATAAGCATGAAGCCCTTTCCTGAGGCCCAATAATCCATAGGCCCCCAGGGCTTGCATGAGGCGTTGTGCTGAAGCCTCCCAGAAGGTCTTCTGGAAGGTGATCCAATCAAGATCCCATTGGGTGAGCCCGTAATAGAAGGACAGGAGTTCGTCGCGCTCACTCTCGGAGAAATGGACATAAGGATCGCAGAGGAGAGAGCCAAGATCGTAAAAGGGGCTTCCGAAGCGCATTCCCTGGAAGTCAATGAGGAAGGGTTCTCCGTCACGGATCATCACATTCTGGGACTGCAGATCCCGGTGAACAAGACAGCGCTTTGTTTCCGAAAGTCTCTTTGCCAGGCCGGAAAGCTCCACTTCGAGTTTCCGCTCGAAAGATGGCTCAAGTCCGATCTCGCAGACATCTCTGACAAAATGATCTCTGAAGTAATCCCGCTCCCGACGGTAGAGATCAAGACCAAAGCCTTCCATGAGCCTCACACGTCCCAAAGGAAAGTTTTTTTCTGGGAAGGAATGAAGTCTATGGACGATGATAAGCGTCTTTTGATAAAGAACCCGTCGAGTTTCCCAGGGGGTTTTCCTGAGAGACCAGAGATCAGTATTCCCGAGGTCTTCCATGACGATGAGGCATCTCGTCGGATCGTGGCGGATCAGCCGGGGAACTGGGATATCGTGGTTACGGAGAAATACCGCAATGTCAGCGTAGTATCTGTTTTCAACACGCTTCGGATCATAATGGACCAGGATGGCTGAATCTTTGCGGTTCCATTTCAGCCGAAAAAAAGTCCGGTCCGACCCTCTCCCCTTGAAGGGAGAAAGCTTTAGGGAGATGGACTCTGAAAGCCCCAGAGCCTCTCGTGCAAAACGAATCAGGTCATCCCGTGATGTCATAGGCCCACTTTCAACTGGAATGATGGAATGTTGGAATAATGGAATATTGGGAAACAAACAAGAGGAACAAGACCTGTTATCTCCTTTTGATTACTTTTTAAGTAATCTCAACATTCCATCATTCCATAATTCCAATATTCCTCCTTCCCTTTCTGTTTTTCAGATTTTCGTAGGCTTCGATAGAGCCGATGTCGTACCACTTGCCTTCGTCAATGGTGATCCCCCGGATCGATCCTGTTTTTTCCAAGATTCTTCTGATAAAGGCCGGAACGATGGATTCGATTTTGCCGGCTTCAAGAAACCGGAGAAACGATGTCTCCACGACGTAGATGCCGGCAAATTGGCAGCTTTGAACTCCTGCTTTCCCAAGGGTATGCCGAAGATCACAGATCTCACCTGCCTCATTGATATTTACATTGAGGAGAGGGCCGCTCGATCGCAGAGCAAGCGTTACCTCCGGTTGTTTCTGTTCATGGACCACCAGGAGCCTCTGCAAGGGAAGATCGCTCATCACATCTCCGTTGTAGCAGAGGATGGCCTCGTCCTCGATTAGAAGATCTTCAATGTTTTTTAGCCCTCCCGCTGTGTCCAGAAGGACGGGTTCATGGCGAAAGATGATGGGCGCACGGCGCCACAGCCGGTCAGGGAATTTTTCCAAGTAGACTTCCGGTAAATGGTGGGTGTTCACGATGAAGCGATCCACTCCGACTTTCAGGAGATGATCCATAGCGTAGGTAATGATGGAACGTTCTCCAATCTCCAGAAGTGGCTTCGGACATTGCTCTGTTAATGGCCGAAGCCGGGTCCCAAGCCCGGCTCCCAGTATGAAGGCTGTCTTGAATCGTCGTTTCTTCAATGACACTTCATCTCCTTCTTTTTTCCGAACTCCGGATCAATCTTCACCAGCGCCGTCACGACGAACCCTGGGATCGTGGCAACCATGACCCAGAGAAAATAATTCTGATAACCTAACTGCTCCTGGAGCCAGCCACTGAACATGGCTGGTAGCATCATACCCAGAGCCATGATACCTGTGGAGAGGGCATAATAAACTGTTTTGTACTCTCCCTCTGACACCATGATCATGAACATTGTGTAGGCAGTAAAGCCAAAGCCATAACCGAATTGCTCCACAGCAACGCAGAGGTTGATCAGATGGAAATTGTCAGTCAAGGTCTGTGAGAGATAGACATAGACGAGGTCCGGTAGATGGACAGCACAGACCATGATCCAGATCCAGAACTTGAGACCTTTTCTTGAAATGGCATACCCGCCGAGAAGCCCTCCAAACAAGAGTGCAATGACTCCAACCGTGCCGTAGATAATTCCCACCTTTGATGTGGTGAGCCCGAGTCCGCCTTTTGAACGTGGGTCGAGCAGAAAGGGTGCTAAGATCTTAACAACCTGGGTCTCCGCGAACCGGTAGAAGAAAAAGAAAGCAAGAATGGTTAGGATGCCCCTTTTTCTAAAGAAGAGGCCAAAGGTGCGGAAGAACTCTCGAGAGAGAGACTTTGAAGGATTTCGGGCCACCAGCCGGTCCGCCGTCGGATAGGGAAGAATAAATAAATGATAAAGGAGAAGGGCTGCAAAGACAGCAGCCGCCAAAAAGAGGGCGATGGACCAGGCGGTGGGGATGTCATGACCACTTCCTTCCAAGTAACCGGCAAAAATAACAAGCCCACCCTTAGCGGCAATTGTGGCGATGCGGTAGAAGGTCGTTCGTACCCCGACAAAGGCAGCCTGGAGATCTTCTGAAAGCCCCAGCATGTAAAAACCATCGGCAGCGATGTCATGGGTTGCCGAGCTGAAGGCCATGAGCCAGAAGAAGGCGAGGGTATACTGGAAGAACCGGCTCGCCGGAATGGTAAACGCAATGCAGGCCAGTGACGCTCCGATGAAAAGCTGCATCAGAAGAATCCAGTAGCGCTTTGTTCTGAAAAGGTCGACAAAAGGGCTCCAGAGGGGCTTAATGACCCAGGGAAGGTAGAGCCAGCTTGTGTAAAGAGCGATGTCGGTGTTGGAGATGCCAAGGCGCTTGTAGAGAACGACCGAAACCGTCATTGCCATGACGTAGGGAATCCCCTCAGCAACGTACAAAGAAGGGACCCAAACCCATGCATTTCGCGATGTTGGTTTTTGTTTAAACATGGTTTATAACGTTGTAATCGTTGAGATTGTTCATAATGTTCATAACGAGAATAACGATCTTAACGTCAGAGGTAGATGTTTTTTATTTCTACTCCCCGAAAATAATGCTTCAAAATTTGTTCTGCTGAAAAACCCCGAGTTGCCATGACAGCGGCGCCGATCTGACAGAGTCCCACACCGTGTCCCCAACCGGCACCACGAAAAATAAACCGCTCACCTTCAACCGTCACAACGAATGCGCTACTGTAAAGGTGACTCCGGGAGAGCCATCGCCGTATTTCGAGCTCCTTTCCTACGATCATGCTTTTCTTCGAACCAACAATTTTTAGCCGTGAGATCCGTCCCGAAGGACCCCGGCGAAGGGGTATGATTTCCTTAAGGATCCCGAAATCAAAATCCGATTTTTCTCGAAGGATCTCTTCCAGTTCCTGTCGGGAATATTCGACCCTCCAGCGGAAAAAGTTTTTTGTCTCACGATCAAAATCAGGAAGGGTCTTTTCGAGAAGACCTTCGTCTTTTGTATTACAGTAGGCCTTAGGTTCCGAAAGGAACCAGACTGAAGCTTCTTCCTCTGTCCTGATCGGCTGATGAGGGATTGATGCGTCCGAAATGCTTCCGAGATATGGAACTCGTTTATCATCCCACGCTGTATTGAACTCTTCTGTCAGTCCTCCGCAGGCCTTAGAATATCGGGCATCACAGATTTCATCCTTATATGTGATCGCCATCCCGTGGGTTTCATGGACAGCTTCTTTGGCTTGTTCGGATACGATCTTCGTGATGCCTTGGTAGCGCTGGCAGTGATCATCGGCACAGACATCAAAGAGATCGTGCTCCTCCTGCTCATACCAGTGTATCACCTCTCCTTCAGTGATTGTGCACGTCGGTATAGAACTTTCTTTTGTTTTCTTTTTTCTATCTAGCGCAGCCAGAAGCCAGCTTCGGGAGAGGATGGCGTGGGTCTTCAGAAATTCCATTGGAGCAGCAGGATTCATCTCCGAGGAGATCACACTTGTCAGATAATCCTCCAGAGGAATTTCATTGATGGCGGCAATTGTTCCATCATTACGCGGCTGGAGAATCAGGTCTCCCTGAAAGGTCTGATTCTCTCTCCTCTCCCAATGGAAGTGGGTCCCGATGGTCACGTTAAAGAGTGAGAATGACGAACCCTCCTGGGGTGTGAGCCTGATCGATGGAGAACGGACGATTTCACGTTGAACCCCATCAAAGAGTACGATCATCCCAGCCTCTACCCTTGCTGAAAACCGGCCTGATACATAGCCAAATTCATCCAGGCGGACATTTCCGTCGAGACGACCGAAAACTTCGGTCTGCTCATCCATAATACCCACGGTGATCTTCGGCTGATGTTCCACAGACCCCATTATCCTGGTTCTTAGCCTTTTTTTCAAGACCTTCGTTCAAGATTAGGAAGCAGAGAGTGATGGTACGTCCCCAAACTCTCACAATTGAAGCACAGTCCGGGGAGCGGGGAGCTTTACTTCTTGTAGCTGATGGAAATGCCTGAACTGCTTGAGCGGTCGATCGTGGTCTGGTAGGTGGGGAGGCTCCTGACATAATCAAGGAATTCCTTTGTGCCTCCAAAGGAATTGGTCACATTATGAGCTGTGAAGCAGCCGCCTTTTACAAGTTTAGGATCCACATCCTTGAAATACTGCGTATACCATTCCTTATCCGCATCGGAAAAAATAAAATCAAAGGGTCCTTTCAACTCCTTCACCAGTTGATGGGCATCGGCCAACCTGGCATCGATAAAGTCTTCCACTCCGGCCTCCTTGAAATTCTTCAAAGCCCTTTTGTACCGGCCTTCGTCAATTTCAATGGTCATCAGTTTACCATCCGTTTTGCTCAGTGCCCAAGCAATCCATATAGCGGAATGGCCCGTGGAGGTACCAATCTCCAAAGCCCTTCTGTAATTATTTTTGATGACCAGGTTGTATAAGACCCTGCCATCCTCGTAGGATACATTCAAGTCATGCCATTTTGTCCGGTTTTCGTTCAGAAATTTTTCTACCTTTGCATCCAGCTCTTTGGAAGCCGCGGTTCTTTGGGCAAAGATTGAGACGAAGGTTCCAGGCAATAAGATCAACATACCCAAGCAGGCAATCAAGATCTTTATGGATGTTTGACTCATATTTCCCCTCTCTACAACATTTAATATTCACTCACTTCATTACCTACTAAATTAATAGGCATTCAAATTTCTAAAGTCAATAATAAAATCTGTCCCCAACATTCCCCATTTCGATTTCGAATTACGAATTGTAGGATTTAAAGCTGAAACTCTTTTACAAAGTAATTACGATTGCCTGAGCCCCAATCGAAAAAGATAGGAGAGGTATTTCCTCCAGCCGTAGATAAATTAAAAGAAATGATTAAGAGGCAAAGCGAGGGTCGTGAAAAACATTCCGGCTAAAAGCTCTCATCTTCATAGAGAAGGATGGGTCGGAGAGAGCTGAGCTGAATTGTCCTTACTCCTTGAATTTCTCTGAGAGGAGTGAAAATCCTTAGCACTTTTTTCTCCTCGAAAAAATTTCTTATCACCCCCAGCGCCAGAGTATCATCGTTTCCATCCTTTAATCCAATCAGAAGACCGGTGATCCGTAAAGACCAATCCAGGGGAAGGAGGGCACCACTGGGGTCAAGGACTTCTCCTTCTATCCGGATTTCTTCAATGGCTAATTCCTGGGCCATAGAAAACTTAAAATAATCTCGAAACTTATTTGTTCTGTAGGTCCTCCGCTCTTCCATGGACCTTGATCTGATCTGTTCGGATAAAGGCAAGCGATAGATTTTGTAAAGTGGGTTCTCTTTGTATTTTTCTAAGAGAGGTTCTATTTCGTCATATTTTTGTAAAGCAACGATAAAATGGGGGGAGATCAGATCGATTTTTCTTCTTTTTAATTCTATCCCTGCTTCACCCAAAACGAACCCGGTTGTATCCACTAAAGTTACTTCCGTTCCGTATGAGGAGGCTTTATCCACCATCCTTTTTATTCCTTGTAGATGGATCGGAAAATGCCCTTCGGGTGTGGTGGAGCCAACAAAGAAGATTTCTGGTTGTGATAATACTAATTCCCAATCTGGATCGGATTTGAATAGAGCAAAACCGATCGTGGCAGGGGGGCCGAGAAAAGATTGCCCAATGTCCGCATCGATGAGCCCAACCTTCAATCCTCGTTGGCAAAGGTGAGAGATCAAGAATTTGGCAAGGGTGCTCTTTCCTGTATCGGTCGCCCCGAGAAGAATCGCAATCCCTTTTCCTTCTCCCAGAGCATCCAATAATCCAAACCACTCTTTTGGAGCCGAAATTTCCATGGGTTTGAAGATCGCTAAATAACATTATCCTATTCACCTAAAAAAGGGATGTCAAGGAGAACCAACCGCTCCTTTTTACTTGACATCAATCACCGTTGTGCTATAAAAAATTGGGGTTGGTGATGTCCCCCATTCCGATTGTACCAAATTTAAAGCTCCAAGCTTTTGGAGCATCAAAGGAGGTGAAGAGGAAATTTAGCAAGAAGCTTAGAATATCTACATTTTTCACAACTATGTTAGTTCGAAGGGGGGTGTTATGATGAAAAAGCTCTGTATTTTATCCATTTTGGTGTTGTTTTTCACCGTGACGGTCAGTGCTGCTCCAGCAAAGGTTGAGCTGACGTACTGGACGCACGAAGACCCAAACAGAACAGAGATCGAAAACAGGTACATCAAAGAATTCGAAGCGGCCAATCCAGGAGTTACGGTGAATAGGGTCACTAGTTCATCAGATAAAATGGCGGAAAAGGTTCTCACTGCCTTTGCCGCGGACCGGGGCCCAGATATGTTCAACCTGCAGATTGAAGATGAGTATGCGTACATCGTGAATCGTCGTCTTGCTCCCATCGATTTCAAGGCAGTCGGGTATCCCAGTGACAAGGCTATTTACGATGCCTATCTTCCAAGGGTACTGGATCCAGCTACCTTCGAGGGGAAGGTCTACGGGCTTCCGTTGGAATTGACGAACTGGTGTATCTACATCAACGATAGAATATTCAGAAATGCGGGGCTCAATCCTGACAAGGACTACCCCAAGACCTGGGAAGACGTGGTGGCGGTATCGGAAAAGATCGTCATTCGTGAAGGACAAATCATCAAGAGAAGGGGTTTTGATTTCAGATATCCGTACTATCTGGTTTCCATGGTTCCCATGGTCGAACAGCTGGGAGGGCAGCTCATCAGCGATGATGGCAAGAAGGCTATTATAAACGACCAAGCCTGGATCAAATTTCTCACCTTCATGAAGGAATGGGGTCCGAATGGGAAGAACCTCGGGTCTCCAACCTATACCCCTGCGAGATCACTCTTCAACAAGGATAAAAATGACGTCGCCATGTGTGAATCTGGTCTCTACCAGCAGGGAAGAATCAGGCAGGACAATCCTGAGTTCTACAATAGCAAGGAATGGAGGGTGATCCCGTACCCGGTGTTTAAGAACGCCGTCAAAAATGTCGCGGGTAACTATTACGGACATTATTTCGTGGTCAACGCTTCGAAACCGAAGGAAAACCAGCAGATGACATGGAAGCTCATCGGCTACATGCTCTCCCATGCCGAAGAATATCTCTCAAAGGTGGGGCTCATCCAGCCGACGTTGAAACTCATGCAATCCGACACATACAAGGCCATGCCCTACGCGAATGTGTTCAAGGAGGATATGGAAAGAGGTCACATTGTGTATTACGGCGAGAACAGCGCAAAGATTCAGGATCACATACGAGAAGCTGTCGAGTCCGTTATGCTGGCTGGAGCGTCACCGGGAGAGGCGCTGGAGAAGCTGAAAAGAAGAGCTCAAGAAGCGCTCCAGGAACGATAATGATTTCTGATTGAGGAGACAGGGGTGAGACTGCGGCTCATCCCTGTCTCCTTTTTCACGCTCATATGGAACATGAAGGGACGAATATTCAGCAGTGGCATAGAACATAAAAAGGCGCGTTGGGGATGGATCTTCATTATCCCTTCACTCGTCTTTTTTTCGCTCTTCAGTTTCTATCCGATCCTCAACGCCCTGTATACGAGCCTGTTCAGGAAGAAGCTGTTATCGTTGGACCCCCCCAGATTCATCGGATTTGACAATTACGTTTACCTCCTCCAATCCCCGGACTTCTGGAACTCCATAAGGGCCACCGTTGTGTTTACCGTAGGAACTTTCGTCCCGATAGTGGTGTTCAGCCTCATATTCGCACTATTCATCATGTCGAGAAAGAGGTTTCAGAAGTTTTTCCAGATGGCATATTATTCCCCCGCCGTTTTATCGTCCGTTGTGGTTGCGGCAATTTGGCTCCTCATGTTGGATCCAAGGGGACTGGCCAATCAATGGCTAAACTTCATTTTAAATACCCCTGGCATTGATCACAAGTGGCTTGCCAATTCCGCAATGGTTCAAATCTCTACGATGACGGTCTACTTTTGGAAATACGTTGGGTACTTTACAATTATTTTTCTCGTTGGATTGGGGTCAATCCCTAAGAGTATCCATGAAGCTGCAAGAACAGATGGTGCAACCGGATGGACTGATTTCTTGTACATAACGCTTCCGCTCTTGAAGCCAACAACGGTGCTGGTCTCCATTATGTCAATGCTCCAATGCCTGAAAACGTTCAGTACCCAGTACCTCTTCACCCAGGGGGGAGCTCCAATGGAGCCGATAAACGTAATCACTTTGAATCTCTATCACACCACGATCAGAGATCGCAGCATCGGTTTAGCGAGCGCCATGAGTATCATACTCTTCTGCATGATGCTCTTTTTCACGTGGCTGCAGTTCAAAACGTTCAGATCCGAGGAAGTCCAATATTAAAAAGGGACCTTGCTGTGGCAAAATACCGGAAGAGAACAAAACATAGGACATCCACCCAGTCTTTGATCATGGATATCTTCATCTGGGCAGTTCTCATCATCGCGGCAGCATATATTTTTGCACCCTTTGTATTCATGTTCACTGCGTCAGCAATGCCCGCAGGCGATATCATGAAAATGCCTTATCGATGGATACCCAAAGGTTTTTACTGGCAGAATTACTGGCAGGGCATAAAGGGAAACGATGGAAGTTTCATCTATCTCAGAAATATCCTCAATTCGTTGATCGTGGCTTCAGCAGTCACTGCGACAACCGTGTTTCTTTCGGCCCTTACCGGATTCGGTCTGGCAAAATACCAGTTCAAGGGGAGGCACCTCGTCTTCATGATGATCCTGGCGACCATCATGATCCCCTTCGAAGTGATTATGATCCCCCTTTATCTCAT
Organism: uncultured delta proteobacterium; assembly: GCA_963739325.1. Taxonomy (GTDB): domain Bacteria; phylum Desulfobacterota; class BSN033; order BSN033; family UBA1163; genus CAVTZZ01. Next base: position 15,983 of record CAVTZZ010000060.1, on the reverse strand, counting down.
CGTCACGAAGTTAGGATTTCAGGACTCCTATCTCGGGTTAATAACCCCCTTTCTTGTCAGCGCATTCGGTATTTTTCTCATGAGACAATATTACATTAGCTTTCCTGACGCAATACTAGATGCCGCCAGAATCGACGGTGCAAGTGAGCCGATGATCTTCAGGAGGATCATTCTTCCGAACAGTATTCCGGCAATCGCAACCCTTGCAGTCCTCACATTTAAAAGCCAGTGGGATAATTTATTGTGGCCGCTGCTTGTTGCCCAGACCGAGGAGATGAAGACGATACCCCTCTATATCGTCAGGTTCACCGCGGAAAAACATACAGACGAAGGTGCAATGATGGCTGTAGCTGCAATAGCGAGCATCCCAATATTGATACTGTTTCTCAGACTATCAAAGTACTTCATTGGTGGCGCAGTGGTGTTTACGGGTAAAAAGGGATAATGAGAGTGACGCTCTACATTTTTGACATGGGAGGTGTTGTCGCGCGCAATAACGATGTATTTCCCGACGTATTCAGTTACCTCGATATCACTCAGGAAGAATTCCTCACGTTTGCCGGGGAAAACCTGGATAAGCTCATGAATGGAAAGGTTTCAACCGATGAATTCTGGGCTCGGTTCTCCAGGCGATACGGTAGAGAGGTAAAAGAAGAATTGTTCGGCAAGTTTTTTCATCCGAGCATCGATCGGGAGGTCATAGCCCTGATAAGGCAAGTGAAGGCGCGTGCAAGGGTTGTCTGCGGTACGAATACTCTCGACCCCCATTACGATTACCATTTAAGCCGTGGTCATTACGTAATTTTCGACGCCGTTTTCGCTTCGAATAAAATTGGCCTATCAAAACCGGACCCGGAGTTCTACAGGTATATTCTCAAAAATGAGGTGGTTAACCCTGAAAACACTTTTTTTGTAGATGATGAGGAGGTGAACGTGCTTTCCGCAGAGAGAATGGGAATAAACGCCACCCTTTTTAGGGATTCCAAATCCCTGGGCCTTCAGATTAAGAATCATCAGAGGTCTTCAGGGGCTTTTCCCCCATAACGGGGCCCTTTGTTCGGCACTGGCGTGATCCTGTCAAGTTCTTCCCCAATCGTCTGCCAGGCGAACAACATCTTCTTCCAAGCAGACACCGAATTGAGTTTCTATTACGATCAAGAGTGCTGAACCCTTGTTCTGCAATCTGTGGACGGCTTCTCTAGGAATGAAAACGGTGTCCCCTATGGAGACATTTCTTTGTTCCTCATTTAGCATCACTATTCCCTTTCCCTGAACCACCACCCAGCATTCGCTGCGCTGTTTGTGCTTTTGTAGGGAGAGGCGTTTTCCAGGATCGATCATAAGCCGCTTGACTCGGTAGTTCCGCTCATTAAGATATTCCTCCCATATACCCCATGGTCGCGTATCTGAACGGAGTGGTCCCATTCGTTTCTGCTCTTTACGATTTGATTGTGGTGAACGGGTATTCGTTGTCAAATTTGAATGCACCTATGAAATTATCATTCGATCATTGTCATCAAAAGTTTAGTCATCTACCCCCACCCATTCCCTTATCTCCCACTCAATAACTTGTCCCTCCCCATCCCTGTCTCTTTACATAGAACCCCGATGATTCTCTCCAAATCCATCTGGGATTACCATGATCGATATCATTAATAGTATATACATTTTCTCAAATTTTTTGAAGTGCAGGGATCAAAATGAACCCACTCCCTGGGCTTAAGCCCAGGGTTTCAGGACTACTGACATGATCTGGCATAATTACCGACGCTGCTCTCTTATGTATCGCCGCACGACGTCTTCATCAACGTTGCCTACTGTTTCGGCAAAATACCCATCCGCCCAAAAGCTATCTCCCCACAAAAACTCTTCCAGCTCCGGATACTCTTTTCTTATCACCCGACTCGTTCCCCCTTTTAGCCTCTGTACCACTTCTGCCACACTATCGCTTGGCTTCGTCTGGATGATAATATGTACGTGGTCCTCTTCGATACTTAGCTCACTGATCCCCCACTTATTCATCCGGCATGCTTCGTTCAACAACTTTCTCAGGCGGATGACCACTTTGCCTCGCAGTACTCGCCGACGATATTTCGGTATCCACACCAGGTGGTACTGCAAACGGTGTTTCGTATGGGACCCAGTCTGGTATCTAGCCATAGCCAGATCATGTCCCAATTTGCTCCGCTTCGCCAGGTTCCACCTGGTTCCGCTTCGAAAGGATGCCATTCATCCCCAGGTTTAAAAGCCTGGGGTTTTCTGGCATATTTTATAAAGAGGAACTTGTCTCCTTTTCTTTTAATCCTATTGAGCTGGGAGAGGGATGTCAAGGAGAACCCATCGGGGGAGTAGAAAGGGACAGCCCCGTTTCCTCAGTTTAACCAACATCTTCTCATCCACTTACAGAATTCCGGAATGAGGGTATTGATTGACACACAGCGTGGCCTATGTTAACTTATCCCTCAGTTTGATACCATTTAAGTTTGGAGGTCAGTCATGAAAATAGATAGCTATGCACACATATTACCCTTAAAGTTTAAGGACTCTCTCTATAAGTCTCGAAATCTTAAATCATGGGTTAGGAAACAGTTGGAGGCAAATCCTGGGACCTTTGATTACGATATCAGATTCCGAATCCTGGATAAATACGACTGTACGCAAATACTGACCTTGGTTACACCGCCCATCGAGGATATCGCGGAACCAAAGGAAGCAGTTGATCTTGCCAGAATAGCTAATGATGAAATGGCCGAACTCGTTCATAAGTATCCGGACCGATTTATCGCAGCCGTCGCAACTCTACCGCTCAGTGACATGGACGCAACCTTGCAGGAGGTGGATAGGGCTATCAACGATCTTAAATTCAGAGGTGTTCAAATCTTCTCATCCATCATGGGCAAACCACTCGACTCCCCTCAGTTCTTTCCATTATACGAGAAAATGGTGGCTTATGACCTGCCGCTCCTGATCCATCCTGTCAGGGGATCCGGAAAAGCAGATTATGCTGACGAGACAGAGTCGAAATACGGAATATGGTCCATATTTGGCTGGCCCTATGAAACGACCGCAGCGATGACTCGATTGATATTTAGTGGCATCCTTGAGAAATACCCCAAGATCAAATTTATGACGCATCACTGTGGTGGCATGGTCCCCTACTTTGAGGGAAGAATCAAAGATGCATACGATATGCTCGAAATGCGGTATAGGGGAAATCCAAAATTGGGGCTTACCAAGTCACCTCTGGATTATTATCGTATGTTTTATGCGGATACGGCTATCAACGGAAGCGTTTCAGCCACAATGTGTGGTTACGCATTTTTTGGTCCGGAGCATGTCCTCTTTGGTACGGACACGCCTTTCGATAGTCAATTAGGGTTTCGGCTTGTTCGGGAGACCATTGAAGGAATTGAACAGATGGATATCCCCGCCTCCCACAAAAAGATGATTTTTGAAGATAATGCAAGAAAGCTGTTTCGGTTACCCATCTAAAAAGAAGACGTTGTTTACCCCGTTAGAAATAATGCCCCGTTGTTCTATAGCGGGGTTAGATTTTAGAATAATTCCGGCGGGGTTTAATCCCCCGCTGGAATTTCTAACGGGGTTTACTATTTACCTATGGGAGGTTAGAGAATGAGTAAGTCCATCGCTTTGGGATTTTTGTTCCTTGCTATTTTATTACTTCAGGGTGGTCCTGCATTAGCCAATCAGTCGGCTGCCTCTATCGAGGGGCCCACAAGTGTTGCAAAGGGAACAGAGGTAACCCTACATGTAAACGTTACGCACAACGCAAATAGTCCGTCCCATCACACAGAGTGGCTAAAGGTAACAGTAAATAGGAAAGAGATTGCTCGTTGGGATTACACAAAAGACAAGCTACCCGAAGCAGCGGAATTCTCTAAGGAGATCAAGATCAAAGTGATGGAGGATACGGAGATCATTGCCGAAGCCAGTTGTAGCAATCACGGCAGTAGAGGTCCTGCGATACACAAGATCACCGTGAAATGATAGCCGTGAGGACAAAACTTGGAGGATGAAAGATGATTGTCGGTGGCGTCTCAATCATTCTGATCCTGGGATTCTTGAACATGCTTTTGATTCTGTTTCAGATCAGCACGGGGCTTCGATGGATAAAGGTTCCTTTTCAAACCCATAAGAGAACTGGAATGGTCCTATTTTGTTCCGCCGTCCTTCATGCTCTCCTTGCTATTCTCGCCAATTATGGGTAGGATGGTTCCCATAGAGGGACGAGACCACATTCACGAGATCTTCTATTTCCGTTGACTGAACCTATCAACACCACGCTCGATCATCGTGGATGTTTTCTCAATCGTTCACGGATGGGATTTGAAATCATTCGACAAGTGGACAGCCTCGCAGGTGAAGCTGCTCTATGATATCTACCACATGAGCGTGATGAGTGAAGATGTGATGTCCGAGATCAAAAGCAACTTGAATTTAATTGGCTACTTTCACGTCGCCGATGTCCCCGGCCGCCATCAGCCAGGCACGGGCAAGGTTGATTATCGCGCCATCGCTGATTGGCTCAAGCAAGTCAGATTCCAGGGGTTTATTGGTATGGAATTCTTCCCTCATGGTCCGGATGAGATAGCGGCCCGCACAGCAAAGGAAATGTTTATTTGAAAAGGGGAGTTACCTTTTTGTCCGTTTTTTGGGTTACTTTCTGTTACCAATCTTTAAACCCTGTTATGACACCGAGGAACTTACCCACTATCCGAGGTGAAAAAAGAGGTAGGAGCAACCAGACCAACATGAAGAAATACTGACCTTGAATGAATCCCCAAAAACCAATGGCAGTAATGGCAGTCATAACTATTCTGTAACGCCAATCGAATGGAAACCATGGATTCATGACAACGATCGCCAATTCTTTTCCTTCTCTTTCAAACCTTTCTCTTTCTTGTGGACTTATTTTTTCATACTTCAACATTATTATGACTTCCTCTAATCTCACTTTTGCTGCTTCATATTGTTCCTTATTCATATTTCAATCCCCTTTTTTTAAAAAATAAGTTTAATCACTTTGAGGAATGCCGAAGGGAAAGGCTTCTTTCAAACCTATCATAACATGATAATAAAAATTTTCAAACATCAGGCTACGCCTCTTTCTGTATCCCCAAACTTCCTCATCGCCAGTTGACAAATAACTCCGTTTTTCTTATATTCAAGCCACTCCGATAAAGATTTGAAAGCGGGGCGTTCTATCATTCATTAGAAAGGGAGGGAGGAGATTGCGCTACAGGAAACTGGGAGCAACCAGCATGGAGGTGTCGGAGATCGGTTTTGGAGGTTTTGCCATAGGGGGATATGATTACGGCCCGACGGACGACCGGGAGTCCATTGCGGCCCTCGAGAAGGCCTACAGCATGGGGGTGACGTTTTATGATACCTCAGACATGTACGGAGAAGGCCGCAGCGAGAGTTTGGTTGGCCAGGTTCTAAAGGGGAAAAATCCTCCGGGGGTAGTGGCGACGAAAGTGGGTTACGTGGGCAAACGCGGCAAACAGAGCAAGGACTTCAGCCGCTCCCACATGATGGAGGCTGTGGAACAGAGCCTGAGGCGACTACAACGGGAGGCCATCGACCTCTATCAACTTCACAACCCAGATCTTGCTGACGTGGAAAGTGGCGAGGTATTCGGGATTATGGACGAACTGGTAGCAGCTGGGAAGGTGCGGTTCTGGGGTGTGTCCGTCAAGACTCGGGATTCCGCGGAGGTTTGTCGCCGGGCCATGGCCTGGCCTTCGTCGGCAAGTATCCAACTCGTCTACAACCTTTTTCACCGCATCGATCTGGAGGAACTGGAAGGGGAGATCCGCCGGCGAGGCATTGGGGTGGTGTCCAGGGCCCCTTTAGAATACGGGATACTGACGGGCAAGTTTTCCCCGAAGGCTCGCTTTGCGCCGGGTGATCATCGTAATACACGGTGGAAGCCGGAGGAGTTTTCCCAACAGTTGAGTCAGGTAGAAGCCCTACGAGAAGCGTTCAGGGGAAAACCTTTCAGTCTCACCCAGATTGCTATCGGCTTTGCTCTTTCTCATCCCGAAGTATCCGTGGTGATCTGCGGGGCCAAACGACCCTCGCAGATCGAGGAGAACTTGGCGACCTCTGAACTCTTGGGTAAGGTGCTCAAGGAGACCGAACTGCGGAGAGCTTGTGACTTCATCCCCGTTTAGTATTTTTTCTCCTTTTTCAAATGTGAGCCGGTTGGCTGACCTTCTTGGGCTGAAAAGCGACTGTAAACGTAGTTCCACCGGATGCCGCACACTCCTCTGCACTTCCCACATGAGAGCATTGGGAAATATCTCCTGGACATTGATCCTGATCGGTGGGGATGTAAACACACCGCTTGCTTGTCATGGAGAGGTCAAAGCCAAAACGTTGTCCATAGACCTTCATTCGAAGGAGGTCTAAGCCCTTACCTCCGGCTCCAAAGTCGTAGGGTTTTTTCGAAGCGTACAGTTCCGTTTCTTTCGTGTGGAAGAGTCCATCGAAGATGTACGCCTGATCCTCTTCTGTGATACCTATTCCATCATCCGTAATATGAAGGATCATTTTCCCATGCTTTTGTTCGACCACTAAGCGAATCGCTCCACCCTCCGGCGTATTTTCTACGGCATTCCTGAGGAGACCCTCCACAACATTTTGCAGAATGAGGGGATCGATGAAGACAAAAAGATCATTTTTACCCTCTACCTGAAATCGAATATTTCTGTGACTTGATAACTGTTTCACCCTTTCCAACATATCCAGTACAAATGGGAAAAGGTTGATGGATTGAAATGACTCAGTCCTCTCGGACAGATATTGACTGAGCCAACCCTTGAGGGCATCGAGATGGTACCGGATATCGGGTGGCATGTCTGATAGATGCTCGATCCTTTGCCAGAGCCTATCGAGGTTGTCGAGGACGACTCCTGCTTCGAGTTCCTGTGAGACTCTGAATATTTCATCTGTTTCTTTCGAAATATCGAAAAGCCTCGTTAGGTTTCGCTCCAAGATTTCCATGATATTTTGAAGAGGTGCACCGATGGGGTAACCCTTCAGCTTTCCTTTCAGGAGCCGTATATTTCCCTGGATCACAGCGATGGGTGTCCTAAGCTCGTGAGAAATGTGATTGACAGCCCTCGTTTTTGCTCTGTTCAGCTGCTCGAGTTCCTGATGGGATTTCACTAATGACTCGTGGGCCTGAATGCGTTCAGTAATGTCCTCGAGGGTTACAATATATTCCCCCGTCGTGAGCCTCACAGGAATAAAATGGATGATTTTTTGAGTTCCATCCTTACAGGTGGCGGGGAGTGTTTTGGGGACTTTCTCTCCTGGTCTTGTATTCTTCAGATAATCGATCCAGGTCGAAATAACTTCTTTTCTGGACTTCGGGTCTGGAAATGTCTTTTTAAACCATTCTAAGCTGTTTGGCACTTCCTCCAGATCATAACCAAATAACTCCTTAAATTTGGGGTTAATATATTCAAAGATCCCTTCCTTGTCGATCATGATGATGCCGAAGGGTGCACTTTCTGAAAGGATTCGAAATTTATTTCGCTCGTTCCGCAACACCTCTTCGGCTGCTTTCCGTTCTGTCATATCCCTTAAATAGATGAGATACACGGGTGTGCCCCGATAGACAATGCTTGTGGCCGAGACTTCGATATAGATGACCCCACCGTCTTTTGTCATGCCTTTAAACTCATATCGAGAAGGGACAGGTTCTCCCTTCTGTCTCGACTGATTGATCGTCATGACCTTTTCTCGATCCTCTGGGTGGACTACGAGGGAAACAGGCTTGCCGATCATGTCCTCCGGCTTGTCGTAACCAAATATCTCCACAAACCTCCTGTTGACGTACTGAATTTTGTCACCTTGGATGATCGCAACAGCGTCGTTGGAGTGCTCGATGACCGTCCTGTAACGTTCTTCGCTTTCAGCAAACGCCTCTTCAGCCATCTTCCGTTCGGTAATATCCCGGACATAGATGGCGATTCTCTGGACCTCCAATCCATCATACAGGACGGGGTAGAGCCAATTTTCAAATATCTCCTCTCCGAGCCTCCCTTCGAACCGTACTGGCCTTTGTGTCTCCAGGACTGTTTTTACCTTTCCCTTGCTGCTCTTAACACGGTCACTGGGAATAAGGTCATAGATCGATGTGCCGGGGAGCCTTGCCATAGGGACACCATAAAGACGGGCTACATTCTTGTTTGCTACGAGTATGATCCCATCCCGATCTATCAGGAATACAGATTCCTCTGTGGCATTAAAGAGATCAAGGAAGATGTCTTCTGTTCGTTTCCGTTCTTCCTCGCAATGCTCGAGTTCCGTAATCCTCTGGCGGAGTGATTCTATTTTTTTGATAAGAGCTTTTTCTTTTTCGTCTCTATCAGCCATCATGGAGTCCTGACGTCCAAAGGTTACTTAGGAAATACCCAATTTCTTCTTGATTTCCTCCTTCAGAGTCTTCTTATCTGCCTTACCGACTTTGGTGAGAGGCAGGGTATCGATAAACTCGACCCGCTCGGGTAACTGCAGTACAGAGGCTCCAGCACTTCTCAGATATGCGAGCAGTTCCTCGAAGGTAAGCGTTGCCCCGGTTTTAAGCTGGACATAGGCACATATCCGCTCACCCAGGGTCCTGTCCGGCATTCCTATGACTGCGACCTCAGCAACGGCAGGATGGGAGCTTATTAACCGCTCGATCCCTCCAGCGCTGATCGTCTCTCCACCGCGGAGGATGGTCTCTTTGATCCTTCCCGTGATCATGACTGTGCCAGACTGATCGATCTTTGCGAGATCCCCCGTTTTGAAGAATCCATCTTGAGTAAATGTGTTCTTGTTATCCTCGGGCGATTTGAAATAACCGGTGAAAATGTTGGGACCTTTCGAGGCCAGTTCGCCCTCTTGGTTGGGCGGGACTTCCTGTTCGTTCTGGTCTATAATTTTAAGTTGTGAGTAGGGACAGTCTTTTTTTCCTACTGTCGTGCAGATAGTTTCAAAATTGGCATCGAGACGTGTTATAACACCTGTGCCCTCAGCAGAGCCGAACGCATTTACGAACTTACAACCCATCCTCTCGTAGACGTTCTTAACCAGTTCCGGTGTGCTGGGTGCCCCACCAGCGTAGACCTTCTTGAGCGAGCGGAGATCGAAATCTCTCAGTCTGTCCAGGGTGACAATCCTCTGGACGAGAGCAGGCACGGTGGGAAAGGCTGTTACTTTCTCCCGTTCGATAACTCTGCAGATGTCCTCGGCATTTGTTGAATCCGTGAGCACATATTTGGCATAATTGAAAAAGGCACCACCGACACCGGTGTGCATGCCTTGAGCGTGACTCACCGGGGCAACCGTCAATACCACGTCGTCACTCGTTATTTCCCATCCCTTTGAATGATACTCGATACTTGCGATGTAATCGTTATGGGTCCGAGGAACGGCCTTGGGTAGGCCTGTCGTCCCACCGGTAGGAAGGATGATCGATACCTCCATGGGATCGGGCCGCCTGGCTGCTAAGGCCTCTCTATTGACTGGGGTCAGCTTGCCTGCATCTATCAGCTTCTCCATAGGGATCCATGACTTATTCTCTGGTGCCCTCACGGATAGGATGTGCTTAAGTTCTCCGTTCCTTTCCATAAGGCTTTTTATGATGGACAGATAGTCGATGTTCCTGTAGTGGTCAGGACCGATCCACGCGACAGGGTGCGTCAGACTGCACAGGTAGTTGATCTCATCGAGTCCATGGCGTGTGATGAGCAGAACGACGATAGCCCCAATCTTCTGCAGTGCAAAAAAGGCGATAATGAATTCGTGCCAGTTCGGGATTTGGAGGAGCACAAAATCACGCTCCTTTATTCCTAATTCCATGAGACTGATGGCAAGCCGATCCACCTTTTCTCGCAGATCCTGATACCTGAAACGTGCAGTATCATCTACAAGCCCCTCCTTTTCCGGATAGAGATCGGTGGCCTTGTCGAACATGTCGCCCCAAGTGAGGCCCAACCACCATCTGTATTTGGTGTACCTTTCGACATCTTCAGGCCGATACGGCTGGAACCCTTCTATTGGCATGATACTCTCCTTTATATGAATTTGACATCGGACTTGTTTATTAACATCCCTCTCCCAGTTTAATTTTCCAAATATATCCTCTCATCGACGTTGTCAATTAGAAAAGGTCTTTAGTCTTTTCAAATGATTGAATGAACTCATCCCAATAGTTCCTTGACCGTTAAAAACAGAACTTTAACACAATCGACAATCTGTTGAATCTCGATGCTTTCATTATAACAGTGAGCTTGTTGAGTCTCACCAGGGCCGAAAGCGACAGCCGGAATCCCAGCGTCATGGATAAAGTTTCTAACGTCCGATGAGAAAAGGGTGCCACAGGGTTCTTGCAAAACCCCTGATATTTGGACTGCATGTTTTCTCAAAATATTCGCCATCGGGGAATCCACAGGAATTTCCGCAGCCTCATAGAATCTTTTTCGTTCGAGTCGGTATTTGAAATCTGAATCCTCAGAGGCGAGTTTTTCAAGGACTGCTCTCAACTCGCCTTCAATATCAACCAGCGTTTCTTCTGGGTTGAATCTCCGATCGACGGTCAGTGAGCAGGATTCGGGGACAACGTTCTCTTTGGTCCCGCCATGTATCATTGTCATCGTGCATTTTGGACTTCCCAGAAGGGGATGGACACGGTTGAGCACGCTCTTATTGTATGCAAGCAATCTTTCACCAAACTTTACAGCCTTTTCAATGGCGTTAATGCCCTGCTCCGCTACGCCGGCGTGGGCGGGTCTTCCCTCCAATGAGATCCGAAACCACGCTAATCCCTTTTCTGCAGTGGCCACTCTCAAAGCAGTGGGTTCCAGCACGATTCCGAAGTCTCCTTTATACCCCATTCTAAGCAAAAGCTCCTTTGTCCCTGGCTCCCCGGTCTCTTCACCTATCGCAAACAGAAACACACACCTTCCCCGAGAGAGCCCTGCCTCATGGATGAGCTTTGACAGCATCATCATTGCACCCAATCCACCTTTCATGTCACTCGATCCACGGCCGTATAATCGTCCACCTTCGATGGCTCCACCATAGGGATCATACTTCCACTGATTTCTTAAGCCTTCGGGGACGACATCCATATGGCCATTGAAAAATAGGGTCAGACCAGCATCTTTACCATCGATTGTGCCCACCACTTGCGGCCGATCGGGGAAAGGTTCGAAGACCATCTCCGTTTTCACTCCCCACTGGTTCAATGTATGGAAGATATACTCAGCACACCCCTTTTCATTTCCAGGGGGATTCAGACTTGGGATCCTTACAAGGTCCTGCACGAGCTTCACCAACAGATTTTCATCGATCTTTTCCAGAATCTCTCCTCTCATCTTTTCCATCTCCTCACATCGTAAAGAATATTGAGATAGAAGATTATTGGTTCTGGCCACAAACCACTCAAAATGGAAAGATATTCGAAGTTAAAAATTTTCAGTGTTACTCACCAGGGTTTTGAGAAGTCTTCACATTCATCTTGTCGTAGAGACTCCCAATGATAGCTCTATATCCGAGGTAAGGCAAGGGATTAATTTTGTCAAAGGGATTGACATACAGTGCATAAATTGATAATATTCGGCCAAAAAGAAGGAGGAGGAAAGATGTTTAAAAAATTAGAAAAAATATTTATGGTTGCCCTATTTGTTGGAGTTAGTATGCTTTTCGTCTGTCCGCCAGCAAATAGTGTAGATTTTCCAAAGAAAACGATCAAGCTTATTGTTACTGCTGATCCAGGCGGCGGAGAAGATACGGAGGCTCGCGGAATCGTACCCTATCTTGAGAAATATTTGGGGGTCAAGATACTGATCGAAAATCAGGGGGCTGCAGGTGGGAAGATTGCCTTTGAAAGATTTCAGAAGACGGAGCCAAATGGTTATACCTTAATTACGTATACCTATCCCAAAAGCGTCGTAATTGAATATACGGATAAAGTTAACTTTAAATCGAAGGATTATACCCCGATCTACGCCTGGTCCTGGTCAAGTCAGGTCTTGGTCGTGAATGCTGAGACCTGGAAAACATTTGATGAATTTTTAAGGGTCGCTAAAACAAAGACAATGGTAGGAGGGCTTTCAGGAGGACATTCCACATTGGGTGGTTTGGTGGCAGCAGATGAGCTCGGGCTGAAGGTCAACTGGGTGCCCTATGAAGGTTCCGCAGGAAGCCTTGCTGCCCTGGCTGGAAAACATATTGAATTTTCGGTCACGGTTACCACTTCTGCCGTTCCACTCATGGAGGCCGGGAAGCTTAGGTCCCTTATCGTGTTCGACAATGAACGCGATCCTTATCTTCCCAATGTTCCGAGTTCCAAGGAGTTAGGGGTTCGTACGTCACCTATCCCGGGCATTCGCGGTATCGAGGCTCCGCCCAATACGCCCCCTGCCATTGTGAAGGTATTGGAAGAAGCCTGCAGCAAGGCGGTTAAGGAACCAGGGTATATTGAATTTGCAAAAAAGAGAAAAATGGCCATTCATCCTTTGAACAGCCAGGAATATGGTAAGGCCATTACCGAAATGTATCCCATCGTAGAAAAGTATCAGCAGATCTTAAGAAAGTAAGTGTTGAAAGTATAAGAATCTAAAGAGAGGAGTGAGGAATGGAAAACAAAATAATGTTAGCCACAGGTCACGCCCATGCTTTTCATCGGGCAAGCGCTCTTGCAGCTATAAAGAAAGGCTACTTCCGGGACGAAGGACTACCGCCAATAGAACTTAAAGCCACGGGTGAGGATAGTTTAACCGTGGAGAGCTTAGAATCCGGAGATATCGATTTTGGATTAGATGTCAGATCAGCGCTCGTCCTCGAAGCCAATAGCAAGGGGAAAAAGGTATATATCATCGCGGGTATGTTAAACCACCTTGACCTCACTCTTATTGGGACTCCGGACGTTAAGTGTGTCGCCGATCTGAAAGGCAAGAAGATAGGCGTCATAGAGAAAGGAGGTGGACGCGAGGTCCCGTGGATACGGATGTTGCTTCGTAAAGAGGGAATAGACCCAGATAAAGAGGTGATCTGGGTAACCGAGGCCGGCTATGGTTCTTTGGATATTCAGAGACCTCGTCTCGACAGGGGAGATTATCAAGCGACCCCTCTCAGTGCTCACTACAAAAGGCCTGAACTTTTTGATATCGTGCGTCAAGCAGGCTACAACATTTTGGCAGAGCGCTCAGAGACTTTCCCCGATGGCTTGCCGGATAGAGTCGTAGCAACCACAGGCAAGATACTTACAAAATATTCGAAGACGGTAAAGAGTGTCCTTAAGGGAATTATTAGAGGTTATCGTTTTGCCCGGGATCCAAAAAACGCAAGGGAGATACGGGAAATGTACTTAACCTACGACTGGGGAAGAGATGGTTTTGGTTGGGGAAAGTTCGATGAAAAACGGATAGATGAGATGGTTCGTTCAGCGAGAATTCTTCCTCCGGATGGTAGAGATCAGCCTCAGTGGTTTGGATGCACTGATAGGAGAGGCGAAAGCCTCGGGCAAGCTGCCTCAGGATTTTACGAAACAACAAGTGTTGAGGCTGGAGACTTTGCCAGAAGCAGTGAGTGAGCTTAATGCTAAATTTGGGCCCGAAGGATACTGATCTCATGATGGCTGAGCATTCTTAACTTGTCTCTGGTAGGTCCTTATCAATCACCTATCTTCAGAAGGATTTATTCTTCAACCAAGAAAGGAGGAAAAAATGTTTAAGAAATTAGCAAACCTATTCACCTTCGTGCTGATCGGTGGACTGAGCATGCTTTTAATCTGTTCGTTGGCAAACAGTGCAGATTTCCCTCGAAAATCGGTGAAGATCATTGCTACAGCCGATGTGGGTGGCGGTGAGGATACCGAGGCACGAGGATTGGCTCCTTACCTCCAGAAATATTTAGGGGTCAATGTCGTAGTTGAAAACCAGGGTGGGGCCGGCGGAAAGATTGCCTTTGAAAAATTTCAGAGGACTGAGCCGGATGGACACTCTTTAGTCCTCTTTACATTTCCCAAAAGCATCATTATTGAATATATGGGTAAAGTCAACTATCGAACCAAGAGATTTTACTCCAATCTATGCCTGGTCTCGCATGAATCAACTCCTGGTTGTGCATGTGGACAACTGGAAAACCTTTGATGAATTTTTCAAGGCAGCCAAGACCAAACTCTTGGCAGGAGCCCTGATGGGAAGAGGCAGCACAACCCATCTTGCCGGATTGTTGGCAATGGGTGAACTCGGGCTCAAGGTCAACTGGGTGCCCTATGAAGGGTCGGGTCAAGCCGTTGCCGCTCTGGCTGGAAAACATATTGATTTTATGATCGGTCTTTCTACCTCTGCCATTTCTCTCATTGAGGCTGGAAAGCTAAGACCCCTTATCTTTTTTAATGACGAACGCGACCCTTTTATGCCGGATATTCCCATTCCAAAAGATTTAGGGTACAATATCACCTCTATACCTGCCACTCGCTGCGCGATGGCACCCCCCAATACACCTGCCAGTATTGTGAAAGTATTGGAAGAAGCCTTTAGTAAAGCCGTTAAAGAACCGGGTTATATCGAATGGGCAAAGAAAAGGAAGATGGTTATTTATACTAACAACGCCCAGGAAGTTGGGTAAGATAGTGAGAGAAACTTATCCCGTGGTAGAAAAATATCAGCAGATGTTAAAGGAGTAAAATAGAAGAAGCAGAGTGCTGAAAACAAAAAATGTTCTGAGCAACGAAGAGCAACTTTTTCAAGAACCTGCCATAGGAGGAAATCATGATTATAGACTGGGAACATCATTATCTCCCTGAAAGTTATGGCTTAAAAAGGGAGGCAACTGTTGTTTTGGGAAGCGAGGAAAAATAATTTTTTTTGCAAGCAAAAAGGTCGCTGCCATTTATTTGTCAGAGATTTTGTGTTATTCTTGACTAACAAGGGAATAATCTGCTATTTTTATATATCTTTACTAATTATCCCGCTGCAGCGGGACCCCGCTAAGGCGGTGGCGAATCAATTACGAATATACGAATTAATTATTTTTTTATTCCTCCCTTGCGACCTTCATTGATTCGGGTATCTTTACAAATTTGTAATTCGTAGACAAGATTTATGAAAAACGAACAACTAACGGAAAAAATCGTGTCCTTTGCAAAAGACGGGGATTTGTGTTTCCCCGGATCAGAAATTTACGGGGGGACTCGCGAATTCATGGGATTATGGGCCATATGGCACGGAACTCGTGAAACAACATCCGCAACCATTGGTGGAATTTTTTTGTACAGCGCAGGCCGGATATGGTGGGGCTTGAATCAACGATCATATCATGCATCCGAAAACGTGGGAAGCATCAGGGCCACGTTGCGGGATTTCACGAATTTTCCACTAGTGGAAGATAAGGCGACCCATAAACGCTATCGAGTGGATCATCTGCTCGAGATATCACGGAATCGATGTTGCAGGGATGAAACTTGACAGACATGTGGGAGGTGATCACAAAAAGAAAGATCAAAATTCCGGACGGGAATGAGCTGACGAAACCCAAGCAGTTCAATCTGATGTTCAAGACCCATATTGGGCCGACGGAAGACCACTCGTCGCTCGCATATCTCCGTCCGGAAACCGCGCAGGGAATGTTCGTGGATTTCCGTGAGGTCCAGCAGACGGCGCGAAAAAAACTTCCGTTCGGAATTGCCCAGATCGGGAAAATGTTTCAGAAATGAAATCACCCCCGGGCAGTTTATTTTCCGACTGCGGGAATTCAATCTGATGGAGTTTGAATATTTCATCGCGCCCGTTGGCTGGGAAGAAATTTTTGAGATGTGGCTCGGGAGATGAAAAAATATCATTCCGAACTAGGACTCAATCCGGACGATCTGGTCTGGCACGAGATTCCAAAAGAAGACCGGGCGCATTATTCCAAACGCACGATTGATGTTGAGTACAAGTTTCCGTTTGGGATCA
>CAVTZZ010000059.1:0-61233 GCA_963739325.1 uncultured delta proteobacterium | reverse complement strand
TGTCCACGGTAGAAATCGTTTAGGGGGAAATTCTCTTCTCGATATTTTTGTCTTTGGGCGCCGGGCTGGAATCCTTGCAGCGGAGAGAGCAAAAGAGATTAAGAATGGAGAACTCACATTAGACCACGTCGTTGAATACGAGAAGGCATTGAGGGAATCAGGGGTGTTGAAAAAGGAGATTAAAGCTCCCCTTGTACTTCCTGATTATCGGTATGAAAAAGCCCTGACGAAGGTGCACCAATAGAGGGAGAGGATGGAAGTTCAGGAAGCGAATTATATTCACATTTATGTATTTGGTAACCGATATGAAGTGCCGGAAGGTCTGACGATCCAGAAGGCAATGGAGTTTGCGGGATATCGCTTCATTCGATCTTGCGGCTGTCGAGGGGGTATTTGTGGGGCATGCTTGACCGAATATAGAACCCCAGGAAGCTATCGGCTCAAGGTGGCTCTGGCTTGTCAGGCATTAGCCGAACCGGGAATGCAGATCACGCAATCTCCGTTTGTGCCTATGAATCGGGCGCCCTATGAACTCGAAGAACTGAAGGGGCAGCCTGGGATCTTAGGAAAGATCTATCCGGAGATCTATCGTTGCCTTCAATGCAATACGTGTACGCGAGTCTGTCCAATGGAGATCCAGGTCATGGAATATATGGCGATGGCGATCCAGGGGGATATTGAGAAGGTGGCTCTTCTATCCTTTCAATGCATTATGTGTGGAGCCTGTGCGGCGAAGTGTCCGGCTGAGATTTCCCAACCCAACGTGGCTCTCTTAGCCCGTCGACTCTATGGCCGCCACATCCTCGTGATTCCAAACAGTATCTACCAAAGAATCTCCGATATCAAAGATGGCAGATATGTTAGAGTTCTGGATCGGTTGGTTCAAATGGATCGAGAGGAATTGACGCATGTCTATACCCTAAGGGAACAGGAGCCTCAGGATGACCGAGGATGGGCTCCAAAGCATCCGGATATTCCCGAGGAAAGTTCTGGAGAAAAATAATTGATCTTTACATGATCCTTCATAATGGCCACTTAATACTCGAACAATGAAAATCCCCCTCAATCCCCCTTTGCAAAGGGGGATAATTACCCCTCCCTTTGGCAAAGGGAGGTTGGGAGGGATTTAAAGAAGATATTTTCTAAGCAATCTTTATAGCAAGTTCAAACCTGAAGGAGACAAAAGGAATGGGTCAAAATCTGGTCCAAAAAATAGTGAAAGCTCATTTAGTATCTGGAAGCATTGAGCCAGGAAAGATGATTTCTCTATCCGTTGATCAGACCCTGATGCATGATGCGACAGGACAGATGGCTGCTTTGGAATTTGAGGCCCTCTCCATCCCGAGGATCAAGATAAAGCTCTCGGCCACTTATATCGATCATAACACCTTACAGGTCGGGTTCGAAAATGCAGACGACCATATTTTCCTTCAAACATTTTCTGCAAAGTATGGACTTCACTTTTCACGGGCCGGTAATGGAATCTGTCATCAAGTTCACCTTGAGCGATTTGCTGTGCCTGGACAGTTCCTCCTGGGAGCTGACAGCCACACGCCAACCTGTGGGGGCATTGGGATGCTTGGCATCGGTGTGGGGGGAATGGATGCGGCCTTGGCCATGGCAGGAGAGCCCTTCCATATTGAAATGCCAAAGATCGTTCAGGTGAAACTCTTGGGTCAACGCCGTCCCTGGGTGAGTGCAAAGGATGTGATCCTGGAGATCCTTCGCCGGTACTCTGTTAAGGGAGGTCTTGGGAAGGCTTTAGAGTATGGCGGTCCTGGAGTTCAAACGTTAACGGTTCCCGAAAGGGCAACCATCACCAACATGGGGGCTGAACTCGGAGCCACGACTTCGATCTTTCCAAGTGATGATTTAACTCGGACTTACATGAAAGCCCAAAAGAGGGAGAAGGATTGGATTCCTCTGAGTGCAGACCCTGATGCGACATACGATGACGTTTGGGAGATTGATCTGGGGTCGTTGGAGCCACTCATTGCTCAGCCCCACAGTCCAGATCGTGTTTGTTCGGTAAAGGAAATCGAAGGAGTTCGAGTGGATCAGGTCGCCATCGGGAGCTGCACCAATTCATCCTACCAGGACCTGATGACAGTGGCACGTATCCTCAAAGGAAAGACCGTGGCTCCAAACATCAGCCTCGTCATCTCGCCCGGATCAAGGCAGGTCCTGAAAATGCTTGCGTCCAACGGAGCGCTTTCCGATTTGCTTGAATCAGGAGCTCGGGTTTTGGAAAGTGTCTGTGGCCCGTGTATTGGTATGGGTCAGGCTCCGCCGACCCATGGCGTTTCTCTTCGGACGTTCAATCGTAACTTCGAAGGACGTTCGGGGACCCAAAGTGGACAGGTCTATCTCGTGAGTCCTGAAGTGGCAGCCGCTTCTGCCATCACCGGAGTCATTACGGACCCTCGGAAGCTCGGAGTGCAACCTTCCATTGAACTCCCATCCGTCTATCCGGTGGAAGATAACATGATCATTCCTCCACTTAAAGCTGAATTAGCCTCGAAGGTTGAAATCATTCGAGGACCCAATATCAAACCTCTGCCGGTGAAGGGACCTTTTAGCTCGACACTCTCCGGTCAGGTTCTTATCAAGTTGGCGGACAATATTACGACAGATCATATTATTCCGGGAGGCGCTAAAGTTCTTCCCTTGCGGTCAAATATTCCAGCGATCTCCGAATACACGTTCGAGCGGGTCGATCCGTCTTTCGTCAGAAGGGCGAAGGAGTTGCGAGGAGGGTTTATCGTAGCTGGAAATAATTATGGACAAGGATCGAGCCGAGAGCACGCTGCGATCAGCCCGATGTTCTTGGGCGTCCAGGCGGTGATCACTCAGTCTTTTGCTCGTATCCATCTTGCGAATCTGATCAATTTTGGAGTTCTCCCTTTGACTTTCAAAGAGGAGGGAGACTACCAGAAAGTGGACCAGGGAGATGAAATCGAGATAGAAGTTGGCGATCTCAAGGGAACCGAAGTCACGTTGATCAATAAGACGAAGAACGTAAGAATCCTGTTGCTCGTTCCCCTCAACGAGAGAGAGAGGGAAATCATGAAGGCTGGAGGGACGTTAGGTTTTATAAGAGAGCAAAGATCGAAAAAATGAAACTTAATATTGTATTGAAAATAACTTCTTTAAATCCCTCCCAACCTCCCTTTGCCAAAGGGAGGGGTAATTATCCCCCTTTGATCTTCCTGCAAAGACGGCAAAGGGGGATTGAGGGGGATTTTCATCCTTGGGAGGGTGACGTAGCCGTCATGAAATATTGCATTGAAAAGGCGGTTGGGTATGCCTTTTTGGACCGTATTTCTATAAAATGAAATTAACGAAAGGGGAAAAAAGATGGCCGAGAAGATTCAGATCCGTTCAGATGGAAGTTTGATCGTTCCCGATGTTCCAATCATCCCCTATATCGAGGGAGACGGTGTGGGTCCAGACATCTGGAGGGCTTCGGTCCGTGTTTTTGACGAAGCCGTGAAGAAGTGCTACGGGGGCAAGAAAAAGGTTGAGTGGATGGAAGTCCTCGCAGGAGAAAAGGCCTACCAAAAGAAGGGAGACTATGCTCCGGAGGAGACGATAGAGACCATCCGAGAATACAGAGTGGGGATCAAAGGTCCCCTGACCACTCCCGTGGGGGGAGGGTTTCGAAGTATCAATGTCATGTTGAGGATGAAGCTCGATCTCTATTCCTGCATCCGGCCCGTGAAATATATTGCGGGAACCCCAGCCCGATGAAGAATCCGGAGAAGGTGGACATGATCGTCTTCCGGGAGAATACAGAAGATGTCTATGCAGGGATCGAGTGGAAAGCAGAATCAAAAGAAGCAACACGGGTCCGGGAGTTCTTGGAGAAGGAGATGGGTGTAAAGATCCGGGAAGGTTCGGCCATCGGTATCAAACCCATCAGCCGCCTGGGCACGCAGCGCCATGTTCGTCGGGCCATCCGTTATGCGATCTCTCACGGCCGAAAGAGCGTGACACTCGTTCACAAAGGAAACATCATGAAATACACGGAGGGAGCTTTCCGCGATTGGGGCTACGAACTAGCCAAGGCGGAGTTCGGGGACAAGCTCATTCCCGAAAGCGAACTGACAGAAGGTAAGGTCCCTTCCGGCAAGATCGTGATTAAAGATCGGATTGCCGATATGATGTTCCAGCAAATCCTCTTAAGACCTGAAGAGTACGATGTGTTAGCCATGCCTAACTTGAACGGCGATTACATGTCCGATGCACTGGCCGCTCAGGTCGGAGGTTTGGGGATGGCACCTGGTGGAAACATTGGGGACCAGGCCGCTGTCTTCGAGGCCACCCACGGTTCCGCCCCAAAGTATGCAGGTCAGGATGTGATTAATCCAGGGTCTCTCATCCTTTCCGGCGTGATGATGTTCGATCACCTCGGTTGGACAGAAGTGGCACAGAGGATCATGAAAGCCATGGAGAAGACGATTGGAAGTAAGGTGGTGACCTACGATCTTGCACGTCAGATGGAGGGAGCGAAAAAAGTCAAATGCTCTGAATTCGCCTCTGCGCTAATTGAATACCTTTAAATTCGCAAAGGACCCTTGAGTCCGAATATTTCCTTAAGCGTCCTTTCCTGGAGCATGTTTATCAGGCCGGTGCTCTATTGAGGTACTCCGATTGTTCCAATATACAGGCATGTTTAGAAAGAAATGTTACAAGGACACGGGTACCTTGGCCCATCCGCATATCGGGGTGAGCTCTCACACGAAGCAATGTGCCTTTCACGTCAATCCTATAATCTATGAAATCTCCCAAAAAAACTGCCTCTTTAACCAAACCCTCAAATGCGTTTATGTTTTCCTTGGCCTGGATCGAAGAGGTTGTTGATGAATGGTCTTCCAGATTGATATTCTCCGGCCGAATGGCAATTTGGATTTTCTGTGCTGTTTCAATGGCTATGTCACGCATGGGTGATGTGACGGGATGATCAAATCCAACGTCAATCTGAGCCATTCCATTTGTTCGATCGACATGGGTCACCCTTCCTTCCAATATATTATTTACTCCAAAAAAGCTTGCGGTAAAATAGTGCTTCGGGTACATGTATAAATCGTAAGGTGCCCCCTCCTCAATAAGCTGCCCATCACGCATCAATGCTATCTTATCGGATAATACCAGCGCCTCTAATTGATCGTGAGTCACATATAGGGTGGTTATTCCTAATCGGCGAGAGAGAGCTTTGAGCTCCAGGCGCATTTCTTCTCTCAGTTTGGCGTCGAGATTGCTCAAAGGTTCATCTAATAAGAGGACGGTCGGGTTATAGACCAGGGCACGGGCCAAAGCAAGACGCTGCTGTTGACCACCACTCAAGTTCGGAGCCGGGCGCGAACCCAACCCGTCTAATTGAACGAGCGCCAATATCTCTTGAATCATTCGGTTCATTTCTTGGGTAGAGTATTTCTTTTCCAGATTCTTCAAAGGAAACGCTATATTTTGAGCAACCGTCATATGAGGCCAAATCGCATAGGATTGAAACACCATGCCAATCGGCCTCTGGTAAGGAGGAACAAACTTACGAAGACTGGCCACCACCTCACTCCCGATCGTGATCTCACCCTGATCAATCCGCTCAAGCCCAGCCACACACCTGAGCGTCGTGGTCTTTCCGCATCCGCTGGGCCCCAGAAGAGTATAAAATTCCCCATCCTTCACATCAAATGAGACTCCTCTGACGGCCTGGACGAGCCCCTCTCTTGAAGTATATTTTTTATAGAGATTCGAAACACGAACGGTGACTCTTTCTTCCACAAGGAACCTCCATTTTATCGGTGGCTCAACCTCGCCGAAATCATTCGGCCAATGAGACTCACCATTAACAAAATAGCGATCATTAGTACCGCAAGAGCACTGACCTTGGCAATATCCCCCTCATACCATATTTCCCAAATCCGGGTGGATAGAACTTCGTTCTTTGAAGAATAGAGCATCAGGGCGGCAGACAATGCCCTGACCGATTGCATCGATACCCATATCCAAGCGTTCACCAAGGCAGGAGCGATCAATGGAAGTGTGATTTTAAAAAAAGACTTCATTTCACTCGCCCGACAGATCTGAGCAGATTCCTCCAATTCCTTGTGGATTTGAATCACGGCCGCACCAATGGTCCGTGATGAATATGGAAGATATCGAATGACAGAAGATAATATGATGATCCATATCGTGCCGTATATGGGAATAAAACGGACATACAGGAAGACGATTAGAAGACAAAGAGCAATGACGATGCTGGGGGTTGCCTGAGGCAAAAAACTTAGTACATCAATCATCGCCTTCCATTTTTTGCTTATTGGAGTCCTGTAAACAACCCACGCAACAGAGGCTGCCAAGAAAATCGTTGCCGTTGGCGCCACGACCATTAAGAGAATCGTGTTTTTCAAAACCTTACCTAACCAAGGGGCATTGATGATAGACACGTAATTCTGCAAGGATATTTTGGTCAGTATGTCGGCATGGGGCACTTCGTAAAGGGGGAGCAATGAAGCATAGATAAGAATGAGGATCGGGAGCAAAATCGTGACGACGAAAAAAACAGTAAAAATAATAAATGCGACATACCTCCCGGCACCTAAATCGATCACTCTCGGCCGATAGCCCTTTCCTGTGATCGTAGAATATTGCTCCGCATAACGTGTCTCTTTTCTATACAATGCAACCAGAACGAGACTGAGAACCAAAAACGTCATGGCATAGGTGTTCGCTAAGCCGTAGTTGGGGGGTGTCAGCACATTAGCGTTGAGATAAATGGCTGTGCTGAATATGGTGATTCCGGCAGGTAACCCGATAATTCCAGGGATCTCAAATACCTCTATGTTCACGGTGAATAGAAAAACGGCCGCCGCGAGCATGGCTGGAGTCATGATCGGAAACGTGATCTTCCGCATCGTTTTTAGGGTGCTGCTTCGACTGACAGAAGCAGCCTCTTCCAAGGAAGGATCCATACTCCGGAGGGCTCCTAAGACCATCAGAAACGCCGTCGGAACTTCGATGAGTGCTTGAACCCAGATCATTCCTCCCATCGAGTAGATATCAAGTCCCCGAAAGCCGAAAGCAATCTGGAAAAACTTATTAATTAAGCCGATTTTGCCACTCATCAGCAAAACCCAAGCGATTCCGAACAACATCCTTGGTATGGCCAGCGGACTCACCATCATGCTATAGGCCCATTCACGATAAGGCATGTTGGTTCTTTCAATCATCCACGCAAAAAGGCTGCCAATCCCCAGGCTAATGACAGTCACTGCGCCAGCAAAGATGAAACTCCGAATCAACGTAAGGTACGTGCTCCAATCTGAATAGGCCGTTTCATAATGGATGAAGCTAAATGTTCCCCCAGGGAAGCCTGGCCTGCCGGTGCGAAGGCTACTCCATACCAACATGCCCAATGGAACCAAAACAAGTACGCCCACCACTGCGATGACAACACCGGTAAAAATCCTGTCACGCTTCTCTATGAGAAATGCTACTGGTTTCATACGCAGACGAACCCCATTCCCTACTTACCCACACCCAGGGCTTGCATCACCTGTTTCTCAAACCCCTGACTGTCAGGCATGACTGCGCGCGAAAGTGGAGAGGAGAACCGCTTTCCTTTAAATTCCTTATCTAAAATAGTGCCCCCATAAGGAACGCCACGCCCCGGATTAATTTCATCCCAAAGTTTGAAACCCTTGCTCCCGAGCCATCCCAAAAATATTTTAGCCGCATTAGGATGACGGGCCTTCTTCAGAACGGCACTCGGTTGATAGTGCAAGGGTATGGGGTCGGGAAGATTATAGGCAAGGGGCCCGCCTTTTTGTATCACATACTGAGCCGACGAAATCATTGCGCCGGCTGACACCATATACTGGCCAGCGGCCATCAGGTTCATGGCTTCGGTCTGTCCCCTGACAAAGGTTGGACTGTTTTGTCCTAACTTTTTAGCGTAATCGAGAACCTTTGCCGGCCCCCAAGCACCGGTTAAACAGAGAAAAGTGTTGGGTCGAGAATCAACGATAAACTTTCCCTTCCATTTCGGATCGAGGAAATCTTCCCATGTCTTTGGGGCTTCTTCCTTCTTAACTAACTTAGTGTTATACACAATGATATAGGACATGGAAGTGGTCGACACCAGCCGATTGTTCTCGGTGACGAGCTGAGGCACAACATTCAAAACCCTCCAATCCGCAGTTTCCAATACGTCCATTTCCAGAAACTGATTCACCGAATCGGTATGAAGGAGAACCACATCGTTTACCGGTACGCCACTCATCAACTCCCGTAAGAGTCGTTCCATAGCCTCGGCGCCGTGTTCCCTCTCATGAATAAGCTTTATCTTAGGATAATCTTTGTTGAAGGCTTTTATGAAGGGGTCCACCTCATCGTCTTTGTAAGTACTCGTCCATAACACCTCCCCTTCTTTCTCGGCGGCCTTAACAATTTCCGCCAAACTGGGCTGCTTCTGCTGTGAATAGGCTGTGCCGCATAATACCACCCACACCGCCAACATCAATATCACACTCTTCCTGATCATGGCTTTCCTCCTTTCTCCCTTTGTCCATCATCAACAGGCTCATGCCTGAGCCGCAAGCAAGTCTTCGATCACCATCTCTCGCCCGATCCGAAGCAGTGTATACAACAATTCCCCACTATAGTTCCTGGCCCGAATCACCCACTTCCCCTGCGTCGATGCATCCAACGGCCTCAACTTCCCCTTCAAGATCGCCCAAAGCGTCCCCGAATCGGTCTTCACCAACGAAACCTTCGTGTATTCTCCCTGATACTCTCCAGAGCCCACCTTCAACACCCCTCGATTCAACTCCACATAGAACTCCGTCTTCCCATCCACCTCAAATTGATACGTGTGCTCATAATCATCGATCTTGCGACGACACTCCTCGGTCTTCCCGATTCTAACAAACAGATCCGATGCTACCTTCATGAGTTCTCGTTCCATGCTTAATCCCTCCTGCATTTAAATAAGCCTTCCGGCATGGGGGTCATTCGCAAAAGCTGGTCAGGGTCACCATAACGGCTCGCAAATTCCCGCATTCCCGGATCATCCAGTACCACGAGATGGCCGTTATCTACAAGTTTGTCTCCATCGATATAAACCGTTTGGTCGTGAATAAATGTATCAATGTGTCTATTCGATACCACTCCTCCCGCTCCGGCCGAGTGCCCGAAGGCATTGTGCAGAGTGTCTGACCTTGCATGTATTCCGGTGAAGTAGACCTCGACGGGCGCTGAAGGATAGCCAAAGGCGTTGGACTTGGGGTGTATCCCGAACATACACTCGCCCCACCAGCGCGCGTTGCGGTCACCTGTCTCCATCATCTGCACCAACCATTCGATGCATTCACCCTCTCCTGAAATCTCCACAGCCCAGTTGTCGTCCCATACGATCTTGATCGGCTTGGTCATAAATACCCGTGGAGGATCTTTCGATGGAGATATCGCTTCTGCATAGAGAATGCCGCAGCCATGTTCAGGGTTCATGCCCACCCGGCCTCCTGGAATCGCCAGCATGTCTCCCGGCATATTCAAGGGACGAAAACTCCCCATGATCCCTCTTGGGTTAACATTAAAAGATATATCCGTACCCAGAGGGGTGGTGACTCTCACGGTTTTGCCTTGCTCGATTATTTTAGATACTCTCCGTCCAATCTCGTAAATGATATCACATGGTAAGCGACCAAATTCCGAAGACATCGTCTCCTTGCTTAAAAGCTCATTTCTGATGAGAAAGGCTCCGTACTCGCTGCGAGCCATCTTCATGAACTCCTTATCCATATACCTTGCACCTGAAGCATACATAGAGCGAATGCCTGCTTCAATGATCACATCAGCACCCAGCAAGGCTTTCTGGACGACCCTGGATGGCTCCTCTATCAGCCCGGGGAAATCATATCTCTCCATCCTTCCCCTTGCTCGAATCACGGTTACATGGGCGCCCATCTCCTCTGCCGCGATCACAAGAGCATTGATGACATCATCATCTTGCCCGCGCGAAGCAACAATGGCCACCTCCATCTGATCTTTGATTCGAGCATACTTGATGAGGTTACGGGCCCCCTGCAGCAACTCCAAAGTGATCCCTTTCAGTTGCGATACAGCTCCCGACCCCTCATCTTCTAAAGATGCTCTGAGTACAACTTTCTCTTTTCCTTCCATTTTTTACCTCCTGCCAATACTGAAGTTAATAGCTCTCTATCATAGTAGATGTTGGGAGTCAATCCCTTGCTGAATGCTCTTACTTCTTCATACCAATGGTCTTGATAAACTCTCTCTCAAATTGCTGGCGATCAGGCATCTGCTCATAGGAAGGTGGCATGGAAAGGGCTTTACCTTGAAGTGCCTTTTCTAAAAGAGTGCCCCCGTAGGGAAGACCCCGCCCCCAGTTAATCTCATCCCAAATTTTATATCCTTTACTTCCCAGCCATGCTAATAGTACTTTGGCTGCGTTTGGATGCTTGGCTTTTTTCAGAACGGCCTGATCGACCATGTCTATGGGAACAGGAACCGGAAAATTCCAGGATATCGGGGCGCCTTTCTGGGCCACATAGACAAGGGCTTGGAGGTATGATGAGCCTGAGAGCATATATTGGCCAGCAGCCATCATGCTCGCAAGTTCTGTTTGTCCTCTCACAAAGATGGGGGAATTCTGTCCGAGTTTCTTCACGTAATCGAGGACCTTTTGGGGCCCCCATGCTCCAGCCAAATTTACAAAACACTGAGGTCGTGTGTCGACCACAACCTTTCCTTTCCATTTCGGATCCAGCAGATCGTCCCATGTCTTAGGGGACTCTTCCTTCTTCATTAATTTCGTGTTAAAACCGATACAGAATGGGAAACCCGCGACAGCGACCATACGGTTTTCATTGCTAACCAGTTGGGGCAGAACTTTCAAATCTACCCAATTCACACGCTCCAATGCGTCCATCGCGATTAACTCACGTTCATAATCAAAACCAATTTGAACCACATCGTTCATCGTTGCCCCACTGACTAATTCCCGTAGCATCCTCTCCTGTGATTCTACACCGTGCTCCCTCTCATGAAGTACCTTGATATTGGGATAGTCTTTATTAAAGGCCTTGATCAACGGGCCTACCTCATCGTCTTTGAAAGTGCTCGTCCATAACACCTCCCCTTCTTTCTCGGCGGCCTTAACGATTTCTGCCAAACCGGGCTGCTTCTGCTGTGAATAGGCTGTGCCGCACAATACCACCCACACCGCCAATATCAATATCACACTCTTCCTGATCATGGCTTTCCTCCTTTCTCCCTTTGTCCATCATCAACAGGCTCATGCCTGAGCCGCAAGCAAGTCTTCGATCACCATCTCTCGCCCAATCCGAAGCAGTGTATACAACAATTCCCCACTATAGTTCCTGGCCCGAATCACCCACTTCCCCTGCGTCGATGCATCCAGCGGCCTGAGCTTCCCCTTCAAGATCGCCCGAAGCGTCCCCGAATCGGTCTTCACCAATGAAACCTTCGTGTATTCCCCCTGATATACTCCAGAGCCCACCTTCAACACCCCTCGATTCAACTCCACATAGAACTCCGGCTTCCCATCCACCTCAAATTGATA
Source organism: uncultured delta proteobacterium (assembly GCA_963739325.1). Classification (GTDB taxonomy): domain Bacteria; phylum Desulfobacterota; class BSN033; order BSN033; family UBA1163; genus CAVTZZ01. The sequence continues at coordinate 49,625 of CAVTZZ010000059.1, read as the reverse complement.
CGTGTGCTCATAATCATCGATCTTGCGACGACACTCCTCGGTCTTCCCGATTCTAACAAACAGATCCGATGCTACCTTCATGAGTTCTTTTTCCATACTTATTCCCTCCTGCATTTAAATAGCCCATCCGGCATGGGGGTCATCCGCAAAAGCTGGTCAGGGTCGCCATAACGACTTGCAAATTCCCGCATCCCCGGATCATCCAGCACAACAAGATGGCCGTTATCTACAAGTTTGTCTCCGTCGACATAAAGCGTTTGATTGTGAACAAATGTGTCAATGTGTCTGTTCGATACCACCCCTCCCGCTCCGGCCGAGTGCCCGAGGGCATTGTGCAGGGTGTCAGGTCTCGAGTGTATTCCGGTGAAGTAGACCTCGACGGGCGCTGAAGGATAGCCAAAGGCGTTGGACTTGGGGTGTATCCCGAACATACACTCGCCCCACCAGCGCGCGTTGCGGTCACCTGTCTCCATCATCTGCACCAACCATTCGATGCATTCACCCTCTCCTGAAATCTCCACAGCCCAGTTGTCGTCCCACACGATCTTGATCGGCTTGGTCATAAATACCTGGGGAGGGTCCTGAGATGCGGCTATTGATTCTGCATAGAGAATGCCGTAGCCATGTTCAGGGTTCATGCCAACTCTTCCTCCTGGAATGGCCAGCATGTCTCCCGGCATATTCAAGGGACGAAAACTCCCCATGATCCCTCTCGGGTTAACATTAAAGGATATATCCGTACCCAGAGGGGTGGTGACTCTCACGGTTTTGCCCTGCTCGATCCTCGAAGATACTCTTCGCCCGATCTCATAGACAACATCACATGGCATACGGCCAAATTCTGAAGACATGATCTCTTTGCTTAGGAGCTCATTTCTGATGAAAAAGGCTCCGTATTCGCTCCGGGCGATCTTCATATACTCCCTATCAATATGCCTTCCGCCTAAAGCATAGAGAGAGCGAATGCCGGCATCGATGTATACATCAGCCCCTGTCAAGGCTTTCTTGACGACCCTGGATGGCTCCTCTATCAGCCCGGGGAAATCATATCTTTCTATTCTTCCCCTTGCTCGAATCACGGTCACATGGGCGCCCATCTCCTCTGACGCGATCACAAGAGCATTGATGACATCGTCATCCAGGCCGCGCGAAGCCACAATGGCCACCTCCATCTGGTCTTTTATTCGAGCATACTTGATGAGGTTACGGGCCCCCTGGAGCAACTCCAAAGTGATCCCCTTCAGTTGCGATATAGCCCCCGAACCCTCATCTTCTAAGGATGCTCCGTGTACCAGTTTTTCTGCCATTTTTGTCCCCTTCTACAAATGTTGTTTACGTAACAAAAACTCTCCATCCGAAAGCTCGGCCACAAACTCCCACCCATCATTCATCGCTTCAATCAACCCCTCCTTTGACCCAAGGATCTTCGTTGTATGTTGAGTCGAATGCTTACCCTGCAAGGCCCTTAACTCCGACTTTAAATTCTCATTGTCTTTCGTCAATTCCTGAATCCTACTCTCCTGAAATCGCACATAGTAGTGCGTACTTAATGTCTTGAGCTTACCCGCTACCCGATCATCCAACTTCCCCAGCGCCTGACCCACTTCCTCTACCGACATCCCCCCATCAATGTAGCTCTTAAAAGAGAACGCCTCTTCCACCTCGGTCAGATTTTCCCGCTGCAGGTTCTCAACCAAAGAGATCAACCTGGCCTCCTCATCCGTCAGGCTCACAATCTTGCTGCTGATCGTCTCGGACTCTGATATCTGACTCGCCCGCCACCTCCTCTCCCCCAATACAATCTCATACCCCCCATCGGTCTGATCCGGACGAACTAATATGTCTTCCAACAAACCAATGGTCCCGATCGAATTGGCTAAGGATTGCAAAGCCACTTTATCAAAAAACTTTCGAGGCTGCTTCGGATTAGGATGAATCTGCTTGACCGCTAACTTCTCGTACCTCGCCTGCTCCGTCTTACCCTTGATCTCTGCCTCCATCCTGGGCTTCTCCTGCCCCTGAAGAGCTTCCAGATCTTCACACTTGATAAATTTACCCCAGCCACACCAGCACTTCTCGTAGGGAAAAAGACTCCCGCCCCCGGGCTCCTCCCAGTCCGCAATGCCAATATCGGTTTTGGAAAGGGGCCAGGGGATCTTCTTCCCGCAATTGGTACAACGAAATACATAACGCGCTGCAATCTCCATGTCAGTCCTCCACGGTAAGATGATGAAAGCTGTCTAAGGTGATCGCTCACCTGAAACTCATATGATCAACAGGCCCAGGCTTGAGCCGCAAGCAAATCCCGATCACACTCTCTCGACAGACCCAACGTATATATATTGATGCCCTCCGTGTTGTCAAGATGAAAAGTTATGCGACTTTCCTTCAAAGACTTTGACAACCTCTATATTTTTAATATATAAATAGGTGAGAGAAGTTTCAAAAAGTAATGAGTTCATGTTTGGATACCCCATGGGTGAGACAAAGAAAAAAAAGGAAGAACCAAGGATTGATATCTTTAAGGCTTGGTGCAAGGGATGTGGCATCTGTGTTGCTTTCTGTCCAACAGGTGTCTTGGCCAAAGATGAAGCAGGTTATCCTTATGTGAAGGACATTGAGAAATGTATCAATTGCGGATGGTGTGAAATCCGATGTCCGGATTTTGCCATTACGGTGGAGAAAAAAACAAAGGAAAAGAAAAAGTCAGAGGAGAGAAGTGAGGAAGCGGAATCTGAAAGAAGTTTTACTACAGGGTAATGAGGCAGTGGTGGAGGGTGCCCTCCGGGCGGGTTGCCGTTTCTTTGCGGGCTATCCCATCACTCCGGCTACAGAGATTTCCGAGATCTTGTCGGTTAAACTTCCACAAGTGGATGGGACTTTCATTCAGATGGAGGATGAGATTGCGAGCCTCGGTGCAGTGATCGGTTCCTCTCTGGCAGGGGTGAAGTCGATGACAGCCACCAGTGGGCCAGGATTTTCTTTGATGCAGGAGAATTTGGGATTTGCGATCATTGCTGAAGTTCCTTGTGTCATCGTCAATGTGATGAGAGGAGGGCCAAGCACCGGTCTTCCCACTCTTCCCTCTCAGAGCGATGTGATGCAAGCCCGGTGGGGAACCCATGGGGATCATCCCGTCATCGTACTTTCTGCCTCTACGGTTCGGGAATGTTATGACATTACCATCAAGGCCTTCAATTTATCTGAGAAATTTCGAAACCCGGTAATCCTTTTAATTGACGAAGTGGTTGCACACATGCGGGAGAAGATCGTCCTGTCTGAGAAGGAAGAAGTTGAGATCTTCGATCGGGTCAAACCCACGGTACCACCCGAGTGGTACATCCCCTATGAAGATACCCCAAGCGGGATTCCAGCCATGGCCAATTTTGGGGAAGGCTATCGATATCACGTGACTGGCCTGACCCACGATATACGGGGTTTTCCTACTTTGAGACCAGATGAGGTCGGACCTCTTATCGCCAGGCTCCACCGGAAGATCAGTCAGCATTATTTGGAGATTCAGATGGCTGAATATTTTCAAACGGAAGATTCGGAGATAACGATTGTTGCTTACGGCTGTGTGGCTCGATCGGCGAAGAGGGCCGTGCAGGAAGCCAGGGAGAAGGGGATGAAGGTAGGGCTCCTCAAGCTGATCACCCTATGGCCCTTTATGAGGGCTGCAGTGGAGAAGGTACTCCAAACCTCCAAAGTTCTCATCGTGCCTGAAATGAATATGGGGCAGATCTCCCGAGAAGTGAAACGGGTGAGCCGAGATATCGCAAAGGTTTTCACCCTCAATAAAGTGGATGGGACGATCATCAACCCTCAGGAGATATTGAATCGAATCATGGAGGTATCCTGATGTCGGAGATCACCAAGTTGATCCATAAATATCTTCGACATGACAAGAAATTTCCACACGTCTGGTGTCCAGGCTGCGGGATAGGAATCATGTTGGGCGCACTCATCCGAGCCATCGATCGGATCGGTTATCAGAAGGACGAGATCGTCTTGGTGTCTGGGATCGGATGTTCAGGAAGGCTTCCGGTTTATGTGGACTTCAATACCCTGCATACGACTCATGGCCGTGCCCTTCCCTTTGCTACCGGGGTGAAGCTGGCTAAGCCCAGTCTCAAGGTGATCGCGATCATGGGCGATGGCGATGCCGTGGCGATCGGAGGCAATCACTTCATTCATGCAGCCCGAAGGAACATCGATGTCACTGCCATCATCGTGAACAACAGCATCTATGGGATGACCGGTGGACAATACTCCCCTACGACCCCTTATGGGATGAGATCAGCGACCACCGTCTATTCCAATATCGAACAGGACTTCAAGATCTCGGAGTTAGCAGTCACTGCAGGAGCGGTCTTTGTTGGAAGGGGAACCGTCTATCATGCCAAACTTTTAGATAGTCTGATGGAGAAGGCATTTTTGAAACCTGGTTTTTCTGTGGTGGAAGTGATTGCCCACTGCCATACCCAGTATGGAAGGCAGAACCGTTTGGGTTCGGCCGTTGAGATGATGGAGTGGCAACGGGATCATGCTGTACCGGTAGAGAAGACCCTCAAGATGAAATCAGAGGAGTTGAAGGATAAGATCGTGATCGGAGTATTGGTAGATAAAGAGCTTCCGGTTTATCAGGATGAGTACGAAAAAGTTCGGGAACGAGCCAAAACAGGGATAGGGAGATAAGGTGATAGGGAGATTGGGGGTAGGGAGAAAACCGATTTTCCCTATTTCCCTATCGCCCAGGGGAGTTGAGATGGGTTATCGGTATGAGATAAGGTTGAGTGGTTCCGGGGGACAGGGGTTGATCCTGATGGGGATTATTTTAGCAGAAGCGATTGGAATTTATGATGGGAAATATGTTGCACAGACTCAGAGTTATGGGCCGGAGGCAAGAGGAGGTTCGAGCAAATCAGAAGTGATCGTGAGCGATGAGGAAATTGACTATCCTGAGGCGATGAAACTCGATCTCCTTTTAGCGATGAACCAAAAATCGTGTGATGATTTTTACTCTGACCTTAAGCCGGAGGGACTCCTTGTTGTCGATTCTACCTTTGTCACCCAGATGCCTGTTGCGAAAGCCTTCCAGATTCCATTTACTCGAATTGCTCGAGAGAAGTTCAAAAGAGAAGTGGTAGCCAATATCGTTGCCCTGGGAGCTCTTACTCAATTAACTCCGATTGTCTCTCGAAAAGCTATGGAATCTGCTGTTCTGGCACGGGTGCCTAAAGGCACAGAGAAATTGAACCGAGATGCATTAAGAGCAGGGATCACTGCTGCTAAACGGGCTAAGAAGGAATGGGTGGGCACGGAAGTGCCTCCCATGATTCCCAAAGATGACATTTCGGATTCCTATTAACCGTGATGACGGTTTAGACCGTTAATATCGTTAGAATCGTTTATATGGTTGAACGATCATAAACCGACAAAACGGACTCAACGATCCAAACGGTTTCTTGATGAGAAGAAATTCTTTTGTCTACTCTGTGACCCGATGGATTGCCCGCGTCGTTTTTTGTCTCTTTTATCGGATTGAGACTGAGAAAGAGGAGGTTCTTTTCGATCAGGGGCCTGTGATCATTCTCCCCAAGCATCAATACTGGACCGATATTCCTATGATTAGCCTTGTCATCAGACCTGTGCTTCACTTTGTGGCTAAGAGGGAACTTTTTAAATATCCACTGATTCGAAATTACCTTTCCCTCTTGGGAGGCATCCCTGTGGATCGTCAACAAACCATCCGCACCTTAAACTCTTTCAGATCTCTCCTTTCTTTATTGAGAGCCGGCGAGAAGATCGTCATCTTTCCAGAAGGAACCTATTTTCGAGATGGAGTGGGATCAGGTAAAAGCCGGCTCCTTCAGATGATCTTAAGTTTCCAAGGCGAATTGAAATATGACATCCCTTTTGTCCCTGTAGGCATACGATACGGAGAGAGAGTGGGATGGAGAAGGCGAGTCGAAATACGAATGGGTCATCCTCTCTTTGCTGAAAAAGAATCTGACGCTATCTCTCTCACCCATCGAGTGATGGAAGAGATTGGTCGTTTGTGTGGATTGCCACAGTCCAATGCGGATTGCAGATTGCGGAATTCGGAATGAAAGTCTAAAATATTTTAATTGATTCCGCACTCCGCATTCCGAAATCCGAATTTGAAGAAAAGGAGGAAATGATGCCGAGACGTGAAAGGGATCGGGAAATTGCAAGGAGGAGAAAAAGGAAAAAAGAAAGTAAGAAACTTCGGGCCAAAGGCCTTTTGCCACCTCCAGCAGAAACTGTGAAAGCAGAGGCTATCAAAGAGGTTGGAAAGAAGAAGCCGGAGAAGGCTCCGGCTAAGGAAGGTCCTCCAGAGACGGCCAAGAAAGAAGCTCCCCGAGAGGCACCCAAAGAGACACCCAAGCCAGAGGTACCTAAAGAAGGGGCAGGGCCATCTACTCCAGAAAGTTGATCGATTGCGGAATGCAGACTGCAGATTGCGGAATAAAAAATAAGAAGATTTTAGATTTTTCGAACTCTAAAATCCGCAATCCGCACTCCGAAATCCGCATTTATTTGGATCTCATCGGGATGAAATACGACGTCCCCTTCTTCATCTGTTTGATCTCTCGGACCAATTGGGCGAAATCTTCTTCTCGGTTAACGAAATCAATTTCACTTGTATTGACCACGAGAAGAGGGGTTTGGTCATAGTGGAAGAAATAATAATTGTAGGCTTCCGTCAACGTCTTGAGATATTCAAAATCAATCTCCTTCTCATAAGAAATATTTCTCGATTTGATCCGGTGAAGTAATACCTCTGGTTTTGCCTGCAAGAAAATCACCAGGTCTGGAGAAGGGATTTGTCCGGTGAGAAGACGGAAAATTTGTTCATACAAGGCGAGCTCATGGTCATCTAAATTTAAGGAAGCAAATATCCGATCCTTGGCAAAGAGGTGGTCACAAAGGGTGATTTGGTTGAACAGATCGAGTTGGGCAATTTCCTTCTGCTGTTGGAAACGGTTCAGTAAAAAGAAGATCTGAGTTTGAAAGGCATATTTTTTACGATCTTGATAGAATTGGGAAAGAAAAGGGTTCTCCTCAGATTTTTCTAAGATACATCGGGCATTGAACTCTTTAGCCAAAAGCCTTGTCAGACTCGTTTTGCCAACACCGATTGGACCCTCTATCACAATATAACGAAACATAACTCCTCAGACATTCCAAATCCCCCCTTCCCCCCTTTACTAAAGGGGGGATGGGGATAGGGCATTGAATCTTTTGTCCATTTTATGTTTATGCAAGCATTAACACATCGCTTCATAAATTTCTATAAAAATCTTTTATTTGTCAACTGTTTTTCTCCATTGTCCCTTCGACTCCGCTCAGGGTCACCACCATGCTTTATACTGGAAGTCGAAAGGGTTGACTTTTTGTTAAATATTGGGATAAATGTCCTTTAGATAACTCGTATTTCATCGATAAGGGTCAAAGGATGAGGAGGGACTGTCATGTTAAAGAATAGACAGGTTGGTTTGGTTGGAACTGGGAATATGGGAGAAGCACTGATTAAAGGACTTTTACATGGACATGTTTGTAAGCCGGAACAAATTTTTTGTTCAGATACCCGTCCTGAAAGACTGAAGGTTGTACGAGAAACGTATGGGGTCAAAGGGACGTCTCATAATATAGAGGTCGTCAAGCATTCTGAGATCCTCATCCTGGCCGTGAAGCCTCAGATCATGAAACAGGTCGTTTCTGAGGTTTCAAAGTATCTCGATCTTTCAAAATTGATCATCTCCATTGCGGCTGGGGTCCCATTGGATGCGATCGAATCCTGCGTTAATAAGGAGCTGAAATTGATCCGAGTCATGCCCAATATCTGCGTTTCGGTTCGAGAGGGTGTCTCCGCCATTGCTGGAGGGAAACATATTCATAAGGAAGATTTGATGATTGCGAAAACCATCTTCGATTCGGTTGGAAAGTCATTGTTCGTCGAAGAGACCCTTCTCGATGCAGTGACAGGATTGAGTGGAAGTGGACCCGCCTATATCTTCCTCATCATCGATGCCTTAGCCGATGCAGGGGTCAAGGTGGGACTCTCAAGGAATGATGCATTGATTCTGGCCTCTCAAACAGTGCTCGGCGCGGCTAAGATGTTGATCGAGACGGGGGAACATCCAGGAAAGCTGAAAGACTTGGTGACCTCTCCTGGAGGGACAGCCATTGCAGGACTTCATACGTTAGAAGAGGGTGGATTGAGAACGACACTGATGAATGCGGTGGAGGTGGCAACCCAGCGGTCCAAAGCCCTGGGGGAGATGATGAAGAATAACTTTGCTGAGGACTGAGAGAGTGTGGAAAAATAGTCCGAAACCATCAGGTTGAGGTGAGACATCGGAGAAGTTTTACATCCACAATTGTAAGACGTTGAAGATTTCCCTGCCCAACCTGCTCCTCAATAATTTTACACATTCTGAGGGGGTAGAGGTGGGCCATGCATTCTCATTTTGATGTCTTGATCGTGGGTGGCGGAATCATGGGTTCCAGCATTGCCTATAACCTCATGAACGATGGATTCGACGGGACAGTGGCTGTTTTTGAGAAAGACCCAACCTATGAGTTTTCTTCCACCGCTCTGAGTGCAGGAGGTATCCGGCTCCAATTTAGCACCGAGGTGAACATTCGCATCTCCCAATACAGTGTTGATTTTTATGAGAAGTTTGACGAGGTGATGGCAGTGAATGGAGAGAAAGCCCATGCGGAGTTTCGACAGCGAGGCTATCTCTTTCTGGCCAATGAAAAGAATTGGCCTCTTATCGAAAATCATTATCAATTTCAAAGAAGACTGGGAGCCGAAGTTGAGCTTCTTTCCATCGAAGAGGCTTTGAAAATCGTTCCTCATTTAAGCCCGAACGGTCTCGTGGGAGCATCCTTTGGCCCACGGGATGGCTACCTCGATCCCTATGGAGTTCTTCAAGGATATATTAAAAAAGCAAAGAGCCTTGGAGTAAATTATGTATATGAGGAGGTTACTGGGATCCTGAAAGATGGCCCTCAAGTCACCGGGGTGGCAACGCAGAAGGGAGAGAAATATACCGGAGCGGTGGTGATTAATGCTGCTGGTCCATGGGCTTCTGAAGTAGGAGGGATGGCTGGAGTGAATTTGCCAGTGGATCCTGTACGAAGAATGGTCTTTGTCTTTCAACCCTCTGAAATTTTTAATTACGATCTTCCCCTTGTCATTGATGTGACAGGCCTCTATTTCCGTCATGAGACCGGAAAAGTCATTATGACAGGAAAATCGATTTTGGACGAACCTCCAGGAGTCAATTTTAAGGTAGATCATTCTTTCTTCAACCAAACCATGTGGCCCATTCTGGCGGACCGGGTCCCTGTTTTTGACAGACTCAAATTGATCAGAGGATGGGCAGGCCTTTATGAAATCAATCGGCTGGACAGTAATGCACTTCTTGGGCAGCATCCTGAGATCAAAGGATTTTATATGGCCATTGGTTTCAGTGGTCATGGGTTTCAACAGGCTCCTGCTGTAGGAAAGTCCATGTCCGAATTGATTTGCTTGGGTCGATATGAAACCATTGATGTCAGCCCTCTCAACTTCGAGCGGATCATCCATGGGAAACGGGTGATCGAAGAAGAGGTGGTCTGAGCTTTTAGGATGACTTTCAAGTCCCCCCAACCCCCTTCCTGCCTACCCTGCCTACCGCAGGCAGGCGCAGGCAGGTGCTAAAGGGGGGTGGGGGGGGTTAGGGTAGCAAAAAATGCCCATCATCTTATCAAGAAAAGATTTGAGACAGCTTCTCATAATGACCGAAGTGATCGAAGCGGTGGAAAAAGGATTTTGCGAGGTTAAAACTGGACGTTGTGCTGTCCCTGTACGGATGCCTGTAAGAATCGAAAAAGCAGAAGGGGTTTTCCTTTTCATGCCTGCCTATTTGGAAAGAGAAAATTCTTTCGGAACCAAAATCATCTCTGTCTTTCCTATGAACCTAAGTTTAGGACGATCGACCCTTCAGGCCATCTATCTCCTGAATGATCCAACGACAGGAGAATTCCTGGCCCTGATGGATGGGATCCTGCTCACCGCCATACGCACAGGTGCGACTTCAGCTGTTGCGACAAAGTACCTTGCTCGGGAAAACTCTGAAACCTTAGGGATCATAGGTTCTGGGGCTCAGGCACCTTTTCAGGCGGAGGCCATCTGCCAAGTCCGGTCGATTCAAAGAATCCTGGTGTATGACAGAGAAAAGGAGAAGAGCAAAAATTTCTCCAAAAGGGTCTTCGAGAACCTGCAGATCCCCGTCACAGTGATGTCCACGCCCAGGGAGGTGGTCATTGATTCTGACATTTTGGTTACTGCGACTACCTCCGCAGTTCCTGTTTTTAATGGCCGCGATCTCAAAACGGGGGCTCATATTAATGCCGTCGGCGCCTATACGCCAGAGATGAGGGAATTGGATGAAGTGACGGTCAAGAGATCCAAAATCGTTGTGGACACTTACGAAGGATGTCTGGCTGAGGCCGGTGATCTGCTGATTCCGATAAGAGATGGAAAACTTTCCAAAGAGGGTATCTATGCTGATCTGGGTGAGATTGTACTGGGTCAGAAACCGGGTCGCATCAGGGATGATGAGATCACTCTTTTTGAGTCTGTTGGATTTGCCCTTGAAGATTTAGTCACAGCCCGTCTGGCATACCAAAAGGCAAAAGAGAAAGGAATAGGTATAGAGTTCAGGCTCGATGAGACGATTCCTATAAAACCAGCAAGTTCCTCTGAGAGAAAAAAAGGTGGTGAGAGACATGGAACAAAGCCTTAGTGTTGAAACGTTGAAAAAGAGGGTCGTCGATTTAGAAAAAAAATTAAAGGAGTATGAGGGGAGAAGAGTTCCCCAGGATATCCAAGAGGTGACCCGACGTCTGGAGAAGATTGCCGAGATGGGTGACGATGGCATCATTGTCTTCGATGAGAATTATCAGATCGAATTCGCCAATACCGTTGCCTCCGAACTGACTGGGTATTCGAAAGAGAGATTAGTGGGGATGGATTTTAGGCAACTCTTAAACGAAAGGGATATTGGTTATCTTGGTCAGATGCATTCTGAAGTGGAGACGGATGAGAGCAAGCGGGTCTGTACAGAGATGGAGGTATTGACCCAGAAAGGTCTGAAACGGGATGCCGAAGTCTGTATCACCATTTCGAAGATGGAGAAAGGCGGGGTCAAGACCTATGCTTATTTGAGGGATATTACCGAAAGAAAGAGAATGGAAAGAGAGATCCGGGAAGCTACGAAACGGTTCGAGAAGATAGCAGAGATGGGAGAGGATGGGATCATTGTCTACGATGAAGATTCTCAGATCGAATTTGCAAACCAGATGGCGGGTGAAATTATGGGTCTTCCAAAAGGTCAGATCCTTAGCCAAGAATTCTTTTCTTTAATCGGTAAGAGGGATGAAGAATTTTTGGAGGAGATGGTGATGCGGGGAGAGGGCATGGGAGAAAAGGTCTGTACAGAGATGTCGATTCAGACCCCTCAAGGTCAGGTCAAAGAGACAGAGGTCTGCATCGCCCCCACACGTTCAGAAGATGGCCGGATTAAAACATATGCCTATATTCGGGATATCACAGAGAGAAAGAAGTTTGAGAAGGAGTTGAAGGAATCGGAGGAGAAATTTCGAAATCTCTTTGAAAGGGTCCAACATGGTCTCTTCATCAGCACAAAGGAGGGGAAATTTTTAGACTGTAACCAGGCCCTCGTCGATAAGCTCGGCTATCCAACCAAAGAGGAATTACTCAATATCGATATCACTAAAGATCTCTATGTGAACCCGGAAGATCGGAAAACCTTTCAGAGGTTAACTGAGCAGCAGGGATTCGTTAAAGACCTCGAAGTGGAGTTTAAGAGGAAGAGCGGGGAGAAGATCACAGTCCTTCTTACCGCTCATGCGAAGAGGAATGAAAAGGGAGAGGATCATAGGGTATGAAGGGATCAACATCGACATCTCTGATCGGAAGAGGATGGAGAAAGAGTTGAGGGAGGCTAACGAATTCTTAATGAACCTGATTGAGAGTTCCGTCGATGGAATTATTGTGACCAATACGAAGGGCGATATCCTCATCTTCAACAAAGGGGCAGAGAACATTTTGGGTTACAAGGCCGAGGAAGTGGCGGGAAAGATGAATATCCGGAGTATCTATCCACCTGGGATTGCCAAAGAGGTGATGGAGAAGATGAGAAGTCCTGATTTTGGGGGGATGGGAAAATTGACCTCCTTCCCCATTCTCCATCGAAGGAAGGACGGGGAATTGATCGAAGGAGACCTCTCTGCATCGATCATCTACGATGAGAAGGGGAAAGAGATTGGCAGCGTTGGTATCTTCAAAGATCTCAGGGAAAGATTGAGGATAGAGAGAGAACTTCAGAAAATTCAGCAAGCCCTTCTTCAATCCGAAAAGTTGGCAGCCATGGGCAGACTCACCTCCCAGATTGCTCATGAACTCAATAACCCCATCTATGGCATTATGAATACTCTGGAGCTTCTCAAAACGGAAGTCCCTGCGGAGAGCAAACGGAGAAGGATTTTAGAATTGTCACTCTCTGAGACTCAGAGGCTTGCTGAGATGCTTAAGAATATGCTCAGTTTCTCAAAGCCTGAAGAGGAGAAGAGGAAACCTGTCAAGATGAATGAGTTGATCGAGGGGATTCTATTGGTGATGGAGAAACAGATGAAGGAATCGAATATCAAGGTGGAGACATCCTTCGACGATGAAATTCCAGAGGTCATGGCCTCTACTAACCAGATGAGACAGGTGATGCTGAACATCATTAAAAATGCGAAGGAGGCTATGCCGAAGGGAGGAGCCCTCACTGTCCGGACGACAAAGGAAGATAAACATGTCCTCATTCATGTCCAGGATACAGGAGGTGGGATCCCGGAAGAGATCAAGGATAAAATCTTCGAAGCTTTCTTTACTACGAAACAGAAGGTGAAAGGGGTGGGATTAGGACTTTCTGTCTGTTACGGAATTATTAAAGATCATGGGGGGGAGATCAAGGTGGAAAGTGAAGAGGGAAAAGGCACCACCTTCATGATCCGTTTACGTATTTAAAGTTGGAGGGTGTAACGATGAGGTTATTAGGGATCACTATAGGTAATCTTTTGGATGAGGTAGCCTCAAAATGTCCTGAGAATAAGGCATTGATCGATTTCCCAAAAGGGGAGAGATATTCTTATCGGGAATTCCTGAGAATGGTGAATCAGTTGGCAAAGGGGTTTCTAAGACTTGGTCTAAAGAAAGGTGAACACCTGGCCCTCTGGGCGCCCAATCGCTCCGAATGGATCATGACAGAATTTGCAATAGCAAAGATTGGGGCTGTCTTGATCAGTGTCGATATAAATTGCCAGCCTCAACAACTCGAATACCTCCTCAAGCAATCCGATTCCAGATCCCTCGTCATGACAGAGGGTTTGAACGGGTCTGAATATATTGAGATGATCCAAAAAATCTGTCCAGAGATCAAAGATTCGATCCCGGGGCAATTGAATGCTTCTACTCTTCCAGAGCTGAAAAATCTCTTCCTGATATCGGATCAGTCATGTCCAGGAATGTTTAACTGGAGGGAGATTCTGGAGATGGGAAAGGACGTGCCTGATCGCATATTGACCGAACGACAGGGCTCTTGTCATGAGGATGATGTCGTCACCATCCTTTACACCTCTGGAACAACAGGAGCTCCTAAAGGGGTGATGTCAACGCACTTCGGAATGATAAACACCACCCTGGCCAGCGCGGAGAATCAGAAATTGACTGAGAAAGATCGGTTCTGCCTCAGCGTTCCCCTATCCCACATGTTCGGTTGCATTTGCATTACCTTAGCAGCGGTGATCAAAGGGGCAACGATTGTCATTCCTTCTGAGACGTTTAATCCGCGGAAGATTCTCGAGGCGATCGAAAAGGAACGATGCACAGCCATTTATGGATCTCCCAATGCCTTTATCGCTTTGATGGAGGATCCACAATACCAAACCTTCAACCTTCAATCTCTTCGAACCGGTATTATGGGAGGAGCTCAGTGTCCCATGGAGGTGATGAGAAAGGTGGTCGACGAGATGGGAGCCAACGAGATCGTGATCGGTTATGGTCAGACGGAATCCTCCTCATGGATCACACAAACCCATCCGGACGATCCATTAGAATTACGGGTTTCCACTGTAGGCAGAGCCCTTCCGAATGTGGAAGTGAAGATCATTGATTCGGTCTCTGGCCAAGAGGTGAGGAGAGGTGTGGTAGGCGAAATTTGTGCAAAGGGGTTCAACATGAAAGGCTACTATAAGATGCCTGCGGCAACGAGCCATGCAATCGATTCCGATGGATGGCTCCATACGGGAGACCTTGGGACCATGGACGATGAAGGTTATATTAGAACGGCTGGACGATTGAAAGAGGTGATTATCAAAGGGGGCGAGACGATCTATCCCACTGAAATTGAGGAAGTCCTCTTCAGCCACCCTAAAATTTTAAACGTTCAAGTGTTTGGAGTCCCGGATAAGGGAGGTGGTGAGGAGATAGCCGCTTGGATTAAATTGGAGGAAGGGACAACTGTTACTGAGGATGAAATCATTCAATATTGCCAAGGAAAAGTTCCTGACTCTCATCTCCCTCGATACATAAAATTTGTGAAAGAATTTCCAATGACCCCTTTGGGAAAGATCCAGAAGTTCAAGATGAGAGAGATTGAAATTAAGGAATATAATCTTGAATAAACCGTATATTTTACTTAAAAATCAATCAGTTACAATCAAAAATCACCCACCTAAAAATTTTTCTTGACAAACTATAAATTCTATAATATCTATAATATCTATAAATATAGTAAATACTATATCCTCTGAAAAAGGAGAAAACCATGGAAATTTTGACTGTATCCCAAGCAGGTAAGTATTGTAATGTTTCGCCAAAAACGATCATCAATTGGATCGATGCAGGTCATCTCAAGGCTTATAAAACCGTGGGAGGACATCGGAGGATTAAGAAAGAGGATCTGGATCAGTTCCTCAAAGAGAAGGGAATGCCTCTTCCTGAAGAGGCAAAGGTTGAGGAGAGGAGGAAGATCCTTGTCGTGGACGATGATAAGATTATTGTGGAGACGATAGTTCAGGCCCTCGAAGAGGACGAATATGGATATGAGATGATCTCCGCCTCAGATGGTTTTGAAGCAGGACTTCAGGTAAGCCACTTCAAACCCGACCTCTTGATCTTAGACATCATGATGCCCGACATCAATGGATACGAGGTCTGTCAGAAGGTCAAGTCCAGTCCAGAAACGAAGGATACCAAGATCATCGTGCTCTCTGCCTATCTCGATGATGAAGCCTTTAAACAGATGAAGGAATATGGTGCAGATGCTTGCTTTTCAAAGCCCCTTCCCTTAGAACAGCTGAAATTTGAGGTAGCCAAACTGTTAGGACTGAAGAAGTGATCGGTTTGAGATGCAGCCATAATCGTTTTTACAATTGGAGGGTGATAACGATGAAATTGGAAGAGAGTTTAAAGAAGAAACGATTTGTTGTGACCTCGGAAATTCAGCCGCCCATCGGTACAGGCGTTCAGGAACTCATCCGAAATGTGGAGCGAATTCGAGGAAGGGTAGATGCCCTCACCGTTCCCGAACTAAAGATTGAAGGATTGGTGACGGACACAATGGGGACCTGTCGAGCCTTAAAGGAACAAAAATTCGACCCTATCCTGCAAACGACCTGTAGAGAAAAAAGTCGGGTTGACATTCAAGAGCACCTCCTCCAAGCTTCGGAGTCAGGAATCGAAAATGTCCTTACTTTTACAGAAGATTACCGCATTACCGGAGATAGCCTCCAAGAGATTATGTTCTTTCATGTCGATTCAGGAAAACTCTTCTCCGTGATTGAAAACCTCCGTGAGGGTCACGACATTTCAGGCAGAGAGATTCTCGCCAAACCCAAGTTCTGTGTAGGTTCAGGGATCGATTCCAGTTGGGGTAAAAAAGTGCCTGATCTTGAGTTAAAAGAGATGGAAGAATTGGCCGGTTTAGGCACTCAATATTTTCTTACCACGCCTATCTTCGATCTTGATTCTTTTCAACAGTTCATCAAACGGGTAGGACCGATTCGTATACCAGTAATCGCAGAAGTGATTCTGGTGAGATCGGCAGAGATGGGGCTCTTCCTCAATAAACATGTCAAAGCGGGTCTGGTGCCCAACCATATTATTGAGAAGTTGGCTAAAGCCCCAGACAAGGAGAAGGCCAGCATTGAGATTATCAGCGATCTTGTAAAGGGGCTAAAAGATATATGCCAGGGAGTCCATTTCATCCCTATCGGAGCAGAGGATCGGATTTCCAAATACCTCGATGCATTAAAACTATGAGACCCTGCCTACCGGCAGGCAGGCGTTAATATCGTTAGGTTCGTTTTGATCGTTGAGTCCGTTATTATAATTAATTGCATTTTGTTCGTTCAACGATACTAACGGTCTGAACGGACTTAACGTCTCAAGCAGTTGCTATTCGGTTTAACGATGGAAGGAACATCTCATGAGTCCCAGTGATGAGCGAAAAATCGGTGCAGCCTTAGTCGTGGGGGGAGGAATCGCCGGGGTTCAGGCCGCTCTCGATTTAGCCAATTCAGGGATTAAAGCCTATCTCTTAGAGCGGTCCCCGGCGATCGGTGGGAAGATGGCTCAACTGGATAAGACCTTTCCCACCAATGACTGCGCCATGTGTATCATCTCACCAAAATTGGTAGAAGCAGGTCGACATCTCAATATTGAAATCATCACCAATTCCGAACTTGTCTCTTTGGAAGGGGAGGCTGGACATTTCAAGGCAAGGATTCGAATACATCCCCGTTATATCGATATGAAGAAATGTACCAGCTGTAATGATTGTACAGAGGTTTGTCCTATCTTTCTTCCCAATGAATTCAATGAGGGATTGGATCAGAGAAAGGCCATTTACCGGTCTTATCCACAAGCTGTTCCCAACACCTTCCTGGTCACCAAACGTGGCACCAGTCCCTGCAAACACACCTGTCCCGCAGAGACGAGCGCACAGGGATATGTCGCCCTGATCCAGGCGGGGCGATATAAAGAGGCGCTCGATGTGATCAAAGAATATAATCCCTTTCCTGCCTCAGTAGGGCGTGTGTGTAACCATCCATGTGAAGAGAAATGCAATCGAGGGAAACTCGATACTCCCGTATCCATCTGCGCTCTGAAGCGTTTTGCAGCGGATTGGGTCTATGAACATCGAGATGAATTAAATAAGGAAGAAGAAGTAGGGAACGGTTTGAAACCGTTCCCTACAGGAGTTCGGAGTCATGAAGAGATCGAGCGGCCCAAAGCTAAAATAGCTATCGTTGGTGCAGGTCCTGCAGGATTAAGTTGTGCCCATCAATTATCACGAATGGGATATCAGGTGACGATCTTTGAAGCCCTTCCTGTGGTAGGAGGAATGATGAGGGTAGGCATTCCATCTTATCGTCTGCCCAGAGATGTGCTTCAACGGGAGATCGACGAGATACTCCATCATCCAAATGTTGAATTGAAACTGAATACACCCGTTCGAAATATCAACAGCCTTTTCCAAGCGGGGTATTCCGCCGTTTTTCTTGCCATGGGTGCCCATGAAGCGCAGAAATTGGGCATTCCGGGAGAAGAGGCCAGGGTGTTCACCACGGTGTCCCTTTCCTTCAGGGTGTAAGCCTCGCAGAAAGGCACGGTATCATGGAGGGGCTTGAAGACCGCTTCATCATCGCCTTTGGAATTCCTATTGCACCCAAAGTGGGAGAAAAAACGATCGTGATCGGCGGTGGAAATGTGGCCATCGATGCGGCAAGGACAGCCCTGAGATTGGGTGCGAAAGAGGTGAGTATTGTCTATCGTCGATCCCGAGATGAAATGCCTGCCAATTCATGGGAGATTGATGCAGCAGAAAAAGAAGGGATCGATCTTCAACTCCTCACTGCACCCATTGAGGTCGTGGTGGAGGAAGGTCATGTAAAAGGTGTCAAATGTGTAAAGATGGAGCTGGGAGAGCCAGACGCTTCCGGCCGAAGAAGGCCCATCCCGATCAAGGGTTCTGAGTTTGTCATCCCAGCGGATACCATGATTGCTGCAGTAGCACAAGCCCCTGAAATCTCCTTCCTGGATGATACTCATGGTCTCGAGGTCACACCCAAAGGAACCTTTGCCATTGATCCACACACCTTAGCCACAAACCGACCCGGCGTCTTCGCAGGAGGAGATGTGGCGAGAGGTCCTTGGATTCTGATCCAAGCGATTGCGGATGGGCGAAGAGGCGCCTTCTCGATTGATCGATATCTGAGAAGCATTCCTCTACTCACTCCGAGAGAGCAGATCCCTCTTCCTGTGGTCGACCTTTCTAAAGAAGAGATTGATCAAATGGTAGAGGAAGGTAAGGTGGACCTCAGTTCGAGGACAAAAGTTCCTGAGTTGCCAGAGGAAGAGAGGGTTAGGAATTTTAGAGAAGTGGAATTAGTCCTTACCGAGGAGCAGGCGAGACAAGAGGCAGCGCGCTGTCTTGCTTGCGGCATCTGTTCAGAATGCCATCTTTGCGTGCAGGTTTGTAAACGGGAGGCGATCGATCACCAGCAAGCAGATTTAGTGGAAGAATTAGAAGTGGGGTCAGTGATCCTCTCCCCTGGCTATGCCCTCTACCGACCTGAACTCTCACCCGAGTTAGGATATGGCCGTTATGCCAATGTCGTAACGAGCATGGAGTTTGAAAGGATGCTCAGCGCCTCCGGTCCATGGGGGGGCCATGTCACGCGACGTTCCTCAGACCATCGAGAGCCGCAAAAGATTGCCTTTCTCCAGTGCGTTGGATCAAGGGAGAAGGAGCACGATTACTGCAGCTCTGTATGCTGCATGTATGCGACAAAAGAGGCGATGCTCGCGATGGAGCACATTCCAGGTGTGGAAATTAAGATCTTCCAGATGGATATGAGGGCATTTGGAAAGGGGTTTGATGCCTATTTCGAAAGAGGGAAGGAGAAAGGGATTCAGTATATTCCCTGCCGCATTTCTGCATTGGAAGAAGATCCTGAGACAAAAGATATCCTTATTCAATACGAGAGTTCAAAGGAAGGTCATTCCGTCAAAGAGGAGCGAGTCGATCTGGCCATATTGAGCATCGGAATGTCTGCCCTTCCGGATATCCAGGAGTTAGCAAAAGCATCAGGCATTGAACTCGATCCTCATCAATTCTGTTTCATACGGGACTTCCATCCGGTCGAGACGAGCAGACCGGGTGTCTATGCCTGTGGCGCTTTTACAGAGCCGAAAGATATCCCGGATAGTGTCATCCAGGCCAGTGGCGCCGCTGCCAAAGCCCTCTCCATCATTGGAGAAGCCCGTGGGACGCTTATTCGAAAGAAGGAGTATCCACCGGAGAAAGAGATTTCTCTAAACGAGGAGCCGCGTGTTGGAGCCTTCATCTGTAGTTGCGGAACGAATATCGCTGGAACGGTGGATGTGAAGGAAGTCGTCGAATATGCGAAATCCATTCCAGGTGTGGTCCATGCTGAGAATACGATCTACACCTGTTCTGCGGACTCCTTAAAGCTTATCCAGGAAAGGGTTCAGGAGCTAAACCTGAATCGTGTCGTTGTCGCCTCATGTACACCGAGGACCCATGAGCCGCTCTTTCGGGATACGATTCGTGAAGTGGGTCTCAATCCTTACCTCTTTGAGATGGCCAATATCCGGGACCAGTGTTCTTGGGTTCATATGAGCCTTAAGCAAGAGGCCACGGAGAAGGCAAAGCATCTCGTTCGAATGGCCATTGCCTGCTCTAAGAATTTAGAGCCACTCCATCAAGTCCCAAGGAGTTTAGTCCACAGCTGCCTCGTCATAGGAGGTGGTTTGGCTGGGATGGTATCAGCCCTGAGCATGGCAGAGCAAGGGTACACAGTCTATTTAATTGAAAGAGAAAAGGAGCTGGGTGGAAGACTTCGACAAATCTATTACAGCGGAAACGGAGGCGACCCTCAGGCCTATTTGAGAGAAATGATCCAGAGGGTTGAAAATCATCCCAGGATCGAGGTCTTGAAAGGATATCAGGTGGTGGAACATGAAGGAGCAGTGGGAAATTTTAAGACGAAGGTGTCCAATGATTCCATCCAGAAAGTATTAGACCATGGAGCTACGATCATTGCGACGGGCGGAAAAGAGTATCGAGGTAAGGCTTATCTCTTAGGTGAAGATTCGAGAGTGATCACCCAGGAGGAATTAGAAAAACGGATCTCCCTTTCTGATCCCTCCCTTTCAAAAGCCAAATCCATTGTGATGATCCAATGTGTGGGCCCATGGGATGAGGATCCGTCTAAATCTTTTTACTGCAGCCGAATCTGTTGTAATGTTGCGATCAAGAATGCGATCAGAATAAAAGAACTTCATCCCGAGGTTTCGATCACTATCCTCTATAAAGATATGAGAACTTATGGATTCAAAGAAGCTTTCTATACTCAGGCCAGAGAGAAAGGCGTTCTCTTCGTACGGTTTGATGAAAAGAAAAAACCTTCCGTCTCTCTTTCCAATGGGCAATTATCCGTTCAATTGGAAGATCCAATGCTTCATCTTCCACTTGCTCTCCATCCAGATCTTCTTGTTCTCTCTGAAGCAGTCGTTCCGAATGAAGGGAGCAAGGAGCTGGCGAATCACTTTAAGTTCCCTCTGACATTGGAAGGGTTCTTCTTAGAGGCTCATGTCAAATTGAGGCCAGTCGATTTTGCCACGGATGGTCTCTATCTCTGTGGCATGGCCCACTATCCGAAGTCGATCAATGAGACGATTGCCCAGGCAGAGGCTGCTTCAGCTCGGGCTGCAACGATCCTTTCTCAGGAAGTGCTTCAGGTTGGTGGTATTGTGGCGGTGGTGGAGGGTGAGCGGTGTGCCGCGTGTTTGACCTGTGTGAGAGTGTGTCCGTATAGCGTACCAGTGATCAATGCCAAGGGCGAGGCGGAGATTGATTTAGTGAAGTGCAAGGGTTGTGGCAGTTGTGTGGCGGAATGCCCGGCAAGGGCCATAGAGCTGATGCATTTCAAGGATCCTCAATTGTGGGCCAAGTGTCAAGCCCTTGTGATTTCGGAATTCGGAATGCAGAGTGCGGAGTCAAACTGAATTCGGAGTTCAGAATTAATATTTTATTATTCCGCAATCCGAAATCCGCATTCCGCAATAGGAGAAGAGGATGGAGGTAGTCCAGGAGAAAGTTAAGATAGCACCGGTGAGCCAGACGGTAGGTTTTGAGCCCGAGATTCTTGCTTTTTGTTGTGAGCATTGAGCGTATAGTGCAGCGGACCTGGCAGGTTCGATGAGACTCAACTATCCGACGAATGTGAAGATCGTGAAGGTACCCTGTACGGGGAGAGTAGATATCCTTCTGATCCTTCGTGCATTTGAATCAGGGGTGGATGGGATCTACTTAGCGGGGTGTTTGGAGGGGGAGTGTCATTTCCTCAGGGGGAATTTGAGGGCAAAGAAGCGGGTTCAGTATGTGAAGGGGTTATTGGATGAGGTGGGTTTGGGAGCGGGTCGGTTGGAGATGTACAACATGAGTTCGGCCCAGGGTCAGAGATTTGCGGAGGTAGCTCGTGAGATGACGGAGAAGATCAGGGCCTTGGGGCCGAGCCCAGTGAAAAGAATTCGGAATGCAGAATGCGGAATGCGGGATAAAAATTCCGAAATCCGCAATCCGAAATCCGCATTATAGAGTTGGAGGCATCAATGATCGTAGCGGATCGGATAAGCCCCCTCTTTCCCCCTTTAGCAAAGGGGGATGAAGGGGGATTTGTAGGAGGAGAAAAAAGATGATTGTAGCAAACCGTAAGAGTTTAGAAGAGATATTAACGATGCTCAAGCCCTACAAGAAGATATTGTTATTGGGTTGTAATGAGTGTGTGACGGTGTGTGCGGCAGGGGGAGAGCGGGAGGTAGGGGTATTGGCCTCGGAAATAAGGCTTTCCCGTGGGAAAGATGGGGATGAGATCGAGGTGAGGGAGCAGACATTGGAGCGTCAGTGTGATCATGAATATATCGATCAGGTGCGTCCCTTTGTGGGGGACTATGAGGTGATAGTCTCGATGGCGTGTGGGGCGGGGATACAATATGTGGCGGAGAAGTATCGTTCGAAGCCAGTACTTCCTGCTGTGAATACGACGTTTCTTGGAGTGACATTGGAGCAGGGGGTATGGTCGGAGCGGTGTCAGGGATGTGGGGAGTGTGTGTTACATCTGACGGGGGGAATTTGTCCGATAGCGCGGTGTGCGAAGAGTTTGCTCAATGGGCCGTGTGGGGGATCATCGGGTGGGAAGTGTGAGGTGGACAAGGAGTTGGACTGTGGTTGGCAGTTGATCATCGATCGGCTGAAAGAACTCAACCAGATGGATCGTTATGAGGAGAACATTCCGGTCAAGGATTGGACGAGTTCCAGAGATGGGGGACCCCGCAAGAGAATAAGAGAAGATCTAAGATTGTGAAAGGAGAAAGGTGAAACGTGAAAGGTGAAACGTGAAAGGTAAATGGAGAAATTAAAATTTTCACATTTCACATTTCACTTTTGGGAGCGGAGCGAAGATGAAGACCAAGTCAAACATTGAGCGGATTTTAGAGAGTGGGGGTTTTGTGGTGACCTCGGAGTGTGGGCCCCCGAGGGGGGCGGATGCGGAGGTGATACGGAGGAAGGGGAACCTTCTCAAGGGCATAGTCGATGCGGTCAATGTGACGGACAATCAGACCTCGGTGGTGAGGATGAGTAGTTTTTCATCGTGTTTGATCCTGAAGGAGATGGAATTTGATCCGATATTGCAGATGGTCTGTCGGGATAGGAATCGGATAGCGATCCAGAGTGATATCTTGGGGGCGGCGGCCTTGGGGATCAATAACATTCTTTGTTTATCTGGGGATCATCAGAAATTTGGGGATCATCCGAAGGCGAAGAATGTTTTTGATATAGATTCGATTCAGTTGATCAACACAGTGAAGACGATGAGGGATGAGGGGAAGTTCTTGGGGGGAGAGGAGATAAAAGGCAAGCCGGTGCTATTTATAGGTGCGGCGGAGAATCCCTTTGCGGATCCGTTTGAGATCAGAGCGGCAAGACTTGGCAAAAAAGTGAAGGCGGGGGTGGAGTTTATCCAGACGCAGTGTATCTATAATATTCAGAGGTTTGAGAGGTGGATGGAGATGGTACGAGACAGAGGACTTCATGAGAGATGTGCGATCCTGGCGGGGGTGACGCCGTTCAAGTCGGTGGGGATGGCTCGGTATATGAAGAATTCGGTGCCAGGGATGGATGTGCCGGAGGAGATGATCGAGAGGATGAAGGGGGTGGCGAAGGAGAAGCAGTCGGAGGAGGGGATCAAGATCTGTGTGGAGACGATCCAGAGATTAAAAGAGGTCCCAGGGGTCAGGGGGATCCACATCATGGCGATTGAGTGGGAGGAGAAAGTAGTGGAGATCGCCAAGGCTGCAGGGTTACTACCCAGACCCCAACTTACGTAAAACGTAAAGCGTAAAAAAGGTTGAGGTTAAGGTTTAGGTTTAGAACTTCTTAACCTCAGCCTTAACCTAAACCTGAAAGGCTATGCTCTATGCCCTTTGCGTTGTAAGGATAAATCGATGCAAACAATCTTGAATACTGATCTGGCTGAAACCATTCGTAAGGAATGTGGCGAAAATGTTTTTCTCTGCTACCAATGTCAGAAATGTTCCTCGGGTTGTCCAGTGGCAGAGCACTTTGATCTGGCTCCCAATCAAGTAATGCGGGCGATTCAATTGGGGCAAAAGGCGATGGTTCTCAACTCCAAAACCATCTGGCTCTGTGCTATGTGCGAGACCTGTGCTACCCGTTGTCCTCACGATATTAATATCACAAAAATTATGGATGTTTTAAAAATCATGGCAAAGAATGAGGGGATCGAGGCGAAGGTGCCATCCGTTCCTCTCTTCTATCAAGCCGCGCTCAGAGGGATCAAGTGGTTTGGAAGAATGTATGAAGCCGGGTTGATGGGGGAGATTTACATTCGTCAAATGCTAGCAGGGCAACTCAATTATCAGCAGGTTTGGAAGAATGATATGCCCATGGCCCTGAAGATGTTTAGAAATGGAAAGCTCAAAATTTTTCCGACTTTTGGAAAGGCAAAAGCTAAGGAGAAGGTCGCAGAAAAAAAGGACGGCATTGCTTACTTCCCTGGTTGCAGTCTTCATGGAACCTCAAAGGAGTATGACCTTTCTACTCAGGCCGTGTTCAATAAACTTGGAGTTCCTCTCCATGAACCAGAAGGATGGGGATGTTGCGGGACCACACCTACCCACTCGACGGACCATTATCTTTCAACCTTGCTCCCCATGAAGAATATCGCTCTGATGCAAGGGGAGGGTTTTAATCATATCACAACCCCTTGCCCCTCCTGTTTTCTCAGGATGCGAGTGGCATTGAAGGAGACCGAAGAGAATGAAGATTTGAGAAGAAAGCTCTCTTCAGAAATCCCAAATGTTCCTTCAAATGGAATGAGAGTTGAACATCTCTTAAATACCATCATAGAAAGGGTGGGTTACGGACAGGTGGCCTCAAAGGTGGTCCATCCACTTAAAGGTCTGAAGGTGGTTTGCTACTATGGATGCATCATCACCCGTCCTCCAAAGATCACCCAAGCAAAAGATTATGAATATCCCACTCAGATGGATCGATTGATGAAGATTCTGGGAATGACTCCGCTCGACTGGTCTTATAAAACCCGTTGTTGTGGTGTTTCACTCGGGATCACGCAGCTTCCGATTGCACTGGAGTTGAGCAGAAAGATCCTCAAGAATGCGAAGAGTGTGGGAGCGGATGCGATCGTGGTGGCCTGCCCACTCTGCCATGTGAATTTGGATGCTCGCCAGAAACAGATTGAAGAAGAGTTTAAAGAAGAGTTTCGCCTTCCCATCATCTATTTCACCCAATTGATGGGATTGGCCTTCGGCCTGAAGGCTGAAGCATTAGGTCTCGACAAACACTTTGTCGATCCCATTTCTCTTTTAAAAACAGTGAAGGAAATTTCTCTTTAAAAATATTTTATTCAAAACAAAAAAAAGACCCCAAGCAAAACTTGAGGTCTCTTTTTTGTTTAGTCTAACGATTTTTACCTCAGAACGACAACATTCGTCGCCTGCAGGCCCTTCGGACCCTGAGTCACTTCGAACTCCACCTGATCGCCTTCGTAAAGGACTTTAAAACCATCCCTCTTGATAGCTGAGAAGTGTACAAAGACATCATTTCCGTCATCTCTGGAAATGAACCCGAAGCCCTTCTTCTCATTAAACCATTTCACACTACCTTTGGCCATTACAACTCACCTCCTTTCTTTTATGAACTTAAGTAAGTTGTAATAGCCTTTGGTCCTTAATAAAAAAGGCCACAGAAGCCGAAAGTAGAACTTTTGTGACCTTTTGTGATCCAAACAACTACTTCCTACAACCTACAAATATATACTAACTATAAATTTCTTAAATGTCAAGTAATAATTAATTTTTACGCATCATGTAACTGACCGTTTTCTCAAGTCCGTCGAGGGTCAATTCAAACATAGGAAAGATCTCTTGGATGTGACTGATGGTGCGGGTGTAAGGCCATTCCTCGGTCAGTTTTGGATTGATCCAAACAGAATGTGGGAAGGTTTTGGCGATAAATTGGAGACTCATATAACTTGGCTTCCCTGATCTCTCTCCCACATAGATAGAGCCATCCGTGGCCATGAGTTCATAGGGAGCCATGCTCGCATCACCTACGATGACGAATCTCGTTTCCGGATCAAGGCGAGCCAGTTCGTCAACGGGATGGGATTTAGAACGCCTCGTAGGATCCTCCCACAAAAAATCGTAGATGGTATTATGAAAGAAGAATGTTTTAAGGTCTTTGAATTGAGCACGGGCATAATTAAAAAGGGTTTGCACCAAATCAATATAAGGATCCATTGACCATCCACCATTATCAATGGCCAATATCACTTTTAAACGGTCCTTCAGGCTCCGATCAAATATAATCTCTATCTCACCCCCATTCTTCATGGTCTGGTAAATGGTCTTGTCGATGTTCACTCTATCCTTGGGACCGAAGGGAACCATATTTCTCAATCTCTTCAGAGCCTCACCCATCTGGGATTGAGTCAAAGGCCCTTCTTGGGAATAATCACGGTACCTTCGATCCATCGCCACTTTGACGGCTGACTTGTTTCTGGATATTCCACCGACTCTCATTCCACCTGGATGATATCCCGAATGGCCTACAGGGGATGTTCCTCCCGTTCCAATCCATTTGCCCCCTCCATGATGTGCCTCCGTTTGCTCTTTTAAACGGTCAAGAAAGTACTGAAGGAGTTCATCCGGACTCAATCGACTTAGGTCTTCTTCATTGATTCCAAGGGCATCCGCCAAGCCTTGTGGATCTTTTAACCACTCATCGAGTAAAGCACGTGCGATCTCCGACAATTCGAATTCGTCCGGTTCTTTGAGCTCTACCCCTTTGAACCGATGGACAAAAACCTGGTCGTAGAGATCGAAATATCTTTCGCTCTTAATGAGAATGGAACGGGCCGCCGTATAAAAATCGTCAACGGAGTTGATCAGTCCCATGCTCAGCGCCTTCTGTAATCTCAAGAAGGAGGTTGGAGTGACTGGAATGCCTACTTTTTTTAATAAGTAAAAGAAATCGACGAACATATGCGTCAAATTCCAAATATTTCCTGGTCATTAAGTCACTGGGTAATTAAGTTATTCAATGACTAATAATTTATTGACCTAATGACCAGTATTTTTGATATTATGCCTTGAATCTTGTAATACTATTCTGGGCCACGACATAATCGGGACTCTTCTTGTAAAGAACGCCTAAGTAAGGCACTTCCCCTTTGGTCAAGTCTTTGATTTTGAAGTCTGGATCCGTTCTTAAGGCCCTGATCCAGTTAATCAGTTCCCTTGTTGCAGGCTTCTTTTCAATGCCTTTAATTTCCCTGAGGCGATAGAATGTTCTAACGGTACTATCGAGAAGGTCTTTGTCGATTTCAGGGAAATGGACTTTAACAATCCTTCTCATCATATCAGGCTCTGGAAAAGCGATATGGTGGAAATTGCACCGACCCAAGAATGGATCGGAGAGATCCTTTTTAGCATTGGAAGTAATAACAATGACAGGTCTGTGTTTTGTTTGAACGGTTTTGTCGATCTCGATAATGTCGAATTCCATCTGGTCCAGGACATCGAGCATATCGTCTTGAAAGTCGGTATCGGCCTTATCGATCTCATCGATCAGCAGAACGACTCTCTCTTCAGATACAAAGGCTTGGCCAATTTTTCCCATCCGGATATATTCTTCAATATTACTGACATCCCTTTTGGAGTCGCCAAATCGGCTGTCGTTTAAACGAGTCAGTGTATCGTACTGATAAAGGGCATCGACGAGCTTCATGCTCGATTTGACATTCAGAACGATCAACCTCATCTTGCAGGCCTCGGAGATAGCATGGGCTAACATGGTTTTGCCTGTTCCGGGTTCTCCTTTGAGAAGAAGGGGCATTTCCAGAGCCATCGAAACGTTGACAATCTTGGCCAGTTCATCATCCAGTACATATTTCGAAGCCCCAGTAAATTTTCTTGTTTGATTTTCTTCGGGCATCTTTCTACTCCTTCATCATTCGTATAAAAGACTATATTAAGAAATCATAACTATTTTTTCATCACATTTCAATAACCAAAGGACTTTCCCCCTCACCCTGCCCCTCTCCCCAATGGAGACCAGGATGGTGAGGGATCATTGCATCTCTATTGAAAATCTGTTTAAATCATTCATCTCCTTACAAGGCACTGAGTCCGATGTCCATTCCCTCAAAGAATCGACGGTGGTGGGTAATGTTCAACATTTCCATTGGTGTCTATATGTCAACATTGGATGCCAGTGTCGTGAACCTCTCCCTTCCCACGATCATCCAGTCTTTGAATACTAATCTGAAGATGGTAGCCTGGGTCGTGACAGCTTACCTTATCGTCATCGTAGGGTGCCTCCTTTTAATAGGAAGATTGGCCGACCTTTTGGGGCAGAGAAGAATTTACCTCTTTGGGTTCTTAATATTTACCCTGGGTTCTGCTCTTTGTGGATTTTCACCCACGATCTATTTTCTGGTTTGTTCGAGGGCAATCCAGGGATTGGGGGCTTCCACATTGATGGTCATTGGGACTGCAATTGTCGCCACCGTCTTTCCGGAAAAGGAACGTGGTCAGGCAATGGGAATGATTGGCTCCGTCGTTTCTTCAGGTTTTTTGACAGGACCAATTCTTGGCGGATTCCTGGTAGAACATCTGGGGTGGCGATCCGTTTTCTTTATTAATCTCCCCATTGGAGCCATTGGAATCATTCTCTCTCTAAAAGTCTTAGAAAGGGACAAACCGATGAGGAAGGTAGAGTTAGATCTTTGGGGAGCCTTTCTGCTCTTCATCTTCATTACCTCTCTCCTCCTTTTTCTTAATCGGGTGGGGCAAGGATGGCTCTTCCTGTGTCTATTCTGTTTTGGCTTATTTATCATTGTAGAATATCGATCCTCTTCCCCCTTAGTGGATCTCCGCCTTTTCAGAAGACGTCTCTTCATCTCCTCTCTCGGTGCAAGCTTCTTCTCCTTTTGGATGGCCGCCGCCCATACCTTTGTTGTTCCTTTCTTTCTTCAAAATATTTTGAGATTTTCGCCATCGAAGGTAGGAATGATGATCTTCCCCGTCTCCCTAACGGTGATGTTATTTGCTCCTTTGGGTGGAAGATTTTCTGATCGGGTGGGTGTAAGAATACCAACCACCATTGGTTTGATTCTTATTTCTCTGACCGTCGCTTCTTTTACTTTTCTGGAATCCAGTGCAAGTGATTATGAAATTATATTGAGACAGATTATCATTGGTATTGGGATTGGATTTTTCAATCCGGCCAATAACAGTGCTATTATCGGGTCTCTGCCAAAGGAGAAGGTGGGACTGGCCTCCAGTTTTTTAGCCCTTGCGAGAAATCTGGGGTTGGTGATCGGTGTCGCATTTGCAGAGAGGGTCATCGCTTTCAGGTTGCATACGACCCCATTGGAGACAGGAGGAGGTCCTTCTCTTGAGAGCATTCAGGATGTCTGGAAATTAGTCTTCTTCGTGGGACTGACTGCACTTCTCATTTCCTGGATTAGGAGCGGTCGGTCTGAGATTCCACAATCCCCTCCAAGGCAACACATCCAGCCAAATTTTCCTGTAAAGAATTGAAAAGGCAAAAAGCATCGAAACCCTGCCACATGGATGGACAGCTCATCCGGGATGATTGATGTAGATTGCTCACTCCATTGATACGGAAATTACTTTAAATATATAAACATGAGAGAGGTTGTCCATGGGTTCGAGAAAATCGTGGTATAATTATTTATTTTTTTGATATAATACCTCCTATGTTTCTTAAAAAAACTTAGAGAGGAGGGTCAAATATGAAGAAGATTAAATTTTTCTCATTCGTTGTTACTTCCTTTTTGGTTATTTCTCTTACATTAACGGGGTATGCTCAAGAGAAATATCCGATCCGGCCTATCTATCTTATCGTTCCAATGACTGCAGGGGGTGGGACAGACAAGGTCGCCAGAGCTTTGGCAGAGGCATTGAAAAATTATCTACCTCAACCGGTCCTGGTTGAGAACGTTCCCGGTGCTGGAAGTGTCCTGGGCATGAGTAAACTACATGCTGCAAAACCTGATGGTTACATGCTCGGGGTGTTGAGTGGATATGTGATTACCACTGCGTTACAGGGGATGGCCAAGTTTCCTCCTGCCGAATTTACATTCATCGCCAGGGTCAGCTCGGATACGTTCACTTTTTCGGTTCCGGCAGATTCAAGATATAAATCTTTGAAGGATATCCTGGAGGCCGCCAAGGCAGAACCTGATGTGGTGACCCTTGCAAATGCCGGTACAGGTGCATTAACCCACCTGGCGTGTGTAGCGCTCAACCAAAGTGCTGGGGTAGAGTTTCGGCATGTTCCTTTCGTAGGTGGGGCAAAAGAACTTACTGCCTTACTCGGTAAACATATTGATGCAGGTGTCTTTTCCATGTCAGAGGTGATTGGGCATAGCCAGCCGGGCGGAAAGATCAGGAATCTTGCTGTCTTTAGCGAAAAGCGGACTCCCAAGCTTCCCGATGTACCCACCCTGTTAGAATTGGGGATTAAGGGGATGCCTGAGGGGCCATGGCAAGGTGTGGGTGCACCTAAAGGCTTGCCTGACGATATGAAAAATATCCTGATTGAGGCAGTCAGGAAGGCCGTTAATGATCCATACTGGAAGGATTTTCTTGATAAGTTCGGATACGGAGAGAGGTTTCTTGCCGGTAAGGAATTTGAAGAATTTTTCAAGAGTGATCTCCAGATGCTCGATAAGCTTCTCAGAGCGATAGGAATGATCAAATAGTTTTTCTGGTTCGTTCTTTAATATCATGAGTCCTTAGGAGATAGGTTTGATCACATCTGAAAAGATTAGCAGTGTTATATTTGTCCTGTTTGGAGCCTTTCTCATCTTCGAGTCAAGGAAATATTCTATGGGCACCCTGGATAATCCTGGTCCTGGGTTTTTGCCGTTCCTCCTGGGGATTGCTATTGTATCGATGTCGATCGTCCTTTTGATCAGGGTTTGGAAAAAGATGAAAACACAAGATCAGACTACTTCTTGGCCCGAGAGGAAAGGTCTCATCAGGATATCCTTGATCTTCATCGTCATTCTCCTTTTCACGGCCCTTCTTGAAACGACAGGATACATATTAAATGTTTTTGTGCTTTTCCTGATATTGCTCAGACCTGTGGGAAAACAGAAATGGCTCTTGACGTTATCAATCTCCATTGGAGCTACCTTGGCTTCTTATCTTCTATTTGACCGGTGGCTCATGCTACCTCTTCCCAGGGGTATATGGTTTAGGTAGTTAAAAGGATTGATTGTGGATACCTATTCAAGCATTATTGTCGGTTTTTCGGAATCTCTCCGGCTCTCACGCCTGTTTTACTGTCTCCTGGGTTCGTTTCTTGGAACAATCGTTGGCGTCATACCTGGACTGGGTCCATCAGCAACGATTGCACTCCTTTTGCCAATTACCCTCCATCTGGACACGGTATCTGCCATTATCATGCTGGCGGGTATTTACTATGGCGCTCAGTACGGAGGTTCTACGACATCCATTCTTGTGAATGTTCCTGGAGAGTCATCATCCGTTGTGACGTGTTTCGATGGATACGCTATGGCAAAGCAAGGTCGAGCCGGACCTGCCTTGGGCATTGCAGCATTTAGTTCATTTATCGCGGGTACTTTTGGGGTCGCTGTTTTGATGCTGGTCGCCATTCCTTTAGGCGAGTTTGCCTTAAAATTTGGTCCCCCAGAGTATTTTACCCTGATGCTTCTTGGATTAGTGCTGATCTGTTATCTTGGCGGAAAATCATTCTTGAAATCAATGATCATGGTATGCACAGGATTATTTCTGGGAACGATGGGGATGGATGCCCTTTCAGGTGCAGAGAGATTTACTTATGGAATACTTGTTCTTCAGGATGGAATTGGGCTTGTTCCCATGTTTATGGGCATGTTCGGAATCGCAGAAGTGTTGTCAATGATGGAGAGGCCAATTGAGCAGCAGATGATCGGAAAGCCAAAGGGGCTATTTCCAACCAAACAAGACTGGAAGGATTCCAAAGGGGCTATCACTCGCGGAACCTTGATAGGTTTCTTCCTGGGCGTATTACCCGGAGGAGGTTGCACCCTCGCATCCATTGCTGCTTATGTCGCTGAAAAGAGGTTTTCAAAACATCCGGAAAAATTTGGAACGGGAGTCATAGAAGGTGTTGCGGCACCCGAGGCAGCAAATAATTCAGCGGCCTCAGGTTCCTTCATCCCCCTGTTGACCCTTGGTATCCCTGCGAATGTGGTGACTGCCGTACTCCTTGCGGCCCTCATGATCCATGGGGTTGTTCCTGGTCCGATGTTGATTCAAGAGCGACCTGATATCTTTTGGGGTGTCGTAACGAGTATGTATATCGGGAATCTGATGCTTCTGATACTGAATCTACCTTTGATAGGTCTTTTTACCACATTCCTAAAAACGCCTTATCCCATTTTGGCGCCTATCATTTTAGTGACATGCCTTATCGGAGCCTATAGTAGTAATTTTAATACGGGGGATGTCTTCGTCATGATCGCTGCGGGGGGATTGGGTTATCTCTTTCGGAAGATAGATTTTGATGCTGCCCCCATGGTGTTGGCATTGGTCCTTGGACCACAAATAGAGGTAGCTCTTCGACAGTCTTTAAATATCACCCGGGGGAATATCTATATCTTTTTCCAGCGTCCCATTGCCCTCATCTTCTTGTTAGCTATATTCATTTCCATCTTTAGCCCATTCATCAAGCTGATCTACAGAAAGGTAGTGTTTCCATCTAAATGAAAATGGAGTTCGCCTAAGAAGTCGAAGGGTTGACTTTTTTGAGTTTTTTGAGAATAGTGTAATAAGCATAGAGGTTATTATCCGGTGAAGCGTTCGGATGGAAGAAGGCCTGAGGTTCTGAGGCCAGTAAAAATTATAAGAAATTATATAAAACATGCCGAGGGATCGGTTCTCATCGAAATGGGGGATACAAAAGTGATCTGTTCGGCCAGTGTGGAGGAGCGAGTCCCTCCGTTTTTAAGAAATACAGGAAAGGGTTGGATCACGGCGGAATATTCCATGCTCCCTCGTTCGACCCATACACGTACTTCCAGAGATTCACTGACGGGTCGTGGAAGCGGTCGTGCCTTTGAGATCCAAAGGTTGATTGGCCGTTCTTTGAGATCTGTAACCGATCTCAAAGGATTCGGAGAGAGGACGATCTGGATCGATTGCGACGTGATTCAAGCCGATGGGGGGACAAGGACAGCTTCGATCACAGGTGCCTATGTGGCCTTGGTGGATGCTTTTCGAAAGATGGTTAAAAATGGATCGATTGAAAAAGTTCCGATCAAAGGATCTGTTGCTGCCATCAGTGTAGGAAAAGTGGGTGGAAAGGCACTCTTAGATTTGAATTATGAAGAGGACTCCAGGGCCGAGGTGGATATGAATGTGGTGATGACTGGTGATGGAAAGTTTGTGGAGATCCAAGGCACTGGAGAGGAGTCTGTTTTTACGAAAAAGGAGATGGATGAGTTAACAAGAATGGCTCAGAAAGGGATAAAGGAACTGGCAAGAATTCAAAAAAAGGTTCTGGAAGGGAAAGAGTAAGATCAGTAGTTTAAAAATAATAGTCGCAACTAAAAACAGAGGAAAAATCCGAGAAATTCGAAAGGCCCTGAAAGGGTTAGGGCTCAAAATTTATTCTTTAAACGATTTTTTAGACGTTCCTGAGATTGAAGAGGATGGGGAGAGTTTTACTGAGAATGCTTTGAAGAAAGCTCGGTTCTATTCAAAATACTTTGGGAAGGTGACCCTTGCAGATGATTCTGGATTAGAAGTCGATGCGTTAAAAGGATTACCCGGAATTTATTCTGCCAGGTATGCTGGAGAGGGAGCTTCGGATCGGAAAAACAATCAAAAACTTCTCGGAGAAATGGAGACCATTCAAGTTTCAAAAAGGGAAGCAAGTTTTAAATGTGTCATGGCTATGGTTTTCCAAGATGGAAAAGAAGCCGTCGTAGAGGGATCATGTAGAGGAAGGATAGGATTTAGGGAAGTGGGAAAGAAGGGGTTTGGATATGATCCACTGTTTATTCTTCCTCAATATGGGAAGACAATGGCTCAGCTTACCCTCGAAGAAAAGAATAGAGTGAGCCACAGAGGAAAAGCCCTGAGGAAACTGAGGAGAATAATATCCAAGCTCCAAGCACCCATAAGTAAAAAAGTTATTATGTCATTAGGTCAATAAATCATTATTCATTGAATGACTTAATTACCTAGTGACTTAATAACTAAGAAGGATGTGGGATTTAGGTATTGTGATTTGACTGAGCATGTCGGGGCGTAGCGCAGCCTGGTTAGCGCGCCTGCCTTGGGAGCAGGAGGTCGGCCGTTCAAATCGGCTCGCCCCGACCAATTTTAGTGTGGAGTTCAGAGTTTGAAGTGTTTAATGTGACGGCCGACCGACTGCGGGAGAGCAGGAGGGTGCCGTTGCGACGAATAAGGAGCGACTTTTTGCACGCCCGCGAGACGGTGAGCGGGCCGGACCGGCCGTTCAAATCGGCTCGCCCCGACCATATTCCGTTTATATCGTTACGTTCGTTTTGATCGTTCAATGATATTAATGATTCTAACCATCCTAACGTTCTAAACGGACTCAACGATCTCAACTATCCTAACGATATTCCTACCATTTTTGCAAAAATTTTGAACAAAATGTCAAAAAATGGGAAAAAAACAAGTATTCATCCTGTAAAACGGAAGAAAGTTTTGGACGATTAATATTCCTATAAATTAATAAATTTCTTATAGTTAGGAACGATCTTCCTGAAATTATTCTTAAATTCCTTTGTGTGGTATGTTTTTTGCTAATTAAGAATTTCCGATGAAAAATCAAGACCGAAAGAGAGCCATCTTATTACTCCGTTGGACTTCAATCATTGTAACCTCTTACCTCATTCTGTTGGGAAAAGGAAGGGTGGCAGACCTTCAATTAAGTAACATTTTTATTATTGGATATATTCTATCAAACCTTTTTCTCACTTTCCTTCCGAAAATATGGTTTTTAAATCCAAAATTCTTCTATTCATTACTCCTCATTGACACTGGAATCATCTCCTTTGGAATGTATCTTTCAGAAAAAATGGCCACAGATTTTTATCTGGTTTTTTTCCTTATCATCGTCTTTGCATCGATGAGTCGAAATTTTAAATTATTAATGACCATTGGAGGCATCGTTGCACTTCTCTATGGTATCCTCCTCTATTCCTGGGGACTTTTGACAGCAGAAAAGATTGGTAACAATCTCCTTCGAATCCCTTTCGTCTTTCTTATGACTGCCTTCTATGGATATCTCGTTCAAACCTTTACCGAAGAAAAGCGCCAACAACTCACTATTTCCGAAGACAAATATCAAGGTCTTTTTGAGAATGCCAATGATGGAATTATCATCTTGCAAGATCCTCAATTCATCATTGCCGATCTCAATAGAGAGGCTGGTCAGTTAACCGGATACGAAAAAGAAGAACTCATTCAGAGAGGTTTTATTGATCTATTCGGACCCATTGAAAAAGAGAAAGCCTTGAGTTTTTTTGAGGAAGTCCTTAAGGACGGTGAGGCGAGGACAGATTCCTTTTCCTTATTCAGTAAAGACAGGACGCCGGTGGAGGTGGATCTTTCCATCAAAAGAGTCGATTTTGGGGATGAGTTTTTCTATCAGGTGATCTTTCGAGACTTGACAGAACAGAGAAAACTTGAAAAGAGGATCAGAGAGAGCAAAAGAAATCTTGAGGCCATTTTCGATGGTATCCAGAATCGACTCTCCATACAAACACCTGATTATCAAATTTTCCGTGTGAATAGGGCGGTGATTGAAAAATACCATACCACTTATCAAGAATTGATAGGGAGGAAATGTTATGAGGCTTATTACCAAAGATCCTCCCCATGTGAAAAATGCCCGGTAGCCGTCACCATTGAAACCAAACGGCCCACTTCCTCAATCATGAGGATCTCAGAAGAGGAAACGACCCTGCGGACCTCCTCTTACCCCATTTTAGATGAGAAAGGGCATCTCCTCTCCATCATTGAATATATAGAGGATATCACCGAGGAACAAAGGCTGCAGGAACAACTCATTCAGTCGGAGAAATTAGCAGGGGTAGGGGTTTTAGCCTCTGGCGTCGCTCATGAAATCAATAACCCTCTTAGCGGAGTGATTGGGATGGCGGAAGTAGCCATAGAAGAGGAGAATCTCCCCGAAATAAAAGGTTACTTAAAAGATATATTGAATTGTGGTATAAGGATCAAGGAGATCGTCAATGGATTAAGGACCTACTCTCGAATTGCAAAGCAAGGGGAGCAGGGCCTTGTCGATATCAATGAAGTTCTTGAGGAATCCCTGAAGATGGTCCGATTGGCAACCAAAACCACTTCGATTGAGATAGTCAAAAGCTTTCAATCCGTTGGTAAAATAGCAGCTAACGTAGGTGAAGTCCAGCAAGTATTTACCAACCTGATCACCAATGCCTTTCAAGCCATGAATGAAAAAGGAGGAGCCCTTACCCTCTCTACCCGATCATTCAAAGATACGGTTGAGATCAAAGTGAGTGATAGCGGCATGGGGATTCCGCAAAAAAATCTCAACAAAATATTCGATCCTTTCTTCACCACTAAAAAGATTGGAGAAGGGACAGGGCTCGGATTAAATATTGTTTACCGCATCATTACAAAGTATGAGGGAACGATCGATGTCGAAAGCAAAGAAGGAGTAGGAACCACTTTTACCATTAAATTTCCAATAAGGAGGGATGAGTAATGGGCAAGAAGGTGTTGATTGTCGATGATGAGGAGATCATTCGGAAGTTTTTGAGAATCCATCTCCTCAAATTGGGTTATGAGGTAAAAGAAGCCATGGATGGGGTACAAGCCTTGGAACAATTGGGTAAGGATACCTATGACCTTCTCATATCTGATGTTCTCATGCCGAACAAGAACGGATGGGAGTTATTGAAGGCAGTAAGATCGAATCCAAAAACAAAGGATCTGCCAGTCATCCTATTAACGGCTAAGAATGAAGATGCGGATATGTTCCAGGGGTATGAATTGGGTGCCAATTATTATATGACCAAACCCTTTACGAAGGACCAACTCCTCTTTGGATTGAAAATGATGTTTGGGGAAAGGTAATTTGTCACCAGACATCCTTGAATAGGCGGTTTTTGAAAAAAAGGAACCCCTTTTTCTTAAATTCTTTGTAATTCCAATAAGAAGGCACAGCAAATAAAATTTTTTTAATTTTATCTTCCAACAGGTTACTGAAAATGTCAATTTTCATAGGTTGCTCAAAAATGCCCAGATGCAAGGCTCCCGAAATCCTGAGGAGTGAGGTGTACTTGAAGGTACGCCGCAACGACGAAGGATGAGGACAACGCCGCAGATGGGTGTTTTTCAGCAGCCTGCCAATACTTCAGCAAACATTTCATATCGTAGGGCCCCCATTACCAATTTGCCAAGCAAAAAGATTCACAACTCAAAAATATTATTGACAAATTCCTTAATTTATGTTTAATTCCATTTATTAACTTCTTCAGTAAAGGGTCTCTGTTTGCAATCTTTTAGCAGGGGGGAACAAAATGAAAAAAATCTTTATATATTTCCTCTGTGGATCTTTCTTACTTATGATGAATGGTTTTCCAGAAATGGCTGCCGAGGCAAAGGAGAAATTGCTTCCTATTGGCGAGATGGTCTCCAAAGGAGAGGTAAGGTTTGAAGCAAGGCAGAATGTATGGAAAGGGGTTGAATCCTCCTATTTCCCAATTTTCCAAGGGACAAAGATTAAGATTGAAAAAGGCATTGCTTTCCTTACCCTTTCGAACAACAGCCAAATCCAAGTAAGTTCAAACAGCCTCTTCTTTTTTGATCAAAATGATCGATTTGTCCTCTCTCAGGGAAGCATCGAATTCCGTATTCCCTCTGCCTCGGAAATAAATTTCAAAGTAGGGAACCTATCCATTTTAAAGTCACGGACGCTTCAAGCCACCAAAGATCCTTCAGTTGTCCCTTTAAGCGAGGAAGAAACGATTGGTTCAATCTCCATCGATGCCAATGGCAATGTCACAGTGAAATGTATTCAAGGGAAACTCACAATGATGGACCAGGGGCGAGTTGTCCTGGCCGCGCTCTCATCAAAAGATTCGGTGACGATACCCTTTACTACGGTTGGAGGCAAACCACCCGTGATGGTTGCTCAGGTGGGTGAAGTAGCTGCTGGTGTAGGAGCCGGAACAATCTTTGGTGCTTCTACGATGACTGTGATAGCGGTGGTAGCTGGGGTGGCTGTTGTAGCAGGTGGGATTGTGGCTGTAGCAAGTGCTGGTGGTGGGGTTGAAGAAGCTGTTTGTCCCTAAAACAATAAATTGTTTATTTAATGTATAAAAACCCAGCAGTCCAAAATGAATGTTCTGACTGGGTTTTTTTTTAAGAGGTGGAAGATAATGAAAAAGACATTCACTTTATTCCTCATTAATCTCTCCCTTGGACTCTTCATCGTTTCCTGTGTGGTCGCTCCCCCTCCTAAAAAAGATGTTGTTTCTCCAGAAACTCAAATGAGAGAGGTCGAATCCTCCAAACAGATGAAGTTGATGAATGAAAAGATTCTCATGAGCGCCCTATCATCCAAAAGGGATCCTTATCGCGATTATAAAATCGGACCTGAGGATCTCCTCGACATCACTGTCTTCGAGGATGTGCAGTTGAATAAGACTGTGAGGGTGAGCTCCCAGGGTAATATTAGCCTTCCTCTGCTTGGAATTTTAAAGGTAAAGGATCTCACCGCCTACGAATTGGAGAAGGAAATCAGGGATCTATTGTCTGAAAAATATCTTCAAGATCCCCATATTAATGTCTTCATCAGAGAGTATCGGAATCAACAAATCTCTGTGGTAGGCGCTGTAGAAAAACCCGGTGTCTACGATGTCAAGGGTCAGAAAACAGTTCTCGATTTATTGGCCATGGCAGGGGGGCTATCAGGGTATCCCAAAGAGAATGCAGGGCCGTTACTCTTTCTGATTCGGCCACCCAAACCGGAAGAAGAGACTTCTAAAGAGAAAAAGGATTCTGATGAACAGACACCCAAAACCTTTGTCATCGACCTCGAAGAGTTGTTAATTAATGGCGATTTGTCTCTCAATCTGCCTTTGATCCATGGCGATGTTATCAACATTCCATTCTCCGGCAAGATCTTTGTGGGCGGTGAGGTGAATCGTCCAGGAGGATTTCCTTTGAGTGGGAGAAAATTGACTGTCGGTCAGGCTATCACCCTGGCAGGTGGATTGAAGTATGAAGCTAATGGCCCTGAAACCAAGATTTTTCGTTATCCAGAAAAGGGTACCGAAAGGGAGATCCTTTCTGTCAATGTCTACGCCATTCAAAAGGGAGAAGGTGAGGACCCATACCTTAAAGAGAACGATATCATCGTCGTTCCAAAACACGGTGTGAAGGGCTTCCTGACTGGATTCCGTGATACCGTTAAAGGAATATTCGGTCTTGGATTCTCCCTCGGTTCCCTTTAATTTTAGGAGACCCATATGGATTACTTAAAACAGATTCCTTCAGAAAGGCAGTACCAGCTACCCCCACCCGGATATTCTTACCCCTCTCCTCAGGAGGAGAAAGAGGTCAATCTCAGAGATTACTGGAAGGTTATCCGGAAAAGGCAGTGGATCATCATTGCCTTTTTTCTCATTGTAGTGATTACGACAGCCATTGGAACATTCACGATGAAACCCATTTACAGGGGGAGCACCACGATTCAGATCAATAAAGAGAATCCCCAGGTTGTCAATTTCCAAGAGATCTTTGCCGTCAATATGATGGATATGGATTATTACCAGACCCAATACAAAATACTCGAAACTCGCTCTATCGCCAAACGGGTTATCCAAAACCTTAAACTCGCTGAACACTCTGAGTTTCTCCCAAAGCCTGAGTCCCCTTTCCAAAAGTGGAAATCGAATATTCTCACTCCCATTTCTGATCTTTTTACTTCCTCTAATAAGAGTTCTTCTCCCAACAAAGAGCAACCCGAAAGCGAAAAAGAGACTACTCTCGTCAATCAATTTCTCGGAAGATTGAATATCGAACCCATACGAAACTCCCGTCTCGTAAAAATCCACTTCGATTCGAACGATCCTGAACTTTCCACCCAGGTGCCCAACACTTTAGCTACCGCCTATATTCAGCAAAATTTAGAAACACGGTTTATCGCAACCCAACAGGCGAAAGAATGGTTGAACGGACAGTTGGATGATTTGAAGGCCAAAGTGGAGAGGGCTGACGAAGTCTTGCAGGCTTTCGGTGCCCAGCATGACATTATCTCTCTCGAGGAGAAAGAGAATGTGACCATGCTGCGACTCACAGAACTGAATACTGCCCTGACCAAGGCTGAATCAGAACGGATGGCCAAGGAGGCTCTTTATAAACAGACGAAAGATGGTAACTTTGATTCCATTCCTTCAATCCTTGAGAACAGGCTGATCATGGATCTGAAGCAAGCCTATGTTCAACTCGAAGCTCAGTATATGAAGCTTTCCGAAACCTTTAAACCAGAATATCCGGAGATGGTCCGATTAAAAAGCCAGATGCAGACCGTTCAAAAGCGCATCGATGCCGAAATCAATAAGATCATCGCAGGCATAAAAAATGACTACGAATCGAATCTCCGCAGAGAATCCCTTCTCCGAGATGCCTTTGAAAAGCAAAAGACCAAGGCCCAGGAGATGAAAGAAAGAGCGATTCAGTATAACATCCTCAAGCGTGAGGCCGATACGAATAGAGAACTCTATAAAGGTCTTCTCCAGAGAATGAAGGAAGCAGGCGTTTCAGCGGGCATCATGGCCAGCAACATTCAGGTGATCGATCAAGCCGAATTACCGACAAAGCCTTACAAACCTAATATGAAACTTAACCTTCTTTTAGCCGCAGTCGTGGGCCTCTTCCTCGGAGTGGGGCTTGCCTTCTTCTTTGAATATCTCGATAATACGGTCAAGACCCCTGAAGACTTAGAGCAATTGATTCGCCTACCTTCCTTTGGAATGGTCCCAGAGATCTCTTATGAAAGGCGAAGAAGAGTAGAGAGTGGGAGACCCTATCCTGTAGAACTGATCACTTTTGGTCATCCTAAATCGATGCTCTCTGAGGCTTACCGAAATATTCGTACATCCATTCTTCTATCCTTCTCTGAAAAACCTCCTAAGAAAATCATCATCTCAAGCCCAAATCCAACCGAAGGAAAGACCACAACAGTGATCAATACAGCCATTGCCCTCTCCCAAACGGGCGCTCGGGTGCTGATTATTGATGCGGATTTGAGGAAACCGAAAATCCATAAGATCTTTGATGAAGAGAATGGATTAGGGCTCTCGAACTTCCTTTCCGGCCAAGGAGAATTAGAAGCCATTATTAAGAAGACAGAGATTCCAAACCTCTATTATATACCCTCCGGTCCTATTCCTCCCAATCCTTCAGAGCTGCTTGGCTCGAATCTCTTTAAAAGTATGCTGGAGTCTCTTGGAGAAAGTTTTGATCATCTCGTTCTCGATTCGCCGCCTGTGCTCGGCTTTGCTGACTCAATCATCCTCTCGACTGCTGTAGATGGGGTCATCCTTGTGGTGTTGAGTGGAAAGACACCGAGGGAAACCCTCCAGCGAGCAAAAGAGATCCTTTATCAGGTGAATGCGAAGATTCTCGGGGTGGTGATCAATCGGGTCGATATTCAACGAAGTGACTATGGGTATTACTATTACAAATATCAACACTATTACGGGGAAGAGGAAAAGAAGAAGAAACTTCCTTTCACCTCGGGAAAAGAAACAATTTCAACCTAAGGACCCTTATTATTCATGAAACGTTTTTTTTTATCTATCCTGGTCGTTATCGTTTCATTGGTAGTAGGTTATCACATCCTTTCCACATGGAGAGGAATCCAACTCTACCAGACAAACCTTTCAAAAGAAAGCCTCTTAAAGGCAATTCGGCTTAATCCATCCAATCCCGATCCTTTTTTCAGGCTGGGGATTTTCTACCAGTGGGATTTCCGTAATATTGATCTGAAGGAGTCGCTCAAATATCTCAAGCAAGCGATTGGGCGAAATCCTCTCGAGCAGCAATACTATCTCAATTTGGCTAAAATTTTGTATAGGATGGGAGAAAAGAATGCATCAGAGCAGGCTTTAGAGAAAGCCATACTGGTCTTTCCTGTCAGTTATCAGGGAAGGTGGGTGAGTGGAAACCTTCTTCTTCAACAGGGAGTCATCGAAAAAGCACTTCCCCATTTCACCTATATTCTTATGCACTATCCAAACCGAAGTAGTTTGGTCTACGATGTTCTTTTTAGAGCCATCAATGATACGGACTTCATCTTGGAAAAGCTCGTTCCCAAAGATGCCTCTTCAATGAATCAATATCTTGTTTATCTCTACGAAATTGGAGATCAGGAGTCAGCAAAGAAGGCTTGGGAGAAAAAAGCTTCTTACGGTATTAAGAATGGTCGTAACGAAACGCTTCGTCAGATCGAATTTCTCATTACTCATGGTGATCTCAATGAAGCTTTTCATATCTGGAGGTCCAGACTTCAGGAGGAAGGATTATCCACCCCCTCAGATGGAAACCTGATCATTAACGGTGGATTTGAAACAAAGGAGATCTTGGGTGGTGGTTTTGATTGGAAAATGATAAACGTCCCTGGAGCTGAAGTTTCTTTCGATCATTCAATAGCCTTCGAGGGAAAGAGCTCGCTAAAGATCGTCTTTAACGGAAAAGAAAATGTCGATTTTCGACATGTCTACCAATTCGTGGCATTGAAACCCAATAGCGAATATGTGCTCAAAGCCCATATGAAGACCAGCGCTGTAACAACCAAAAGCGGTCTTAAGCTTGAGATCTCAGGTGTTGGTCCAGCCTTTTATGGAGCTTCAGAGGGCTTAATTGGAGAAAATGGGTGGAGGGAATTGATGGTCGCCTTTCGGACCCCACCCCAATCACAGGGTGGAGTGGTCAGGGTGAGGAGGGAGAAGACCGATAAATTCGATCGGTTCATCTCCGGCACAGTCTGGCTCGATAATGTTTCTCTCACAGAGAGAAGAATAGTCATTAGGTCATTAAGTAATTAAGTTATTCAGTTATTGGGTTTGAATGACTAATGATTCAATGACCTAATAACTCAGTGACCAATAACCTAATGACCAATAACCTAATGACCCAATAACTTAGTGACTAGCACCATGAAGAACTATTATCGGATTCTTGGCATAAAAAAAGACGCATCTGAGGAAGAGATCCGGGAGCATTGGGTCGAATTGATGCGAAAACTTCATCCCGATCAACGAATAGAAGGAAAGGCGGAAGACGAAAGGATAAAAGAAATCAACGAGGCCTATCAGGTTCTGAAGCACTCCTCCACCCGAGTGGAATACGATCTCAAGAGGGCATACGACCAAAGAAAAAGAAATTCTTATCTTCGAAGGCTATCTATACCCATTGCCATTTTCGTTGTCTTAGTAATGATAGGAACCCTTTATCTTAGGAAGTCTCAAATTACCCTTCAGGCCAATTTGCCAACTCAGAACAGAGTAAACCAGATAGACCAAACAAACCAGATAAACCAAACAAACCAGAAAGACCAGACAAACCAAATAGACCAGAGAAACCAGATAAACCAGACAGACCAGAAAGACCAGATCAACCAAATAAACCCGATAGTCCCATCGACTCAACAGGTACTACGCCCCAAAGACGCAATTGTCCGACCGACTCAACGAAACAAAGACCCAGGAGCTGCTTCAAACCAGAGAAACCAGAGAAACCAGAGAAAACAAATAGACCAGCCGGACAAGATAACCCAGCCAGACCAAACAAATTTATCCCGTTTGCCCCGTAGCGAAAGCGTACGGGGTGAAATGCGAAGCCTATTTCACTGGGACCAGATAAACCAGAGAAACCAAACAGACCAGATAAACCCGATTGCCCCAACGCCCCAAAAGAATATTCCCAGTGTTCTCAACGATACTAACGATCTCAACGATCCAAACGTTCCTCATATGGCTGCATCCACTCCTCTCATTGCCACCGAGGAGGAAGTCAGAGGTTTTTTTGGCAATTATACCGAGCGATATACTCAGAGGGATTTAGATAGCTTTATCTCACTCTTTTCTTCAAGGGCCATCCAGAATCGTCAGGATGGATTGGAGGGGATTCGACAGATATACGGCAATTTTTTAAAACAGAGTCAAGAAATTAAATATGACATAGATCATATAAAAATTGAAATTTATCAGAATGGGATTGAAGTAAAAGCCCGTTATGAACTCGTTCAGATGGTGAAAAAAAGTGGAGATAAAAGGATTTGGAGAGGGGACATACGATGGTCATTGATTAAAGAGGATGGAGCCTTAAAAATCCTCTCTCTCGATTATCAACACCAGAAGTCCCCCTGAGGGGAGAAGGAGGAGAAGGATGACGAAAGCGATCATTTCCATTATTTTCATCATGACCAACTTATTGTTTCCCCTGATGACGGAGGCACAAAT
The DNA here is from genome assembly GCA_963739325.1 of uncultured delta proteobacterium. Classification (GTDB taxonomy): domain Bacteria; phylum Desulfobacterota; class BSN033; order BSN033; family UBA1163; genus CAVTZZ01. The sequence goes on along the minus strand of CAVTZZ010000059.1, from coordinate 5,312 downwards.
TAAAAGTTCACCACCCCCACTCGTTGCCACAGAGGTAGAGGTCAAACAGTTTCTTGCCAATTATGTTGATCTGTATGTCCAGAAGGATTTAGATGGGTTTCTCTCACTCTTCTCTTCAAAAGCCATTCAGAACCGTAAGGATGGGCTGGAGGGAATTAGAACAATTTATGCCAATTATTTCAACCAGAGCCAGGAAATTCGGTATCAAATGGAAGATACAAAAATCGAAATCTATCAGAACGGGGTTGAGGTCAAGGCCCGTTATGAAGTAAATCAGATATTAAGAAAGGGAGGAGAGAAGAAGGTCTGGAAAGGGGACATCCGTTTAGTTTTGGTGAAGGAAAATGGAGCCCTTAAAATCCTCTCTCTCGACTTTCAACTTCAGAAGTCACCTTAAGGGTTGAGAATGCTGGGGCGAAGGTTGGGCATTGTCTGGGAGAACAGTTCTTTAGGAATCAGTGAGATCAATGATGGGAGAGATTGTTAAGATGATTGACCTCCACACTCATATCCTCCCCGGGTTGGATGACGGTGCAAAAACCCTCGAGGAATCCGTCCAGATGTGTTGGAGAAGTTATAGGGATGGAGTCAGAACAATCGTGGCCACTCCTCACACTCTGAACGGTCTCTACCTCAATGACCGCGACATTATCCTCACCAAAGTCCAGGAATTAAATGAAGTGATCAGTCAACAGTTATCAGTGAACCAGACAAACCAGAGGTCAGTAATCAGTGATCAGACGGCAGTGATCAGAGGCCAGATAAACGAGACAAACCAGATAAACCAGAGAAACCAGATAAACCTGAGAATTCTGCCCGGTTCTGACGTCCGTCTATGTGAAAATACTCTCTCCCATTTAGATCAGGGAAAGGTGATGACGATCGACGATAATAAAAAATATCTCTTTCTCGAATTTCCTTTCCAGGGAATCCCTCATCAAGCTGAGGAAATCATTTTTCAGGTAATGCAGAGAGGGATGATTCCAATCATTACTCACCCGGAGAGAAATATAGAGCTTGGGCAGAGACCACGCCGATACTATGAAATGATCCGAGTGGGATGTCTCGGTCAGGTAACAGCCATGAGTTTAACCGGGGAGTTAGGGCCAAGGATAAAGCAAGTTGCCGAGAGACTGCTCACAAACAGACTCATTCATTTCATTGCCTCAGATGCCCATTCCGTTAATGGAAGGCCCCCCATCCTTTCAGAAGCTGTTAGAGTGGCCGGGAAGATCGTAGGCAAAGAAGAGGCTAAAAAAATGGTGACCGAATATCCTCAAGCCATCCTCGATGGCCGCAAACCCATTGTTCCAGAGCCCCTCTCTCCCTGATTTGTAGAACAGGGAGAAATGGTTATTAAGTTATTAGGTTAGTAAGTTATTCACCAAAAAGGAAAGAGGCATTGTTTACTCAATGACCAATTACTTAATTACTCAATGACTCAGTGATGGGATTAATGGAGTCAGATAAAAAAGTTATTCGTTCTTTTGAGGATCTTGAGGTTTATAAATTGGCCAGAGCGTTTAGCTACAAGGTAGGTCAACTGATTAAAAAATTGCCAAAGGAAGAAGAATTTAACTTAAAAAAACAAATGCGCACTGCAAAACTTTCTGTGACTAATAACATCGCCGAAGGATTTGGTCGCTATCATTATCAGGAAAATATTCAGTTTTGTAGACAATCCAGAGGATCCATTTGTGAACTGATAGATGATTTTAATGAATGTTGTTCGAACGGATATATTGATATGAAATATAGAGATGAACTTAAGAACGACGCATATCATTTAATCAAAGTTTTAAATGGTTACGTCGCTTCATTAAAACGTCAAAAAGCAAAATCACTTAATAACCAATAACTTTTGGATTTAATTACTTAATTACCTAATTACTTAGTAACTTAATGACCATGATTTACTATCTTATCAAACTTATCCTCATTTTTTTATTAATTTTTACCCCCATTGCCTTTGGCTCAATGGAACTCTGGGCCTTTTCTTTGATGGAACTCGGCATTCTTTTGATGATCGTCCTCTGGGCCATTCAGACCACAATCCGCCATGCACCACGTGGGATGCATGGCAGCCCTGAACCTCACATGGTTCAGGGCGCATCCACGCATTTACCCATTTACGCAGTGCTCTCCCTTTTCCTTCTCCTCATTCTCCTTCAAATGCTTCCCCTCCCCCCAGGAATTGTTAAAGTAATTTCCCCAAAAACTTTTGCCTTGCGTCAGCAGTTACTAATGACTAATGACCAATTACTAATGACTACATTCAGTTTCGTCCCTTTTGCTACAAAAATCGAATTCCTCAAGTGGTTGACCCTATCAGGCTTATTCTTCTTTCTCTTAAATTGGAGAAATTCGAATAAGGATGTCATTCCTCTCATTATCATTATTATGTTTGTAGGAATTGCAGAATCTTTATATGGGATGTTAGAATTTTTCAGTGGTCATCGTTACATCCTCAATCTGGATATGAAAATCTCTTCTGTCACTGGAACTTTTATCAACCGGAACTATTTTGCAGGATATCTTTTAATGGTGATCCCTTTAAGCGTCGGTTATTTCTTTTCCCGTGAGGCTTTTCAAAGAAGTCGGTTCATGGGTTGGCGCCATTGGCTCTCCTCTCTTGATGGGAAGACTCTCCTTATCTCTTTTGGAATCATTGTGATGATCCTCGGTCTTCTCTTCTCGGCATCGAGAATGGGAATTGTAAGTCTTCTCCTCTCATTCAGTTTGATGAGTTTCCTCTTTAGGAAATCTCGAAGGGGACAAAGATTTTCTAAAACGACAGTTTTGATCTTTGGATTAGCATTGCTTTGGGCAGTATGGATTGGACTCGATGCAGTGATCAGTCGTTTTTTCACTCTCTCGGAAAGTTTCGAAGAAAGATGGATGATCTGGGTAAACACCTTTCAGATCTTTAAGGACTTTCCTCTCCTTGGCTCAGGTCTTGGGACCTTTATTCACATCTTCCCCATGTATCGATCTTTTTATATTCAAGGACTCGTGACTCATGCCGAAAATGATTTTCTGCAACTTGTTTCAGAAGTGGGCTTAATAGGCATTGGACTCCTTCTGTTCGTATTCGCTTTTCTTTTTTTCAGAGCTGTCTTAGCGATTCGCTCTTTTCATTCGGGGGATCCGAAAAAATATATTGGAATGGGTGGCATGGTGGGAATTCTTGCTCTGATGTTTCATAGCCTTGTCGAAAGAAACATCCAGATCCCTGCCAACGCCTTTCTCTTTACCTTTATTTGGGCAGTTATTCTTAGGGTATCAACCAAAGAAACCAGACAAACCAAACAAACTAAAGAAACCAAACAAACCAGATAAACTAAATGAATCAGACAAACCGAATAGACCAGATAGACCAAACAGACCAAATAGACCAGAAGAACTTGAGTTGGTATGTAGTTCAAACAAAACCAGGAGACGAGCACCGCGTTGAGACTCATCTTTTAAACCAAGAGATGGAGACCTTTCTCCCACTTCTCGAAACTCATCAGTATTATGGTGGAAAAATGGTTCAGAAGATTAAGTCTCTCTTTCCAAATTACCTCTTTGCCAGGCTCGACCTTAAACTTCACTACTATAAGGTGAAGTGGACAAGAGGGGTGAGTAAAATCCTGGGGACTGGAGATGGACCGATCCCTATTTCCGGGAAAGTGGTCCAGACGATAAGAGAAAAGGTGGGAAAGGGTAACCTTATCAAATTAGAAGAAGAATTGAAAGAAGGCGATATCGTTCAGATCACTTCAGGTCCTTTCAAAGAATTGATGGGAGTTTTTCAGAAAAAGATGTCGGATAAGGGACGGGTCAGGGTTCTTCTGAGCCTGATCGGTGTTGATATCCCTGTCCAAATATTAAAATGGCAGGTCAGCAAAGCAGCCTAACTTAGTTTATTTTGTTTCTTTAGTCTTTTTGGCTAATTTGGTTAAAATTAGAAATAGAAAATTAGGGAAAGAAGTTCGTTATCAACAAACTGCGCCACGATTAACAAGAGAAACGAAAGAAACAAGAGAAACAAGAGAAACCAGATAAGTCGAATTGATAAAAAATTCGGGTGGGCGGAAGCCTATCTAAATTCTGCATGGTGCAGAGAGCATGGAGAAAATAGGAGGATCGAATGGCAAGATTTAGATTTCAAGATCTCAAAATCTGGGAAGAGGCAATCGACATTGGAGATAGTTTATTTGACATTGCAGACATAATTGAGGAGAAGAAGTTGTATCGGTTTTCTGAGCAAATTCGTGGCTCGGGTATGTCCATGTCAAACAATATTGCTGAAGGGGCTGGAAGCGATTCTAAGGCAGAGTTTAAGAATTTCTTGAACATTGCGAAACGTAGCACCTTTGAAAACGCCAATATTCTGATCATTCTAAATAAGAGAAACCTAATACATGCCTCGACACTCGATTTGCTATTGGGTCGCCTTGAGATTCTCTGTCGTAAAATTACAGCCTTTAGAAAGCTCCTTATGACACCATGCACCATGCTCCATGCAGACAAAGGTCTCTCCATGAGATTCTCTTTTCCATTTCTTTCCATTGCTTACATTGCCGATGATTTTCCTTTGGGCCGATTCTCCCGTGGTTTCCGATTTGGCGCCTTTTAATCCCTACAGCCTCCTCCACATCCCTCTTTATGGTATACTTACAATTTTTCTTATTTTTTCGTTTTTTCCTTTTAACTTTAAAACTAACGTTCCCAGCGTTCTTAACGATCTAAACTTGCCCTGTGAAATGCAATCGCTATTTCATCGGGGCGATGCAAACGGAAAAAGAAAAGTGAAAGAATTCAAGAACGTTCCAAAGGATACGCTGGGGCCTCGGCTGATACGGCCAAGGTGACACCTAATGCAACTCGGCATTCCTTGACCCTACCCTGAGCCCATCTTCTGTCTTTTGGTTCTTTACTCTGTCGTGCGACTTTGTTAATATTGTCAGTAAGATAAGCAATATGCATGGCGAGCCGTATTTGGGCTATCCCTAATATAGTTCTTGAAGGAGGTGTTGATAATGTTAAAAACAATTTCAGATGCAGGTTTGAATAAAATTAAAAAAGCTGTTAAGGATTTACCGTTGGAAAAGAAAATAGACGTATTGACCATGTTAGAAGAAGAACTATTTGCCACGAGGTTTAAGAGTCTTCTAACGGAGTTCAGGGATTCTGGGAAAAAATATCCTATTACGATAGAGGAGATTACTAGAGAGGTAGAAGCTGTCAGGGAAAAACGATATGAAAGTCGTAATTGATACCAATATATGGATCAGTTACTTGCTTGGGAGCCTTTTACAAGGTATGGA
>CAVTZZ010000058.1:0-41851 GCA_963739325.1 uncultured delta proteobacterium | reverse complement strand
GTATGTGATCGCTTGACTGAGTTTACGTATTGCTAGTAAGCGAAAGGCAGATGTCTTGAATACCACGGGGATGTATTCGATCGTTCGTCATCCTCTCTACTTGGGAAACTACTTGATGGCCCTGGGTGTCTCTCTCTTCCCTCGAGCTTGGTTCTTGCCTATCATCGTATCTCTGGCGTTCATTCTTCACTACGAGAGAGTAATCTTTAGTGAGGAGGAATATCTGGAAAGCAAATTTGGGGATGAATTTCGAGCTTGGGCAACAAAAATCCCAATCATTATTCCACGATTTAAGGACTACCAGCCACCTAAGTTACCATTCAGTTGGAAGGTTGCTCTTGGACGGGAATTCCATGGCCTGTTTGGGATTATTGGAATTTTTTTTGGTTTGGACATTATTGGAGACCTCATCGTATATAAGAGGATTCAATTTGACCCTCTTTGGACGACCTTGTTTATCATCGGTCTCGTTTTCTTTCTAATGATGGTGATCATAAAGAAGAAGACACATCTATTGAAAGTAAATGGTAGATAAGCACCAGAATCATCCCTTTACAAACATACTTTCAACTAAAAATAAGTAATGGTTGTTGTCATGAAGGGGGAAGAAACAATCTCTTTTTTAAGGTATAGTAAAAAAGAGGTCGTATAAAAAAGGGGATGAATCTTTACAAATAGACTGGTTAAAGGTAAAGCTTTCCATCGGGATTTGAGCTGGTCGTCTCAGGAGGCATAAACCTGTAGGTAAAGATGCAGTGGCCTGGGCCAAACAGTGCCAGGATCTGGGTGCTGGCGTGATCCTGCCAACGAGTATGGATGGTGATGGAACCCAAGCCGGCTATGATCTCGAATTTACAAAAGCCATTTCAGATGCAGTAGATCTGCCGGTGGTTGCCTCAGGAGGAGCAGGAAAGCTTGAACATTTTTATGAGGCTGCGTTCAGGGAGGGCCAGATTCTGTTAGCGGCTTCGGTTTTTCACTATCGCATCTTGAGGATTAATGAAGTAAAAGAATATCTGCAAAAAAGAGGACTTCTGGTCAATCTGTAAAATATAAGCGATTTACCCCGGCTCTTAACCCATGCTCCTACTTTGGCTGGTGCTCGGGTCTGAGCAAATCATTGATCGTCTTCACTGGATTGAAGGTAATACTTGGTACCTCAATAAAGATAGTCACCCAATCGAACATAGATCCATTCCATAAACCAGGCCATTCCAGAGACTTTAGCTCTCGTCCATCCTTCGATTTTTGTGAGATGAAAACAGCTTCAGAATCTACATAGCGATGGAGATTAAAAGGTCTTCCCTGAAAGTCTTTCAATCCACAGACTAAATCAACTGGATTGAAATGGGTGGAAGAGTTCCAAATTTTTTGTCTGCTCGGAGGAAGTTGGATCCACCTGGACATTTTCAACGATCTGAAGGGACAATGTCCCATCTCTTCCCTTTACCCAGAAAGGTCCTCCCCCGGGTTCCCCTTCATTTTTAACCATTCCACAAACCCTTAAGGGACGGTTCAATTTGTTCAAAAGGAAATCTTTTCTCTCTTTCATCGTCCATTGTTTGAAGTTTCGTGGTTCTAAGATAGAAAGGTTATCCTGTGCGAAGCATATGATCTTTTCCGGAAGTCCATCGTCTTTTACCGCTCCCATCAACTCTCTTAAATATTGGTGAACTGTCTCCTGGATCTTCACCAGAACTCCGCCTAAGGCCTTCTTCCAAGCGATGAGGGGTTCTTGATACTGATCGGGGGTCACATTATCAATATTTTTAAGGTAGACAAGATCTCCCTGAAGATCATTCAGGTTTTCCAGGAGTGCTCCGTGGCCGCCAGGCCGAAAGAGAAGCTGCCCATCTCTCTCTCGAAAAGGCCGATTCTCTAAATCCACTGCAATGGTATCTGTTAAGTGCTTCTGGGTAGAAAAGGTGACCTCGAAGCGAGTCTGGTAATATTGCTCATATTGGGGTCTTATTCTTTCAAAAAATTGACGAAAAGCATTTTCATGTTCTGGCAAAACGGTGAAATGAAGATAACAAATCCCTTCCCTATTCCGAATCGTGTGAACCGCTTCGATAAGATGTTCCTCAAAAGCCGTTCGGCTCCCGGATGGGTATTGATGAAACATCAATAAACCTTTAGGAAGGGCTCCGTAGTTCAGTCCTTGTTCAGTAAGCAAATAGGCCAGAATTTTCTGCCATTGGTTTTGGCCGATCAATTCTTCCACTTGAATCCCATGATTGGCCATCAGGAGCTTTAAATCTTCGAAAAAGGCAAATTGTCTGATTCCTTTCTGAAAACAGATAAAATCTTTTGCTTCGGAGTCTTCCTCGCAAGCCCGATTGGGGTATGTTCCATTTAAGAAGCTTGGAATTCGGTGATAAATCTTGAATAGGAGTTCAAACATACGACTGGCCGCACCAGAGGCAGGAACAAATTTAATAAAACGGCCTTCCTGAGCAGCCTTTTCCTGCAAAGCAATATAAGTTTTTAAATCTCCTGGGGCGATCTGCTGAATTCCGTCTCCAATGGTACAAGGTCGATGGAGTCGGACATAGGAGGAAGACTTTTTAAACATCTGGATCTGTTGGCGTACCTGTTCTTCTGATATGCCAAGAGCTTTCATCTGTGAGCGATCGTCTTGATTAAAGGTCACGCCATTTTTCAGTGAGGAGGGGCTATCCATTTTTAAGACTCTCAATCCGTTACATATACATAGGTCGAAGGATGAGGGGTGGCGTCGCGACGAATAAGGAACCACTTTTGCCACGCCGCCAAGACGGTGAGGTGGCCGGACAACGCCGCAGATGCCTGCCTGCCGGTAGGCAGGGGCGTTTTTCAGCAGCCTAAGAACCCATCTCCTCTTCTGTGATTCCCAGAATATAGAGGATATTCTTTAGGCGAGCCCTGCCCAGACTCATATTGGCTGCGCGTTCAAGCGACTTCTTCGCATTATAAGCAATGCCTAAACCCGCCTGGCCAAGCATTAAAATATCATTGGCTCCATCCCCGATGGCTACTGTCTGATCAAGAAAAACTCCCTCTTCATCGGCGACAAGGTTGACAATCTTTGCTTTATAGGTATTATCCACAATCTTTCCCAATACTCTGCCTGTAAGGCTTGAGTTCTTAATCTCCAGTTGATTGGCGAAGGCACGATCTAATCCCAATTTTTCTTTGAGAAAGTCAGCAAAGTAGTGGAATCCTCCACTGACCAAAACCAGTTTGTAGCCCAACTTCTTAAGCGTCATCACTAACTCTTCTGCTCCTTCGGAGAGTTTCATTTCATTCCTGATCTTCTCCAATTCCTTGACTTTTAATCCCTTGAGAAAAGCCACACGCTGGAGGAGACCCTCTTCAAAATCGAGATCCCCTCTTCTCACTTTCTCGGTGATTCTCGAAACCTCCTTAAATACACCTGCCCTTTGTGCCATCTCATCAATAATCTCCATATCGACCAGGGTGCTGTCCATATCGAAAAAAACTAAACGTTTGTTTTTGCGATAAGCCTCCATATTTTGGAGAGCCAGATCGATATTGAGCTCGTGGCTTTTTGAAATGACTCTTTCCTTCAAACGGCTCAGGCTTTGGATCCTGTTCACATTGATGGTCAGTTCCACACAACTGGCACAGTGGCGGGTGAGATTTGAAATCATTTCGATGTTGGCGTTTTCTTCTCCCAGGATATTCGTCATCTCCGCCAAGGCTCGAGTGTCTCCGAAATAAGTGAGAACAAAAAGATTTTTATTATTTCTGGCCTTCACCTCTTTTTCAGAAAAGATCCGGAAATTGAGCGTCAAATGAAGCCGGTTGGCTTCAAAGAGAAGGTCCTTCAGAACACCATCCTTGGATTGTTTAGCTCCGCTCATGTCTAAGAGAAATGAAAGGCCGAGAAAATCCTGAAGGGAGGCCTGTTCTATATCCACAATCTCTACATGATTTTCTACGAGGATCTTGCTGAAAGCGGCAGTGATTCCAGGATGATCCGGGCCAGATACGGTCACCATCACAAAATCTTTAGTCTCATCCATCATCTTATCCTTCCAATAATTTAAGGGGCACTAACTTGACTCCAATTATCCTAAATACTTATCCAAATGTATTGAAGTTGTCAAGGTCATGTACTCGTTCACTACATATGAGACAGATCCGAGGGGTAACTAGAATCAACAATGCCACTGTCTCTGAGAAATTGCAACGGTGTTTTATAATTCAATGCTTGATGAGGTCTCACACAGTTATAAACGTACTCCCAATGTCTAAGCTCCGGATTGAGTTCTGTCACGTTCCACGAACATTCATAGACCTCATAAAACTCCTCTGTATGAGTTCGATGGGCCCTTTCGACACAACCATTGAGCTTTGGACTCTTCGGAGGTAAAACAAATAGCCGAATCTTCCTCCTCTGACACTCCTGCTCAAAGTCCGAATAAAACTCCGATCCCCCATCCACTTGCAAAGCCTTCACCTTAAATGGCATCCTTTGCTCCAACGTCTCAATGAATTCCTTGGCCGTCGTCGCGGTCGCACGGCGTCTGGCCTCGATCACATCCCACTTCGATATTACGTCTCTCGCTGTAAACTGCTTCAATATAAGCCAGGGAAAAGGTCGAACATCCAAGGTATCGACCTGCACCAGATCCCCCGGCCTCTGAGCAATGTAATCTCCAGGCTTCCTCACCCCATAGGGCCTCCGACTCCTCCTCTTTGCCGAAATCCGCCTCTTGGGCTCCTTCAACTCCCCCCTCTGCTTCAGTTGCTTCAAAATACGACCCACCGTGGAAGTCGACGCCTCATGGCCTTGATCCCGAACCAAAACCGCTAACTTATCCTTCCCCCACCGAGGATACTTCTCCCTTAACTCCTTGACCACCCGAACCAGCTCCCGGGACCACAAGGGCCTCCGAACCCTCCGAGGGCGTCTTGATTGCTCTCTTCAAGGAAATCAAATCCTTTGGATCAAATCGCTTCAACCATCGATACAGGGTCGCCCGGCTTATCCCAAACGTCTGACACACCAGTTTCACATCTCCGTCTCTCCGTAGATCGTTAGAGCTCTGAGACGATCAAACTCCTTCTGATTAAGTTCGGGAGGCGCATGCTTGGAAAGCCGATAAAACCCTTTCGCTATGCTAAAAACTTTCATCGAGGGGTAGTCTCCTTTCCATGGTATCTACCCCTCTACTTTAACTCACTTCTGTCTCATATGTATCTGAACGAGTTCAGGTCATCAGTAGCCAATGGCACAGCCGTCTTTTCTTCTGTCAGAAGCTCCTAAAAGGACATTCTGATCACAATCGAAGTAGATGGCCTGCCCCCCGCCTACTTGATTGACCTCTGGAATCCTTGTTAGGATCTGGTGGCCTTTCTGGATAAGGGCCCCTATTGTCTTTTCAGCAATACCGTCTTCCACATAAATTTCTGTGCCTTTCAAATGTCTCACTCTGGGAGCATCGACGGCTTCCTGCAGATTCATTCGGAAGTCGATCAGGTTGGCAAGAAACTGGACATGGCCTTGCGGTTGCATATCCCCGCCCATCACACCAAAACTCATTAAAAATTGTCCCTCTTTAAAGACCATGCCGGGAATAATCGTATGCATTGGACGTTTATGGGGTTCAAGCCTATTGAAATGTTTGGGGTCTAAAGAGAAGGAAGTCCCACGGTTTTGTAAAACAATCCCTGTGCCATCCACTACGATGCCCGACCCAAAAGGCATAAATAGGCTGCTGATGAAAGAAACCGCATTCCTCTCGCTATCAACCGCGGTCACGTAGACGGTTTCAGAAGCTTCCCTATTGAAAGAAAAAGAAGATGGAGGTGCTGCTTTATTCATGTCAATCTTTTCTCTGATTTTTGTTGCATAGTCTTTTGAAAGGAAGTGATCGACGGGAATCTTTTCGAATTCAGGATCCGTTATAAACTGATCCCTATCCTTAAAGGCGGCCTTCTTGGCTTCAATCAACAGATGAAGATATTCAGGACTGTTATGTCCAAAGCTTCCGATATCATATCCCTCCAAGATGTTGAGCATTTCCAGGGTGGTGACGCCCTGGCAGTTGGGAGGCAATTCATAAATGGTATAGCCGCGATATTCCGTAGACACTGGTTCTACCCAGGTTGTTGAATGGTCCTTAAAATCTTGATGAGAGAGAAGTCCTTTAAATCGATTAGAAATATTGACGATCGCATCGCAAATCTCACCTCCATAAAAAGTCTCGATCCCGTCACGAACGATCTTCTGATAAGTACGCGCAAGATCCCTGTTCATAAATATCTGCCCAGGCCGAGGAGCTCTTCCATTGATGAGAAAAGTTTTGGATGAACTTTCAGAAGAAAGAAGAAGGGTTTCAGCCTCTCTCCACTCTCCAGCGATGATCTCAGTCACAGGGTAACCATTTTCTGCAGAGTCAATAGCATCTTCAAATACATCACCGAGGCTAAGGGTTCCGTAGCGTTCTAATGCCTGAACCCATCCATGGAGTGCCCCTGGGATGGTCACCGTTAAAATACCTCTTTCCGGAATTTCATTCATCCCTCTTTCTCTAAAACAATTAATGTTTGCCCGATAAGGAGCCCTTCCACTTGCATTCATGCCGATCAGGCGTTTTTCTTCTGCTAAATAGATCAGGGCAAAGGCATCGCCGCCCAATCCCACAGAATGAGGTTCTACCACGCTCAGGACACTGACCATGGCCACTGCTGCGTCCACAACGTTTCCACCCTTTAACAACATTTTATAGCCAGCGAGAGTAGCAAGAGGTTGGCTCGCTGCCACCATCCCATGGGTTCCCATGATAGCGGATCGCTGGGCAGCACTTTTCCATTCTCTCCTTTGTGGATAGGTGAATTTCATCCCTTCCTCTCCTTTCCGCATAAAAAATAATTTTATATCAAAAAATTGATCCGTTGACTCCACTGTGCTTTTCTTGATATCAAATAATATAACACAAAATAGGAGGATTTTGAGATGAAGGAAAATGATGAGTTGAACAAGGAAGCCTTTCTATCCATGGCAAAGGTCTTTGGTTTGGATATAAATGATCCTCATATCGAAGAGCTATACGCCTATGTCCAGAAAATTTTACCAACCTTGAAGCGCATTGAAGAACTGGATTTAACCAATGGTGAGCCAGTGATGCCCCTCACCCCTACTCTCTCCCCCAAGGGGAGAGGGCTTCGTCGTGAGCTCAGCCGAACGGGAAAGTTGAGAGGAAGGGAGGTGCGAGGATGAATGCGACAGAACTCTGTTTTCTCAGTGCAGGTCAGCTTGCACGGCTCATCCAAAAAAAAGAGGTGTCCCCTGTGGAGGTGGTTAAAGCTCATCTCTCCCGTATTGAAGCTTTGGAGCCTAAATTAAACTCTTTCATCACGCTATTGCCTGAGCAGGCAATAGCGTCTGCTCGGCATGCAGAAAAAGAGATTCAGGCAGGCAGATACCTTGGTCCCCTTCATGGTATCCCCCTTGGATTGAAAGATCTTTTCTATGTCAAAGGCATTCGAAACACCTCGGGTTCTAAAATATTTGACCACTTCATCCCTGATTTTGACAGCACGATTGCTCAAAGGCTGAAAGAAGCAGGGGCGATCCTCCTCGGAAAGTTAAATATGCATCCCTTTGCTTATGGACCCACGGGAGAGAATGAGGAGTATGGCCACATGCACAACCCTTGGAATCCAGCGCTCATTGCCGGAGGCTCCAGTGGAGGCTCAGGCTCTGCTGTTGCTTCGGGCCAGTGCACTCTTGCTATGGGCAGTGACACCGGAGGCTCTGTTCGAATCCCAGGCGCCCTGTGCAGCATGGTAGGTTTTAAACCCACCTATGGCCGCCTCAGCCGATATGGAATCACTCCTCTTTCTTGGAGTCAGGATCATACGGGTCCAATAACTCGCACTGTTGAAGACTGTGCCTTGGTCATGAATGCGGTTGCTGGATATGATTCCAATGATCCTACCTCTGTTCACCTCTCTGTCCCCGACTATACCAAAGCTCTCACCGGCCAAATAAAAGGTTTACGTGTGGGTGTGGTCAAAGAATTTTTTGAAGTCCCCATTGAATCGCAGGTAAAGGAATACGTTTGGAAGGCTATTGAGAAATTAGGTGAACTGGGCGCAATCGTTTCTGAAGTCTCTTGGCCGATTTACCAGTATGCTATGGCGATTGCGAGCGTCATTCAGATGGCTGAGGCAACGGCTTATCATAGTAAGCTCCTCAGAGAAAAAGCGTCCGAGATATATCCACCTGCCCGTCTCCGCTTGGAAGCAGGAATTTTCATCTCTGCCACAGATTACATTCAAGCCCAACGGGCACGCACCCTATTCTATCGCCAAAGTCATGACCTATTTAAAGAGAACGATCTTGTTGCAGGCCCCACTGTTCCTGTCACCGCATTCCCAATCGGCACTTCTGTGGTGAAAGTGGGAGATCAATATGTGAATGTGGTTTCTCTCTTGACCCAGTATACCCGGCCTTTTAATCTCAATGGCTTTCCTGCAATCACTCTACCTTGTGGATTCTCAAAGGAAGGCCTTCCCATAGGCCTACAACTTGCAGGACGCCCCTTTGATGAGGAGACCGTGTTACGAGTTGCCCATACCTACGAGCAGGCCACAGATTGGCACTCCCGAAGGCCACCCATTTAGGTGGTTTTGCCGAAGCCTTTTAGGAGATAGGAGAACTTCTCCCGGGATTTACGTGCTACCTCCGGGCTTGGAATGTTGACAACGGGAAAACGATCGCGCCATTCGTAAGGCCGGGTAGCATCGATAATGGCCCTGGAATTGGTCAATTTACCCTTCGCCTTATCGTCTGGATGGATACGGGGATCAAGGGTCGTAGACCATGCGTTATGAATGATATCGATCGAAGTCGCTGGATCTGAGCGAGTCAACATGGCCCACATGAGTTCCTCAAGATTGGACACGTCGATGTCACTGTCCACCACGATCACATATTTTCCCGCATAAGCCCCCACATGACATTGGGAGGCAACATGTCCCACCTGGGTAGCGTGCCCCGCATAGCGCTGCTCAATGGCGATAGCGAGGAGCATTCTCGAGTTTCCCACTTCGTGGGCCCAAACAGTCTTGATCCCTGAGAGGCCCGCCTTTTCCAACTCCTGTTTGAGAAGAGAGGAGCGAACAATGGCCCGGAACCGGGCGTGTTCGTCCGGAGGACGCTGAGGGGAGACCCCGAGGAGGATGGGATTATTCCTGTGATAGATGGCCTTTACCTCTAGGAAGGGTTCATCACGAACATCGCTGGCATAATAGCCTGTCCATTCACCGAAGGGGCCTTCTTTCCGTCTTTTTTTTGGGTCAACATACCCTTCAAGCACGATCTCTGCATGTGCAGGAATGGGAAGGCCAGTCACCTTACCTCGGATGACAGGATAGGGTTTTCCTCTTAAGGCTCCTGCGATCTCATATTCGCTGATGCTATAGGGGGCCTCGTTGCTGGCCATGAGGAAGAGAAGGGGATCGCCGCCTAAAACGATAGCTGCTGGCATGGGCTGATTCCGAGCCATGTACTTGTCACGATGGACACGTCCATGCTTACCAGGTGATATGTAGAAACCCACGTTCTTCTCGTCATGGACCATGACTCGATAGGTCCCCACGTTCACCCAGCCATCGTCAGGGTCTACGCTGATGGTAAAACATCCCGTCCCAATATAGCGCCCTCCATCCAGTTCGTGCCATTTTGGGGTTGGAAAAGAAAGAACGTTTACATTGTCACCCATTTGTACGTTCTCCAGCACAGGGCCACTTTCGACAACCTCATAGGGAACACGCTTCTCCTCCTGAAGGGCCTTGAGGACCTCGTTGGACAGCTCAACCCGGGAAAGCTCGTGCGGAAATCCAAGGGTCATATTCTTCCGTTGGCCACCGAAGAAGTTGACCAAGACCCTGTATCCCTCAGGGTATCCAGGAATTTTGTCGAAGAGGGCGGCCGGGGCAGGATCGGTATGTTGAAGAACCTCAGATGCCATACCAATCTCCTCTTGCCAGGTGGCCCCTTCCACATCCCGCACTTCGTCTAACTTTTTGGCCTGATCGAGCCAGCCTCTCAGGTCATCGTAAAGAAATTTTGGTTTCATCTTTCATTCTCCTTTTCTTTCTATGTTAATTGATTGTTGGCCGGAAAGTGCCCTGCAAGCCCCGCCTTGTAGGCGGGGTCCCTGCCTACCGGCAGGCAGGAAGGGGCACAATATAAAATAATATTACATTACCGGGAAGCCCCGGCCTGTGGCCGGAGAGCTTCATTCCGTTTTCAAGGGGATTTTAAATACTTTTCAAACCATCCAAACGCCTTCTGCCAGCCGTCGACGGCAGCGTGGACCCGGTAGTTCGCCCGGTCAACCGAAAAAAAACCATGACCGGCGTTCTCGTATGTGTGGAACTCGTATGTCTTGTTAAAGCGTTTGAGCTCTTCCTCCATGCGCGCGACATCCTGAGGTGAGGGTGATTTGTCTTCCGCCCCGAACAGGCCCAGCAAGGGGCAGGAGAGATTCTTTGTCATGTCAATGGGAGCGACCGGTTGACGCTCCGTAAGATCCTCAGGCTTGGCAACCACCTTCCCTCCATAGCAAACCACCACGGCATCGATGCGCTTGATGTTACAGGCCACGAGGTAGGCCTGCCGGCCACCGGAACAAAAACCGATGACGCCGACTTTACCGCTGTAATACGGCTGGGTCTCCAGGTACCTGATAGCCGCATCGATATCGCCGATACAGCGTTCGTCAGGTACCAAGCCAGCGGCACGAACCTTTGCGGAGATCTCCTCGGTACTACCCGGCCCCTCACGATGGTGGAGGTGGGGTGAAAAAGCCGCATACCCGTGATAGGCCAGTTTCCTTGCCATTTCTTTCGTAGCTTCATCCCAGCCCGGCATGTGATGAATAACAATAACGCCCGGGTAAGGACCTGCGCCCAGGGGACGCGCCAGGTACCCCTCAATTGGATCTCCGTTGTGTCCATTAAAACCGACTGTCTCGGCTATCATACCTTCGTACATAGTTATTTCCCTCCTTAATAAGCTATTGAATGGCTTCCAAATAATAATGATAAAAAGTCGCTTTTGGGAGAGTTGAGTATAAGAAAAAGGGGGTTGTGTGTCAAGGACAAAAGACCACTAAATCTTGGAGCTTCATCGAAGGGAGGTAAGGAAATGACTTGATGATTTGTCCACTCCTTGATGATCAAAAAATTCTGATTGACCTTGCCTCTGTTCTTGCAGTATAGTTGATATTAATTTCCATCCATTTAGATCATAACCTTAAGATTTTTACAAATAAACTAATCTAATGAAGAAAGGAGAAATATTATGGATCAAAAAATCATTGCCTTGTACGATGAATACAAACATGAATTGATTGATCGTCGTGAATTCCTCAAGAAACTGTCTATTCTTGCTGGCAGCACTGCTGCTGCCATCGCTCTGCTGCCTTTACTCGAAAATAACCATGCCAGAGCCCAAATCGTTCCAAAGGATGATCCCCGCCTTTCTACGGAATATATTAAATATCCCGGTGCAACAGGTGAAGTTCGTGCCTATTTAGCAAGGCCGAAAGGAGATGGAAAACTACCTGGAGTGGTCGTCATCCATCAAAACATAGGTCTTGATCCCCACATCGAAGACGTTACGAGACGGGTAGCTTTGGAGGGGTTTTTAGCCATAGCTCCGGACGCTTTGTCACCCCTTGGAGGAACTCCGGAAGATCACAAAAAGGCTCCAGAGCTAACCAGCAAGCTGGATAGTAAATCGACAATAGAAAATTATGTTGCTGCGGTAAGGTACTTGAAGACACACCCTCTATCGACTGGAAAAGTCGGAGTCGTAGGCTTCTGCTGGGGAGGGATAATGGCAAACCAAGTTGCAGTCAATTCCACGGATGTAATAGCCGTGGTTCCCTACTATGGCGCACAGCCTGCGCCCGAGGATGTCCCCAAGATCAAGGCCTCTCTGCTTCTCCACTATGCCGGGGATGACGCAGGAACTAATAAAGGAATTCCGGCGTACGAAGCGGCCCTAAAGAAGGCAGGTGTGGACTATAAGATGTATATGTACGAGGGTGCCAAGCATGCGTTTAACGACGACACACGGGCTGAGCGATATAACAAAGAAGCGGCCCAGCTTGCCTGGCAGCGCACCATCTCGTTCTTAAACGAGAAGCTTAAGAAATAACGTTTAGTAGTGCTCAGAATCCATTTCCTTTCTTTGATTCCGGGCTTGACCGGAACCATTTCTGAGCTCATTCCCTTCAGGGAAGACATTCATCCAATCAGAGCGGGAGTATGCTTAAATCGTTATAACTCTGATCGGATCATTTGCCCAAGCAACATTTCTTGTACTTTTGGCCACTGCCGCACGGACACGGATCGTTGCGACCCGTTTTGGGGATTGTTTGTGTACCTTTGACCTGCGCTAACGGCATTTGCCGTTCAAGGGACTGCCGGCGCCATAGGGCGGATAGCTCTGCAACGAAAGGTTGGCAGTGGGTGAAGAAGCGTTTATAGCCCGCACACAGGTAGTTCAGTCCTGCTTCGCCATCTGGCGTATGAAGGATGCGATCCTTCGGGCATCCACCATGACACATATCCAGGACCTCGCATGCCTGACAATAGCGGGGTAACGTATCCCATTTGGCCTGCCCGAATGCTCTCTGCGCTGGACTTTCTAAGAAAATCGACCAGTGGAGTCTCCTGGATATTCCCCAGGCGATGTTCCGCATTGACGAAGTGATCACACGAAAAGAAGTCTCCGTTGTGTTCGATGACGGGAACATCTCCACAGGTCTTCCGAAAGATACACAGCGCATGCTCTTGCCCGAAAGCAGTTCTGGCCGCCTCCTCAAATATCTGGACTTTGATCCGCTCGATATCCTGGCATTTCCACTCATCGAAGATGGTGCAGAGAAAATTGCCCAAGGCTTCAGCCGGCACAGTGCGGTGACTGACACCGCCCTCTTCATCTGGCTGCGGTTCGACCAGGGGCAGAAACTCTACGTATTGAGCCTTGATCTCTTTGAAGAACCGATAAACCTGGGTGGGATACTGGACATTCTGTGCATGCACCACGCACAGGATATCGCACGGGATCTGGTGCTGCCGCAAAAGTTTATACCCACGCATCGCTTGTTTGTGGGTGGGATTCTGGCCCTTGGTGACGCGGTATCGATCGTGCATTTCCTGCGGACCGTCCAGACTGAGCCCTACGGTAAAGCCCTCCGCCGCCAAAAAGCGACACCAGTCCTCATCGAGGAGAGTACCATTGGTCTGTATACCGTTGGTGATGCGTTGGTTAGGGGGTTGATGCTTACGCTGTAACGCCACAATCTTGCGAAAGTAGTCCAGCCCCAGGATGGTTGGTTCCCCGCCGTGCCAGGAAAAGTTGATCACCGAACCGGAGGAAGCGTCGATGTGCTGGATAATGTACTCCTCCAGGACGGAGTCGGGCATGCGAAACGACTCGCCCTCTGGATAGAGGTGCTCCTTCTTCAGGTAGTAACAATAGTGACAGTCCAGATTGCAGATGGAACCACCAGGCTTTGCAAAAACCTGAAATTCGCGGGAAGCTTTGACCATGGATCAATTCCCAATCTCCGGGGCGAACGTCATAAGGTACATCTTCCATGACGGATTGTCAACTCGTTCTTTCCGAAGATAATCGAATTAGAAAATCCCTTTCAATCCCCCCTTTCCCCTTTGCGTAAAGAGATGATAAAGGGGGAGATTAATCCTCCCTTTGCATAAGTGGAGGTTGCGGAGTGGATTCAAATGAAGCCAATTTCGACGTAATTATAGTGGAATAAACATACTGGGTCAAGGAAGTAGGCAAAACAACAATTGTTTGAAAATCATGAATGTGCTAAATTAGGTTTTAATGAAAAAGTTCTTTCCTCTTCATGGGATTTTGGGAATCTCTCTTCTGATTCTTTCAGAAATCCTTCACCTTAAAAAAATCGAACCATTCTACAGTTGGTTTTACTGCTTTGCCTGGTGGTCATACATCCTCACCATGGATGCCATCATCTATCGCTTAAAAGGAAATTCCCTCATCCTCAGCCGAACAAGGGAATTCTTTCTGATGCTCCCTTGGTCAGTCTTTATCTGGTTGATCTTTGAAGGGGCTAATCTCTCTCTCGAAAATTGGTACTATATCAATCTGCCGAACTCTATTGTTGAGCGGTGGCTGGGTTATGTAGTGGCTTATGGAACCGTCCTTCCCGGAATATTTGAGACGACTGAATTATTAGAATCGATCGTGGTATTTAAAAAATCGAAAATAAAAAAAACCATATTTTCCAGGGAAGCCCATCAAGTCCTCATCCTTCTTGGAGTGCTCTGCCTCGCCTCCTCCGTACTCATTCCTAAATATTTCTTTTCTCTTATTTGGGTAGGGTTCATCTTTCTCTTGGAGCCTTTCAACTATCAATTTGGTGGAAGATCTCTTTTGAAGGATTTAGAGGAGGGAAATCCAAGAAAGATCTACTTTCTGCTCATCGCTGGATTGATCTGTGGCCTTCTCTGGGAGTTTTGGAATTTTTGGTCTCTTTCAAAATGGATCTATACTGTTCCCTTTTTCGAAGAGTTGAAGGGGTTTGAAATGCCTACCCTTGGTTTTTTGGGATTCTCTCCTTTCGCAATTCAGGTCTATGTCATGTATAACTTCATCTCCTTATTTCGTTTTGGAAGGAGTTGGGAGGATTCGACTTATCGCCTCCCTCTCGAGAAGAAGACAAGACTCGTTACCAAGATTTTGACAGCTATCTTTCTGATCAGTTTCTATATCCTCATCTTCAGGTCAATTGATCTTAAAACCGTTGATTCTTATGAAGTTCGCCTTAGAGATGCCTATTGGATCGAGACCCAATATCGAAAAGAACTACCGAGAGTGGGGATTGCCACTTTAGATGATCTTATCCTAAAAACCAGGGATAAAAAGGAAAGGGATGAACTGGCCCTCCGCCTCCTCATACCCAAGGAAAGACTCATCTTGTGGGTTGAAAAAGCCCAACTCGTCCAGTTAAAAGGATTAGGGGCTGAAAATCTTTCGGTATTAGAAAGGGTAGGAATTCATTCGGTCTCTGCTCTTGCCTCTGAAGATCCAGAGAAACTTTACGAAAGGATAGGGCAGGTTTTTCAGGGAAGACCCGTTCTAAAAAACGCAAAGATCAGGATCTGGGTGAATGGAGCAAGAAAGATAGTTAGGGGTACGGGCGATTCATGAATCGCCCGTACGGAGTTAGGAGTAATGAGTTTAAAGAAGAAGACTTAAGTTCATAGTTCATGGTTCATAGTCCATAGGCGAAGGGGTAAAAAATGAAATACGGTGCAATGAACTTCCCGATCAAGCCTCTCATCCAAGAAATCGAAGAATTTGGAGAAATGGGCTTCGATTATGTAGAGCTGACCATGGATCCACCGGAAGCAACTCCACAAAAAATCTTGGCACAAAAAAAACCAATTCAAGATCTCCTTCATCGATATGGCATGGGAATCATAGGACATCTCCCTACTTTTGTCTGGACATCAGACCTTTATGAAAGTTTGAGAAAGGTTTCCATTCAGGAAACTCTCGATGCATTGGAGGCCGGAGTAGAACTGGGAATGGAAAAGGTCGTTCTTCATCCGGGATATATTAGCGGTTTAGGGAAATTCATTCTGGACAAGGCAAAAGGATATGGGATGGAATCGATTGAAACCATCCTAAATAAGGCGACAAGCCTGGGTATAACTCTCTGCATAGAAAACATGTTTCCTCAAGCCCATTTTCTCTCCAAGCCTCACGAATTTCAAGAAGTCTTTGAATCCTTTCCAGATCTCCGCCTCGCTTTAGATATTGGTCATGCCAACCTTGGAGGCGGAAAGAATAAATCCTCGGAGTTCATTCATCAGTATGGTTATCGGATCAGTCATATCCACGCTAATGACAACTTCGGGAAAGAGGATAATCATCTTCCAATCGGAGCCGGGATCATCGATTTCGAAAAAATACTGAAAGAGCTCAATGAGGCTCAATACGACGAAACCCTTACCCTCGAAGTCTTCTCAAGGGACAGGGAGTATCTCAAGATTAGCAAAGATAAGATAAAGCGAATTTGGGAGGCCCTGTGATCCTTGCCCTCGTCTTCTCACTTCTGGTTGCACTTTTTTGGCTCAAGAAATTTCGAAAAATGGATAAATACGAAAAGGAACCTGAACGAGCCATCTACAAGGCATTCTTTGCTGGAGTACTGGCCACTGTTCCTTCGGTCATTTTGGAAAGCCCCCTTCAAATGGATGCTTTTTCTTATCCTTCGTTTTTCTTTTCTTTTTTATGGGTCGCCATGGTGGAGGAGTTCTTCAAATATGTTGCGGTGCGCATCACTGTCTATCGGTCGAAAGAATTCAATGAAGTGATGGATGGGATGATCTACATGATCTCTGCTGCGTTGGGTTTTGCAGCAGCGGAGAATGTCGGATACATGATAGGATTTGGGTTCTCTGTGGGGCTTCTTCGAGCTATCCTCTCCTACTTAGGCCATGTCTCCTTCTCTGCTATTTTGGGTTATTACCTGGCAAAGTCAAAACTTGAGGGACGAGGTGATTTGCTCTGGATCGGCTTTCTCTTGGCCATTTCCCTGCACTGGCTTTACAATTCATTCCTTGTGGCCGGGACGATCATAACATCCGGAGGTTTTCTCCTCCTCGGCCTCATGGTTTGGGCCTTTGGGTTGATTCTCACCCTCACCCTCTTGAAAAAAGCGCAGGCGATCTCCCCTTTCCGCGCAGCCCATATCCTCCCGAAGAGGCTAACACGATTGTGCCAAGCTTGTGGGAAAACAGTTTCTTCAAGAGCCCTGGTCTGTCATCATTGTGGAGAATCGCTGACACTTGATGAGGAAGAGATCACTCTGAAAGTTTAATGAGGACGCCCGTTCTTCTTGCACGATGAATCACAGCCTTAAAAAGGATTGCCTCGACGATTAGGTAAAGTCCAATCAGGCTAAACCCCCAGCCTGAAACATTCTGAAATCCTCCATTAAATCCGTAAAAGGATCGGAAATATTCCAAAAAATAGGTCAGTGGAATTGCCCGGGCGATCTCAGGAAGTGGAAATGGAAGGATCGGAGATAGGATAGTAAATTCCACAGACCAGAGCCATCAGGCTGCTTAAGGACCAAGCGGCTACCTCTGCCTTATATCCAAAGAGGAGGACCAGAATACAGACAGTGATACCCACCGAAGCAGCGGTTAAGAAAAGGCCCAGAAGAAAGAGACCGAGGGGAAGAAGGCCCGGCCGCAAGAAATCGAAACCGAAAGCATAAAAGCTAAAGAGTGAGAGCAATAGGAAGACGATGAAGGATCGAATGACACCAATGAGCCAGGAACCCAAGACGAGTTGAAAGGGGTGAATGGGAGCAATGAACGTATGTTTCATAGACTTCGCCCAGAGGTCATAGAGAAGTGCCTCAGCAACATCAATCTGGCAAACCTGAATCACACTCATCGAGATGATGCCGATTAGAATAAAACCCGACTTATTGACATCAAGCCCCAGAAAGACTGTTAGAAGTCCTATGGAGAAGAATCCAACAATAGGCCAGAAGAGGATCTCGAAGAGGCTGAAGACATTTCGCCTCGTCATAATCCAGTTCTTAAATACAAAGGCCCATATCTGAATCATTACTCTTTGTAAATTCAATGAAGACATCCTCCAAATCCGTCTGTCCCAGCGTGACCTTCTTAATCTCTACGCCGCCTTGAGAGAGTTGTGCCACCAACGGGCCTAATCTTTTCTCTCCTTCATCTACAATAATCTCACAGAGACCGCCAGAAATTGAATAATTGATTACGCCTTCGATCCGAAGTATTTCATCTTCCGAAATTCTCCCCTCAAATTCAATCCTCACCCTATCGCCGATCCGGACCATCCGCTTTAAGGCCCCGGCGCTCCCCATGGCTAAGATCTCCCCTTCCTTAAGAAAAGCAATGCGACCACAGAGGTATTCTGCTTCCTTCATATTATGAGTGGTGAGAAGGACAGTCATCCCCTTCTCTTTCTGAATCGACCGGATCTGTTCCCGAATCCAGATAGAGACGCTTGGATCAAGACCGACCGTTGGTTCATCCAAGAAGAGCACCGATGGATCATTGAGGAGCGATTTTGCCAAGGAGAGTCGTTGCTTCATTCCAGTCGAAAGACGATCAAAGGAGACATCCCGATGTTCTTCAAGATTGAAGAGGGAGATTAATGCCTCCACCTTTTCCTTCCGTCGATTTCCATTCAAACCATAAAGCATTCCATAAAAGTGGAGATTCTCTTTTACGGTCATGCTCCAGAGGAAGTTAGCATTTCCACTTGAAATATTCACCTTCTCCCTGATCCGATGTCCATTCTGAAGGCCATCGATACCAAGGATTTGTACCTTTCCGCGATCAGGGAGGAGCAAAGTTGAGAGGATAGAGAGGAGAGTGGTCTTGCCAGCACCATTGGGCCCAAGGATGCCAAAGATCTCCCCTTCTTCGATCTGGAGGTTAATCCCTTTCAGAACCTCCTTCTTTCCCTTACTCCACCAACCTGACCGGAAGGTCTTGAAAATTTCCTCTGCTCTGATCGCCAGTGCCATCGAGAATCCTGTTCACTTGGTCTCTCTGGTTTATCTGGTCTATTTCGTTAACCAGAGAAACTAAACAAAGTAAAGAAACCAAATAGACGAATAGAGTATATTATGGAATTGAAAATTTGCCAAATAGAAATTTAAATTACCTTACCGATGCCTGACCCCAGCTATGCCATTCTTTTAACCAAAGAAAGCATGCAACTTTTGTGGTCTTTTTTGGTTGACAAACAACTCCGTTTTTCGTATATTCAACCCATCCAAAAGCGAGTTTTTATCATTCAGCCACGCGATGGAAACAACTGTTTATACCACCTGCCGCTGTAATTGCGGTAATACCAGCCAGTGTATTTTTAAGGCCCATGTCAAGGATGGTATTGTCGTCGCGGTTGAGCCGGACGACCGCTATAACACCGGGGTCGGCAGAGAGGATGCCGTGCTGTCGGAAGAGGACCTGCTCAAGGTCCGCCTCCAGCGGCGTCCGTGCACCAAGGGCCTTGTCTTCCATAAGCATCTCTACCATCCCGAACGGATTCTCTATCCGCTTGAAGATAGCGCCCGGTAGCCGGCGCGGCGAGGGGAAGTATGTACGGATATCCTGGGATGAGGCCTTAGACACCATCGCCGCCAGAATGCAGGAGACCAGGGAGAAATATGGTCCTTATTCCATTATCGTCCCCTTCTATTCGCCTGGAAACATCGGGTCTGGCGCGGCTGTTCACTCTGTGGGGGGCGGGAGTGGAAGGGTGGGGCTGGTCTTCCTACGATACCATCCGCATGATGTCCCATATCATGGCGGGAGCACCCGGCTGGGAGTTCCACAACTACTGTTCCAGTTCCGCTTCTGACATGCTTGCCAACTCAAAGCTGATTGTCCTCTGGGGCTTTGACCCGGCGATGGGTTCCTGCGGTCCGGCCCACCAGTTTGCCTGGTTCATCAAACTTGCCCGGGAAAAGGGGACGCCGGTGATTATCATCGACCCCAGATATACACCTTCTGCTGAAGTATTAGCAGACCAGTGGATACCTATCAAGCCCGGCACCGATATGGCGATGTTTATGGCGATGACCTATGTCCTGTTTCAGGAAGACCTGTGGAACAAGGAGTTTGTCGACAGATTCGTCGAGCCGGTTGGATTTGATAAATGGCGCAACTATATCCTCGGTGTGGATGACGGAATCCCCAAGACTCCGGAGTGGGCGGAAGCCAAATGCGCTGTGCCAGCGGCAACGATTCGCGAGTTGGCGCGACTCGTGGCTACGCGCCGACCCGCCTGGTTGTGGTCTCATTGGGGGGTCAGCCGCAAGAGCCGCGGGGAGCAAACGGTAAGAGCCTTTGTCGCCCTGCAGGCAATACTGGGCTACTGGGGTACTCCCGGCGCTGGTCCACCGTTGAGCATCGGCCCCATAAGGGGTATTCCGGTGTCGGTATCCTGGGGTGAGGCGGGCAAGTACAATATCCCGCGGATGTACCGTAGCCACTATTGGGCGCAAGCAGTCCTCCTGCTCGACAAAGTGAAAAGCGGTGAACTCAGCGCCAAGGACTATATGCGCATGGTGGGATGGCGAGCCAACCCCGCTCTGCTTAAGGATTTCAATCCCAAGATGCTAATTCAGGATGGCAAGAAACCCCACACTACTAATTTCTTGGTGACTGCCACTGACACGCCGAACGACCAGATCAAAGCCCTGGAACGGATGGAATTTATTGTGTCCATGCACAGCGTAATGACCCCTACTGTGAAATACTCGGACATTATCCTGCCGGCTCAGGACTGGATGTGGGAAGAGAAGGGAATTACTTTATCGGCGTATGGTGGCTTTGAGTGTATCAATTACTTGCCGGGAGTGGTTAAACCGCCGGGCGAGGTCAGGTCCATGCTCTGGGTTCATCTCAAGCTGGCGGAGAAACTTGGCATCCCGCCAAACCGATATTTTCGCTACTACACGAGAGACGAAAATTTTGATGCGGATTATGACAGGTACCTGCGGGACTGCTATCAGAGTATTACCGACTACTATCAAAAACGGAACATTACTGTGCCGTCGTGGGAGGAGTTCACCGCCGGAAAATTTATTAACTGTGATGAACTGGACGATAAGCCCTTTACCGGCTTTGACGAGCAAATCAAGCAGGGCAAGCCGTTTAAGACACAGTCGGGCAAGATAGAGTTCTATTCTCAATATATGGCCGATGAAGCCAATCGGGGCATGGGAGAACATTATGACCCCTTCGGTCGCATCTACGAAAACCTGCCCAGCGACTGGGGCGATCTGGCACCGATGGCAACCTATCAACAGCCGGTCAGAGGGATGGACGATGTGCGAGCGAAAGACTATCCGTTGATGTTGTTGTCACCGCATTGCCGCTACCGCGTTCATTATCTATTCTGGGACCATCCCTGGCTCCGCAACCACGTTTATCGCCATCGGGTGTGGCTCAGCCCTGCGGATGCGCAGGCGAGAGGCATTAAGGATGATGATCTGGTCCGCATCTATAACGACCGGGGGATAGCAGTGATGCCGGCTTATGTTACCTCACGGATCATGCCCGGGGTAGTCGTTATTCATCACGGTGGCTGGTACACTCCGGATGACTCCGGTGTTGACTTTGGAGCATCCCCATCCATAGTGCTAGGTGGCGATTTTGAGAGCGGTACGACGCCAGCGAAAGCCACCACACTCGTCCAAATCGAGAAATATCAAGGGAAATTGCCATGACACAGTACGGATTCTTCTTCGACCAGAGTCGTTGTATCGGCTGCAGCGCTTGCGTGGTTGCCTGTGAACAGTGGCACAACATCGGTCCTGGTCCGGTCAAATGGATGCGTGTCTTCCAGTGGGAGAAAGGGGCTTACCCCAATACCAGACTGCATATCCTGGCAATTCCATGCTACCACTGTGAGACCCCAGTCTGTGTCAAGGCGTGCCCCAACAATGCCTTGTATAAAGAAGAGAAATACGGTGCGGTGTTGGTCGATCAGGAGAGGTGCCGCGGGACGCGCAAGTGCTGGCGCGCCTGTCCTTATGGTACACCGCAATATGAGAGCGATAAGCCGGGACGAAAAATGTCAAAGTGCACCATGTGCTTTGACCGTCTTGAGCAGGGCTTAAAACCAATCTGTGTATTGAGTTGCTCGATGCGGGCACTCGAGTTTGGTCCGATCGAGGAATTGAGGGGGAAGTATGGCAATCTGGCTCGTTTGGAAGATCTGCCTCACGACTCGATAACCAAACCAGCGGTAGTCATTAAACCGGCTGATCCCAAGAAGCCTGTGGTCCCCTGGGATGCGGACAGGGTACTGGAACTGTGGGAGAAACGACAACCCTACCAGGGAGTATCCTTGCCCGCCGTATTTACATCGAAGTCAGACATTACCAATCCGCCGCGGATGATTATCGGTCGTCATAGGCTGGTACTAAAGGCGAAAAGCAACGCCGAGCAACTTTATTACACCACCGATGACGAGTAGCCAGCAGCAACGCTTTTTTTCTCAAGCCGGCAACATTGCCTCCATCCGTGACCCAGAGAATCTTCTTCGGTAACCCCAAACCCCTCCGCTCCAGATCGGAAAAAAGTTCTTCACAAATCTCATGGTTCTCTGTCGATCCCTCCCAAACCCCCAAACATGCTTATCGCCGTCGGTATCGATGCCCAAAGCGATCAGAAATGCTTCTCCCCCACCTGGCCTCCGAAACCTTGGATGCCTTACCCAAATCTTGCAGCTTCCCATGTAGAGGGAACCCTTTTAGTAAACCCATTTATAGAGCCCATCTTGCGCAGGCTGATATTGAGGCCCCGACCGTTCTTCCCGTTCCATGTCCATGATCGCTTCAACCAGCGGGGTGCCTAATTCCTAGACAAAATCATCCAGTCCCTGTTTGCCGGTCTTCAAGATCTGATATATCCAGTTGACCAGGTCCTCTCTTCCCAATGCCTGCTCGAATGCCCCTCTGTCCCTCCTTTCCGTAAGGATGTTGCAATATCAACATATTTTGGGACCTTACAGTCAGCAATTTTACCTTTGCAGTATTCTTTTAGTTCGTTTTCTGTTGCATACATTCCATACTTTAATGCGACCACCGCCTTAATCGAAAAAGAGCGGGATGAATTTCCGTTATTCATAACTGTAGTCCTTGAGACGGGCTATCTCTCCTCCTTCATTCCGATTCGTTAAATCCATCAGATGCTCGTATATTACACCCATTTTAAGACTTTTTCTAAAGAGTTAACTTGAATATAAGCCTGTGGTTGGTTACTCATGATACCGGCAAGGGGAGATATTTTGTCTTCGCTAACACAAAGTGGCAAAAGGTAATTGACGCGTCAGAATGAAGGTGACATAATCATCTTGAATCAAAAGAAATCGCAAGATCGTGATAAACCTTAACCGATAAAATGAATGATTTGGTCATGGCTGTTTGGTCACCTTCCAAGCATGAAAATCAATAATCCGTCTTCTGAAGTTCCTCTTCATTATATCTCTCCGGGCAGAGGGCTGCCCCAATCTTCCGGCCCAGAGGATCCCCGTGTTCAGCCAGGGCAAGAAACCTGATCTCCTTCCAGTCCTCGGGGTTTCGGGTCAATAACTCGCCCACCAGGTCCAGGATATCTCAGCGAGTCTGAATGATTATGATCGTAGCCCCCAGATCGGCGCGGGTATAGAGGGTTGAATAGAACCAGTCTATAACGTTCTTCCGGACGGTTTCTGATTGGGCCTCAACGCAGTTCTTGATCGGATCATCGACGAGAATCAGATCGCCACCTCGTCCAGTTATTGGCCCTCCGACTCCGGCAAGCCTTCATTCTTCAAACGCCTGGACTAAAGCCCTTTCATCGACGACGGGGCCTCGAGAGGCATTGATCAAAAAGGCAGTGTGTTTCATCAATGCTAATTCAGTCTTAGAGATATAGTGTACGGCTATTTTACAAACGATCCTAAGGTCTGGAAATTAAGAAAGGACATCCTCATTAATCCGATCTGTGAGGAGAATCATCGGCCTTGCCTTACCCTGAAGTCTCTGTATCAATTCATGAGGGCCCAAAGGAATATCGTCTTGATTATTCTCAACTTCGAAATACTTTTTAGCCATGGTAATGTTTCCATCGAAGATTTTTCGAGAGATAAGGACTTTCGGTCTCATAATTTTTTCCAAGAATGATGTCTAATACCGAGAATTTCAACAAGACTTTACATTTTCCTAAGGACCAGGTCGATCATCAATTCATTGGCTAGGCGGTGAAGGTCTTCCCTCAACCCCTCTTCAGAGATGGATCGCGGAATCTCGATATCCATGTCCATTTCGAAGAGGGGCGTTCCGCTCTCCGCTGAAAGCACTCGATGGGTCTCCATATCGATGATATTGATTCCACGATCGGCCAAAAGTCGACAAACTTTGAAGACGATCCCAGCATGGTCCACACCTGAAGTCGTAATTTTAAAAGGGTCGCTTTGTTCTTTCACCTTTGGGTAAGCCTCTTCAAAGGTGATCGGGGAATAGAAGACAGTTAAGTTCTTCTCCCACTCCAACCGTTTCAGTCCAGAAGAAAGTTTCTGATTCACTTCTTCCCTTTCCGTGGAAAAAAGGAGCAAAAGGGCAAAGTGGTTTCGCAGAAGACTCATGCTCGAATCCTCAATATTTCCTCCACACTCATAGATCACCTCTGAAACATCCGCTACAATCCCTGGCCGATCCTTCCCTAATGCCGACAGTATATAATAGGTTTTCATAAAACCTCCTCTTCAAGTAAATGGTGAGGGGATTAGGAGATGGGGTGATAGGGAGATAAGGTGATAGGGGAATTCAAAACTGAAACCATTTCTCCCCATTACCCTACCACCCTATCCCCCTATCTTTTTACTCAAGTATCTCAAGTTGTGCATAACGAACCTTCAGGCGTTTACTACCGACGGTCTGAAAGACAATGGTTGCTTTCTGATCTTCATTCATCCCTTCTATGGACCTGACTCTTCCCTCACCAAATTTTGGATGTCTCACTTTCATCCCAACCCTGAGTTGAAAGAACTCCTCCTGTGGTCCGGTCTCATCGACAGGACTAAGCACCATTTCCTGTCTTCCCGAGAAGACATGCTCTTTTGTTAAATCCTCCTCTCCTTGCTCAGCCTGTTGGAAATGATGGTCCCAACTGATATGGGGCGACCAGTCTGCTCCCTGGTCAACCATTGAGGATTCCTGAGAAAATAGGGTTTCCATCTTTCCCCGCCTCTCCTCCAATTGCATCAGTTCCATGGGAAGTTCTTCAAGAAAGCGGGAGGGAAGATTGGCACGGCCCACCCCAAAGGTGGAACGTTTCTCTGCCCGTGAAAGAAAGACCCTCTTCTTAGCCCGAGTGATTCCTACATAGCAGAGTCTTCTCTCCTCTTCAAGATCTTCAATCTCATCACCCCTCCGGTAGTGAGGGAGGAGTCCCTCTTCCATTCCGACGATGAAGACAAAAGGAAACTCCAACCCTTTTGCACAGTGGAGGGTCATTAAGGAAACTCGGTTCCCTTTATCCTCATAGAGGTCCACGTCTGACACCAGTGAGACCTTATCCAAAAAGCTCTCCAAAGAAATCCCTTCACCTCCCTGCTCAAGCTCCATCATCACATTGATTAATTCATCAATGTTCTCTATCTTTGAAAAAGCCTCATCTGTTCCTTCTTCTTTCAGCCGGGGAAGATACCCTGTTTTAGCGAGGAGATCTAATGTCAATTGACTGAGCAAAAGGGTTCCTGCCTCATCTCGAAGTTTCTCCATCAGGTCAACGAACTCTCCTGTCTTCACCTTAACCCCACCAGGAAGCCAATTCTCCTCCAAACTTTGCTTCATCCCTTCATAAAGAGGAATCCCCTTCTCTCGAGAGAAGGTCTCGATCTTTTCGATCGTTTTCTCCCCAATGCCTCTTGACGGGACATTGATGATTCTTTTTAAACTGAGACCATCCGATGGGTTTGCGATCAGTTTCAAGTAGGCCAAAATATCTTTGATCTCTTTCCGCTCATAGAACTTCAAGCCTCCCACGATGGTATAAGGGATCTGATATTTGACTAGTTCATCTTCAATGGGACGAGATTGTGCATTGATCCGATAAAAGATAGCCATATCTCGAAAGGGTCTATCCGATCCTCCTGGAACACCCATCGAAGAAGTCGATAAGACCCGACCACGGGGAGAGCACTGCTCCACGATCTTCTGAACAACAAACTGTGCTTCATCTGACTCATCTTCCGCAGCATACAGGGTGATGAGTTCCCCTTCGGGGTTCTCTGTCCAAAGGACCTTTTCCTTTCTTGAACGATTTTTGCGGACCATATCGTTGGCCGCCCGAAGGATGTTCTGAGTGGAGCGGTAGTTCTGCTCCAAAGTGATGACTTTGGTCTTTGGAAAATCCTTCTCAAAATTCAGAATATTTCCTACCTCTGCCCCTCTCCAGCGGTAGATGGATTGGTCATCATCTCCAACCACACAGATATTCTGATGCCTTTCGACCATCCGTTGGATGAGATGATATTGGATGAGGTTTGTATCCTGAAATTCATCCACCATCACATAGCGGCAGAGTTCTTGATAGCGTTTTAAAATTTTTGGAAAACGGTTGAAAAGAATCGGAACGAAGGTAAGGAGATCTCCAAAATCGAGTCCATTGTTTCGCCGAAGGTCTTCTTGATACCTCTGATAGACCAAGGCAACCCTTTTTTGGAAGATATTATAAGGGTCCGGTAGATATTGTTCAGGGGTGATCCCTTCATTCTTCAAGCTCTCGATCTTGGATTGAACCGCTCTCGGGTGGAACATCCTGAAGTCGAGGTCCAGTTCCTTCATGACCGCCTTAAGATGGCGTTCTTGATCCTGTTCGTCATAAATGACGAAATTCTTTTGGAACCCTAAGGGTTCGATATCCTGTCTCAGGATCCGGGCACAGGCCGAATGGAAGGTTGAGATCCATGTCCCTTTGGCCGATTTTCCAAGAAGTCTCTCCACTCTCTCACGCATCTCATCGGCAGCCTTATTGGTGAAGGTGACGGCAAAGATGTTCCAGGGAGGAACCCTTTTTTCTTGAATGAGATAAGCGATTCGGTAGGTCAGGACCCTGGTCTTTCCGCTTCCCGCACCCGCAAAGACAAGGAGCGGCCCTTCTGTTTCCAAAACAGCCTTCTGTTGAACCGGATTGAGATCCTTCAGCAAAGACACTTCTTAAAACCTCAATGCAAATTGGAAAATTTTATATGCTCATCCCATTTTGCAATGCTAAATTTGAATTTTAAATTTTGCAATGATTTTTTATTCGACAGTGACGCTCTTCGCGAGATTCCTTGGCTGGTCCACATCCGTGCCTTTGAAATCAGCCATATAGTAGGCCAGAAGTTGAAGGGGTATCGTGAGGAGAATCGGCGTCAGGGAAGGATGGGTTTCAGGGATAAAAATCACATCATCCACCTTCTGAGTGATCTCTTGATCCGATTGAGAGACAAGAGCGATTACCTTTCCCTCTCTTGCCTTGACCTCTTCGATATTGGAGATCACTTTCTCATAAACCTCATTCTTTGTGGCGAGAACAACCACTGGCATCTCCCGATCGATTAAGGCAATAGGACCATGCTTCATTTCCCCGGCTGGATAACCTTCCGCATGAATATAAGAGATCTCTTTTAGCTTCAATGCTCCCTCTAAAGCAATGGGATAGTTGATTCCTCTTCCCAGATAGAGGAAATCCTTCGCATGAAGATATTTCCTGGCGATCTGAGCCACCTGCTCTGAGGATTTGAGTATCTCTTCCATCAGGTGGGGGATTTTAATTAAATCCTCCGTCAAGGATCTTCCCTCTTTGGCGGAGAGGCGGCCTAATTCCCTTCCAATCCGAAGGGAGAGGAGGAAGAGGATGACCAATTGGGTGACAAAGGTCTTGGTGGAAGCTACGCCGATCTCAGGTCCCGCATGGGTATAAATCACATAATCCGAATCCCTTGCCAGACTCGACTCCACCACATTGCAAATGGCAAGGGTGCTCGCTCCTTTCCGCTTCCCTTCCCTCAATGCGGCTAAGGTATCAGCAGTCTCTCCAGATTGGGAGATGGCTATGAGCAGGTCATCCTTTCCGAGGATTGGGTTTCGATATCGAAACTCGGAGCCGATGTCCGCTTCCACCGGAACTCGACTAAACCCTTCGATGAGGAACTTGCCCACAAGGGCTGCGTGGTAGGAGGTTCCACAAGCGATCAGGCAGATCCGTCGAATCTCTTTCAGGATCGATGGGTCCAAATGAATCTCTTCAAGGATTCCGTTGCCATGCTCCTTTGAGAGCCGGCCTCGAATGGTGTCAATCACAGCCCTCGGTTGCTCAAAGATCTCCTTGAGCATGAAATGCTTATAGCCACCCTTTTCCGCCATGAGGGGATTCCAATCCACCCGTTTCGGTTCCTTTGAAACCTCTTTCCCTTTGGTTCCGTAAACCTTAACCCCTTTGGAAGAAAGAAGAGCGATTTCCCCATCCTCCATAAAAATGAAGTTTCTTGTATAGGAAAGGATCGGGGGAATATCAGAAGCAATGAAATATTCACCCTCGCCCAGGCCAATGACAAGGGGGGCCTCATTTCTTGCACCGATTAAACATGTTTCATCCCCTTCGTAGAGGATTCCCAAAGCATAAGACCCCTTGATCTTATCCAATGTGATTTTTACGGCATCCAGAAAGGAATGGCCCTCTTGGATGAATTCATCGACGAGATGAGCAACAATTTCTGTATCCGTTTCAGAGCTAAAGACATGTCCTTTTTTTTTGAGAAATTCTTTGAGGGGGAGATAATTTTCAATGATGCCGTTGTGGACAACAGCCACTTTACCTGCCTTATGGGGGTGGGCGTTTTCATCCGAAGGCTTCCCGTGCGTCGCCCATCGGGTATGTCCGATCCCTACCTTTCCATTAAAACTCTCCTTTTTGAGGAGTTCCTCAAGCTTTGTTAACTTCCCTACCTTCCGACGGATCTCGATCTTGCCCCGATGAAAAACGGCAATGCCCGCGGAATCATATCCGCGGTATTCAAGTCGCTTGAGTCCGTCCAGAAGGACCTTTGATATCTCTCTCGCCCCTATATATCCAACGATGCCACACATTATTTAAACCTCATTGAAAATTTCAAATTACAAAATGCTCACTGCAAATTTTTTTTAGAGTTCCCAAAAATGCTAATTTTATAATTTTCAATTTACAATTTGCATTTTTCATTACAAATCCTTCTTCTTTCTACTCTTCTTACGATGGAGTTCCATCTTCTTATTCCAACCCTCGATGTTCTTCTGCTTCACCCGGCTGATGGCCAATGCCCCTTCTGGAACATCTTTGGTAACGGTAGTGCCTGCACCGATCGAGGAATTATTTCCAACCTTGACCGGAGCCACCAGCTCCACATTCGACCCTACAAAGACCCGATCACCGATGATGGTCTGATGTTTTTCGAATCCATCATAGTTGCAGGTGATGGTCCCGGCACCAATGTTCACTTCTTTTCCAAGGATGGAATCTCCAATATAAGCCAGATGGCTAGCTTTGGTGCCCTTGCCGATAACAGATTTCTTCACCTCCACAAAGTTTCCAATCCTCGCTCCAGTCTTCACCTCGCTGAAGGGCCTCAGATGGGCTAAAGGTCCAATAGAAGCTCCTTCCTCGACCTTACTCTCCGTGACCACAGAGCTCGAGCGGATCGTTACCTCATTGCCGATGATCGAATCTGAAATATTCGAGTTAGACTCAATGATACACCGTTCACCTATCCTTGTCTTTCCTTGGAGGGAACAATTTGGATAAAGAATGGTATCTCTTCCTATCTCCACCATTCGATCCACATAGGTCGTTTTTGGATCGATGATGGTCACACCCGAAAGCATCAAGTCTTTTACCTTCTCCTGCCTGAGCACCTCATTGGCGATAGCAAGATCCACTCGTGTATTGATCCCCATCACCTCCACTGGATCCATTACCTGATGAGCAGAACACCTCAATCCCTTTCTTCTTGCGATCTCAACCAGATCGGTAAGGTAGTATTCACCCTGTGCATTCTCCTGTCCAATCTCTTTTAAACCTTCAATCAAAAACGGAGCCCTCACACAGAAGATCCCTGTGTTAATCTCTCGGATCATCCTTTCTTCTTTGGAAGCATCTTTTTCCTCCACAATCTTTTCCAACCAACCCTGCCGGTTCCTGAGGATTCGTCCATATCCCAGAGGATGCTCCACAACCGCTGTTAGGACGGAAAGGATTGACTCATTTTCCCAAAAGTGATTGATAAAAGAGTGGAGAGTCTCTCCTTTCACCAAGGGAACGTCTCCGCAGAGGATCAAAACCGTACCAGTAAATTTCTTGAGAAACGGAACAACCTGTAAAACCGCATGACCCGTTCCCATCTGCTCTTTCTGAAGAGCGAATTGAATTCGGGAGTTTTTAAATCTCTCCCTGATTTGATCCGCTTGGTGACCGATCACTACGATCGTCTTTTTGGATTTGATCTCGTTTAAGGAAAGGTCGATCGTGTAGGAGAGCATGGGAAGTCCAAGAAGAGAATGGAGGACCTTCACCAGGTCCGATTTCATCCGGGTTCCCTTCCCCGCCGCAAGAATGATGGTTGCAATACCGTCCAATTGATATCCTTTTTGAAAACTTATCCTTTTATACAATGACCAATCTTTTTAGTCAACCCTTCGACTCTCCTTACCTTATTCCCCTTGACCCTCCGACCACCTTTTTCTTATATTTAATGTTAAAACCATTACGAAATGAATGCTATGGAGACTGTACCGGCGCAAGAGATTGAATACCGTATCAGAAAGTTTCAGTTGAGCCTTCAGGAGATAGACCTGGATGGGGCCTTCATCCTTCAGAACACGGACCTTTTCTACTTTTCAGGGACTATCCAGTCCTCTGTCCTCTTTATTCCCCGGCAGGGAGAACCAGTCCTCATGGTCCAAAAGGGCATACAGAGGGTGCAATATGAATCTCCCTTAAAACACATCTTCCCCGCGGCTGGAAGAGGCCAAATAAAAAAAGTTCTGAGAGATTTTGGTTTTCGGGGTCTTAAAAAGATTGGACTCGAGATGGATGTCCTTCCGATAAATCTCTATTTCCGGTATCAGCAGACCTTCCCGGAGTATCACTGGTCAGATGTATCCGGTGCTATTCAAAAGCTCCGGATGATTAAGACTCCCTACGAGGTCAAACAGATCCGAAAGGCCGCTCGAATTCTTCATAAAGGATACTTAGAGATCAAAGAGATCATTCGAGAGGGGATGACGGAGCTTGAAATCGATGGTCATCTCGCCCTGATCGCCCGGCGAGAAGGCCACATGGGAATTTTGAGGATGCGGGGATGGAACCAGGAGATGACCTATGCCCATGTCCTCTCCGGAGAGAGTGGGGCCACCATCTCTTTTCTCGACAGCCCTCATGGTGGCAAAGGCAATACACCGGCGATGGCCCAGGGAGCAAGTTTTCGCAGGATCGGAAAGAACGAACCGATTGGAATTGATTACGGGGTTGGCATCAATGGCTATCTTGCCGATCAGTTTCGGACATTTGTCATTGGAAAGCTTCCGGCTGAGCTTATGAGAGCACATGTCTCTTCTTTAAAGATTCATCATCTTTTCGTCAAAGAGGCGAAACCCGGTGTCTCCTGGTCTTACCTTTACCATTTGGCTTTGAAGGAAGCTGAAAAGACTGGTTTCGGGAAACATTTTATGGGCTATGGAGAGGGAAAGGTAAGGTTTGTCGGTCATGGACTTGGTCTGGAAATTGATGAGTATCCCATCCTTGCTCCGCGATTTAGCCAGAGAATCGAACCTGGAATGGTCATTGCATTAGAGCCAAAGTTTGTCTTCCCAGGCAAAGGGGTAATCGGTATAGAGGATGATTACCTTGTTACGGCGACAGGAGTAGAGAGGCTCACTCTCACTGATCAAACGGTTATAAGAATATAACCCGTCAAGAAAATGGGATTTTTCCCCTCCTTACGTAGGAAGCCAAGCCTGCGTCCTCTCCTTTTTCCTCTTATTTTTTCACCTTTTCGGTTGTAAGAATAGAACTATTCTCTCGATTGTTAGAAACGATTTTTTGGACTTTAGGCTTGAAAAATCATGCCAAAGTTTGTAAAAAAGAACCATGCAATTCAATCTCCCTTTTCCAAAAAACAAACCTTTTGGTGTGGTGGGGATGGGGCTTAATGCAGTGGATTTTCTTACAGTGGTTCCTGAGTTTCCTACCCTCAATTCGAAAATGGAAATTCTCCAATTTTCAAAACAGGGAGGGGGCCAGGTGGCTACGGCCATGGTGGCTCTCACCCGATGGGGAGTTAAAACGAAATACATCGGAAAAGTTGGAGACGATGAATTGGGTCAATTCTCTCTTCATTCCATAAAGGAGGAAGGAGTGGACGTCTCATCAGTGACTATTGAGCCCAAGGCTTCAAACCAGTTTGCCATCATTATCATAGATAGTGTTTCAGGAGAACGAACGATCTTCTGGGATCGGGATGAGCGTTTGATGTATCGTGAAGGGGAACTTCGAAAAGAGGAGATCTGCTCCGGGAAACTTCTCCATTTAGACGGGCATGATATCCGAGCGGCCATCCAGTGCGCAAAATGGGCAAAAGATGAAGGCATCCCCACTGTGATCGATATCGATAAAGTCGAACCCCTCACTTCTGAGTTAATTAGAGAGATCGATTTTGTGATCACCTCCTCACAGTTTCCCTCCCTTTTCACCAGAATTTCAGATCGAGAAAAGGCTCTCCTTGAACTTCAGAACCATACCTCTGGATTTCTTTGCACCACCTTGGAAGATGGAGGTGCTATGGCTTTAATCAATGGGGAGATTCTCCATGTGAAAGGGTTTGAAGTAAAGGCAGTCGATACAACCGGTGCAGGTGACGTTTTCCATGCAGGATTTATCTATGGCCTTCTCCAGAATTGGGAAGTCATAGAAATTTTGAGGTTTGCCAATGCTGTAGCAGCACTCAAATGCCGCGATCTCGGTGGAAGAAGAGGAATACCCACCTTGGGAGAAGTTCAGAAATTCTTGAATCCACCTTGATCTCTTATTTTAATTACCAAAGACCTCATACTTAATTCCACGCTTACCAGCGTTCTTTACAGAATACATCAAAGATTCTGTCAGTCTTAGGACTTCTTCCACACTAAAATTTGTCCCTTTGAATGTCCCCACTCCCACACTGATGGTTATTCCCCATTTATTCTCCAGCATAGCATCTAAAAGACTCTTATGAATTTTGGGAATAATTCCTTGAGATTTTTCAGCCCCCATCCCTGAAAAGAGAATTGCGAATTCATCGCCGCCAAGGCGGCCGACAGTATCTGTTACTCCGATATTGTTTCGAATGATGCTGGCCACTGTGCATAGGACAATATCGCCTTCATTGTGTCCAAATCGATCATTGACGGTTTTTAAATCATCAAGATCCATGTAGGCTATAGTAAAAGGAAGATTATTTTTATTTGATTGAATGAGTTCACTATTAACCAGTTCAATAAAGTATTTACCGTTTGCAATTCCCGTTAAAGAATCGATCCTCGATAACGTCTTCTCCAGTTCTAATGCACCTTTTAATCTCGACAAAATATAGACATTGATCAAAAAAAGGGCAAACCTCATAATAGCGTTCCAATAAGGAATGATCCAGTGTGAATAAATTTGTCCCGCCATCAAATCCGCCATAAGCCATGCCATCGCACTTGTGCCAGAGATGAAAATGCCGACCCACCTGTCTGAAAACCGAGTAACGAAAATGATTGGAATCAAATAAAATATTGAAAAAGAAATTTCTGAACCTGTTACTTTATCAATCATGCCAAGAACGACAACTAAAAAAAGTCCTGATATAAGGAAAAATATTGCCTTCTGCCTACTAAACCATTCTGCTATATTCATCTCTGGATCCTCTGGAGCGATTCCCATCTAATCTCTTTTTTGTTTTGAATATAGTAAATTTTGTAAAACAAAGTCAACAAAAATAAGGATCTACTCCCTAAGAAAATATTGCCAAAATCAATCAGAAAAAACTTGACAACCCATTTTATGATTTGTTAAATAAAATTAGTTTTAAATGGCGGTATCCAGGTGAAGGGAACCCCGTGATCTTTATTTAGATAGAGAAAGTCGGGGACGGACCCGCCGCTGTATTCGGGGACGAAACTTGCATTAAGCCACTGCCCTTCGTCCTGAGCCTGTCGAAGGATCAGGGGTGGGAAGGCGCAACGAGTAGGAAGATCCGAGAGTCAGAAAACCTGCCTGGATATTCTTCACGAAGTGGTCTTCGAGTATAAGACTGTGAAGGGTGCATGCGGGTAAAGATCCCCAGTCTTCAATGCGAAGGCTGGGGATCTTTTTTGGCCCTTCCTCCCCTGAACCATGCGAGGTTCAGGGCTTGCCGTGAACCCTGCGTGGTTCACGGTCGGCCCAAAAATTTTGGGACCCCACCTGACGGGTCGAGGAGGTGCTTTATGAAACGCTTTACCTTTTTTATCGTTTCCTTCATTCTTTTGATTTTGGGTTCCTTTCCTCTCTATGGTGAGGAAAAGGAAGTGACTCTCGAGGAAGTAGTCGTTACCGCCACCCGAGTTGAAACTCCCATCGAAGAAATTGCGAGTTCGATGACGGTCATCTCTGCTAAGGAGATTGAAAGGAAACAGAAGGCCACTGTATCGGAAGTCCTCAAAGGGATACAAGGGCTGGATGTGGTACAAACGGGAGGGAGAGGAGGAGACACATCGATCTTCATCAGGGGGGCTAAATCCGAGCATACCCTGGTCATGATCGACGGTGTAGAGGTGAATGATCCAATGTCTCCAGGGCGTTCCTATAATTTTGGCCATTTGACAGTGGATAATATTGAGCGAATCGAAGTCCTTCTTGGTCCCCAGAGTACACTTTACGGTTCTGATGCCATTGGAGGTGTAATCAATATCATTACCAAAAAGGGGGAAGGGAAGCCAAGGTTCTTCTTATCTACTGAAGGGGGATCGTATACAACATTCAGAGAAACAACAGGGGTAAGTGGTGGAGATAAGTTAGTCAATTACTCCCTTGCCCTTTCCCGCTTTGATACGGAAGGGATTTCTGCGGCGAATAAAAAGGATGGAAATTATGAGAGGGATGGTTACGAAAATACTTCCCTTTCTGCAAGGGTTGGATTGACACCTAAGGAAAACCTGGATGTCGATTTTATTCTTCATTATATAAATGCCAAAACCGATCTCGACAACTCTGGCGGTGTGGGAGGAGATGACCCAAATTATGTGCAAAATACAAAGCAGTTTCTTTTCCGGCCACAGATTGGTCTATCCCTATTTGACAATCGTTGGATTCAAAGATTAGGATTTTCTATTACCGAACATGACAGGGATTATAAGAATAAGAAAGATCCACAGCATCCCTCCGAGTTTGTGGAGGGACATTATGATGGACTGTTATTAAAATTTGACTGGCAGCATAATATTCAGTTCTACAAAACCAACACCCTTACTTGTGGCTTTGAATTTGAGGAGGAAGAAGGAGAGTCGAAATGGGAAGACCAATGGGGATTGAGTATTTTTCCAAAGAAAACGGCAAATACGAAGGGTTATTATATCCAGGATCAGATTAAACTATGGGATCGATTCTTTGGGACTATAGGGATACGTGTTGATGACCACAGCCGCTTCGGTACTGAGACTACCTATCGAATTGCCCCTGCCTATCTAATTAAAGAAACAGGGACAAAAAAATGAGTTTTATAATTTGTTTTTTGACAAAGATAAAGTTAGATTATGGATGGATTTGACTTAACATGTGCTATATTATTGCTTTTAAATTTTATCTTAGATTTTATATTGATTATAAAGATTGAAGTTAAATTATTGGAGGAGAGATATCAGAAGATTTGAGGGTTTTCTGACATCCCTTCACAAAACAAAAAAACCCCCCTTTTGGAGGAAGAAAAAAAATGAATTTTATATAGTATACAGATCATTTAACTAAACGACATTGGATGATTAATATTTTCTAACAAAGGTTATAGGAAAAATAAATATAATAGAATCAAAAATCAAGGTGGAGGGTAGGCATAGTTCGGTGGAGGATAGGCATAGTATGGGAGGCCTGACGAAGGAGGTGGCATAAGATCTCGCAGGTCTTCATTGATATGTTGATACATTGGTGGAGGTCTACTGAACTGATGGGTGGTACGATGCGCCAGGGTGGAAGCAGCCATATTAGCACTGGAATTTAGTCCTTTCCACATCTCATCAAGAGCCCTTTCTCTGATGATGGCAGCAGCCTGTTCTCTAAAGAGGTCTTGACGTGCTACGCTGTTTGTTGAGCAACGTCCTTGTACTTTACTGACTTCTGACATATGCACATCCCAGTCCCACTTTTGAGGACAGCTATAATTTATGGTGCCTATTTGGTTGATGGGTTCAGCTGGTAGCGGACGCCATGACAGGTTGCCGTATGTGTCGGTGGTTTCCTCCAGTAGTTTGTCTTGGGGGTGGGATTTTTTTGGAGGAGGGGGGCGGTAGGGAGCTGGTTTGGGAGTTGAGCTCGTCTTGTACAGAGATGGTTGCGGACCCGTATAGGGCGGAGGATTCCAACCACTGCCAGACTGCTGAGGATATTCATATGAGGTGACCGCTACTCCTGGAGTGACACGGCTATAAGGGTGATGTTGAGAGGCGCTGTTCTTTGGGTTTGAAATGTCAATATTATGCCTCTTTCCTTTGCCTTTGCCAGTCCCTTTCCACTTGGAAGATCTAAAATTGGTTTGGGCTAAGTCAGAGGTAGAACGCCAGAGCCTATCCTTAACAGAAAGCTTCGCCAAAGCAGGTACAGGATTAGGAGGAGCCGAGATTTGAGGGTGCGCAGGAGCTGAAATGACCCTTCTGACAGCTCTAACCAGCCCGATCCAGAGCATGTCCGTGAAACGAGGAGACGGGTGCAGTCCATCAATCAAAAGGTCCTCAGGGAAAACAAAATGTATACCCGATAGTGGAAAGTATACAACAAATCCCGCCCGGCTTTCCCATGAAAGAAGATGTCATTTAGGTTGAGATAAAGAGCATTCTTGGGCATGAGATTTTTCCACTTGCACACTAACTGTTCTACATAGTGGACAAAAGCCTGACTGGTTTTTATGCTTTGCTCTCTCATTTCTATTGATAAGGGAGCAAGTAGTCGAAAGGTATTATAGGTTACTACATCGATGTAATAAGGCAGAGTCCAGACTATTTTTCTATCTGGCCTGGATGCCTGCCATCGGGTATGGGCTACTGCAGCCAGTTCCAAAACGCTCGTAGCCGGATGACCAGGTCGATGAGTGACTAAGGACACTGTAGAAGTGTCAGTTAATTGGTGGTGACCAAGACAGGTGGCAATCACCCAAGAACCCCACTAATGACTAAAGTGGCGTGTTCCAGAGTAGCTCTTCATCAACTTTCTCAATCAATTCCTGGATCGTTAATACCATTGACAATGATAAAATCAATCGAATGGAGTGGATGGCTTTACAGGGAATGTTTCTGAGTCTCTTTAGTCGGGAATCTCCCGCCATCAAGACCCGCTGGTTGTAGCCTTCATCAATAGAGAGTAGCCATACTAAAGGAATATAAATAAGGATTAATATTTGGAATAATATATTATACAAAACATTCTATTCTAGAAGTGAACTGTAGGTAACGTCTGATATAATATTAATAAGCAAAAACTAAATGTATATAAAAAATATATATATTAACAATTTTTATATTAACAAGTTTTATAGTTATCTACAGTACTTTAATATTGATAATAAATGTTTGAATAAAGGATATAGATCTTATATACAGTTACAATTCACTTCCTTCTTAGAACATAATAACCTTAAATCTACCTAACACTAAAAGCCTACCTAATCTAAGCATGAAATAAATTATTATTTACATATATTACATATTTAAGAAATTTGTCCAATATTTAGGTTTTATAAAATCCTTTGGGCTTCACATTTGAAGTGCGAAGCCTAGTTATAGTAGGATTTAAAACAGGAGAGAGTACCGGTATACGGCTACCCCCCCGTACCGTATTATTAGGAATATTATCCACAGTAGGCTCAATCTGGAGTTACTACCGGTATAGGATCTATAATGGTTGGCTCAGGAATAATTATAGGTATATTGGAGGCTACAGGTATTTCCTCAATAATATTAGGCTCCGATATATTTGACTCATTAATAATTTCTTCAGAAATGGGAGGTATTATGGGAGGTGAATGATTCATGTTATTTCGCTTAATTAAAGAATTTCTGAGTAATAGAGAAGGATTTGCTATTTCAGGGGAAGCTAATAAATTTTCCATTCTAGATAAAGTTCTTTCAGTGGAGGAG
Source organism: uncultured delta proteobacterium (assembly GCA_963739325.1). Classification (GTDB taxonomy): domain Bacteria; phylum Desulfobacterota; class BSN033; order BSN033; family UBA1163; genus CAVTZZ01. The sequence goes on along the minus strand of CAVTZZ010000058.1, from coordinate 3,845 downwards.
TCAATTGAGGGGAAGCCTTCGAAAGGGTCATTATCATCAGACCCTGAACTATTTAAATTTTCAAAAATTGGTGATTCAAATAATCTGGGGGGAGCTATATTTAAATTTAGGGGGGTCGAACTAGTCGCCTCACCCTCAGTGGCAGGTTGTGGTTGAGGGGCCCCTTGGGGTATATTCCCCCCAACTGTACCATTTTGAGGTTCCACTATATTTTCAACAATTGGTGGAATTGCTAGATTTCCCCCTGGAGCAATAGGCTGCACAGGAGGAGTTGCAGGAGTAAAACCTAAAAAGGAATTAGTACACATACGAGATGGATTACCGTACATTTTATGATAATGGCATTTAGGAATAACTTGGTTTAAATGTGGTACTGGTGGAAATATTTTTCCTCCTAGGTCAAACTTAGCGAGGTAGTTAGGTCGGGGTACCCAAGGTCGAAGGTGACTATGGTGTACTTTTATAGGTTTTCCAAACGCTGGAGTAGTCTCGTTGACCATGCTAGATATAATGTATGACCTATCATTATCATTTACTGAAACAATTTGAAATGGTCCCTCAAATCTAGGTTCAAATTTATTTTGTGTAAGAAACCCTTTGTGCATAATTTTCTTTCCTACCAACTGAGAAATCATGAAGGGAGAAAATTTATGGCTAGGCTCACGCCATGCAGCACTTAGTAAATTTTCTCGATTATTTCGTAAAGAATGTGCTCTCTCTAAAAAGAAACTAACTGGAGTACGTTGTGTTGTTGTGTGAGGACTGCTGTTATATATACGCACAGCTTCAGGAAGAATAGTAACCCAATCTACTTGTTCACCCTCAAATCTAGCTAAAATGTTTTTTAGTGTTTGGTTGGCCCTTTCAACCCCCCCGTTTGACTCAGGATGATTTGGAGAAGAATAGATAGGTTGTATATTATTACGAATTAGCATCTGTCTGTACAAGGTATTATCCCATTCTGGGCCGTTGTCGCTCAAAATACGACTGGGAAGTTGCAAACAGCGCTGAAACACTACTCTCTCTAAAGTATGAACTACCGTTTCGGCAGTTTTATCCTTAAGGGGTACTGCATAAAGATATTTAGTATAGTGGTCAATGGCAACTAAGCAACATTTAAATCTATCTCTAGTAATAGGTAGATTCATTAGATCAACTGATATTAAGTCAAAAGGGCATGCACTAACTAATTTTTTTAAACCCAGGGTGTGCAACATTGCAAGGCGGTTTGAAACGTTGACAGATTTGGCACGTATGGCAAACGTCTTCAATCACCCTCCAATCGTTTGGATTCCACACTGTTTCCCTTAAAATAGTTTTTAAAACTTGCCGCCCACAATGTGCCCTGGATATATGTACTTCAATAGCCCCTTTTATAAATGCATCTAAAGTAACTATAGCTACGAACCTATGATTTTCTAAATTTATATCAATTTCTCTAACTAAAATATTATCTACCATTTTAATTTCATTAATGTATTTTAAAAATATATTTAAATTAGGAGCCTGTTTACATTTTAAAATTCTATTGTCACCAGGTGGATACATGGAAATAAATGTTTTTAGCAATTTTAAAAGGTCATTTGATCTTTGCATTATTTGAATCTCTTCACGAGTCCATTTATTAAAATTTAATTTTACTTGAGTTTGATTTACAACTACACTAGCGTTTTTAACGCTCTCACCTACCCTTCCCTCTGGCAAAATTATAGGGCTAGGGTCAATTAATTGTATTAGGTTTTACTTGACTTTCAACTAATAAATTATAATGTAAACTATTGTGACTATTTAAGTAGCAAATTTTAGGAAGATTGTCGTCACCAAATTCAATCGGATGCCTCCGCTTTTCAAATACAATTACTTTACAATTAAATAGATTACTAAAAGCTTTTATAACTTCAGGAATTAAATTAATACCCTCCTGCAACATTATTTTTAATTCAAATTTACCCACTTTATTTAATTCTAACCCATACAATTTATTATTATTAATTAATTCAGTTACAAATTTTTGTCTTAAATTTAAACTGTCACCAAAATTTCCCGTCAACCAAAATGATAATGCATTCACAAGTGAGTCTCCCCCCCCATCCATTTTAATTTCTAACAAGCTTTCCCCTAAAATATTTAAAGACTCTTTGGCACGCGGACTATCTAAAATAGTTTCATGCATGCGTGATAATGCATCTGCAACAATATTAGAGTGGCCGGGAATCCACTTGACTTTAAAATTAAAGTCCGATAAATCTTCTAAAGTTCTAGCTAATCTTTGAGACACACATTTAGTATTAGACAGAAAAATTAACGGCTGATTATCAGTATGTATAATAAACTCTCTACCCCTTAAGAATGGTGCTAGTTTTTTAACTGCCCATCTCAACCCCGCTAGTTCCCTTGCAGTGGAAGCATAATTTTGCTCAGTAACCCCCCATGAGGTTGAAATAAATGCTATTGGTCTGACTACCCCTAATTGTTTTTGACTCAAAACTGCGCCAGCACCCGTTAAACTAGAATCTACATGAACTTCCAAAGGTTCGATACTATTATAATCAGGATATGCTAAAAGTTGTGGGCTAACTAATAATTGTTTTAATTTATTAAATGCTTTTTCAGCATCGTCATTCCACACTAATACTTTATTTTTTCCCGTTAAAGCTGATAAAGGTTTTTGAATGATAGAACAATTAGGTATGTGGAGACGATAAAAATTAACAATTCCTAAGAATGATCTAACATTTTTTACAGTTGTGGGTTTTGGGAAACTAGTAATGCCCTCAATATTTTTCCTATCGGGCATAATGCCATTTTGAGAAACCTCATAGCCTAAAAATTTAACAGCTTTACGAAAAAGAAAACACTTTTGAGGTTTAATTTTTAAGCCATGCTGCGCTAAACAAGTTAAAACGTCGTGGAGGTTATTATAATGCTCTTCAAACGTTGAGCCTAGGATGAGCGCGTCATCAATATAACAAATGCATTGGCTCCACGAGAAACCTCTCAAAACGAGGTTCATTAAGCGCTGGAATGTTGCGCCCGCGTTGCAAAGCCCGAAGGGCATTCTAATAAATTCCCAATGAGATCTGCTTGTAGAAAAAGCAGTTAAAGGAATACTATCCTCGTCCATCGGGACGTTATAATAACCTCTTGTGAGGTCTAAAGTTGAGAAAAAAACTGAACCATGCAAGTTATATACTGCATCATTTAAATTAGGCAAGGGAAATGAATCTTTAACAGTAAGATTGTTCAAAAGACGATAGTCGATTGCAAGTCTCAACCCCCCACATCGTTTTTTTATAGGTACAATGCAAGAAGACCATGGTGAATTACTCGGTCTTATAATGCCGTCATCGCTTAATTGCTGTAATTGAGTTTCGACCTCCTCCGCTAACTCGCCATTAATTCTACGTATAGGTTGTTTGATTGCAATGTCACGTGTCAATTTTATAGAATGTGAAAGAGTAGATGTTTTTCCTACGTCATTATCTGATAAACTAATACATTTACTAAATTTATTTAATAGTACTTCCACCTTTTTATTTTGATCACTAGTGAGTTTAGCCTCATCCATACGAAACATTTCCATAAAGCTTTCACTCTTTTTATTTTCACTAGCATTAACCTCTTTTTTACACCATTCAAAACCAGCTTCTGCTAACTCACCATTATTTTTACTCACCAATTTTTGAGCAAAAGCAATTATTGTACCTGCTTTTAATTGTATCATACTGTCAGAACAGTTTATGATAGGCATTACTAAATTATTACAATCGCTATTTATTACGCATGATTGAATCATAAGGTTATCATTTAAAATGGCTTTATCTGGGAAAACTCCCACTGAAAAT
>CAVTZZ010000057.1:0-25495 GCA_963739325.1 uncultured delta proteobacterium | reverse complement strand
TGAAACACTACTTGACATTCCTTTGGTATACGAGTAGGATAGGAAATAACAATATGATTTAAATTCCAAGAAACAGCTATAATTATTTAAGGTAAAAAGGGAGGAGGTTAAACATATGGGAGGAGTTCTATTCGGCATAGTGCTGGGAATTATTGTACTTATCATTTTCCTATACCTGTCCATTTGTACAGTCAGACCGACAAGCCGAGGTCTGATCGAACGCTTCGGGCGATATAACCGTTTTGCTAACCCAGGTATCGTGTTCCTCATACCATTTATTGAGCGGTTGGTTCGAATCAATATCACCGAAAATATGATAGACGCCGGATTGCAGGAAATTATCACCAGCGATAGTCTGAATGCTCAGGTTGATGCCCAAGTCTATTTCAAAGTTCGATCTGATGAAGACAGTGTCAAATCGTCACAATATAATGTATTCAACTATATGGTGCAAATTGTAGCTCTAGCGAGAACAACATTAAGGAATATCATCGGTACAATGACATTGAAAGAGGCCAACAGTGAAAGAGGTAAAATCAATACCTCATTGTATAACAACCTTTCTTTGGAGACCAAGAGCTGGGGGCTTGAGATTGTGCGCACGGAACTTAAGGAAATTAATCCTCCCAGTGATGTCCAGGAGACGATGAATAAAGTAGTCAAGGCAAGTAATGAAAAGATAGCGGCGATAGATTTTGCTACGGCTCGGGAGACTCAGGCGGATGGTGAAAGGCGAGCCGCTATCAAAGTGGCTGAGGGACAAAGACAGTCTGCTATACTACAAGCTGAGGGTCAGATGCAGGCTAAGGTACTGGTAGCTGATGGTGAAGCTCAGGCAATTAAGCTAGTGAATGAAGCGGCAGACCGTTACTTTATAGGGAATGCCCAACTGCTACGGCGATTACAAGCTTTAGAGCAATCACTTACCAATAATACGAAGGTGATTGTTCCTGCCGATTCAACGTTGGTCAACGTTATCGGGGGTTTGGCTGGGATTGATATCAATCCCCCCAAGAAGTAATTTCCAAAAAAGTTTTACTATAAAACCCCTTAGCGACATATTGAATTGCCTCATCTAATCGAGGGGCGGATGAAATATTCCAACCTGAATTCATATCACTTAATACAGTTACTGTTATTATCGCAGCTCTCGGAATCGCTGTTACATTTGCACTTCTTTTTGCTCTTTCAACTTTTCAAACCACAGTTCTTGGGTATTTTTATAAAAAGATACCCTTTTTATTCCTTAGTTCACTCCGTAAAACTGTCAGTACTCTTTAAATTGGAGGAATGATTCTCTACATGATAAAAGCTCCGACTAAACACTGGCTTTTTCTATTTTTACTTGTATTGGTAAACTTCATAGTGGGAATTTCAGTCCCTTACATAACTATACGAAGACAAGAAGGGCACTGTAATGTTTCCAAAATTTATGAAAGAAATGTCAAAGAGAATGCAAAAACATTTGAAAATTATTTTGGTCAGAATGTCGTTATGACAATCATTTTAGTTCTTATGTTCATAGCATTATTATTTCTTAGCTTTTCTACAGGTCAAATAAAGGCCAAAAGTCAGGACAAGTTCTTAATTGTCCATTCAGTCCCAGAAACAGTGGTTTTGCGAATTTATGGAGATAATTTAATCTGTGCACCTTTTGAACGAGAGAGAAACCAAGTGACAAGAAGTTTTGTAATTCGTAAAATGGGAGACAATCCAGATATTATACTAAATGTTGAAATGGTGGGACCGTTACGCTCACTTTGAACTCGTAATCTTCAATTCGCGAATATGGTTCATGTTAATGACTTTTAGGTGAAATCACCGGTCAGGAATGGGAAAAGAGTTGGTCTGGGTTATCCTGAAAGGGTTTGATGAACTTTCCACCAGGTCTCAAAAAGTCTATCCGCCAGAACTTTCGCAAAAGAACGACCTCGGGGTCCGTCTTCCAATTGTTCTATCCATTCTACCGGCAGTCCTTTTTCGCCCACGTGGGCACCCACAATGGCTCCGCCCATCCCTGAAATTGTGTCCGTATCGCCTCCAAGAGAAATGGCTGCGCGGATGGCTTCACAGAAATCCAGACTGTAAGTGATTGCAATATAGGAACCAACCATATAGATTCCTGCTTCCGCAGGAATGACTAGAAGATATCACTTCAGGGCATGCTGGGAAATCCTGCTTTTTAAGATTTCATCGCAGAGGCCTTCCAACTAACCTTTCGTAGGCCTCGAGATATTTTTCTCGTGTCTTTTGAACGATGTCCTCTGGCAATTGAGGTGCAGGGGGATTTTTCTCCCACTTAAGGGAAAGAAGATAATCTCTTAAGAACTGCTTGTCAAAACTTTTTTGTGAACCCCCGGGTCGATAATCATCCTTAGGCCAGAATCTTGAGGAATCGGGTGTGAGCAGTTCGTCAATCAAAAGAAGTTTTCCATCCTTGACTCCAAACTCCATCTTGGTGTCTGCGATGAGGATCCCCTTGCCTTCTGCAAAATCTCGAGCCTTTTTATAAACAGCCAGAGAAATATCTTTTAATCTTTTTGCCAGTTCTTTTCCAACGATCTTTTCTGCCTTCTCAAAAGTGATATTCTCGTCATGCTGACCAATCTCTTCCTTGGTGGCAGGAGTAAAAATATGCTCCTCCAGTTTCGAGGACTCCACCAAACCCTTGGGTAGCGGAATACCACAAACCTCTCCCGACTTTCGATACTCTTCCCATCCCGAGCCCGAGAGATAACCTCTGACGACACATTCAATGGGAATCACATCGGTCTTTACTACTAACATCGAACGATCTCTTAAAATCTCTTCATAAGACTGGCACTTCTTTGGAAAATCTCTTACCTCTGTGGAGATAATATGATTGGCAACAATCTCTTTTGTTAGATCGAACCAGAACTTGGAAAGTTGGGTAAGTACCCTCCCTTTATCCGGAATCGGATTTGGCATGACGACATCAAAGGCTGAGATCCGATCAGTGGCAACGATCAGAAGTCGGTCTCCGAGATCATAAATGTCTCTTACTTTTCCCCTCCCCTTCAACTTCAGGGTTTTAAATTCTGTCATTGAAACCACTTGTGTCGCCATAAAAACCTCCTTAAACATCGGAATGATGGAATATTGGAATAATGGATGCTGGTTCAATTTTTAAAGGCCAAAATCCTTCTGTTATAATCTTAACCATTATTCCACCATTCCAGTATTCCATTATTCCAATTTATTATAATCCAAGTTTATCGCTGATTTTTCCCATTGCCATTAGACTCAATTCAGCAAATTCTTCGAGAGAAATATGAATATCTTCACACTTTCGGATCAAATCCCGATTCACATTTCTGGCAAACTCTTTCTGTTTCATCCTCTTGATGACCGACGAAGGTTTAACGCTCGAGATCTTTTTGTCCGGATAAACCAAAGTCGTTGCGACGACCATGCCGGTGATGCATTCCGAGCAAGTGATGGCAAAGTCTAAATCTGTCCTCCGTTCTAATCCCAGTGCTTCAGCATTGTGAGCCTTAATCGCCTCGATGACCTCACTTGACACTCCTTTTCCCTTCAGAATTTCTGCTGTCTTAAGACTATGTTGGGAGGGTTGATCCTTCGTCTCTTCATAATCGAGGTCGTGGAGCAATCCAACAATCCCCCACAACTCAGGATCATGGCTTAACCTCTCGGCCATTGCTCTCATGACTGCCTCGGTGGCATAACAATGCTTCCGGAGGCTCTCACCCTGAAGATAATCTTCCATCAACTTCACAGCCTCTTCCCTTGAGATGCCTGCATTTCCCATCTTTTCACCTCAACCCTTGCAATTGTGGATTGCAGATTGCGGAGTGCGGAATTGAATCAGAAATCCTCATTCCGAATTCTGCATTCCGAATTCCGAAATCTTTATACATTTTGGAGCCTTTTTATTGACTTTTTCCTAAAACGTGTTAATCTGTTCTTCGAAATTTATGTTTTATTCTTTTTATGGTTAGAAAAAATGATTAGTAATAAAATCGGACACCGACTCGATCCTTATCTCTATAACCTATATAAAATAATTTTTGGAGAACGTGGCAATCCAAATTTCTTCTCCTTAATGGGTTTTTTTTCAACCCTCCTCGCCTCCTTCCTCATCCTCAAGGGATTTTGGATTCTGGCCGGATTCTCGATCATCCTTTCGGGGATCTTCGACCTCATCGATGGTGTGGTAGCCAGAAAATTAGGGAAGGTCACAGCCTTCGGTGGTTTCTTTGATTCGGTCTTGGATCGATATTCAGATCTTTTTCTCCTTCTGTCCCTCCTTATTTACTACTTAAATAAAGGCGACTCCGTTCTGGTCATCCTCACTTCTTTTGTAAGCATTGGGACTGTCCTCGTTTCTTACGCCAGAGCGAGGGCAGAAGCTGCAAATATTCCATGTAACATTGGACTGATGGAGAGAGCGGAACGGATTATTCTGCTTTCTGCAGGAGCACTTTTTGGCCGGATGGAGCTCATGCTCTGGGTTTTAGCCATCCTCACCCACTTTACAGTGATTCAGCGAGTCTATTATGTATGGAAAAAGCTTCGTTCCTCTTGAAGATTCAATGTCAAATGCGAGAACTCAAATTGTTTTGTCTATAAAAATATGGTCATTGAGTCATTAGTCATTAAGTCATTGAATGACCTAATGACCGAATAACTTAATGACTTAATTTGGAATTAGAACATCCCCGCCATTTCATGCACTTCTTTTAACAATACAGAGGCAAAGTCTTTCTCTCTTATTTTCTTAACAATCTTCCCCTTTTTAAAGAGGACACCCACCCTCCTCCCTCCAGCAATCCCAATATCTGCCTCTTTGGCCTCACCCGGTCCGTTGACGACGCATCCCATAATAGCGATCGTAATGGGCTGGGAGATTTTCTGAACGTCCTTTTCAACTTTCTCCACGAGAGACGTGAGATCGACTTCGCAACGACCACAGGTTGGACAGGAAATAATCTCAACACCATGCTGCCGAATCTTTAAGGCTCTTAATATCTCATAACCCACGCGGACCTCTTCCACCGGATCTCCGGTCAATGAAACACGGAGGGTATCGCCAATCCCTTCGCTGAGCAATAGCCCGATACCGACGGATGACTTGACAATGGCACCAGAACCTCTTCCAGCCTCTGTGATCCCGAGATGCAAAGGGTAATCTGTTGTTTTAGAAAAAAGCCGGTAGGCCTCTACTGTTCTCAAGACGTCCGAGGCTTTTAAAGAAACTTTAATCTGTTGGAATCCGAGGTCTTCCATCCATTCGATCGTCCGAAGGGCGCTCGAAACCATCGCCTCAGCCGTTGCTCCACCGAAACGCTTTAAAAGGTCTTTTTCCAAAGATCCGGCATTGACTCCGATGCGGATGGGGATGGATCGATCTTTCGCATGGATTACAATCGTTTTAAGGCGCTCTCTACCGCCAATATTTCCTGGATTGAGGCGAATTCCATCAGCCCCTGACTCCATCGCTTTCAAGGCCAACCGAAAGTGAAAGTGAATATCAGCAATGATTGGGATTTGAATTCTTTTTTTAATCTCAGCGATTGCAAGGGCAGCCTCTTCGTCCACGACGGCCACCCGAACAATTTCACAGCCCACTTTTTCGAGCCGTCGAATCTGATGGACGGTCCTTCGAACATCCCGTGTATCCGTCTTTGTCATCGACTGGATGGAGATCGGTGCGTCCCCACCAATTTTGAGTGGACCAATGGAGATCTGGCATGTTTTTCGACGAGGAATCATACACAAGTTCGGAGTTCAGAGACTGTATGGCTGAAAGCTCAAAGCTAAAAGCAAGAAATAGGCTCAAAGTTCCTGCTGTAGGGGCTGAAAGCTGAATGTAAAAGATCTTTAAGCTTTGAGCTAAGAAATTAGCCTTGAGCTTTGCCTGCCTGCCGGTAGGCAGGAACTTTGAGCGTAAGGAATTCCAAACGAATTACTTCTAACTATTTACTCCGGAATCTTGGAGATCTCGAACCCTTCCAATTTTCGAGATATGCGCCAGCTTTCAACAATCATATACAGTGTAGGGACAAAAACCAGGGTGAGGAATGATGAAACGACGAGCCCTCCGATCACTGAAATTGCCAAAGAGGCATTGGCCTCGGATCCCTCTCCCAAACCTATGGCTATTGGAATCAATCCGCAGATGGTACATAGGGTCGTCATCATAATCGGCCTCAGTCGTACTCTGCCGGCCCGGACGATCGCTTCTTTCAACTCGATCCCTTCATTTCTTTGCCTATTTGTGTAATCGACCAAAAGAATAGCATTGCTCACAACAATCCCAACCATCATGATGATCCCGATGAATGAAATCACGCTTAAGGTATTCCCTGTTATAAAGAGGGCCCAAACCACGCCGATAAATCCCAAGGGCACCGAAAACATGATCAAAAACGGATGAAGAAACGAACCGAACTGGGAGGCAAGAACCATATAGATCAAAACGACAGCGAGTATGAGGGCAAAGAGGAGCATTCGAAAAGCCTCCTGTTGTTCAAGACGTGCCCCCTTCAAGCTGACCGTGAAACCTTCGGGAATCTTCATCTGGGAGAACTTTTTTTCAATCTCCTGGGCAATGGACCCGAGGTCCCTACCACTCGTATTGGCCGTTACATGGATAATCCGCTGCTGATATTTTCTCTCTATCTGTGTTGGCGAAAATACTTGAACCAATTCCGCTGCATTTTCCAAGGGAACAACTTTACCCCCCTGGACAGGAATGGGTAATCGGCGAAGATCCTCCAGTTTGCTTCGATCCCCTTCAGCAAGACGAACCCTGACTTTATTTTCTCTCCCTGTGATTGGGTCCACATAGACAGACGATTCGTTACCCTCGATGGCGGTCTGGACAATATCTGCCAACCGGGAAGTTGTCAGCCCCATGGTCGCTACCCGATCCTGACGGATTCGAACCTGGTACTCCGGAAGTCCTTCTTCGCGGCCCACCTGTATGTCAGTTAAGCCTCGAACTCCCCTTAAGATCTGTTCCACTTCCTTGGCTAAAAGGGTTCCCGTATTCAGATCGAAACCGAGGACTTCCACATCGATCGGGTCTTCGGATCCAAACGACATGATCCTGGACATAAGTCCACGGGTAGAAATGTTAATGATAGCTCCAGGAATGTTTCTAACCTTTTCCCTCAAGATCCGGGCGATATCCTCTGAGGACCGGTTTCGTTCTGACTGATCCACCAGCATTGCCCAGACGTTCCCGACGTGGCGGCCTGCGAACCTTGCGCCCATACCTCCAGTGCCTGCCCTTGACGAAAGCGACATGATCTCTGGAACTTCTTCGAACACAATGCCTTCGACCTGTTCCACAACCGCCTGGGTCTTTTCGACCGGAGAGGCCACAGGAAGCCTCAGAGCAATATTGAATTGACCTTCATCCGTCGCAGGAAAGAATTCGGTGCCAATGAAGGGAATGACATTGGTGAGGCCGAGGAAAAAAAAGGACATGGTTACTATAAAAATCATGAACACCGCTGAGAGGACGGTCTTTCGATGGGACAGTGCCAGATGGAGGACATTCTGGTAACTTTCATCAATCTTGAGAAAGATCGGTCGCGTTCTTTTGTAGATCTTCTGTGCAAAGGAAAGCTTCTCTCGTCCTTCTTCGTTTAAGTTTGAGGAACTTCGCCGTGAGAACAGGAACGAGGGTGAGGGAATCGAAAAGAGAGGCCATGAGTGAAAAAGCAACGGTATAGGCCATCTGAACGAAAAGGAGCGCCGCCACCCCTTTGACGAAGGCCAAAGGAATAAATACCACAATGCTGGTGATGGTGGCCGCAACGACCGGTTTGCTCACCTCCTTGGCACCTATATAGGATGCCTCCTCAGGAGATTCTCCCCCTTCAATATGTCGATTGATATTTTCGAGGACGACAATGGCATCATCGAGCAATCGGCCCACTCCCAGTGCAAGTCCTCCCAGGGTCATAATATTCAACGTAAATTTGCCAAAATGGAGAAGTACGAAGGTCGAGAAGATCGAGATAGGTATGGAGTGGGCAACGATCAGGGTGCTTGTTCCGCTTCCGAGGAAGATCATGATGATGACCACGGCCATGAGGGCCCCTATGATTGCTTCGTGCTGAAGGTTACTGATCGATCTTCGGATGAATGTGGACTGGTCTGAAACGACTTGAATCTTCACCCCCTTTGGAAGATCTCTCTGAATCTGTGGAAGGGCCTTTAATACGGCATCCACCACAGACACCGTATTACCACCGATCTGCTTCAGGACACCGATCATTATACCTTTGACCCCATTGATGCCGGCAATGGTATCTCTATCCTGATACCCATCCTTTACCTTCGCAACATCCTTTAAACGGACTGTGACACCGTTGTTACTGGCAACGACGATTTCCTCAATATCTTTGATATTCGGGGTACGACCCAGAGTTCGCACTCCGTACTCCTTCTGTGTCGTCTTCAGGTTCCCTCCGGGAAGATCCATATGTCCTGAATGTACTGCCTGCGATATTTTGTCCAGAGAAAGGTTGTTCGCTTCCAGTTTAGCCCGTTCCACATCGACCTGAATTTCCCGTATCCTGCCTCCAGAGACATTGGCCGCAGCCACTCCCTTAAGAGTTTCGAGTCTCGGCGCAATAAAGTCCTCTCCCAGTTCCCGGAGTTGAAATTCATCCATCGGACCCGTGACAGAAAGGTTTATCACAGACATTTGAGAAGGATCGAACTTGCGGATGACCGGTTGCTTGGCATCCTCCGGAAAACGATCTAAGATCTGGTTAATGGACTGCTGAATATCGTTTGAAGCGGCATCGAGATCCGTCCCCCAATAGAACTCGACGGTCACCCGCGAAACCCCCTCTCTCGAACGAGAAGAGACATAACGGACATTTTGAATCCGGCTGACCCGCTTCTCGATCAGCCGGGTTACAGTAATTTCAATGTCTTGCGGGCTCGCTCCTTCGTATTCGGTTTCGATAGTAATGACGGGTAAGGAAATATCCGGGAAAAGATCGATGGCGAGATTTGAGAAGGCAATGACACCCAATAAGATAATTCCGATGGCAAACATGAAGCGTGCCACAGGGTTCTTCAATGAACCCCGAATCAAATCCATAATTTTAACTCCCTTCGACCACGCGAATCGTGGATCGGTCTCTGAGTGATCCCTGTCCTTTTACAACGATCTTGTCTCCATCCTTCAACCCTTCGACGACCTCGATCAACTGGCCCTGTTCAACACCAGTGACCACCGGTTTTCGAAAGGCCTGGTTCCCTTCGATCACAAAGACGAACTGTTTTCCTCCTTCTTCAAGTATGGCTTCCCTTGGAACAGCGAGGGCGTTCGGCTTTTCCATGAGGGCCACCTCGATCCTTGCAAACATGCCCGCCCTCAGAAGATGCCCGGGATTGGGGATATTGATCTCTACCTGAAGGGTACGGGTCGATAGATCGAGGGCCTTGTTGATTCGGACGATGGTGCCTTCAAATGGTTTCTCAGGATAGGCCTCGGTTAGAATCTTCACTTTCATCCCGGGTTTCACAAGGGCGATATCCCTCTCGATCACATTGGCTAATACCTTTAGCGTGTCCAGGTGGACCAGTGTCACCAGGGGAGTGGATGAAGAAACTAAGGCCCCGCTATCGACATTCCTTCGAACGATCTCGCCAGAGAAAGGAGCAATAATCTGCGTATTCTGGAGACGAATCTGCTCCTGGGCCAATATGGCCTCCATCTCCTTCAACTTTCCCAGGCTGGCTGCCTTCACTTCGGGTCGGGCCCCTTCCTTGAGCATCTTACATTGTTGTTCAACAGAAGCCAGCTGGGCTTCCGCAACGTTGTAATCCATCTCAGAGACGTCCGCCTCTTTTTTCGAGATGACCTGCCTATTGTACAAAGCCAACACCCTCTCACGCTGGAACTTCGCATTATTGAAACGGGATTGGGCCTGTTTAACCGCCTCTTCAGCCTGACGGATATCCTCTGTTCTGGTCCCTGCTTCAAGCTCCGCATACTGGGCCCTTGCCTGAGCTACCTTTGCTTCAACCTCCTTGACCTTCTGGAGGAATTCCGCCCGATCAATCTGGGCGATCACCTGTCCCTGCCGTACCGAGTCTCCAATCTGCACATAGATCTTTTCGAGATACCCTGACACCTTTGGAAAGAGATCGACTTGCATCAACGGAGCAATATCTCCGTTGGCAACAAACGAATAAGTGAGCTTTTGATGGACCACCGGCGAAATCTGAACGGGGATCTCTCCACGACTGACACGCTGAGAAGTCGACCGTTTCTGTGTAGAAGCCCACCCCCGATAGAGGATCAGCCCCCCAACGCCAATGAGGATGATCAGGATAACCCAGCGCCAGGTCTTCTTAGCCTTTTTTGATGGAATCGAAGAATGACTTTCATTCATCATGTCCCTTTCTCCCAGGAAGCGAGGTACTTCCTCTGCTCATCGGTAAGCTGGTCAATCTGAATGCCCATCGATTGGAGTTTCATGCGGGCAATCTCCTGATCAATCTCGAATGGAACCGAGTAAACCTTTCTTTCTAATTTCTTATTATGCCTTACCAAATACTCGACAGCAAGGGCTTGATTAGCAAAGCTCATATCCATGACACTCGAAGGATGACCTTCTGCCGAAGCAAGATTGATCAATCTTCCTTCTCCAAGGAGGTAAACTTTGCGACCATTATTGAACTGAAACTCCTCCACAAAGTCACGGATTTTTCTGCGGGAGAGGGTCAACTCATCAAGCCCTCCGAGATCAAGTTCCACATTAAAGTGGCCAGAATTGGCAATGATGGCTCCCTCCTTCATCTTTAAAAAATGTTCCTTCCGAATGACATTGACGTTGCCAGAGACGGTGCAGAAGATGTCTCCTATTTCTGCCGCTTCAGAAATAGGCATCACTCGATATCCATCCATTACCGCTTCCAGCGCTCTCAGAGGATTAACCTCTGTGATAATGACATTGGCTCCCATCCCATTGGCCCTCATGGCAAGCCCCTTTCCACACCACCCATATCCTGAGACAACAAAGGTTGCCCCTGCGATCAAACGGTTGGTGGCCCGGATGATCCCGTCCAATGTCGACTGTCCTGTTCCATATCGGTTGTCAAAAAAGTGTTTCGTCTCGGCATCATTGACGGCAATGATGGGAAATTGCAATACACCGTTCCTCTCCATTGAACGGAGGCGTATCACTCCGGTCGTCGTTTCCTCGGTTCCACCGATCACCCCCTGGGTGATCTCCTTTCTCTGGCGAGGAGGAAGTCCTTCAGCCCAATTTCGAATGGCTGGAGAGAGCTCTCCCCATTTTCCCAAAGCAATAAAATGAAGGGATGAGACCAGATCCGCCCCATCATCCATAGTTATATGGGGAAGAAAAGCCAATGCCTTTTGGATGTGGGTATAGTAGGTTTCACTATCCTCCCCTTTGATGGCGAAGACAGGAAGGTTTAGCTCCTTGACCAAATAGGCAGCCACATCGTCCTGTGTGCTCAAAGGATTGGATGCGCACAGAGTTAATTGGGCTCCTCCAGCCACAAGGGTCCTCATCAAAACAGCAGTTTCTGTCGTCACATGGAGGCAGGCTGAAAGACGCATGCCTTTGAGAGGTTTCTCCTCTTCAAAACGGTCCCGGATCAACTTCGAAACAGGCATAGCCATCTCCGCCCACTCCATCCGAAGCCGCCCTTTCTCCGCCAATGAAATATCTTTGATGTGATAATCCATAGTTACTCAACTCCGATCAAACTTTTAAACAATCTTTGACCTTTAACACGCGTTTAAACCCCAATTCCCATATGACCAAAACTACCTATTTTAAATTTGGAATTTCTTCTCCCTATCTCCCCATCTCCTCATCTCCCCATCTCATAATCCAGCTGCCTTCCTCAACTCCTCCGCCCGATGAGTGTTCTCCCAGGTAAACCCAGGTTCATGTCGACCGAAATGTCCGTAACAGGCCGTCTTTTTATAAATAGGTTTCAAAAGCTCAAGATAATCGATAATGGCCCTTGGCCTTAGGTCGAAGTGCTCTCGAATAATCTTTGCAATGTGGTCAGGAGGAATTTTTGAAGTCCTTGAAGTATCAATCATCAAGGAGACAGGATCTGCTTTTCCAATCGCGTAGGCCATTTGAACTTCGACCTTCTCTGCAAGTCCAGCCGCAATGACATTTTTAGCGATGTGCCTTGCCATATAGGAAGCGCTACGGTCCATTTTCGACGGGTCTTTCCCTGAAAAACAGCCTCCTCCATGGCTGCCGACTCCTCCGTAAGTATCGACAATGATCTTTCTTCCGGTCAAACCACAGTCAGCCTTCGGCCCCCCATGGACAAATCTCCCTGAGGTATTGACATAATACTTTGTATTTTTATCTCTAAGGCCTTTGGGGATGATCTTCAAGATCACCTCCTCGAGGATCCCTTCCCTCAGTCGTTTCATAGGGACCTCCGGGATATGTTGGGCGGCAATCACAACAGAATCCACCCGCATTGGCTTTCCATTGATGTACTGGATCGTCACTTGAGATTTTCCATCGGGTCTCAAAAAATCAAGAATATTTTTCTTCCGCACCTCCGCCAATCGGTGTGTCAGGCGATGAGCAAAGATGATTGGCATGGGCATTAATTCCGGTGTCTCGTTACAGGCATATCCGAACATCAATCCTTGATCCCCTGCTCCTTGCTGATATTTTTTCTTTTTCTTCTTTATTCCATTCACTGCTCCTTGAATGTCGGGCGATTGTTCATCGATTGACGTAATGACTGCGCAGGTCTCCCAGTCAAAGCCCATGGCAGAATCATTGTATCCGATCTCTCTAATCGTTTCTCGGACGACAGTTGGTATGTGGACATAACAGGAAGTGGTGATCTCTCCTGCGACGATCGCCATCCCAGTGGTCACCATCGTCTCACAAGCAACTCTTGCTTTAGGGTCCTGTGCGATGATGCCATCCAAGATCGCATCTGAAATCTGATCCGCCACCTTATCGGGATGTCCCTCGGTGACCGATTCAGAGGTGAATAAAAAATCTGTCATTGCCATGTAATCTTTCCTCCTTTTCTTCTATGGTGATGGGTTTATGCCCTCAAATCTTCTATATGCCATTAGATAAAATCTTTGGGCAATCGTTCATTCATCCATTTCCGGACATGGCGCTCGATCTCTGAGGCTGTTTGGAATTGGAACAACTCTTCTACCAAAGATCGGGTCTCTTCAAATCGCAACTTTCGAAGCATCTTTTTCACCTTGGGAATGGATATCGGGTTCATGCTAAATTCATCTAATCCCAAGCCTAACAGGATGATAACATAGGCGGGCTCTGCCGCCATCTCGCCGCAAATGGCTACTGGGATCCCGGCTTCATGGGCAGATTGAACTACCCCCCGGATGATCCTCAGAACCGCGGGATGAAGAGGTTCGTAGAGGTAGGAGACATGTTCATTAATCCGATCAATAGCCAACGCATACTGGATCAGGTCGTTCGTTCCGATGCTGAAGAAATCAACCTCTCGGGCCAAAATATCGGCAGTGACAGAAGCAGAGGGAATTTCAATCATGGCTCCAATGTGGATACCTCGATCAAAAGGGATCTTCGCTTTGATCAAACCCTTCATTACCTCTTCTAAGATGGCCTTTGTTTGTCGGATCTCCTCAATTCCTGAGATCATAGGCAAAAGGATCCTCAATTTTCCATAGGCGCTTGCGCGCAAAATTCCCCTCAACTGGGTTTTGAAAATATCTGTCTCCTTGATACTGAACCGGATCGCCCTTAAACCCATCGCTGGATTCGTCTCATTGCCCATCGAATAATTGGAAAGGAACTTATCGCCTCCGATATCTAATGTACGAATTGTTGCGGAGGCAGGAGAGATCTCTTCCGCCAGCCGTCGATAGGTTTGAAAATGCTCTTCCTCTATCGGGAGGTTATTTCGATTGAGGTATAGAATCTCAGTGCGAAAAAGCCCAATGCCTTCTCCGCCGTGCATCTTTACAGAAGAGATCTCTTCAACCATTTCAATATTAGCCTGGAGGCGGACCTGAACGCCATCGCGTGTCTCTGCTTGCAGAGAGGCATATTTAAGGACCTCTCGCTCCATGGATTGGACCCGCCGTTTCCGCTCTACAAAAGGCTGTGAGATTTCCTCCGTGGCATTGATAACGACCTCTCCGGTCTCTCCATCAATGATCAGAAGGTCTCCCCCGTTGATGAGGGAAGTTGCAACCTCCAACCCCACAACAGCCGGGATACCTAAGGATCGGGCAAGGATAGCGGTATGGGAGACCTTCCCTCCGATATCAGTGATGAACCCTGCCACATATTTCAGATTCATTTGGAGCGTATCCGCTGGAGAAAGGTCATGGGCGACCACGATCACTTTCCCCTTGATCTTGGTGATATCGTCATGCTTCTTTCCCAAAAGGTTCCGAAAGATTCTTGCCGAAACATAGTGAAGATCACTCCGTCGTTCCCTCAAATATTCATCATCGATGGCCTTAAATGCCATATCCAACTTTTCTAACGTAAGGTCCAGAGCCCATTCTGCATTGACCTTCTTTTTTCGGATCCTATCCGCGGTATCCTGAATCAGCATCTCGTCATCCAATATCATAAGGTGGACATCCAGGATAAAAGAATGCCGGCGCACTTCCGGATCCAAAATCTTCTCTTTAATCTCCATCAGTTGGTTCCGGGACTCCTGTATCGCCTTAAGGAACCGTTTTACCTCTTCCTCCACCTGATCCGGATGGACCCCCTTCTGTGGAAGGCGAACTTGGGACCGTTCAATCAGATAGGCTTTTCCGATGATGATCCCTGGAGAGGCCCCGGTTCCTTGAATGAATTTATTGATCTGTTGCTGAATGGCCATCCTCACTCCTCACCAAATTTATCCTCAATCAATTTGCCTAAGACTTGAATCGCTTGGGCTGAATCTTTTCCATTCACCTTCAGCGTGATCTTCGAGCCTTTAGAAACGGCCAACATCAGGATCCCCATGATGGATTTCGCATTGACCTCCAGGCCGTCCTTCTCAAGAGTTACCTCCGACGTAAAGCGATTGGCAGTCTTCACCAATAGGGCAGCGGCACGGGCGTGAAGCCCCAATCGATTCTTAATTGTAAAGGTTTGAACTTCCATCTCCGTTAAAGGCAGAGCGCATAGAGCATAGCGCATAGCGTTTCTGAACTCATAACTCCGAACTCTTGTAGGGAACGGTTTTAAACCGTTCCCTATTTCTTCTTATCGACTCGTTTTTTGAGAACCTCGCTCGCCAGGTTGATATTCCTCTGACCATAGTCCGTAATAAAAACCGCTAATGCTTCGACATCCATTTCGTTATGGTAAGTCGCCAATTTCAACAGCATAGGAAGGTTGACCCCAGTAATGACTTCGATCTTTTTTTCCTCCAGTAAGGAGAGACTGATATTGGAAGGGGTTCCCCCATACATATCGGTCAAGATGAGGACTCCCTGCCCTTCATCTACCTTGCGGATGGCTGCGATGATCTTCTCACGGATCTCTTCTGATCCTTCCTTCGGATCGATCGAAACAGACTGAAACTGTTTCAACTCTTCTCCTACCACCAGTTCGGCAGCTGAGATCAGCTCCTTTCCCAAATGACAATGTGTCACGACGACGACCCCCACCATCTCTTCCTCACCCTTTCTCCGCATCGCGGTGTTGCACAGACAGGAATACTCCCCGCTCCCCCCATTCGGCTCGGAGCATCTCTGCCAATCGATTGACAATTATGATGGATCGATGCCTTCCACCGGTACATCCCACAGCAATGGTCAAATGACTTTTTCCCTCTCTGATATAGAGGGGAAGAAGAAATCGAATGAACTCTAAAACGTGCAGTAAAAATTCTTTCGTCTCCTCCCACTGAAGAACATATTTCGTCACTTTGGGATCCTCTCCCTTTAATCGTTTCAGTTTTTCGACGAAGTAGGGATTCGGTAAAAACCGGACATCTAACAAGAGGTCGGCCTCGAAAGGGACCCCAAAACTATATCCGAATGATAGGAGGGTGACTGTCATCTGACCTGAACTTGATCCTTCCTGGGCATACCGTTGGATTCTCTCTTTTAATTGGTGGACATTAAAATGGGAGGTATCAATCACCTGATTCGCCATATCCCGTATCCCTTGAAGCCGCCCCCTCTCCAAACGAATCCCCTCCCCGATGGACCCTTCCACCGCTAAGGGGTGCTGACGACGGGTTTCACTGAAACGCCTCATCAGAATCGGGTCGGAGGACTCCAAAAAGAGAATTTCGATCGTATAGCCTTCCTTCCGAAGATTTTGGATGACTCTTCTCGAATCCTCTAAAAAATCCTTCCCTCCTTGTGCAACTTCTGACTCCTCCCAGGTAGGGTACGATACCGTTCCCCGTATATCCTCCACCACGGCTACCTTGGGAATCTTCCCGCTAGACTGTTCACAAAGTTCTATAAATTTGGGTAAAAGGAGGATAGGAAGGTTATCCACACAGTAGAAGCCAATATCCTCTAAGGCCTTAATCGCCGTTGTTTTCCCGGACCCTGAAAGACCGCTGATAAGAATCACCCGGATGTTCTTCACTCCACCTCGCCCTCGACCTCGAGTTTGCCTCCCCCTCCCTTATTCATCTTGCTAAGGAGTTTTTTTTCAAACTCCAGTGCCGAATCGTATCCCATCAATTTGAGGAGGTGGTTTCGGGCGGCCACTTCGATGATCGTCGTCAAATTCCGAGCTGGTGTGACTGGAATTCTTAACATCGGAAGTTCGAAACCCAGAATAGAGTATTTTTCATCCTCAAATCCCAAGCGGTCGTACTCCTGGTGCGTATCCCATTCCATCAATTCCAGGACCAAATCGATCTTCTTTTGCTCGCGAATAGCCTCCACACCAAAAAGGCTCCGAATATTGATGATCCCCAAACCCCGGATCTCCATATGGTGTTTAATAACGTCAAACCCACTGGCAATGAGGGAAGAGGGAGATCGTTTTTGAATGTAGACCATATCGTCCGCTACCAATCGGTGCCCCCGAAGAATAAGATCCAATGCGCATTCACTCTTCCCAATTCCGCTTTTACCAAGGATGAGGATTCCAACACCAAAAACATCCATGAGCACCCCATGGATGCTTGTGGTAGAGGCTAGCTTCTCTTCTAAATACGGGGTCACCCGCTCAATAAAATCGGCTGTGGTGAGGTTCGTCCGAAACAAAGGGATTCCCTTTTCATCCGCTTCTCGTAGAAGAAGGTCAGGTATCTCCAGGTTTCGTGTGATCACCAAACCTGACAGGTCTAAGCTACAGATCTGATGGACTACCTCCTCCTGCTGCTCAGGGGAGAGGGTACTGAAGTAGGCCATCTCTGTAATGCCGATGATTTGAAGCCGTTCAGGCTCAATAAATTGGACAAACCCGGTCAAGGCTAATCCCATTTTTTGAACCTGTGAGTAGGCGACCCTCTTTTTCAGGCCTTTCCTCCCAGCCATCAAGGTCAGGCCCAAATCGTGCTCTCGATCTTGCTCCAATTCTTGAACCGGAAGTCCGCTCATGAAACTTCCTAAATGAATGACATAATTCAAATGGTTTTGTCTATAGAAGTACAGTGATTGAGTCATTCCTTATTAAGTCATTGAATGACCCAATGACCGAATAACTTAATGACTCATCATTTTATTTGCTTCATTAATATTTTTCATCCTCTTCGGAAATGATTTTAATAAGTTCCTTTTGGGATGAAGCCTCCAGCAATCGTTTCTTGAAAGAAGCATCTTTCAATAGAGTGACAATACGACTCAGAAGTTTCAGGTTGTCCACTGCTGAATTTTCCGGAGCCATGACTAAAAAGAAGAGTTGACTGGGATTGCGATCGATCGAATCAAAATCGACACCTTTGATCGAACGACCAAATGAGATGAAGAATTTCTTTAACTTTTTTAGCCGGCCATGGGGAATGGCAATCCCCTCTCCAATGCCGGTCGATCCCAATTTTTCCCTATCGAGGAGCACCTGGAGCAATTCTTCTGCGGAGGCCACCTGGCATGGCTTTACTAAGACACTCGATAACTCTCTCAGAATGGATCGCTTATCTGTTCCCTGCAAGTCTGGAACGACCCACTCTTCTTTTAAATAGTCCATGATCTTCATCATTCCCTCATTTACCCCGTTAGAAATAATGCCCCCCGCTCTGGAACGGGGTTAGATTTAACAACCATTCCGCCGGTGTTAATTCCCCGTTGGAATTTCTAACGGGGTTTACCCTTCTTTTATTCAGCGTAGGGTTCCACCCACTCATAACCTCCATCTTTCCCGCGATGGAGGACGTTCATCTGCCCAGAATCCGAATTGATAAAAATTAAAAAATCCTCTTGTGAAAGATCCATTTGAGCCACTGCCTCCTCGAGAGGCATGGGTTTGGCAAGGGTGTGTTTTCTTTGTGTGATGTGAGGGATTTCCCTTTCCTCTCCACTCTCAAAGGCCCTTCCCCTTCTTCGGATAGGAGCCTTCGAGGAAGAGTCGAGAAGACCCGACCGCGGGAGATTAGACCTTTTACTTCTCGCCCTCCCCCGTCTTTCGCGGATTTGACGCTCAGCCTTTTCTACCATCTGGTCGATGGCTGCATAAAGATCGCTATTCCTCCCCTGGCTATTGAGAGTCACTCCATTTCCTATGATGGTGATTTCTGCAATATGCCGAAATTTTTCTGCAGAAAGCACCACATGAACCTCTCCTGGATTCACAATATATTTTTGTAACCTTTGCACCTTTTCCTGCACATAATCCTTGACCCCTTTATCGGTTTTCATATGTCGAAAGGTCACCCCGATTTGCATCGATTTACTCCTTCTTTTTGTAAAGATTATTTCAAAATGCAAATTTAACAATGGAAAGTTAACAATGGAAAAAAATGATAATTGCTAATTTTGCAATGCTAGCATCTATGAGATCTTCCTCCGCTCGTTGGAGGAAAGGATCCTCATCAATTCCCGATATTTCGAAATCGTCCTCCGTGCGATATGAATGTCCATCCCCTTCAGAATCTGAACGAGTTTCTCATCACTGAAGGGTTTCTTCGGATTTTCCTTGGCAATAATCTCACGGAGGAGATTTTTGACGCTTTCCGAAGCCAAGGTTTCTCCTTGCCCAGAGGTGATCCCTGCGTTAAAGAAATATTTTAACTCATAAATTCCCTGAGGGGTATGGACATATTTGTTGTGGGTCACTCGGCTGATGGTGGATTCATGCATCTGTATATCTTCGGCCACATCTCGAAGGACGAGGGGTTTGAGAAACTGGATCCCTTTATCTAAAAATTCTCTTTGAAATTTCACGATGCTCTTTGCCACCTTATAAATCGTTCGTTGGCGTTGATGGATGCTTCGAATCAACCAGAGGGCTGATCGAAGCTTATCTTGCATATATTTCCGATCCCCTTCAATCGGAGTGCGGCTTTTGTTAATGATATTTCGATAAAAGGGACTGACATTCAACCTTGGAATGTCTTCATCGTTCAGATAGATCACATACTCCCCTTCTATCTTATAGACATAGACATCCGGAACGATTTCTTGGATCACTTCCCCTCCAAAGCCCTTTCCAGGTTTGGGTTCCAATTTGGAAATAAAGGAGACAGCACGATTCACCCGATCCAGAGAAACTCCCAGCCGTTTGGCGATCGCCGGATGATTGCGATTTTTCAATAGGGGAAGATATTCTGAAACAATCTTCTCTGCGAGATGATCGCGAACTGCCATCTGTTCCATTTGGATGAGAAGGCACTCTTTTAAATCTCTCGCGGCTATCCCAACAGGATCAAACTGTTGCACCTTCCGAAGGACCCTCTCCACCACTTCCAACGGAAGGTTTGTTTCCAAACGGATATCCTCCAAAGATATCTGTAGATATCCATCCTCATCCAAATTTCCAATGATCCATATCCCTGCACTCTGTTCTTCTTCTGTGAAACGGGAGAGTTGGAGTTGCCAGTAGAGGTGGTCACAAAGGGTTGTCCGCTTGGTGAGAAAATTTTCAAAGGAGGGCCTTTCCTCCCCATCCTGACTGCTCGGTCTCTGAAAGGAGGTGAGGTTATAATTTTCCAGATAGTTTTCCCAATCAAACTCATCTTTACCTTCTCCCTCTCCTTTCACTTCAAGAGTGTGCTCAGTATTCGGGAGGGGTTCTTCCTCGGGTTTTTCGGTTACAGGCTCTTCGACCTCGGCCTCCTCCTTTCCCTCCTCAACCTCTTCGAGAAGGGGGTTCTCCTTCATCTCCTGATTGATCATGTCTACCAGTTCCAGCCGTGTTAATTGGAGAAGCCGGATCGCCTGTTGGAGCTGAGGGGTGATCACCAACTGTTGAACAAGTTTTGGTGCTAGTTTGAGCTCTAACGCCATTTCATTCCTATCATCTCCCTTATGCGGGGGAGCTCACTTCCTTTTTCTCATCCTCTTTTTTCCGGTGCCCCTTAAGTAACTCGAACCCATCCCCCAAATAGATTTTTCTCGCCTTCTGGCTCCGAGCGATACTCTCGGGATCCCCCTCCTCCAAGATATGCCCCTCATTGAGGATATAGGCTCGATCACAAACTCCTAATGTTTCTCGTACATTATGGTCTGTAATTATAATTCCAATCCCCTTCGATTTCAATTGACGAATAATGGACTGAATATCCAATACCGCAATGGGATCAATCCCTGAAAAGGGTTCATCTAAAAGGATGAAAGAAGGTGAGAGCACCAAGGCCCGGGTAATCTCTACTCGCCTGCGCTCTCCTCCAGAAAGGCTATAAGCCTTCTGCCTTCGAAGTGAGGAGAGTGCTAATTCGTCCAAGAGTTCTTCCAGCCGATTCTTCCTTTCCTCTTTAGAGAGAGAAAGGGTTTCTAAAATCGCAATCAAGTTCTCTTCTACGGTCAGTTTTCTAAAGACCGATGGTTCCTGAGGTAGGTACCCAATTCCTTTTCTCGATCGCAAATACATAGGAAGGGATGTAATCTCCTCCCCATGAAGGGTGATCTTTCCACTATTGGGTTGGAGCAGTCCAACAATCATATAAAAAATGGTGGTTTTACCTGCACCGTTGGGGCCTAACAATCCCACCACTTCGCCCCCCCGGATCTCAACATTGACCGTATCTACCACCTTCTTATGACGAAAGGACTTCGTTAAATTCTCACATAAAAGATGCGACATCTGTCTTCCAATCTAAGTTCGATTTCTTGGCTCAAAGTTCGAAGCTCAAGGTTCAAAGCTAAAGAAATAAGACTTTGCTTTCAGCTTTGAGCTTTCAGCCATCCATTCTTGGAACTCCGAATTCATTACTTCATTTCTCTTTTGAGGTGGGGGTGATGTGGGTGCTGACCCGACCCCCTTTTCCTGCCTCCACAACGCTACGTTCCTCATCGAGGTAGTAGGTTATACGTTCCCCCCTGACCACATTCTCCCCGTCATGAACTACCACATCTCCCTCAAGAACGACTTTATTCTCCTCCTGATAAAAGGTGGCCTTTTGGCTGGTTGCCCTGCGATCCAATTGGACGACCTTCACGCTGCCGGTGGCCACAATCTCTTTTAACTTTTTGGTGTCAGGATCATGATAAATTACCAGCATGTTGGAATAGAGGGTCGTATCCTCCTGTTTAGCCACCACATTTCCCTTAAAAGTGACTATGTTCTGTTTCTGGTTTCCCTCCACAGTATCAGAAGTGATATCAATGGGCGCGCGGCTGTTGGTCAACCCGAATCCGACCCCCGCCCCGGGCTTCTTCTCCTGGTCTTTTCCAGCTCCCTTCTTTTCTTGGGCTCCAGATATTGAAAAGAGGAAAAGAGAGAATACGATGACGAGAAGGCTGATCCCCCTGACCGTTTTCATCCCTTTCTTCCTCCTTTCCATCGAGTCTTGACCTGGCTGAGGACTTTAAATATTTTTGCCTCCATATCCACCCACATTCCTTTCCCTATGACTCGGATCTGTTCCCCTTCGATCTCAACAGGATCTGAAGTGGTGACTTGTTTCTCTAAATGATGATAAGAGATAGAATGGGTTTTCAGCCGATATCCATCGCTCGAAGTAAGCACCACATCTCCCACCAATTCCATATTTTTCGAATCCTGATAGATCTTCCCATGATTTCCGGAAATGATGAAGGTCCGACCTTCCTTCGTAAAGGAAGTCACCTTCACCTCCTCTAACAGCATGATGTTCTGATCTTGATACTGTTGGATCGACTTGGCTTCCAACTCCCATGTTTTATGACCCTGTTTATCCTCTACAAACCGAATCTTCTCCAAGCGCGCATCAGCCCCATCGGTCGAAATCTTAGGGGGTACCTCTCCTTCTTTTGAAGCTTTTTCCCCCTTTAGATTTACCCAAAGAGTTACAAAGACGATCCCGCCGATCAGTAAAATTAGGACCAGAATGGCGATCTTCACTCTTTTCATGAAATGAATCCTAATCGGAATACTGGAATAATGGAATATTGGAACGTTGCGTTAATATTTCAAATTCTCATAAAAGTGTTAATCATAATTCCATTATTCCAACATTCCATCCTTCCATGAAGTTTAGACCACTCCCGCCTTCAAGAGATCATGGAGATGGATGATTCCCACAGGCACTTTATCTCCAGTGTTGTTGAAGACGAAAAGAGAGGTGATGGAATACTCCTCCATCCTCTGCACCGCCTTAGCAGCCAGAGCATCTTTTTCGATCCATTTGGGATTCTTGGTCATCACTTCAGAGGACTCCCGATGAAGAAGGTTGCTGAACTTCTCCAAGGCGCGTCTCAGATCTCCATCTGTGATCACACCGACCAGATGGCCTTCCCCGTTGCAGACCCCAGTCACACCCAACCGTTTCGAGGTGATCTCAAAAATCACATCCTTCATCAATGTTTTCTCTGAAACCCTGGGCAAGGCCTCCCCCACATGCATTAGGTTTTCTACCTTGAGGAGAAGCCTTTTCCCCAGTGCCCCCCCAGGGTGGAGAAGGGCAAAGTCCTTTTCATTAAACCCTCTTTTTTCCATCAAGGTCACCGCTAAGGCATCCCCTAATGCAAGGGTCGCCGTGGTGCTTGCTGTTGGAGCTAAACCCAAAGGACATGCCTCTTCCTTCACATGGATGTTAAGACATACATCTCCTGCTTTAGCCAAAGTGGACTTCAAATTTCCAGTGAAAGTGATCAACTGATTGCCATACCGTTTGATGAGAGGGAGAACCTCTAAAAGCTCATGAGTTTCTCCGCTATAGGAGATGGCGATAACCACATCCTCTTTTCCGAGCATCCCAAAATCTCCATTCAGACCCTCCGCAGGGTGGATAAAAAAGGCTGGAGTCCCGGTGCTAGCGAATGTGGAGGCGATCTTCCTACCCACCAACCCAGATTTCCCCATGCCCATGAGGACGACTCTTCCTTTGCAGTGATAGAGGATCTCTACTGCCTTTAAGAAATTTTCATCCACCCGTTCTGCCAGGTCAAGAATCGAATGGGCCTCCACTCTTAATACCCTTTTTGCCTCCTCAATCACATCCACTTGACTTATTTCCTCCTATCTTCTTAAACCCCCAAAAATCACATCGTCCGATAGTCGCATAGTGACTGCGTCCTATAGTCGACCAAAAGACTATGAAACTGAGGACTACGAGACTATGTAACTAAGTGACCTTCCGACTATTCGACCCCTTTTGTGCTTTGCGCTGGGGATTCATCTTTTTTCTTTGAGCTCCTAACTTTTCCTTTTGATCTTTTAGCTTTGAACTTTGAGCCTGCTCCGTAGCGAAGGGAAGCTTTAATGAATTCTCTAAAAAGCGGGTGGGGATCCATCGGCTTTGATCTGAATTCTGGATGGAATTGGCATCCAAGAAACCAAGGGTGATCTTTCAATTCAACGATCTCCACTAACTCCTTATCAGGTGAAACACCACTCAATTCCAATCCTGCTTTTTTCAGGAGCTCCATATAGGCATTATTGAATTCATAACGATGGCGGTGCCGTTCGTAGATCAATTTCTTATTATAGGCCTCAAGAGCCAAACTCCCCTCTTCAAGTCGGCAGGGGTAAAGACCCAACCTCATCGTTCCGCCTTTCGGTGTATCTGAACTTCTTTTCTGAATGACCTGATTGCGATCCACCCATTCCTCTAAAAGATAGATGACTGGATGGGGAGTATGGAGGTCAAACTCTGAACTGTTGGCACCTTTCAAACCAGCGCAATGTCTTGAAATCTCAATGACGGCACACTGCATGCCCAGGCAGATTCCAAAATAAGGGATCTTCTTCTCTCTGGCAAATTGAATGGCTTTAATCTTACCTTCAATCCCCCTCGTCCCAAAACCTCCGGGCACAAGGATACCATTGGCTCCCCTAAGGAGATGCTCTGACCCCTCTTTCTCAACCTGCTCCGAGTCAACATAATTCAGATTCACCTTGGCATCGTTGGCAATCCCACCATGGACCAATGCTTCCGTTAAGCTCTTATAAGATTCAATCAACCCCACATATTTTCCCACGACTGTGATCGTGGTTTCAAACCGGGGGTGTTTGATCTTTTTAATGACCCGCTCCCAGCCTTTCAAATTCGGTCGGCCCGTCCAGATATTAAGTTTTTCAACAATCTTCTCATCGAGTCCCTCGTGGTGAAAAACGATAGGAACTTCATAGATCGTCTCTACATTCTTTGCAGTGATCACGGCATCCTTATCCACATTGCAGAAAAGGGCAATTTTCGCCTTGATATCTGGTGAAAGGATTCGGTCGGTGCGGCAGAGCAAGATGTCGGGCTGGATTCCGATTTCTCGTAGTTCTTTCACGCTATGTTGCGTCGGTTTGGTCTTCAGTTCCCCTGCTGTTTGGATGTAAGGCACAAGCGTGAGATGAATATAGAGTGTATTCTCTCTGCCCACTTCTCCCCGAATTTGACGAATGGCCTCTAAAAAAGGAAGGCTTTCGATATCTCCGACGGTGCCACCGACTTCAACGATAACGATGTCCATATCCTGAGCGAGGTCGAAGACCTTTAACTTGATCTCATCGGTGATATGGGGAATCACCTGAACCGTCCCCCCCAGATAGTCTCCCTTTCTCTCCTTTGAGATGACAGCGTCATAAATCTGCCCAGTCGTGAAGTTATTCTTCTTCGACGTCTTTACGTTGGTGTAACGCTCGTAGTGTCCTAAATCGAGGTCCGCCTCAGCCCCATCATCGGTGACATAGACTTCACCATGTTGAAAGGGATTCATTGTTCCAGGATCGACATTGATGTATGGATCAAATTTTAGAAAGTTGACCTTCAACCCTCTTAATTCGAGAAGAGTTCCGATCGATGCGGATGCCAATCCTTTTCCTAAGGAAGAAACCACGCCTCCTGTGACAAAGATATATTTTGTCCTCGCATTCACCAACAGATCCCTCCATCTCCTCAGCAAGAATAATAGGGATTTAAGAATCTTTCGATCAGCTCAAATACCATGAGTCAAGCAGATGTTAGCATAACA
>CAVTZZ010000056.1:0-12481 GCA_963739325.1 uncultured delta proteobacterium | reverse complement strand
TCCTGGCGGGAGGGGATGAAGGGGAGGGGGAAGCCAATTGGTGATGTGACACCCTCACCCCAACCCTCTCCCATCTAGGGAGAGGGGGAGGAGTTCGATATCAATCTCTATTTTTGGGTGTCTAAGGAAGTATTGATACTTCTTTCTCTTTTTGATATGATTTCAAACCAAAGTGGACATTCTAAACTTATTAAAATCGCGAAGGTCCATTCGGATCTATCAAGACAAACCCGTCCCTCAAGATTTGCTTCTTCAGATCCTGGAGGCAGGAAGATGGGCTCCAACTGGAGCAAACCTCCAACCCTGGCACTTCATTGTGGTCACAGATGCTGAGACGAGAAGAAGGATCGGGGAGGTAGCCCGATTCTTCTTTATCAAATCTTCTCATGTGGAAAAGGCACCGGTCGTCCTCGTCCTCGGTTTCGATACCCGAAAGGGAAAATATGGTAGATACGATGTTACCCTGGCAGGAGGAAATATGATGACGATGGCCACAATCCTCGGCCTCGGAACCTGCTGGATTGGTGCTTTTGATGAACCAAAGGTGAAAGAGATTCTTGAGATCCCTCAGGACATCGAAGTGATAAGTCTCATCACCTTAGGCTATTCCGATGAGAGGGCTGAAATCCCTCCAAGAGTTGAATTAGAGAAGATCGTTCATTGGGAATCCTGGTCGAATGTGAAGAGACGGAACTTTGGAGATGGGGTACTAAGATCTGGGCCAATTTCCCTCGTCAAAAAAATATTCCGAAAAAGGAAATAAGTCATTGAGTCATTGAATGACTTAATGACTCAGTAACTTAATAACTAAGAAGGATTTGGGATTTGAAAGGGGATTAAGACATGGATCATCAACTGATTCAAAGGGCAGC
This sequence comes from uncultured delta proteobacterium, assembly GCA_963739325.1. Classification (GTDB taxonomy): domain Bacteria; phylum Desulfobacterota; class BSN033; order BSN033; family UBA1163; genus CAVTZZ01. The sequence continues at coordinate 11,609 of CAVTZZ010000056.1, read as the reverse complement.
AAAGGATATTCTTCATTCAAAAAAGACAATCGCTTTTACTGGAGCAGGTATCTCTGTAGAGAGCGGCATCCCTGATTTCAGGAGCGCTCAGGGCCTCTGGCAGAAGTATGATCCAGAGGAGTACGCAACGATCTATGCCTTTGATTCGAATCCGGACAAGGTCTGGCTGATGCTCAAAGAGATGTTCTTACTTATCATGGCAGCCAAACCAAACCCTGCTCATATTGGATTGGCAGAATTGGAACGGATGGGTCTTCTCTCCTCTGTGATCACACAGAATGTAGATGGTCTTCATCAGGCTGCAGGAAACACAAATGTGATCGAATTTCACGGTACCCATAGAACCCTTTCATGCCTGCATTGTTCTACAAAAATAGATGGAAGCTCTCTCACGCCAGAAAGCCTTCCTCCACGGTGTTCTCATTGCTCCTCTCTCCTGAAGCCTGACGTGGTCTTTTTCGGAGAACCTATCCCCTGGGAGGCTCAAACCATGTCATTTAAAGAATCTAAATCCTGCAGTGCAGTGCTCGTGATTGGCACTTCAGCAGTCGTCTATCCAGCCGCAACCATCCCTATTACGGCTAAAGAAAGAGGAGCGATCGTTATTGAAATCAATATGGAGCCCACTTCCTTGACGAACCAGATATCGGACTATCTGATCTGTGGTTCCGCGGGCGAAATCATCCCTGCGATCGTTGAAGAAGTGAAAAAGGTGAAGGGGTAAAGAGTATTGAAATCTTAGCTTTAAAATGATATGATTTTTATACTTTCTCCAATAGCTTTAATGGGGTGAAGGTTAATATTTGAAAGAACAACAAGTCGTAGACTCGAGTCTACGAGAGGAATCTGTCGAAAGGGTCATTTTTGACGATCTTCAAACTGCAAATGTCCTTTTCGGCGCTCATAGTGAAAATTTAAGGCGCATTGCCAGGACCATCGGCGTAAAGATCAATGCCAAAGGCAATGCCCTCACTATTCAGGGTGAGGACCTGGATGTTCATCTTTCAAAACGGGTTCTGAATGACCTCTATGTCCTCCTGAAAAAAGGTTACCCCCTCTATCCCACGGATATCGATTATGCGATTCGAATGATCTCTCACGATCGAACGGTCAACCTGGAAGATATTTTCCTCGATACCGTCTATATCTCCTCGAGAAAGAGGGTGATCACACCCAAGAGTCTTGCTCAGAAACGTTATATCGATGCTATCCGGAAATTCGATCTGGTCATTGGTATCGGTCCTGCAGGAACAGGTAAGACCTATTTGGCTATGGCCATGGCCGTCTCATCTCTCATGAAGCAGGAGGTTGAAAGGATTGTCCTGACCCGTCCTGCTGTAGAGGCAGGTGAAAAACTGGGATTTCTTCCAGGAGATATTGCAGAGAAAGTAAACCCCTATCTTCGTCCCCTTTATGATGCCCTCCATGACATGATGGATTTTGACCGGGCTTTAAAACTGGTGGAGAAGGGTGTGATCGAAGTGGCCCCTTTAGCCTTCATGAGGGGAAGAACCCTCAACGATTCTTTCGTCATCCTCGACGAGGCCCAAAATACTGGATCAGATCAGATGAAGATGTTTCTTACACGGTTAGGCTTTGGATCCAAGGCTGTCATCACGGGAGACATCACCCAGGTAGACCTCCCTGAGAATAAGATATCGGGGTTAATCGAAGTCCAGGGAATCCTTAAAGGAATCGAAGGGATCGAATTTGTTTACTTCTCGGACAAAGATGTGGTCCGACATCCCCTCGTTCAAGATATTATCAAAGCTTATGAAAGAATGGATGAAAGGCGCCATCGCCCAAAGGAACAAGAGATTGAACAAAACAATGTCAAATGACAAAATACAATTTTAGTCATTAAGTAATTCGGTCATTAGGTTATTAAATGACTTATTGACTAATGACTCAATAACTCTATTTTTTATGAAATCATTCATAAAGAAATTCCTATCTCATTTTCCTTTTTTTAAAACCACCAATGGTTTGAGGGATCTTGCATGGATGGAGAGGATCAAAACCCCCTCTTATCAAAAATGGTTTATCGGCATTGGGACTGCTCTCATCCTCACCTTTCTTCTTTCTCCGACCCTTCAACTTCCTCTAAAAGAGTATAGGCAGGAGATATCGCCAGCAAGGAAATTAAATCAACTCAGGATCTTTTGGTCGAAGATGAAAAGTCAACACAGGAGAAACGGATCGAAGCCGAGAGATCTACCCTCTCTGTTTATGATTACGATCCTGCTGTCCTCACCGATGCGGAAAATCGGGTTCGGTCCACTTTTGGATCATTGGCTAACTCTTTTCGAAAGGTTGAAAGAGGGATCGACAAGAATGCACTGCGTAAAAAAGAATGGGAATCTTCCCTTCGCCTTTCTCTCACCCAAAGGGAATGGCATATTCTTGAAAGGGAACGCTTCAATCCTGCTATCGGAGAGGCCGCATTGAAACTGATCGCTCCCATCCTGACAAAATGGATGGTCAATGATAAAGACTTCCTTGATCCAGATTCTGATAAAGGAGTGGTCATTCGGAACATCCAGACTCGTGAGGAGAGAAAGAGTCTACCTCCGTTTACCTTCTTTGATTTCAAGGAAGGAAGGAGTAAACTTCGGGCTCAAGCGGATCTCCTTTCAACGCCCTTCGGAAAGGAGATGACCCCTGTTATCTTAAGAATTGCCGAACACTTCCTGAAGCCCAATCTTACCTTCAATAAGAATGAGACCGAAGAACGAAAGGCGAAGGTAACGGAAACGGTAAAACCCGTCTACTTTCAAGTCAAAAGGGGGGAGGTGATTGTGAGGGGTGGAGAACGGGTGCAGGAAGAGCATCTTATCAAAATCAAAGCCTTGAAAAAGGCACAAGAAAGAACCCACATCCTCTCCCTTCTGATCGGCCTCGTTCTCCTGATTCTCCTCGTCTTAGCCAGCCTCTATCAATTCTCAACAAAGAATATTCGCAAGATCATCCTTTCCCAGAAAGACCTCCTTCTCTTCTCCACCAGTCTTGTGGGTATCATGGGTCTCCTGAAACTCTTTCAACTGATGACGGATGTCTTGGGAGGGGAGTTCTTCTCCATTCCATCCTCTTCTTACTCTTACCTCTTTCCCATTGCTACCGGTGCGATGCTCATTCGAATTGTAATCAATTCAGAGGTCGCTATCGTCTTTGCCATCCTGTCCAGTTATTTCTCGGCCACCCTGATGGGAAACCAACTCTTCTTCTTTATCTTTACTTTTGTGGGGAGCATCATCGGTGCCCATAAGGTAGCGCGCTGCGAACAGAGGAGCATTCTCATCAAGGCAGGACTTACCGTAGGAGGGTTTAATATCTTATTGATCCTCTCTTATTACCTGATCTCTGGAAATCCTTTAAAGGTGGTTCTTCTTGCAGATCTGATCATGGGGTTCTTAGGAGGACTCCTTGCATCTGTTTTAGTCCTTAGCATTGTACCTATCATCGAGAGTCTATTCGGCTACACGACGGATATCAAATTGCTTGAATTGGCAAATATGGACACTCCCGTTCTCAAAGACCTTATCCTTCAAGCCCCTGGCACCTATCACCATAGCATCATTGTTGGGAGTTTGGTAGAAGCTGCTGCCAAATCGATTGCCGCCAACCCTTTATTGGCAAGGGTCAGTGCTTATTATCATGATATTGGAAAGCTGAAAAAGCCTCTCTATTTTATTGAGAATGCAGGAGGAATGGAAAATAAGCATGATCATCTCACTCCGAGCATGTCAAGCCTCATTCTCATTTCTCACGTAAAGGATGGATTGGAGTTGGCCCGTGAAAATCATTTGGGACAAAGGATGGCTCATATTATTCAACAGCATCATGGAACGAGTCTGATCTCTTATTTCTATCAAAAGGCCAAGGAAAAGGAGGAGTCAGGAACGGAGTCGCTCGATGAAAAGGATTTCCGTTATCCCGGCCCTAAACCTCAGACCAAAGAAGCAGGCATCGTGATGCTGGCTGATGCTGTGGAAGCGGCTTCACGCACTCTCTCCGATCCCACCCCTTCCAGAATCAAAAACCTGGTTCGACGGATTACGAATAGCATCTTCATCGATGAGCAGTTGGAGGAGTGCGAATTAACCCTGAAAGACCTTCACAAGATCGAAGAAAGTTTCAGCCGGATTTTAACAGCCATTTTCCACCAGCGCATCGACTATCCTGCTTCCCCAACCTCTGAGTCTTCTATGAAGCTAAACGATGAAGATCTGGATTCGAAATCGACAAAAACATACCCTTTTAGACTTAAAAAAGATAAGAAGGGCAGCCCAAAGGATATTGACCGAACTGGGACTTCCTGATGCTGAGGTAAGTCTCTTATTGGTCAATGATGCTCAGATTCAAGCATTGAACCGGCGATACCTTCGATTGGACAAACCTACCAACGTCCTTGCCTTTTCAATGAGAGAAGGCGAATTCTCCACCCTCCATTCCCATCTCCTCGGAGACTTGGTGATTTCAGTTGAGACAGCTCGGCGCCAGATGAAACGATTTGGTCTGAATGAGATGAAAATGGTTATCCTCCTGATGGTCCATGGGATTCTCCATCTCGTTGGATATGAACATGAAGGGACAAGAAAGGGAGCACGGGAGATGACCCTCAAACAAAAAGAACTCTTTCGCTGTGTTATCCAAAAAACCTAGTTTGTATTCCATCGAATTCAAAGGATATTACATCCCTAAAGATCCTTTGGCTACTGAAATGGAGTTATCCGAATAGATTTTCCATACACGATCTTGCCCCTTCCTTAGGGTGGAGTTGGATGCGTACTTCCCACACCGGCTATAGGGCCCCTATTCTTTTTAGTTTCTGCTGCTCTTTTACTTCGATTCATCAATTTCCAACTTACTCAGAGGCAGGCCAGGCCGGGTTGATGTCCGAAAGGATTAGATATTCTTTCGGACAATTCAGAATACACATTCGTTTTTTTCTAGAAGTGTGATTTTTGAAGCTCCTGCCTCGATACAACATTTCAAATGGAAATCTACTGTTTCAATTTAAGGTTTTGATTTGTCTTCCATATCTCAACCTTTTGGAAAATGCGGATTTTGGCAAGATATCCGCGGTTTAGAATTCAAAATTCTTCATCGCCACCTTGGTGAGTACTTCCTTAAAATCAACAGCCCAGCTTTTTGATCAAGTATACATGATATGAATTGGTAATCATCAGTTTCCTTCTTTTTACCCGGTTGGCGCTCAGAAGTATGTGGAGGGCACTGTCATATCTTGCGGCGGTCGATTTTCCCTTGACATACCACTCCGGTTATTGTACACCACACATCCCAAAACAAGTCCTTATCACTTCACTCCTTCTAGAACCTAGAGGAGACTCCATCAAGTTCGTTGGAAAATTAATTAATGGATTCAAGTAATAATAAATGTTAAAGATGCTTGCAGAATAATGCACTTCAAAATATGGTTACAGCTGCATCTTGTCGGCAATCTGGAAGCGGTGTTAAAATCAGTCCGTACCCAAAAAGGCTTAGTTTTGATAATGGAGATCCTAGATCATACTTCAATTCAGAGAAAGGAGAAATCAGATATGGATGTCTTAGAGGCGATAAAAAACAGGAGAACAATAAGAGCCTATAAATCCAAGCCAATAGATCAGAAGGTACTTGATTCCATTCTTGAAGCAGGACGTCTTGCCCCCTCTTGGGGAAACACCCAAACGTGGCGGTGGGTTGTTATTAAGGATAAGGAAGTTAGGACAAAGCTCGCGGAAGGTGTTTTAAGACCGGGTAACCGAGGCACCGAGGCCGTAAAGACCGCTCCCGTGGTAATCGCAGCCTGTGCAGAATTAAGTAGAGCCGGATTTCGGGATGGAGCACCAAGCACAGATAAGGGTGGCTACTGGTATATGTTTGACGCTGGACTTGCGTTGGAGAACATGGTTCTTACCGCCGAGTCTTTGGGGCTAGGCACGCTTTTTATCGGTGGGATGGATGCAAAAAAGGCAGAGAGCCTGCTTGGTGTACCACAGGGATATTGCTGTGTCATACTAATGGTGCTCGGCTATCCCGACGAATACCCCGACGCTAGACCCAGAAAAGAGTTATCTGAACTTGTCTTCAATGATAGATTCACAGTAATTCATAAGAAATAGAACCACGCTGTTTTAAGGGATAAGGAAAAACAAATTAATCCGGGGCGTTACTTTTCTATCTTTAGTATCCTCGCTTTTATCGAGGGCGAAGAGGTGATCGAGAAGATCCTCAAGCATCTTGACCTTTGGGACATAAAGGTCAGACCTCTGCCCAAGGTGAAGGTGCCCTCCGGAACGATTCCCGTCGATAATTCAGATTCACCAAGATCTCATACATTCTATCAGACCACCACCCTTTTTCCGCTTCTAAATTAACTTTTTTCTTGACTTTTTGTTTAAAGTATTCTAAATACCCATTCGGTGGAAGAGGTTTCTAATCAGCTTGCAATGAATGGTTATAAAAACCCACGTAGGAAGCCATTAAAGAGGAGAAATGGATGAGCAGAAATCTGTTAGACAAGTCGAGAGAAGGAATAAATGAAGACGTTTGGGTTCCGACATTGTGTTATGTTTGTAACAGGGGTACCTGCATGATAAGGGTGCATCGGGTTAATGGAACTGTGGTGGGCTTAGAGGGGAATATTGAAGGCGAGGGTTTTGAGGAGCTATCTCGGAACAAGGGGTATGTGTGTCCCAAAGCCTTCGGGAATATCCAGAAGCTCTATAATCCTCATCGCATTAAGGCGCCCATGAAGCGGACCAATCCAGAGAAAGGAAAAGGAATTGATCCCAAATGGGTAGAAATAAGCTGGGAAGAGGCCTTGGATACTGTAGCCATAAAATTAAAAAGAGTCTTAGAGGACGATTCAAGGAAGTTTTATGAGATGGGGCCAGGAAGGAAATCATCTATCAATGGGACATGGGAGCCTTTCCTTGAGGCTTTGGGGCCCATAGGTTATTTTCGCTCTGGAGGAGGTTGTCATTGTCGGCTTTCGGATCATGTTTTTGGTCTTGCTATCCATGGTGCTTATACTTGCGAGCCAGACTATTCTTATTGTAACTATCTGCTGATACTGGGTTTAAACATAATGGCATCGGGGGGTGCTACTCTGAATAGGGCCTTTTCAGAAGCAAGGGCGAGAGGGATGAGAATTGTTGTCGTGGATCCCGTCTATACGGTTACAGCCGCCAAGGCAGATGAATGGATACCCATTAAACCCTGCACAGATACTGCTTTTCTTTTAGCTTTAATTCATGTGATCATTCATGAGTTGGGAATTTATGATGAAGAATTCCTAAAAAATATGACTGATTCTCCTTACCTCGTGGGATCGGATGGCTATTTTCTCAGGGACAAAAAAGGGAATAAGCCACTTGTCTGGGATTCTGGAGAACGAAAGGCAAAGCCTTACGATGATGAAACGATAAAGGATTTTGCTTTGGAAGGGACTTATCGGGTTGACAGTGTAGAAGGAAAACCTGCTTTCCAGGTTTTGAAGGATCATGTTCGCCAGTATAGCCCCGAATGGGCATCAGCAATAACGGATGTTCCTCCTCCAACAATAAGACGCATTGCTAAAGAATTGGTCGACAATGCTAAAATTGGGAGCACGATTCAGATTGAAGGGTTAACGTTGCCTTACCGACCTGTGGCAATTAATATGGGGAGAGGGATCAGTGGATCCGTTCGTTCCTACCATTCTTTTTCAGGGGATCACGTTATAGATATTCTTTTGGGTTGTCTGGAAACGGTAGGCGGTCATAAAGGGGGTACGAACCAACCTGGAGGACGGTGGGTGGTAAAAAGCTATGCGGGAAAAGGCTCTCGCATGCAGGCGGATAAGGACGGGCTAGTAAAAATGGATACTTATCCCTTTACCTGGCCACCTGTTTCCTCCGATTTAAAGGAAACCCTTTTCCCATTCTTAAGTGTAACTGAGGCTCATACGAATCATCTAAGTTTTATAAATTATCTTGAGCCGCCAAAGGGTCTCCCATTACCTCCTGCTGCAGAGATGGCTATTGCTTTCCGTGTTAATCCTGTGGTGGCTATGGGTGATCAACAACTTATGGGTGAAGCGTTGAAAAAGATTCCTTTTTTAGTGGCCATTGCTTATGTTGAGAATGAAGTGACCGAACTTGCAGATATCGTTCTTCCCGATCACACAGATCTGGAGCACTGTGAATTGGCACCATTGACCAGAGTAGCAGCCATGCAATTTTCAGGAATGGCTTTACGCCAGTCAGTGGTTGAGCCGTTGTATAATACCATGGATATCTCGGATATCCTCACAGAGCTCGCAGATCGGGCTGGTTTTCTTGCCAAATACAATACACGGATTAATGAGGGTTTGGGAATGGGTTTAGAGGAACCTTACAAACTGACGCTGGGTAAGAAGTACCCCTGGTTGGAGATTGTCGATAGACAGTGCAGATCGAATAGTGGTGGGAAGTATGATTTGGAGTGGTTCAAAAAAAATGGTGCAACGTTAAATCGCGTTGGTGCAGAGAAACAGTATGATGTGTATCTGGAGATGAGTTCGAAGAAGATCAGATATCCTCTTCCTTATATGGAACTAGTTAAGAAAACAGGTGAGGAACTGAAAAGGAATCTCACCCAGGTAGGCGTGGATTGGTGGCCAACAGATGAGTATTTGCCGCTTCCGACCTATTTCCCTGCTGTTATTGAGGAACTTCCGAAAGAGTATGATTTTTATGTTACCCGTTGTCAAGTCATGCAGTTTTATCGAGGAAGTAATGTTGAAATTCCTTGGTTAATAGAATCGGCAGAAAGTGTGACAGGAATTGGCAGTATTATAATGAATGCTAATGCTGCAAAAGACAGAGGCATCAAAGATGGTGACGAGATTTGGGTTGAATCTCCCGTAGGGAAAATAAAAAGAAGGGTTAAGCTGATCCAGGGTATTCGTCCAGATACCCTTCAGATACCTGGCGAGTTCGGTCATTGGGCAACGCCAGTGATCAAAGAGAAGGGGTGGGTGGGTTTGAGCGCGTTAATTCCTATTAAATATAGTTGGACTGACCCTTTGACTGGGGCAATGCAAGCTCAGGTCATGAAAGCTAAGATTTGTAAGGCTTAAAAGGAGATAAAGATGGTGAGATATGGGATGGTCATCAATCTTAAAAAGTGTATTGGCTGTCACACATGTTCAATGGCGTGTAAGGTAGAGAACTTTACGGGGCCAGGCGTTTTTTGGAGTTTTGTCGAAGATGAGGAGATAGGGACCTATCCATCGGTCAGCCGACGTTTTATTCCCAGACTCTGTATGCATTGCAAGAACCCGGCGTGCGTGGATGTTTGTCCTACGGGGGCGAGTTATCAGCGGGAGGATGGGATCGTCTTGGTGGATCATGACAAGTGTGTTGGTTGTCAGAGTTGTGTGGTGGCCTGTCCTTATGGGGCGAGGTATTTCATCAAGGAGAACCAGGGGTATTTTAAGGTGGGATTAACTCCTTATGAAAACGTGGGACATACCCGACACAGACCCGGGGTAGTAGAGAAGTGTACGTTCTGTGTGGATCGGTTGGAAGAGGGAAGAAAACCGGCCTGTGTCAGGGCTTGTCCTGTGAAGGCTCGGATATTTGGGGATTTAAATGATCCCACGAGTGAGGTGCGTGAGCTCATCCGGTCCAGGTATACGGTTCAGTTTCATAAGGATCTTGGATCTGACCCGTCCGTTTATTACATTGTTCCCTAAACCTAAGGACCTGCATTTTGCGAAAGGGCTCAGATTGCTTAGGATGAATACGGAACTGAGACAGGGGAATCATATGACATTGCTGGAACAAAAATCATTTAACTGGAAAGTGGTCGTATATCTTTTTCTCGGGGGGACAGGGGGAGGATTATTCTTTATAGGATTTATTTTAGAGCGACTGAAACTTTTGGTTTCTCTGGCGAGGGCAGGAGAAATCCTGGGTCCTATTTTCGTCATTGTGGGGTGTGTCTTTTTGCTCCTCCATGCGGGATCAGGTTTTAAAACAAAGATCTATCTTCTTTTCTTAAAACCCTGGAAGTCCTGGATTTCAAGGGGCACCTGGATCATTGCCATCTTTGTTATCAGTGCTCTGGTCTATACCCTTTTAGAGGGGGGGGCTTTTTGGGGTTGGATCGCAGTGATTTTTTCGATGCTGATGGCGATTTATCCCGGTTTTCTTCTGTCAGAAAATACATCGATTCCATTTTGGAGCACCTCTGTTTTACCCACCCTTTTTCTTGTCTCTGGATTGAGTACGGGATTAGCCGTCCTCTTGTTGATGGCCCCGTTCTTATCCGCATCGGGGGATGAGACGACGGTGATGGCTCTTCGGATCTTATCCTGGGCCGATATATTTATTATTATTACCCAATTGATCATCTTGTGGAACTATCTCGGAGTGCCTTCAACCAAAGAGCCTGCATTTTCTGAATCGCTGCGTTTGATGAGACGGCCTCTGTTCATTGTGGGGACATTAATCTTGGGTCTCCTTCTACCATTGTTGCTCCATCTTCTTGTCCTCTCTGGGGGGAAAAACATGGGCCTTGGATTGATGATCGGAATTTTTTTAATCCTTGGAGGAATTACCTTAAGACTTTCGATTGTTCGCGCAGGGGTTTATCTCCCAAGGCATTCACTTTAGAAAAACTATTTTGATACTTTCCAACTATTTTTGATGTGTGGGAAATTGGGTAGATAGAAAGCATCCATGATTGCATTTATAAAGCATCCCCTTCAGAATAGACTCTAACTAACTCTTATTTCCATGCGTTCGGCACGGCGTTTTTGATGCCGGTAGAGGGAAAGCGTATTCTTGGGATAAGGTGTGGAGAGATGTTAAGGAGGGCGAGAGAAAATATTATGATGTTCGGGGAAATCTGATGAGCGGTCAAAAAGAAATAGGGATGGAAAGTGGTTTCCTAGGTTTCACCAAAATCCCGATATAGGAATTGACAGATGGCTGTTCTGAGAAATTTAGAGAAAATTTTTTAGTGGAAAATTGTTGCTTGGTTAATTGGTTAAATTGTTCCTGGGGCTGAATAGTTATTTTTTTGCCAGTTCGTGTATGATTCGGGATAATAAAAGGAGGCGGTAGCAAATGTACGGTTGGGCAGGACAACGGCTCAAGGTGTATTTGACAGAAGGGAAGATTGTCAAAGAAGAGACCCCAGAATGGTTGAGGAGAGAGTATGTGGGGGGCCGCGGGTTTAATTCTAGGACCCTATTTGATGAAGTAAGACCAGGTATCGACCCCTTGAGCCCAGAGAATGTCTTCATAGTGGGAACGGGTCCTCTCGCCGGTACTCTGGCACCGTGTGGTGCCAGGTGGACCGTAACTGCCAAAGCTCCTCTGACTGGCATATTCGGGGATGGCAATGGGGGTGGGCACTTTGCTGCCGAATTAAAATTTGCAGGCTATGATCAGATTATCTTCTATGGACGGTCTCCTAAGCCGGTTTATTTGTGGATCAACAATGACCGAGTTGAATTGAGAGACGCATTTCGTCTATGGGGGAATTCTACTTGGGACACCTATGATTTGATTATCAAGGAACTGAGAGACAGGGAGATTCACGAGCTCACTATCGGTCCAGCTGGGGACCCG
>CAVTZZ010000055.1:0-49014 GCA_963739325.1 uncultured delta proteobacterium | reverse complement strand
CGACGACACCATCAACAACTATGGAGATATTGATCTGCTGGCTAAGTCCACCGCCACGGGCGTATCCGTGGCGGTGACGGTCGCGGGCACCATGAAGGGCGATGCCAAGGGAGAAGCTCAGACCGACTCCAGCGCCACAGCCCTCTCCACCGTCACCGGCATTGAAGGGGGTAATGGGAATGATACGATCCTGAACACGGGATCGATCACCCTGATGAAACAGGCAGCCGGGCAAGACCCGACCGATGCGAGTGCAACAGGCGTCAGTGTGGGGCTGACGGTTTCCGGAAGTATGGAAGGCAATGCAGAGGGGAAGGCCCTCTCCGATTCAAGCGCAACAGCCACTGCCATCGCCACCGGGATATCCGGCGGCGCAGGGATAGATAACATCACCAACAGCGGAACCATCATCGCCGCGGTGGATTCGAAAGCAACGGCGGTCGCCGCATCCGTGGGGTCACCGTGTCTAAAGAGGGCAACGCCACCGGGTCCGCCCTTTCCAATACGAGTGTGACGGCCAATGCCACGGCCAAAGGGATTGACGGGGGTGAAGGCGACGACACGATCAACAACCAGGGAGACATCACGCTTCAGGCCAACTCGACGGCCACGGGGATAGCGGTGGCGGTGGATGTGGCCGGCACCATGAAGGGGGATGCCGAAGGGAAAGCCCTGAGTGATGCCAGTGCCATAGCCAATGCCACAGCCATCGGAATCAATGGCGGCGACGGTGCGGATAAGATTAATAATTCAGCGAAGCTCTCTGCCCAGGTGGATGCAAGCGCAACGGCGGTCGCCGCATCCGTGGGAGTCACCGTGTCTAAAGAGGGCAACGCCACCGGGTCCGCCCTTTCCAATACGAGTGTGACGGCCAATGCCACGGCCAAAGGGATTGACGGGGGTGAAGGCGACGACACCATCAACAACTATGGAGATATTGATCTGCTGGCTAAGTCCACCGCCACGGGCGTATCCGTGGCGGTGACGGTCGCGGGCACCATGAAGGGCGATGCCAAGGGAGAAGCTCGACCGACTCCAGCGCCACAGCCCTCTCCACCGTCACCGGCATTGAAGGGGGTAATGGGAATGATACGATCCTGAACACGGGATCGATCACCCTGATGAAACAGGCAGCCGGGCAAGACCCGACCGATGCGAGTGCAACAGGCGTCAGTGTGGGGCTGACGGTTTCCGGAAGTATGGAAGGCAATGCAGAGGGGAAGGCCCTCTCCGATTCAAGCGCAACAGCCACTGCCATCGCCACCGGGATATCCGGCGGCGCAGGGATAGATAACATCACCAACAGCGGAACCATCATCGCCGCGGTGGATTCGAAAGCAACGGCGGTCGCCGCATCCGTGGGAGTCACCGTCTCTAAAGAGGGCAACGCCACCGGGTCCGCCCTTTCCAATACGAGTGTGACGGCCAATGCCACGGCCAAAGGGATTGACGGGGGTGAAGGCGACGACACGATCAACAACCAGGGAGACATCACGCTTCAGGCCAACTCGACGGCCACGGGGATAGCGGTGGCGGTGGATGTGGCCGGCACCATGAAGGGGGATGCCGAAGGGAAAGCCCTGAGTGATGCCAGTGCCATAGCCAATGCCACAGCCATCGGAATCAATGGCGGCGACGGTGCGGATAAGATTAATAATTCAGCGAAGCTCTCTGCCCAGGTGGATGCAAGCGCAACGGCGGTCGCCGCATCCGTGGGAGTCACCGTGTCTAAAGAGGGCAACGCCACCGGGTCCGCCCTTTCCAATACGAGTGTGACGGCCAATGCCACGGCCAAAGGGATTGACGGGGGTGAAGGCGACGACACCATCAACAACTATGGAGATATTGATCTTCTGGCTAAGTCCACCGCCACGGGCGTATCGGTGGCGGTGGCGGTCGCGGGCACCATGAAGGGCGATGCCAAGGGAGAAGCTCAGACCGACTCCAGCGCCACAGCCCTCTCCACCGTCACCGGCATTGAAGGGGGTAATGGGAATGATACGATCCTGAACACAGGATGATCACCCTGATGAAACAGGCAGCCGGGCAAGACCCAACCGATGCGAGTGCAACAGGCGTCAGTGTGGGGCTGACGGTTTCCGGCAGCATGGAAGGCAAGGCCGAAGGGAAGGCCCTCACCGATGCCAAGCGCAACTAGCCGACTGCCATCAGCCACCGGGATATCCGGCGGCGCAGGGATAGATGACTATCACCAACAGCGGAACGATCATCGCCGCGGTGGATTCGAAAGCAACGGCGGTCGCCGCTAGTCCGTGGGAGTCACTCGTGTCTAAAGAGGGCAATGCCAGCGGGGCAGCCCTTTCGTAATGCCAGTGTCACGGCCAATGCCACAGCCAAAGGGATTGACGGGGGTGAAGGCAAAGACGAAGATATGGGCAACCGGGGTGACATCAGAGCTTCTGGCCAAATCGGACGGCCACGGGGATAGCGGTAGCGGTGGACCGTGGCAGGGACCATGAAAGGTGATGCCGAAGGGAAAGGCCCAGAGCGATGCCAGTGCCATAGCCAAATGCCACAGCCATCGGCATTGAATGGCGGCGAAGGTGCGGATAACACGATTACTAATGAAGGTGCGATCACGCTGCTGAATGGCCAGTGGTGATGATGCGATAGACGCGAAAGCGCTGGGCGTGGCCGTATCCCGTGGACATCACCGGCAGCATAAATGGCGCGGCAGACGCCGCCAGGTCGCCTTTACCAATAGCGACCTGCTGACGGCCAATGCCGCGGCCAACGGGATTGACGGGGCGTGAAGTGGCGAGCGACGACCATCAACAACTACGGCGGCTATTGATCTGCTGGACGTGGAGTCCACCGGCCAAGGGGGTGTCGGTGGCGGTGAAGGTCAGCGGGCACCATGCAATGGCGATGCCGAGGGAGAATCGCTCGAGACCGACGTCTCTACCGTTGCACAGCCCTCTCAGCAGTCAACCGGTATTGAAGGGGGTAACGAAGAACGACCTGACACGGATCGATAACCGTGATGAAACGAGGCAGCCAGCCAAGATCGAACGCGGATGCCGCCAGTAACAGGCCAGTGTGGGGCTGACGGTTTCCGGAAGTATGGAAGGCAATGCAGAGGGGAAGGCCCTCTCCGATTCAAGCGCAACAGCCGACTGCCATCGCCACCGGGATATCCGGCGGCGAAGGGATGGATAACATCACCAACAGCGGAACCATCATCGCCGCGGTGAATTCGAAAGCAACGGCGGTCGCTGTTAGTGTAGGAGTAACGGTTGCCAAAGAGGGCAATGCCAGCGGGGCAGCCCTGAGCAATACCAGTTCCGTCTCCTCCGCCCGCGCAATCGGGATTGATGGCGGTGAGGATGATGACATCATCAACAATAAAGGCACCCTCAATCTCCTGGCTTCTTCAGATGCACAGTCTGTAGCCGTCACTGTGGGCTTGAGCGGGACTATGAAAGGCACGGCGGAAGGCAAATCGATTGCCGAAAGCTCGGCTAAAGCAACGGCGACAAGTATAGGCATTGACGGCGGTGAAGGTAACGACAGACTATCTCCTCGGAAAGTCCGATCACGACGTTTGCCCAATCGTCTTCCAGATCCAAAAGCTTAACGGTCGCAGGCACCGGCGCCGTGGGCATGGCCAAGGGTGCTGCCATCGCCGGAGCTTCAGCGTCCAGTGCCTCCTATTCCGCAGCGATAGACGGCGGCGCCGGAAACGATGCCATTACAAATGCCAGTGCAATCAAAGCCACTGCAAAAGCCAACGCCGAAGCAACCAGCACCACAGTGAGCGTCACCATCGGTCTTGGAGCGGCGGACACTATCGGGACAGGCGACTCTTCAGCCACCGCCAGAACCATCGCCACCGGTATTGAGGGCGGTGAGGGAAATAACAGAATTACAAACACGGCGGCGATCACCACCGGAGGCCTGGAAAATATGGGTCCGATGGCGAACGCTCAGGCCGGAGCACGAACGTGACTGTCGGATTAGCCGCTGGACTGAATATGAGCCAGGCTTCTTCAAATGCCGCGGCCCTGACCGATGTCAACGCCGCCGGTATCAGCAGCGGCTCAGGGAACGATTGGATCTACAACACAGGTAATATCACAGTCGGACCGGATCCCCTGGGAACGGGAAACATGGCAGTTTCCAGCGCTAAAAGCACCACGGTTAATGTCGGCGTGACACTCGGGGCCAGTCTCGGTCAATCCTCTTCCGACACCTCATCAACCGCCGTGGCGAACCTTGCGGGAATCAAAAGCGGCGCGGGGGATGACTGGGTCTACAACTCCGGGACCATAACCGTTGGGACCGATCCTTACGCACCGGGTAAGACAGCCGCTATGGCCATCGCCAATGCCGCCAGCGAAACGGTAAAAGTCGACATCACCGTCGGGGGAAGCCTTAGTAATGCTTCTTCCAATGCATCGGCTATCGCAAACGCCACTTCAACAGGTATCGAAACGGGCACGGGCAATGACACCATTGAAAACCACGGGGCAATCAATGCCTTCTCCAGTTCCGAGGCTGTAGGACTCGGAAAGACAACCACAGCATCATTAACCGTCGGCGCATCGGACGGAAGCGCGCAATCCAATGCGACCTCCCTTTCCACCGCTTGGGCAACGGGGATTAATAGCGGGGACAATGACGACGAAATCCTGACCGACAGCATATTAACTGTTAAGGCCAACTCGAAAGCCACTGCACTCAGCACGGCGACAAACTACAATATCCTCTCCCTGGGTGCGGCTGTTGGGTCAGCTGAGGTGAATAGTTCGTCAACAGCCGAGGCCATCGCGCGAGGCGTCGACGGAGGCGCCGGCGCGGATAACATCCAAGTGGCTGGTGTACTTGCTGTCAGGGCTGATACTGATGTTAACAGCACGTCCCGTTCCGCATCCATTGCAGGACTCAGCCTTGGATTGAATGTCCAGGAGGCCAGATCCAAGGCTGAAACCATTGCCAATTCATTAGCCATTGGGATCGACGGCGGTGAAGGCAACGATATAATCCATAGTACGGCGACAATGACGCTGAATTCCACCGCTATCGCGACGACCAAAACCACTTCCGCAGCCAACACCGGGTTCAATATCGCCGGGGCGAGTTCAGCTGACTCGGCGGCCAGTGCCGCAACAAGCGTTACTGCCACGGGTATCGGCATCCGGGGCGGCCCGTCGGTTCTGGCCGCCAATGAAAGCGATGCCGATATGATCATCAATGAGGGACCGATTTCCGTCACCACCGCAGCTTCGGCCTCGACCCAATCCACATCAACCGCCGCCAGCACTACTTTCATCGGTACGGCTACGGGTAAGGCCGTGTCCGATGCATCGGCGCAAGTTTTGGCGGACGGTATCGGAATCGATGGCGGCGCCGACAATGACACGATTACAAACAATAACACGCTCACGGTGCAGACCACAGCCAACGGCTCAGTCACTGCAACTTCAGAGGTGAATGAAACGTTACATTCGGAGGGGCATCCAGTAAGGGCGTATCCGATGCTTCAGCCAATGTATTGGCGACAGCTATCGGCATCGTTGGCGGTTCCGGCGATGATGAGATTACCAATCTTGCGCCTATCACGGTTAAAGCGGAGTCCATCGGATCGATCAATGCAAGCTCCAACATTGATGCCGAAGTCGTTTTTGGGGGCGCCGCGAGCAAGGCCGTTTCAGACGCTTCTGCGACCAAGAAAGGCATTGCCATAGGAATTGATGGCGGCGATGGAAATGACGTAATTACGAATTACAATGATCTGAGTATAACAGCCAATTCCTCAGGCAGCGTAACGTCTCAATCGACTGCCTCGGCGAAATCCTTCTTCAGAAGCGCCTCCAGCTGACCGACTCGGCTGCCGCGCTTGAAGGAGCGGTGGATGCAGCGGGAATCATCGGCGGCAACGGAGACGACAAAATCAATAATTCGGCAATGTCAATTCTATTGCTGATGCGCAGCTCACCGTCACAAGTTCTTCGGTGAGCACTGCCAAATCCACCTTCAGCAGCGCCAGCGCCGGGCGTATTCCGACTCCGTGGCCCAAGCAAAGGCTACATCCCTGGGAATCAGCGGTGATAACGGGAATGACGTTATCGAGAATGAAGGCGTTGTCAAGGCCAGCGCAACTGCAAATCTGGACGTACAGGCAGCTTCAGTCGCTATCGCACATTCAACTTTCGGCAGTGAATCGAACGGAGGCCGCCTCGTCCAATTATGCTGCCGGAGTATCCACTGCCAGGGGTATCAGTGCAGGCGCAGGCGATGATCAGGTTATAAACAAAGGACTGGTAACTGTTGAAGCAGGCAGTACGGTGAAGGTGTCTACGCTCATCGTGAGCAGCGACGGTCCGGCCTATTCAGATGCGGAAACGCTCGCCCTGGCTTATGCGAAAGGCATTGACGGAGGCGCCGGCAATGATGGTATCCTCAATACGGACACCGTCTTTGTGAAAGCTGCGCCCAAAATCAGTTCGGCAACCAAGACATTCGGCGGAAACGTCGACGGTAAAGTAGGAATCGTATTCAATGCGGCTGCGACCGGAATTACCGGGGAGCGGGAAACGACACCATCAGAAATGAGGGCAATGTCGTGGTTGTCGTCGGCGCTCCGGCTACCGTATCCAGCGTTTCTGAAAACGCAGTGAGCGGATCAACGACCATTACGGATAAGTCATTTACAACTCCCGCCGATCCGAAGGAATTGGTGGGCAAATGGATTCGGATCACGGGGGGCGAGAATCCGGACTTCTTCACACAGGTGGTGGCCTTTGATCCGCAGACCCGAACGTTCACCTTGCGCGATCCCCTCAAATATGATTTGTCAACGGCACGCGCATACACCCTCTATGACTATGGGAGCAAGGAACAGCCGATATCACATCATTGAATGTGACGGTCGGTGGACGCACCCGAGTCGATGCCTCCACAACCGCCTCGGTCCAGGCGAAGGGAATTGTAGGTGGCGATGGTGACGACAATATCAGTTAATGCTGGCACTATTGCTGTTTTAGCCAGCAACCTTATTAAGACTGTTACAGGTCAATATTACAAGAAATATCCGTTGCAGATACGCGAGTCGAATCTACCGTCAATGCGGTTGGTATCGAGGGCAATGATGCAGTCAAGTGTCACCGATGTCAGTGAGTGGTGGGACAAACGTGTTTACCGATCTTTCACGAAAGGGCGAAGACCCCGACGCTATCGTGGGCAAAGTCGGTCCTTTTCAAGTCGGGCGCATCCGTAGACTTTGCCACCCTCGTGACGGCATTTGACCCCGAGACGGTACCTTTACCTTGGCCGATCCACTGCCTTCAGGAGGGCTGTCGAAGGGCGATATCTATACCCTTGGCGGAGGAAGCGACAGCATCACCAATCTTGGTGACAATCGATGTCAAGGCTGATAGTGCTATCGACGCCAGCAGTTGGTCCCTGAGTTTCGGGTCTGCGAATATCGATGGCATAGGGCCGGGCGCAAGCACTTTCCGCTGGTATGCGAGGCGGAGATTTTAACGATTCTATCCAGAACTATGGCGGTATTTCGACCCGGTCGACAGCCGACGTTTCGTCGACGGATAGAGTGTTGGTGGCCTTCGGAAGCGCCGACCAGAAGACTTTCTTTCGAGGCCTCCAGCAATTCGGTAGGAGTAGATGCAGGTGCAGGCGATGACGAATTCATCAATGCTGAGAACAGCTCGATTAATGCTGAAGCCGTGTCCAAGGCTGATGTTAATGGTGTGACGACCACGTTCCTTGCCGAGGTCAAAACTCGGTCAATGCCATTGCTGACTCGACCGTTCTTGGTCTTGACCTTGGACAGGGAAACAACGTTGCATACAACGAGGGTAATTCCGGAGTGTCAGCTAATGCGATCACGAACGCGACAGGCCGTATCTGAAAGAAGTCTACGATCCACTCTTTGGTTTTCTCAACGAAACCGATGCGGACGCAGATGCCATAGCGAAGGCTTCCGCCTGGGGAATCCGTGCAGGAAGCGGTGAGGATCAGGTTTTCAATCGTGATCTCATCCAAGTGGACGCTTCAGCAGATGCAACTTCTTTTGCCCAGGGCTCCAAGGTCGGGAACCAGGACGATACGTCGACCGTTACCGGAGACAGCAATAAGGGTTCGAAGACCTTGTCGACGCTTCCCTCATACCGCACAAGGCCAGGACCCGCCGGATCTTGTTGGGAAATGGGTCCGCTTCCTTACCGGTGAGAACGAGGATTTCTTTACTCGCATAGTGGGCTTTGATCCCTCCACTGGCACGATTACTATTTTCGATGAACTCCCCGGTGATCTGAAGGCAGCAGTTCTGGGTGAGGATAAGGATGGCAATGTCATCGTGATCACCCCTGCCGATGTATATACCTTCTCTGCCGCAAGAAACGGGACTTCGGCCTCGGTTGCCTCGGCCCTTGCGACCGGCATCGACCGTGGGAGACGGAAATGCAATCGTTGAGAACACAGGGGTGATCCGCGTAGAGGCTTCGCGAAGGCCGACACAACGGCCCAGACCTACGGGGGACAGGCAACGGCAGAGGCTAACTCCTCTGCCGAGGCCCGGGGCATCCGCACAGGCACCGGGGACGACGTGATCCGGAACGCGGGCGTCATCGACGTCGAGGCCAAGGTGGTCACAACGACCTCGGGCGCGAGCGCGACTGAAATTGCCACTGCAACAGGCATTGACGCCGGGGACGGGAACAACACCATCACCAATGAAGGGCAAATCAACGTTACCGCTTCAGTTGGGATTGTGGAAAGATCAAGTCACGATTATCGTCCATACAGGTTCAAGGGGGTTAGGCCATCAGGTGTGCGACGATTATATTCGTGTGATGTTAGATGCCGCCAAGAAATATCAGATCGAACTCCCGGATGCCCAACTTTGCTGTGCCCCTGTCCTCTCGACAGAAGGAAGACGTTATTTGGAAGCCATGGCCTGTGCAGCCAACTTTGCCTTTACCAATCGACAGATGATCACCCATTGGGTCAGGGAGACCTTTGAACAGGTTTTTCAAAAAGGCCCAAGAGATTTAAAGTTGGATTTGATCTATGATGTCTGTCATAACATTGCAAAGATTGAGACCCATACGGTGAAGGGAGAAAAAAAGAAGTTTTGTGTTCACAGAAAAGGTGCGACAAGGGCTTTCCCTCCAAACCACCCAGATATTCCGAAGGATTACCGCTCCATTGGTCAACCCGTTCTCATCCCTGGCGATATGGGCAGATGTTCTTATGTATTGGTGGGGACGGAAAGGGCGATGGAGGAGACCTTTGGAAGCACCTGCCACGGGGCAGGTCGGGTGATGAGCCGCCATCAGGCGATGAAGGTGGCAAAGGGGAGAGCCATCACAAGAGAGTTGGAAGATAAAGGGATTATCGTTAGGGGGGCAAGCCGGGGGACGATTGAGGAGGAGATTCCGGATGCTTATAAAGATGTGACGGATGTAGTCAATGTCGTTCACCATGCAGGCATCAGTCTCAAGGTGGTGAAACTTGTCCCCATGGGAGTGATTAAGGGATAATGATCAGTGAACAGTGATCAGTAATCAGTAGGCAGTAGGCCGTAGGCAGGAGGCAGGAGGCAGAAAGCTGAAAGCTCAAAGCTAAAACAGTTAATGACTTAGTGACTCAATGACCCAATGACTTTATTTGACACTAAGACGCATAGACGCTTATGAAGATTCTGGCAATTGACATTGGGGCGGGAACCCAGGATATCCTCCTTTTTGATTCGCAAAGGAATATCGAGAATTGCACAAGCCTCGTTCTTCCTACCCCATCCAAAATCTTTGCTGAAAAACTGAAGGCAATGGAAGGAGATGTCTATATCTATGGTGATACGATCGGAGGAGGATCTTTAACTCAGGCCATCCTTCGTCACCTTAAAAAAGGGCATCGCGTTGTGATGGAGGAATCTGCTGCTTACTCCATTCGAAATGACTTGGATGAGGTCAAGTCAATGGGAATTGAAGTAGGAGGCAGACCAGAGTCCAACTCTTTTCAAGAATTAAAGATCCAGGAGATCGATCTTCCATTATTCCAGAACTTCCTTTCACACTTTGGCGAGGATTTAAAGATTGATGTCATCGCTATTGCAGTTCAGGACCACGGTGTTTCACCTAAAGGAGTTTCAGACAGGATCTTCCGTTTCGAGAACATGGAGGCAATGCTTCGTAGAGATAATCGGCCTGAGGCCTTTCACTTCTCAGAGGAATTCATCCCAACCTATTTACTTAGGATGAGGTCAGCCGTAAAAACAGTCAGGAGAACTTTCTCAGTCCAGGTTCTGGTGATGGATACCTCCTTCTCTGCTATCTTAGGCTGCGTTGATGAAATCCACGGGCCTTCTCTGGTTGTCAATGTGGGCAATGGGCATACCATCGCCGCCATACTGATTGAAAAAAAGATTGAAGGTCTCTATGAACACCATACCCATGAATTGACCCCAAAGAAACTGGAGCATGACTTGAGACTCTTTCTTCGAGGTGAGCTGAACAGCCGAAAGGTCTTTGAGGAGAATGGCCACGGAGCTATCACCTTGAAGCCTTTTTATGGAGATATATCGGTGTTCGTGACGGGTCCCAATCGTGATATATTCAAAGGAACCTCATTTAAATTCGTCTACGCAGCCCCTGGCGGCAATACAATGATGACAGGGCCCATGGGTCTGATTAAGGCGGCACAATTTCGGTTTGGGACTAAATAGCATAATAAAGAACTTTTCCATTTGTCTTCTCCTTTCGGGCTACTGCATACTGCTTTCTGATTACTGTTTACTGATCACTGGTTCCTCCGGGAATTGCTATAATTTCGGATTACGGATTGAATAAAAGAAAGGATCAAAGAGTTATTGGGTAATGGAGTAATCAAGTCATCAGAAGAGATAGTCAGAGGTTCAGTCTGGAAGTTCTTCTATCCGTTTCGAGAAATTTGCTTGAATCGAATGAGATGGAGGATAATGAAAGGGGTGTTTCTCGAAACGATAACCACATGTGCCTCCGCAAAGAGCCACTGCATCGATGTCTTTTTGGTCTATTGGAAAACTTTTGCACATCTCCAAGCGGAATTTATTATAAATACGGCAAAGTCGTTGTCGCGTCAACATGGGGCAAACAAAAACGAAAGAGCAACATCGAGCGCATTGATGGCATTCCCCTTTTCGTAATGCCAGTTGTCTCTTTACATACCCCTTTCTGAAGTAAACAAGATAAAATCGTCTGAACTTGCCCATCAAATGGATCACGGGACGAGCTTCCTTAATGACTTAAACTGGTCGACGTTTGATTTATTTGAACAATACATTTTATAACCTATAACTAACCAAATAACCATGGCCTAACTTTATTTAAATGCCGAATTCAGATTGCGGAACTCGGAATTTACTTATCAATTATGCATAGAGCAAAGAGGATCGTGTTTACCAGCAGAAAATGTTAACTTTAAGAAAGAAAATTGCCGAGGTCTTGGAAGGGGAATGTCTTGATTTGCGAGAGATTTCGCAATTGTTCGGGATTAAAGAAAGGGAAGCCCTTGATCATCTCATACATATTGAAAAGTCAGTACATCACAGGGGCTTTACTGTGGAACCGGCCTCTTGCCAACAATGTGGTTTCTCTTTCAAGAAACGGACTCGCCTGAACACTCCAGGCCGCTGTCCCTTATGTAAAAGCGAACATATTTCCCCACCGCGATTTAAAATCACCCCTTCTTAAAAAGAGAGAAGATATGGAAAAAGTGGTGATTGAAAAACTTCCTAATACGAAGGAGGATTTGGCCGATGGGGACGTAGTTGAAAATTGACACTTATCTTTTCCAGGTGATCAATCTCTGAGTTTTGCCCTTGAGGATACTGGGGCGCACGGCCGCATTTGAAATGCCAACCCCCATAATCCCTGCAACAGGCTGACGTGTCGTGTCTACATTTTTACAATACATTGAGTGGAAGAAAGTTGAAAGCATTTATCTGGTTTCTTTAGCTCGTCACATAAAAAATGGACTATTTGGAAAGAATATATGCGAAATCCGATGGAGCTAAAAGTTAGGAGGTTCAAATGGATAAGGTTTATTACGCTTCTTTCAATTCGCCGTTTTTAAAAAAGGTTTTCGTTGCTTCCACAGAGAAAGGTGTCTGCGTGGTGGATTTCCTAACCTCAGAGAAGGCCTTTCTGAAAGAGTTGAGGAGGTGTTTTCGTGGGGAGATCATCAGGAACGATCAAAAGAATAAGGCGGTTTTATCTCAGCTAAAAAGATACCTGAAGGGTAAACTGAAGCGTTTTGATTGTTCATTGGATTTTCGAGGAACTCCATTCGAGAAAAAAGTGTGGTCAAAATTGGCAAAGATTCCATACGGTCAAACACGATCCTACAAGGAGATTGGAAAGGCTATCGGCCATCCAAAGGCCTTTCGTGCTGTGGGGAATGCCAATGGTAAAAACCCTCTGCCCTTGATTATTCCCTGTCATAGGGTCATTGAAAGCAAGGGTGGCCTGGGGGGTTTTGGCCATGGAATTCAGGTAAAGAGGCAACTGCTGGACTTCGAAAAATCCCATGCTCTTTGACGAATTCTTGAAAGAAGCAGCTTCATCCGTTGGCCTTCAATGGCGACCTTTTAAAAGAAGAGGGATCGAAAGAAGAGTCAAGAATAGAATAGTTCAAATCGGCCTTTCTCACTTTGAAGAATACCTCCTGAAAATCAAAAAAGATCCCGAAGAGCAAAATCATCTTTCCAAAATCTTGACTGTAACCATTTCGAGGTTTTTCAGAGATCAGGAGGTCTTTCAGGCTATCGGGTATTCCATCATTCCACCTCTCTTAGAAGAGAAAAATAAGAAAGATTTCAAGATCTGGTCCATTGGCTGCGCAAGTGGTGAAGAACCTTACAGCCTTTCAATATTATGGAGGGAAAAATTTGAAAAGCTTTGGCCCCGAATTCGTCTCTCTATCTTGGCCACCGATATTGATGAGAGCCTTCTCGAAAGAGCGGAGAAGGGGAGGTATAAAAAAAGTAGCCTAAAAGAAGTCCCTGTGGATATCCTTAAAAGCTATTTCAAGATGGATAATGGATTTTATATTATCGATCAGGCTGTCCGGGAGCGCATTCAATTTAAAAGGCACGACGTTATTCACGAAGGGCCATTTTCTGGGATGGATGTTGTCTTCTGCCGAAATTTAGCCTTCACCTATTTTTCTAAAGAAAGTCAGATGGATGTGTTAAAGAAGATTGCCGGGAGTTTGCGAGAGAAAGGATACCTGGCCATCGGGAAAGAGGAGTCCCTTCCCCTTACTTACCCCACCCTATTTGTTCCGGTTTTTCCAATGGAGAAGATATTTAAAAAATTCAGTAAAGAACTTTTATAAACTTATTTTTCTTATCCTTTCAGCTCCTTGATCTTCTCTTCCAGATCCTCATAAAAATCTTTTTTCAGGAATTTGAAGCTCGAGACGAAGGCCTCGAAATGATCGAAAGGCTCCTGGCTGTAAGTCCCATTCAACGGCCGCCATTGGGTGCAAACGAAAGAAATGATCCGATTTCCTTTCTTCAACAAGTAGATTTTCGATTTGGCCTTTTCCTTCCTATTTGGGTTCTCCCCATCCATTGAAAGGGCGATGGCGTCTTGGCCGTTGATGGTTAGCTTTTCCTGCTTTGTCACCCGTAAATCTATTCCACTATTGAACAAAAAGCGGGTGCAGTAATACTTCGCCCGTTTCTCCAGGTCACGGGATCCTCCATAGGGTTGATCGTCATACATGAAGGTCGTCTGAGTCGGAAATTCTCCTTTTTCGAACCTCATGAAGCCTAATTCAAAGTCCCCTCCCTCTAAATTCTGTATGAGCAACCAGCCCTCAGGGGGGTTTTTGAATTCATATTTATCTAAAAATAGGACCGTTCCTCGGTCCGTTGGGGTTAACACTCGAACCTTCTTGGGGGCCATAGTCGCACAGCCAAAACTCAGACCCCCTATAAACGCTAATAGAATACCCCATGTTGCCAAGGACCATTTTGTTCTCATTTTTCGCTCCATAATCTCCTCCTTAGGGGTCTTTTTCATTTCCCCTTGAACTCCTTCTCCAGTTTCAGAAGGAACATAAGAATATCCTTATTGTCCGGCGAGCCATTCTTGATATAGCGAACAATCCCTCTCTTATCGATAATAACGGTGCGCCGGCCAAACCAATTTGCGGTTCCATCGGGAAGGAAGGGAGGTTGTTCAGAATAGGCCCCATAGGCTTTGCCCATCCAAGGCAAGACATTGGAGATCAATGGAAATTCTAACTCCAGACTTTGAGCAAAATATTTGTTGGTGATAACATCATCCATGCTGACGCCCAGAACCCGGGCGTTGAGGCGCTCATAGAGATAGAGATCTCTATTGTGCGCGTCCATTTCACCCGTTCAAACGGGTGTGTAAGCAGCAGGGAAGAAGGTGATGATCAGATGGTGCTTCCCATAGTAATCCTTATAATAATCCACCAGCCTATCCTGGGTTGAGGGAAGCGTGAACCCAGGGGCCTCATCTCCTAATTTCAATTCAGCCCAGGCATTCCCCATGGCTAAAATCAGGAAAAAAGGAATGCTCACCATTGCCAATGTAAAGACTGCTTTCTTGCGCATGGAATCTCCTTTCTTTTTTAGAAATTTTCTCTATCCCTTCCTTGAAGTATAACTATTTTGAGTGGTAACCACAAGAAAAATTACGATGGCAAGAGGTATCCTATACTGCCAGTTATTTTCTATGCCCCATCTTCACTTCTTCTCCCATGTTACTGTCTTTTTCTCCCCCTCCGGCGGATTGATTTGGACTTCGAAGGTAATTGATTCCGGATTTTCAGTGTGGAATGGATAGCCAATGATCATCACGCGGCCTGCTCTCGGGGAAAGGGGAAGATTGAGCGTTGCCTCTTCAGGAGTTAGAGTCAATTCACTCGTGGATTTTGCGGATGAGAATTTTATCTCTTTTGGGGTCACAACTACTTTGATGGAATTCGGGGGAGCAACAGACTGCTGGCTCTGGTTAAGAATTTCGATTTGGAGTTCCAATATTTTGAAAGGGGAAGGAGCCGATTCAAATTCCCTTATTTTGACAGCCACCTCTCCCAGCTTAATTTCAGGCCCCTTCTCTACATTAGAGGCAGGTTGTGATAAACCTTCTCTTACTCCCAGAAAAAACAAAAACATTAGAATAAGCAAGTAAACCCCGTTAGAAAAGGCGGGGCTTTGAACTCCGCCCTCGACAAGGAATGAACATTTTTTTCTCCATCTTCGCCATAAATGGCGGGGCTTTCTAACGGGGTAAATACAAGATCTTTTAGACATTTGGTCTCCTTGAACGATCAATAAAATCTTATTTAAAAATTTATCATATTTATATCAGAATGAAAAGACTTTTAATTGTATCGATGAATACCCTATATTATAATGGAATTATCCATTTTGTGGAAAGCTGTCATGAAGCCCATTATTGCCATTGTTGGAAGACCCAATGTTGGTAAGTCTACCTTGTTCAACCGAGTTGTTGGAGGAAAGAAGGCGATCGTTGCAAACGAGCCTGGGGTGACAAGAGATCGGAATTATGCGGATGTGGAGTGGGAGGAGCGTCCTTTTACCTTAATCGATACCGGCGGTTTCGAGCCCGTTTCAAAGGATCGGGTCTTCATCCAGATGCGTGAACAATGCCAATTGGCAATGGATGAAGCCGATGTCATCCTTTTCTTGATGGATGGGAAAGAAGGCCTGACCCCTTCGGATAAAGAGATCGCCAATATTTTAAGACAGGTGAATAAGCCTGTCTTTTATATCGTCAATAAGATTGATGGTCCTATACATGAAGAGAAAGTTTTCGAATTTTATGGGTTGGGTGTTGAGACGATCTACTCCATTTCGGCGGAGCATCGATATGGGGTGGATGAATTGATGGATGAGGCAGTAAAAGTTCTTCCAAGAACGACCGAAGAGAAATGGGATAGAAAAGCGAACCAAGGTGGCTGTGGTAGGAAGGCCGAATGTGGGAAAATCTTCTCTCATCAACCGCTTATTAGGATATAAAAGGGTGATGGTAGATGAGGCACCCGGCACCACTCGTGATTCCATTGATACCTTCTTTGAAAGAGATGGGAAGAAATATATTCTCATTGATACTGCAGGCATCCGGAGGAAGAGTCGGATTAGCTTGCGTCTGGAGCAGTTTAGCATTGTGGAGGCCCTCCGTACCATCGACCGGTCCGATGTCGTCCTACTTCTGTTAGATTCGAAAGAGGGGGTGACAGGTCAGGATGCTCGCATTGGCGGGTTCATTCAAGAAAAGGGGAAGGGATGCATCCTCGTTGTGAACAAATGGGACTTGATCGAGAAGGATCCCCAAACCATGGTGGAGTTTGAGAGGAAAATATATGACGATCTGAAATACCTCTCTTATGCTCCTATCCTCTTCATCTCTGCACTGACAGGCCAAAGGGTTCCAAAAATTCTGAACAGAGTAGACCAGGTGTCAGAGCAAATGAAGAAAAGAATTTCTACTTCGCCGTTAAATAGGTCTTTCAGACAGTGGGTGGAGCGATTCACTCCTCCTTTTTATAAAAACCGTTGTGTCAAACTGAACTATATCACCCAGGTTTCCACTGCTCCCCCCACCTTTATGATCTCCACCAACATTCCAGAAGGCATTCATTTTTCTTATGAGCGGTATTTGACTAACCAGATGCGGGAAACTTATGGTTTTGAGGGGGTTCCAATTCTCCTCCAGTTTAGAAAGAAAGGTAAGGAACGATGAAAATGCGTAACCGAGGCAAGAGATATTTAGTGACGATCGCGATCGTCATCCTCGTTATCTTGATTGGAGGATATCTTTTTTACTGGTTGAGCGGTCAGAAGGGATCGAACCAAAAATTCAGAACGGTAAAGGTTGAACGTGGAGAAATCACCTCTGCTGTGACGGCTACTGGGACGATCAATCCCGTCATCACTGTACTCGTTGGAAGTCAGATCTCGGGGACGGTCAAAGCTCTTTAGCGCTGATTTTAATTCCCGTGTAAAAGAAGGGGAGGTCATTGCTCAGATCGATCCGGCCATCTTTGAATCCCAGGTAGACCAGGCCAAGGCCACTGTGGCCACAGAGCAGGCCAATGTGGCAAACACCCAGGCAAATCTGCAGAACATCCAGGCCAATCTTGTGAAGTCGGAGGTGTCCGTTTCCGATGCGAAGAAGACCCTGGACCGTAACCTGCAATTGATGAAGATGAGTGCTATTGCTCAAGCAGCCTTGATACCTCCCAGGCCAACTATGATTCTGCCGTGGCACAAAGAGAGGCCACCAAGGCCCAGTTAAATGTGGCCCGATCTCAGATCGAATCCGCAAAAGCTCAGTTGGAACGTGCCAGGGCTGCTTTGAGAATGGCGGAGACCAACTTGAGATATACGACCATCCGATCTCCTGTCAACGGGATCGTGATTTCGAGGAATGTCGATGTGGGGCAGACAGTGGCAGCAAGCCTTCAGGCCCCAACCCTTTTTACCATTGCCAAAGACCTGACCCAGATGCAGGTGGATACCAATTTCAGTGAAGCCGATATTGGCCGCATTGAAAAAGGGCAGGAGGCGAGCTTTACCGTCGATGCCTATCCGGAGAGGACATTTCGAGGAAGGGTCTCAGAGATTCGCAATGCACCGACCATCATTCAGAATGTGGTGACCTATGATGTTGTCATTCAGGTGGACAATAAGGATTTGAAGCTCAAGCCGGGCATGACGGCCAATGTTTCGGTCATGATTGCGCATAAGGAGGGGGTGTTGAGGATACCGAATGCGGCATTGCGGTATCGGCCGGAGTTTGCGAAGGCGGCCATCAACGAGGAAGTTGGAAAAGAGGAGAAAAGACTCAAAAGAGGGAGACTTCAAGTGAGAGGGGTACGGGAGGGCAGAAGCGGGAGAATCGGCAGAGCGAGCAGGGAGAAGAACGAAAATCGGCCAGGGTATGGGTTCTTTCATCAGCAGGCCAGCCGGTGCCGGTATCTATTGTCCTTGGCATTACGGATGGGACCTTCAGTGAGGTGGTTTCAGGCGATCTCAAGGAGGGGGCAGAGCTGATTGTGGAAGAGACATCGAATAAAAAGGCTCAGACCACGAACACCGGCCGTCTGCCTTTCATGCCGGGGCCCAGCAAAGCATAGGCAAGCATGAGATGGTTGCCGGATCATTCTAGCGGGAACTAGATTTGCATTGAGGTCTAATAAGGTTTCGCTATGCACTTAGCTCTTTGCGACGAAGAAATATGGAGTCGTTGATTGAGGTTCAGGAACTGGAAAAAGTTTACCGATTAGGAGAGGTGGAGGTCCAAGCGCTTCGGGGTGTATCGCTCTCTATTGGAAAAGGGGAGTTTGTTGCGATTATGGGTCCCTCGGGTTCAGGGAAATCGACCTTCATGAATATCCTGGGGTTTTTAGATCACCCTACCCGCGGTCAATATCTATTAGAGGGTATCAACGGAGAGAATCTTTCGAGGGATGAACTGGCAGAGATCCGGAACCAGAAGATTGGATTTGTGTTTCAGGGATTTAATCTCTTGGCCAGGACATCAGCTCTGGAGAATGTGGAGCTTCCGCTGATCTATGCGAGGGTTTCAGGGGTGAAGCGGAGGGAGATGGCCCGGAAGGCTCTTTCTGAAGTTGGGCTTGAGGGGAGGGGGCATCACCATCCGAGTCAGCTTTCAGGAGGAGAGCAGCAGCGGGTGGCCATTGCCCGGGCGCTTGTGAATCAGCCTTCCATCCTTTTGGCGGATGAGCCGACGGGCAATCTTGACTCCCGAACGAGTATCGAGGTGATGGAGATCTTTCAGCATCTCAACAGGGATCTGGGGATTACCATCATCATGATCACCCATGAACAGGATATTGCATCGTTTGCAAAGCGGAATATCCATTTTAGGGATGGGAGGATCGTTGAGGATCGTAACTCAGCCCTTCAGGGCTGAAGCCCTGAGTTACTCATAGGAGGTAATGGATGACGACTTTTCTCTCGAGTCTTCTGATAGCCCTGCGGGCGCTCATGGTGAACAAGATGCGGTCAGCCCTGACCATGCTGGGCATTATCATTGGCGTGGCTGCGGTCATTGCCATGGTAGCAGCTGGGTTTGGGTGCAGAAAGCAGAATAAAAGAACAGATTGCGAGCATGGGTTCAAACCTTCTGATGGTCGTTCCCGGGAGTTTTACAAGCGGAGGGATGCGATTTGGGGCAGGAACTCGGTCCACTTTGACAGTGGAGGATGCAAAGGCGATTGCTGCCGAGATTCCGGGAGTCAAGTATGTGGCTCCTTCCACCTCTGGGTCGGTTCAGGTCGTCTTTGGAAATCAAAACTGGTCAACGGAGGCCCAAGGGACAACGCCTGAACTCCTTGACATCAGGAATTGGTCCATTGCTTCGGGTCGTGCGTTTACTGCCCAGGAGGTAGAGAGTTCGGCTAAGGTTTGTATTCTGGGAAATACGTTGGTAGAAAATCTGTTCGGAGGAATTGATCCCATAGGCCAAATTGTGCGCATCAAGAAGTTTCCATTCACCGTCATAGGTGTTCTTGAACCCAAAGGGCAGTCAGGGATGGGAAGGGATCAGGATGACATTGTTTTCGTTCCTTTTACAACTGCGCAGAGGAACCTTTTTGGGAGGGACATACCGGGGACGGTGCGCCAGATCAGCGTGCAGGCGAAGGGGCCAGAGGTACTGAGTGAGGTGGAGGAGCAGATTAACGACCTTCTTCGGCAGAGGCACCGTATCTTGCCCAGTCAGGAGAATGACTTTACAGTAAGAAACCTCACGGAGCTCATGGGGACGATCGAACAGACAGGCAAGGTGATGGCGCTGCTCTTGGCCTCCATTGCTTCGATTTCGCTGATCGTTGGGGGGATTGGAATCATGAACATCATGCTGGTCTCCGTGACTGAGCGGACCCGAGAGATTGGCATTCGAATCGCCGTGGGTGCCAAGGGAAGAGATATTCTTCTCCAATTCCTCATCGAATCTCTGGTACTCAGTTTGATAGGAGGCATATTGGGAATCGGAATTGGGATTGTGGGGACGCTCATCCTTTCCCACTTTACCCAATGGCCAACGCTCTTCTCGGTCAATGCGATCCTTCTGGCATTTCTCTTTTCTGGTTCTGTGGGGTATTTTTTGGATTCTACCCGGCAAGGAAGGCTTCTCTGCTCAACCCCATCGATGCCCTGAGGTACGAATAGATTCAGTAATTCGAGAGCTATGAGAACCAAACATAGGTGGATTTTTGAATCTTTGGAAAAAGGAGTAGATAGATCGATGAGCATGAAATGGATTAGTGGGTTTATCCTGTTGTTTTTTACTCTTTTGTGGGTCTCGATTGGCGCAAGAATCTCAGCAACCTCTGACCCTCGAAGAAAGCATTAAAATTGCCTTAGAGCGAAATCTGAAGCTTCATTCTGCGACAGAGGGAATTGTGGGTTCTGAATTCAGACAGGCAGCGGCGAAGACCGATTTCCTTCCTAAATGGACGGGTGAATATAGTTATACGAAATATAATAGTCCAACTTCCATTGGGAATGCTGGAAAAGACCGGGACCTATCCAATTTTAATACTTCGATCAAACAGCCCCTCTTTTCTGGAGGATCCATTACCAGTAATTATCGATTGGAGAAGTTAGGAGTGGATCTCTCAAGCAACAACGTAGAAGTGGTGAAGAGAGACATTGTTCTTCAGGCGAGAGAGGGCTACTTTAATATTTTAAGGGCCGAAAAGTTCTTGGGAGTGGCACAACAGGCCGTCAAGCAGTTTGAGGCTCAATTAGAGGTAACAAAAGCCTTCTTCGAGGTAGGGATTGTTCCGAAGAATGACCTTCTTCAAGCGGAAGTGAAACTGGCGAATGCCAGGCAAGGACTCGTGAAGGCAGAGAATGATCTTGCAGTAGCCAGAGCTTCATTCAATACATTACTCAGGAGAGAGATCAATACTCCCTTGAGCGTCGTCGATATTCTCCAATACAAACCCTTTCCACTCCGCTTTGAAGAGTCTCTGGAAGAGGCATTGCAGAAGAGACCTGAGATTAAGAGTGCTGGGTTAAATATCGACCAGGCAAAGGAGAACGTCAAGATAGCCCGAAGCGGATTTTTCCCGACGGTTAATCTGACAGGGAACTATGGCCGCACCTCTGAAGAAGTTGGGCTCATGGGGGATCTTCGGAGCGAAAAGTGGACCGTCCAGGCTTTAGCCAGCATGACCTTATGGGATTGGAAGAAAACAGCTTCCAAAGTGGGAGAAAGCAAGGTGAAGGTCACTCAGGCTGAAGATTCGAAAGTGCAGTTGGTAGAGGGGGTGACCTTTGAAGTGAAGCAAGGCTATCTGAATATGGTACAAGCGGAAAAGAGTATAGGAGTCGCAGAGAAAGCGATTGAACAAGCGGAAGAGAACTTAAGGATGAATGAGGAGCGGTATAAATATCAAGTTGCCACGGCCACCGATGTTCTTGATGCGGTAACATTACTGACTCAGGCAAGGGTGAATTACTATAGTGCATTGAGCGATTTCAATGTCGCCAAGGCCAGACTGGAACGAGCGATGGGAAGGATGTATCCGTAAAAAAGGCAGAAGGAGTAAGGGATAAGGTCAAAGTCAAATCACAGAGGGATGATTAAAAAACATGGTAAGGGAAGCTTGAATCTCTCTTCGTCTTCTGTCCTTTTATTTTGACTTTTTACAATCATTCCGATATGTTTTAAAATAATTATAATTCGAAGGGCTTGAGTAGTTAACAAAGGCATTTATAATGAAATTTAAATTAAACCTAATCTTTTCCTTTTTTTTCTTGATTCTCCTCCTCTCTCCTGCCTTCTCACAACCTTCAGGGATGAGACCTTCTCCAGAAATGGGGATGAAACACTGGAGGGGAGAAAATCGAGGCTGGAGAGCATCGGAACTCAACCTCTCTGCTGACCAGACAAAAGAATTAAATCTCATTCAGCAGACCTACTATCAAGAAACACAACTCTTACGAGCCACACTTTTTTCGAAACGGCTGGAACTCCGGGAATTTCTCACGAATCCAACTGTGAAAAAAGAGGCGATCCGTTCTAAATACTCTGAAATCAACGAAATACAATCTAAATTTGAAGAGAAAGCCGTTGAATATCTGATAAAGGTGAGGAATCTCCTCATGCCTGAGCAACTAAAAAGTTGGAACCCGGAGGAGGAGTTTCCCTTCTTTCAGCCAATGATGCAAGGACCTAACCCAATGGGACCCATACGCCCAAGAAAGAACCTGCCATCAAAAGATAGATCCAGAGAGGAGTAAACCCTGTTAGAAAGCTCGGGTGGAGTTTTAAACACCACCCTTGGCCCGTTAGAAATTACTGAGTTTGTAAAGCCATAATGATTAAAAGTCATTTGATTTCTAACGGGTCTTGCGATATAGCATTTTTAAACTCCAACCAAAGGAAGGGGCATTCTTTCTAATCGGATAAAGGCGGAAGCTATTTTGTTCAGACATAGGGAAAATAAGGTTAAACGAAGTTTTTCACCCATCTATCTTGCGATCTTCTCCGGAATCATTCTCATCATCCTCATGATTAACGGACTTTTGGAAATCAACCGAACTAAAAATGGTTTCTATCGCTTATTGGAGAGAGAAGCCATCGTCCTCATTCAACACTTTGAGAAAAATATCCAGGAAGCCCTCACCTCACTTCAGTTGGTTGAAAGCGCTCCAGGGAAGTATGTAGTCAGTTCACCTATCTCCGGATTTTTTTTCGGACTTGAGGAATCCGTTGCAGAGTACCTCGTAGAGACCGCCCATCGGGTGGATCAATTCGACCAAGAAAAAACTTTGAATGCTTCTGATTTCCAGTCTCTCATTGACCCCTATCTTGTCACCTCGATCGAAATCTACGATTCCAAAGGAAATCTGCGCAGGAGTTGGCCTTCTCCAATCCCTTCCATTGAAAGAAAAACACTCCTTCGAGACCTTATTGAGAAGAAACGTTCAGTGGTGATTGACCTTTTCGGTAAACCTCTGTCAGAAGACCATTGGTTCTCTATCGCAATCTTACGGAAGACGATTCCTGGCATCATTGCTCTCCATCTCAATGGAGACCAGATCAAAAAGCTCTTTCGCCAATTTGCGATTCAGAGGGCGATCTCGGATATCGGCCTTAGAGAAGGCATCCTCTATATCTCTGTTCAGGATGGACAATTGGACATCCTCGCCCATACGGACCCTACTTTTACAGGGAAAAAGGAAGAAGATTCTTTCTTAAAAGGGACCCTTCAAAGTAACCAACCTCTTTCTCGTCTTCTCCAACCCACAAAAGGAGAAGAGGTCTTTGAAGTGGTAAAATCTTTCTCCCTCAAGGATAAGCCCATGGGGCTGATCCGTATTGGGTATTCCTCAAAAGAAATCTATCCTCTGCTCAGTCAGATCAAAAAGAATGTTGCCCTCTCAATCTTCTTCTTCCTCATCTTAGGAGTTTCGGCGATCGCTTTGATTGGGGTGAACCAGAACCGGCACCTTAGAAAAGTGAAAGAGATGGAAGATCGAATTCAATTAGCGGAGAGGCTTTCTTCCCTCGGCCACCTTGCTGCAGGAGTCGCTCATGAGATTCGCAACCCTCTCAATGCTATTGGTATGGGGTTGCAGAGACTCAAGAGGGAATTCCTCCCCCAGGAAGAATCTAAAAAGGAAGAGTATCTCTCCTTCACGGAGTTGATCTCCAAAGAAATCAGAAGGGTCAACGAGATCATCGAACAGTTTCTCAGTCTCTCTCGGCCTTTTGAGCTCAACTTGAAAAACTCCTCTCTCGAAGACCTCCTCAAAAATTTGATCACCTTCCTTCAAGAAGAGGCTTCTTCCCAAGACATCCGGATTCAAGCGGAAACAGACTCTGATCTTCCTCTCATCAAAATGGATCATGAGAAGTTGACACAAGCCTTCTTGAATATTATGAAAAATGGAATGCAGGCAATGGAACAGGGAGGGGTTCTTCATGTTGAAACGCAATTCTTTAAAGATCGGGTGGAAGTATCATTCTCCGATTCAGGTTCTGGGATCCCTCCGGAACAGATGGAAAAAATCTTTAACTATTATTACACCACAAAAGAAAAGGGAGTTGGGTTAGGACTTCCCATTGCCCATCGAATTATTGAAGCTCATGGGGGCCAATTGAAAGTTGAAAGTCAAGTGGGATTCGGAACAAAAGTAACGGTCTTACTACCAGTGATCAGTAAGCAGTAGGCAGAATGCAGTTATTAAAACCACGGGCAAAGGACTACTGATAATAAAAAGATGGAAAAAGCAAAGATTTTGATTGCTGAAGATGAGAAATCCCAGAGGGATCTTCTGGAGGGGTTTTTGAAAAAGGAGGGATTCTTTGTCGATGCGGTAACCCATGGTCGGGAAGTCCTTCAAAAACTCAAGGGAAATTTTTACGATATTGCACTGATCGACTATAAAATGCCCGAACTCGATGGACTTCAAACACTCCGTGAGATTCGAAGACTTTATCCCGAACTTCCCGTGGTCATGATGACAGCCTATGGAACGGTGGGGACCGCCGTGGCCTCAATGAAAGAGGGGGCACTGGACTATCTAACCAAGCCTATTGATTTGGATGAAGTTCTCCTCATTTTTCAAAAAGTGATCGAGCGTTCTCATCTGATCCGAGAGAATAAAGAGTTGAGGACTCAACTTCAAGAACGCTATACGTTTCATAACATCGTTTATGGGAGCCCTAAGATGGAAGAGGTGATGGGACTTATTGCTCGTGTGGCACCCAGTCAGGCTACGGTTCTCATCCGTGGGGAGAGTGGAACAGGAAAAGAACTAATCGCTCATGCAATCCATTTTGCGAGCCCTCGTTCGAAAAAACCTTTGGTCAAAGTGAACTGTTCTGCCATCCCTGAGACCCTCCTCGAAAGTGAACTCTTCGGTCATGAGAAAGGCGCCTTCACAGGAGCAGCCCAAAAGAGAATGGGACGATTTGAAGAGGCAGACAGTGGGAGTATCTTCCTTGATGAAATCGGAGATCTTACGCCGGGAACTCAAATCAAACTCCTTCGGATTCTCCAAGAGAAGGAGTTTCAACGGTTGGGATCAAACCTTACTCTAAAGACGGATGTGAGGGTGATCACTGCGACTCATCGAGACCTCGAGGAAGCATTGAAGAAAGCCGGATTCAGAGAAGATCTCTACTACCGACTCAATGTGATCTCCATTCACCTTCCATCTTTAAGAGAAAGGAAGGAGGATATTCCTCTTCTGATCGACTATTTTATAAAAAAATATTCGAAACAGAATCAGAAAACGATCTCCGATATATCGAAAGAGGCCAGAAACCTCCTTCTCCATTATCCTTATCCAGGAAATGTCAGAGAATTGGAAAATCTCATTGAAAGAGCGGTGGTCCTCTGCAGAGGGGAGGTCATCACCACGCAGGATCTTCCTTTTCACTTACAGGAAGGAAAACCTGAAATCCTATGGAAGTTTCCTAAAGTAAAGACTCTTCCTGAATCTTTGGAAGAGGTTGAAAGAGATTTAATTGTCAAAGCCCTCCATCAACATCAGGGAATTCAAACCAAGGCGGCTGAGGATCTTGGCATCAGTGAAAGGGTTCTTCGATACAAAATGAAGAAATATAAAATTCGCTTCAACGAGGTGAAAGAATAATGACTTATTACCGATACCGTTTCTCATTTGGATATGGTCTGACACCCATGATTAAAAAACTGATGATCATGATGGGCGCATTTTTTCTCCTCCAAATGGTGGTAAGCCACCGTATCAGTTTCACCCTTGGGCTCGTCCCTGTTTTGGTTTGGAAAAAATATTTTCTTTGGCAACTGGTCACTTACATCTTCCTCCACGGAGGGATCTCCCATCTTCTCTTCAATCTCTTAGCCCTCTGGATGTTTGGTGGGGAGTTAGAAAGTTATTGGGGTTCGAGGAAATTTTTACGATACTTTCTCTTCTGTGGAGTCGGGGCTGGTATCTGTACGGTCATCTTTACTCCGTATCAGTTCATCCCTGTGATTGGAGCTTCTGGAGCGATCTATGGAATACTCCTGGCCTTTGGTTGGCTCTTCCCGAATCGTCTCATTTACATCTACTTCCTCTTTCCTATCCCTGCTAAGTATATGGTGATTATTTTCGGTCTGATCGAACTATTCTCTTCAATAGAGGGGACAGGGGGCGGTGTCGCTCACCTCACCCATCTGGGGGGTCTTCTCTTCGGCCTTTCCTATATGGCCTATCCTATGATTCAACAAAGAATGAGGAGAGAATACTATCGGAGGAAGTGGTCTCAGAAAGGCCCTGGAGGTGGAAATTACTACCATTAAACGGTCCAATTTCAGATTTTACATTTCAGATTTTAGATTTTTCAATCTGCGATCTGCAATTAGGGTCTCCCTTCGTTAAATCCCCATGTTCTTTCTTCTTTTTTGCTTAATGACTTAATGACCTAATGACCCAATGACGCATGATTGACCTATTAATCCGTCTAAAGAAAGGACTGCTCATAAAAATAGGCAACTGTCAAAAAAATAGGCAATTTGAGGATTAAAATAAAACATCCTATTTTTTAATTTCCTTGTATTTTCAAATAATTATAAAAAAACACATATGGTATGCTTTTTGCTAATAAAAATAGATGTATAAAAAATCCGTCAGGAGGACCGATGAAAAAAGATAAGATTGACCTCACAGAATTTAATGAAGTTAAAATTATCACTACTGGATATACCCGACCCGGATCCCAAAATGCAGAGAATGAAGTGAACCGGTTCCTTCGAGAAGGATGGACCCTCCTCGAAACATATACCACTTGTTATAGTAATTCACCCCCCCTTTCTTCCCAACAAGAAGTCCACTTTGTATTGGGTAAAAAAGAAGTGGTTCAACCCGAACAGACAGCGAATGCCTTACAGGCTTAGCCTATCCATTGGAGAGATAAACCCCGTTAGAAAACCCCACCATTTATGACAGGGATGTAGAAAAAAATGTTTATTCCTTACTGAGGACGGGGTTAAACCCTCGTCTTTTCTAACGGGGTAAAGTTTTTCTGCCCATTGCCTTCCTGTAACTGTATGAAAGACCTTCCAAACGATTTTCTCAAGTTTCTCTCGATCTTTTGACATCCCTTCCTCTTCAATATTGACGATCCAATCGGCCTCACGGAGAATCTCCCCCTTCTTCCCCCTCCCTGGTCTTTAACTCCCAAGGGGTTTCTCCGATACACTGCTCTGCATGCTGACACCATTCAGCACAGCCAAAATCCAGTTTGGGATTGACGATCACATGACCACAACGGCATTTTCGCCTCACCTCATCTTTGAAGAATTCCACTTTGCCTCCACATTTTGGGCATTGGGTCTCAAAGATATCCCCTGGTTTCCAAAACCTCATATCCTGTCCTGGGCATTTCATTTTTATTCTCCTTTAAATTAAAGTTAGTTCCATTCTTTATAAATTTTCATTGACTTAGATCAAAAAAGGTTGGAAATTAAAAATTCATTAATACTGTCAAATAATTAGGAATATAAGACTTTTGATTCAAACTCCTAAGAGGTTATTGTTAAGAGTTTACCTCATTTTCCCCTTGCAAAACGATTGATCATGTGTTAACGAATGATAATTTGAATTAAAATTTAAGGAGGAACAATGGGAAAGAAATGGAG
Organism: uncultured delta proteobacterium; assembly: GCA_963739325.1. Lineage (GTDB taxonomy): Bacteria > Desulfobacterota > BSN033 > BSN033 > UBA1163 > CAVTZZ01. Next base: position 21,333 of record CAVTZZ010000055.1, on the reverse strand, counting down.
GGTTCGATGTCCGCGGTAACAATGAAAGAACTTCTGGAGGCTGGGGTCCATTTTGGTCATGAGACGAAACGCTGGGATCCGAAGATGAAGCCTTATATTTTCGGAGCAAGGAATGGAATTTATATCATTGATCTCCAGAAGACAGTCCAACTCTTCAAAGAAGCCTATCAAATTGTTCGGGATATCGTTGCCAAGGGGGAATATCTCCTCTTTGTTGGAACTAAAAAACAGGCTCAAGAGACGATTTACGAACAGGCGACTCGTTGTCAGATGTTCTATGTGAATCACCGTTGGTTAGGAGGAATGTTGACCAATTTCCAAACCATCAAACGATCCATTGATCGATTGAATAAACTCGAGGCCATGAAAAACGAAGAGATTTACAATCTCTTACCTAAAAAAGAGGTTATCGAATTGGAGAAAGAGAGGAGCCGGTTGGAGAAATCCCTAGGAGGCATTAAAAAGATGGATCGACTCCCTGGGGTCATCTTTATCATAGACCCCAAAAAGGAAAGGATCGCTGTCATGGAGGCTCGAAAGAGTGGCATCCCCTCGGTCGGCATTGTGGACACCAATTGTAATCCCGATGAATTGGACTACTTCATCCCGGGCAATGATGATGCGATCCGAGCCATTCATCTTTTCACTTCTAAAATTGCGGATGCGGTGATTGAAGGCAAACAACTTTATGAAAAACAACTCCAGATAGAGCAAGCGAAAGAAGAAAAAAAGAGTGTGGAGCAGGTTGAAACTCCTGGAGAAATACAGAGTGAAGAAGAGATCGAAGAAGTGGAGGAGGAATAGAAGGGAATGGAAATTTCTATCGAATTGGTAAAAGATTTGAGACAGAGGACAGGGGCTGGAGTAATCGACTGTAAAACCGCCCTCCAAGAAGCCAAGGGAGATGTCGACGGAGCGATCGAATATCTCCGGCGGAAAGGATTATCCACTGCTGCCAAGAAGGCAGGACGAATTGCTACAGATGGCCTGGTCTCCTCCTATATCCATGCCGGAGGAAAGATGGGGGTTCTGGTCGAGATCAACTGCGAGACCGATTTTGTAGCCAAAACAGAAGATTTCCAAACCTTCGTAAAAAATATGGCTATGCATATTGCTGCCGCCAATCCCCAATACATCAGGAGAGAGGAGATCCCGGAAGAGGTTTTGGAGAGAGAAAAGAGAATTTATCGATCCCAAGCACTGGATTCGGGGAAACCTGAAAAGGTGATTGACAAGATCGTCCAAGGCAAAATGGAGAGATTCTATTCTGAGGTATGTCTTTTAGAACAGACTTATTTCAAGGATTCCGATCTTACCGTCAAGGAAGTTCTGGATACGATGATCGGTAAGGTTGGAGAGAACATTAACATTCGCCGATTCGTTCGATTTCAACTGGGTGAAGGATTACATTCCAAGTCGCAACCTGCCTGTGCCCCTCCAATAGAATAAGGCAAAACCCCATGAAGAGAGCCGGTTATAAAAGGATTGTCTTGAAGATCAGCGGTGAGGTCTTAACGGGTGAGGGAGATTACGGAATTGACCCCGAGATGATCGGTCAGATCGCTCAGGAGGTCAAGGAGGTGAAAAACCTCGGGGTAGAGGTAGCCATTGTCATTGGTGGGGGCAATATCTTTCGGGGAATGGCCGCCAGTGCTAAAGGGATGGACCGGGCTTCTGCCGATTATATGGGAATGTTAGCCACGGTGATTAATGGTCTTGCCTTTCAGTATGCGTTAGAGAAGATCGATGTTGATACTCGAGTTCAAACAGCGATTGAGATGCGTGAGATTGCAGAACCCTATATTCGGCGAAGAGCAATGCGTCACCTGGAGAAGGGTCGGGTCGTCATCTTCGTCGCCGGAACAGGAAACCCCTACTTCACTACGGATACCACGGCTTCTCTTCGCGCCATGGAGATTGGGGCAGAGGTGATCCTCAAGGGCACAAAGGTCGATGGCATCTATGATGCCGATCCACTCCTGAATAAGCGGGCTAAGAAATTTGATGAGCTCACTTATTTCGAGGTTCTGAAGAAACAGCTTAAAGTCATGGATGCCACTGCCATTTCCCTCTGTATGGACTATCGGATCCCTATCATTGTCTTTAATTTGAAGAAAAGGGGAAATATCAAGCGAGTGGTTTGGGGAGAGAGGGTGGGAACGAAAGTGAGAGGATGAACCATGGAGGAGATAATCGTTAAAGAAGTAGAAGCTAAGATGGAGAAGACCCTTTCGACCTTCAAGACCGATTTAAATAAAGTGCGGACGGGCAGGGCTTCTCTGGCACTCTTCGATGATATTCGAATCGATTACTATGGGACGCCCACCCCCCTTCATCAGATGGCTACCTTAGCTGTTCCCGAACCCAGGCTTATTACCATTCAACCCTGGGATACGTCTATCATCGGTGAAATCGAAAAGGCCATCCTCAAATCGGAACTGGGGGTCACTCCTGCCAGTGATGGAAAGATCATCCGTATCACCATTCCACGATTGACAGAGGAACGCCGAAAGGAACTGGTCAAGGTGGTGAAAAAGATGTCCGAGGGGACCAAGGTGGCGATTCGAAACATCCGTCGGGAGGCGAATGAGCAATTGAAAGGGTTAGAAAAAAATAAGAAGATCTCTCAGGATCAACTCCATCAGTGGATAGACAAAGTCCAATCCTCTACGGACAAATTTATTGAGAAAGTAGATGGAGTCCTCGCCGCTAAGGAGAAGGAGATTCTGGAAATATAAAATAAAGGGGGTGGTATCCGTGGCCTATGTGATTACCGAGGAATGTGTGGCTTGTGGAACATGTGCAGAAGAATGCCCTGCAGAAGCCATTGAAGAGGGTGAACCCTACGTGATCAATGAAGAAAAATGTACGGAATGTGGAAGCTGTTCTGAGGTATGTCCTGTCGAAGCCATTGTAGAAAAATAGAAGGGGGGGGATGATCTTTCCTCCTCCCTCCCCCTCTCATTCTACCCCTCCTCTTTCTGAAAAACCTCTTCATCCATCATTGATTGAAAAATAAAAATATTTTTTATCAAGGAGGGCGTATTCCCCTTTCCATTAACCGTCTTTCCCACTATTTTCTTACTTTTAATTAAACTCTAAGTTAACCCCGTTAGAAAGGACAGGGCTTTAACCCCGCCCTTTCTGTTAGAAATTGAAGCTTTATTCTATATTATCCCCGCCATAAATGGCGCGGCTTTCTAACGGGGTAAACAAACCTTGTTCACAGCGTTAACCTGTGTTACAGTTTTTGATCATCAATTCACTAAATTATTGAAACCATGGACCCTGTCTTAATGATTGAAAATCAATAGTTGATATGGTAATTTTATTTAAGGCTCTGATTAAAATAGATTCTGCAATGAATAAAAAGGTCATCTTGAACCATGGAAGAAATCGATAAAGAAAAACTTCCTCGCCATATTGCGATCATTATGGATGGAAATGGCCGGTGGGCCAAACAGAGGAATCTCAACCGGATCAGTGGCCACATCAAGGGAGTCAATGTGGTTAGGGAAACGGTTACGGCTTGCCGTGAATTGGGAATCAAGGTTTTAACCCTCTATGCCTTCTCTATTGAAAATTGGAGAAGGCCAAGGGATGAGGTGATGGCCTTGATGGGGTTATTGAACGAATATCTTCTCAAGGAGAGGGAGGAGATGATTCAGAATAATATTCGACTCTCTGCCATTGGCAGGGTGGAGGATCTCCCCCTCGATGTCCAAAATACACTACGAGAGTCGATTAAAAAAACCGATCAATGCGGCGGAATGATTCTAAACCTGGCGTTGAGTTATGGAGGCCGTTCAGAGATTCTCCATGCCGTTCAAGGAATTCTTTCCGATTTCAAAAAGGGAAGAATCAAACCGGAGGAGATCAACCTGCAACGTTTCTCACAATATCTCTGGACCCGTGGGATACCCGATCCAGATCTTCTCATTCGCACGAGTGGTGAATTTCGCATCTCCAACTTCCTTCTCTGGCAGATCGCCTACACGGAATTATATGTCACTGAAACCCTTTGGCCGGATTTCGATCGAGAAGAACTTCTGAAGGCGATTGCCGACTATCAATCCAGGGAGAGGAGGTTCGGCCTGACCAGTGAACAATTGAATGGAAGAGAAGAATAAACATATTGCGGATTGCCGAATGCGGAATGCGGAATTAAATTCCGAAATCCGCAATCCGAATTCCGAAATCTAAAGAGGTAGTATGGGAAGGTTAGAAAAGAAAAAGATATGGACGGCGATCGTGATGGCCCCTCCAATGATCTTTTTGATTGCCATGGGCCCTCCTGCCGTACTTATTCTGATGGTATTTCTGGCCACGTTACTCGGACTCCGTGAGTTTTATACCCTCACCCTGCCCCACTCCAAATGGTTCGAACGGTGGGTAGGAATGGGGCTGGGTCTGATTCTTTCCATGATGATCTCCTATGGGGATACAAAAATCGTTTTCCCTTTCTTCGTGTTCTTGCTCCTTTTGCTCTCTATCCTTTTCATGATCACTTCGCAGAATCTTTCGTCAACCATCTCCAATATCGGAATCATGCTCTTTGGAATTTTCTATATTGGATTTCTTCTCTCCTACGTCTCCATGATTCGAAATATGGTCGATGGAAAGCAGTGGGTCCTCTTCCTGATCGCAACGGTCTGGGCGGGGGATATCTCTGCCTTCCTCAGTGGTACTCTCTTAGGAAGGCACAAACTCTACCCCAAGATCAGCCCCAAAAAAACCTATGAAGGATTGGTAGGGGGGATTGTTGGATCCATCACGGTGGCTCTCGCCTTTGCCTTACTCTTTATTCCACAATTAGAAATTGGATTCTGCATCTTTCTAGCTATCGGCTTGGGAGTCTTAGGGCAGTTGGGAGATTTCACCGAGTCAATGTTGAAACGAAGTGCTCAGGTAAAAGATTCAGGGTCTCTCATCCCGGGCCATGGAGGAATGTTGGATCGGTTAGACAGCTTCCTTTTCTCCGCCCCTTTTCTCCATTACTCCCTCCTCTATCTCTTTAAGGAGACCCTATGAAACGTCTGGCGATCCTGGGCTCCACCGGTTCGATCGGGGTGAATACTCTCGATATCCTTCGTCAATTTCCAGAAAAATTTGAGGTCGTGAGCCTCTCTGCCGGTGTCAATATTCAGCTTCTCAAAAAACAAATCCTTCAATTTCGACCGAAGTTGGTCTCTGTTCTCAATAAAGAATTGTCAGAAATCCTTCGAAGAGAACTCCTGAATCTACCCGTTGAAATTGTCCATGGGGTAGAAGGCCTGATTCGGGTGGCCACCCATCCAGAGGTGGATCAAGTGGTTTCCGCGATTGTCGGTGCCGTCGGCCTCATCCCAACCCTCTCAGCCATCAAGACCGGAAAGACCATTGCACTCGCTAATAAAGAATCTTTGGTGATGGCAGGAAAGATTATGATGAATGAGGCGAAACAGAACCACGCAGAGATCTTACCTGTAGATAGTGAACATAGTGCTATCTTTCAATCACTGCTTGGCCATCAGAAGGAGGATATCCATCGCCTCATCCTCACCGCATCGGGAGGACCTTTTCTCAATCTTCCCACGAAAAGACTTCATGAGGTGACAGTAAAGGAGGCCCTCAATCACCCTCACTGGGAGATGGGGAAGAAGGTTACTATTGATTCCGCCTCTCTCATGAACAAGGGCTTAGAGGTCATTGAGGCCCACTGGCTCTTCAATATTCCTGTTGAAAAGATCAGGGTCCAAATCCATCCGCAGAGTGTGGTTCACTCCATGGTCGAATATATCGATGGTTCCATTGTTGCCCAGATGGGGATCGCTGATATGAGGATCCCAATCTCTTATGCCCTTTCTTTTCCTCATCGACTTCCTCTGAATCTGCCTCCTTTAGACCTCTCTCAAATCGGAGGACTCACTTTCTTCCCTCCTGATCCAGAAAGATTCCCCTGTCTCAGATTAGCTTATCGATCTATTGAGATTGGAGAGACCATGCCTGCCATTCTCAACGCGGCCAATGAGATAGCGGTGAATGCCTTCTTGGAGGGAACTCTTAAATTCACAGACATTCCCCTTCTCCTTCAGAAGGTGATGGAGGAACATGAAGTGAAACCAGTTCACACCATCGAAGACATCCTGAGAGCCGACCAGTGGGCCAGAGAAAGATCGAAGGTCATCGTAGAAGGGAGAAAATTGTGTTGACCAATACCATCAATTTATTAACCAATACCGTCCTTCCGACGATCATCGTCTTAGGAATTCTCGTTTTCGTCCATGAATTGGGCCACTTTTTATTGGCCAAAAGGTTAGGCGTGGGCGTCCTCACCTTCTCCTTGGGATTCGGGAAAAAACTCATTGGAAGAAAGATCGGAGAAACCCAATACCAGATCTCTGCTGTCCCTTTGGGGGGATTTGTTAAACTCATCGGAGAAAATCCAGAAGAGGAAGTGAAAGAGGAGGATCGAGCCCGTTCTTTTTCAATGCAACCCATATGGAAACGTTTCTTGATCATCAGTGCCGGTCCATTCTTCAACTTCCTTCTCGCGGCAGCACTCTTTTCCAGCATCAACCTTTTGGGTATCCCTTTCTATCCCTCTAAGCTGGGAGAAGTGAGCCCAGGTCTTCCAGCAGAGAAGGCAGGTTTGAAAAAGGGGGATGTCATCCTCTCTATCGACGGAGAAGAGGTATCGAGGTGGGATGATCTTTCCAAGATCATTCGCAATAGCAAAGGGAAGGACCTCCTCCTTAAGGGTAAACGAAACAGTGAGATCTTCGAGATCAAAATAACTCCGAAGCTCTCTACGCAAAAGAATCTCTTTGGAGAAGAGATCCAAACTTTTATCATTGGTATTACCCCCACTGATGAAATCATTGTCCAGAAGGTGGGTCCCCTCGAGGCAATGGGAAGGGGGCTTTCCCAAACCTGGAACGGAATCAAATTAACCGTAGTGAGCATTGAAAAATTGATTCAAAGAGTCATTCCTGCGAAGACCATCGGAGGTCCCATCCTGATCGCTCAGTTGGCTGGAGAACAGGCCAGAAGGGGGTTGTTGAGTTTAGTCCTCTTCACTGCCATCCTCAGCATCAACCTGGGAGTCATCAACCTCTTTCCCATCCCTATCCTTGATGGAGGCCATTTCCTCTTTTTAGGACTGGAGGCGGTTTTGCGAAAGCCCATCAGTATCAAGAAAATGGAAATCGCCCAACAGATCGGCCTGATCTTCATCATTCTCCTGATGCTCTTCGCCTTTTATAATGATCTGATCCGAATATTCTCTCCTGGAGGATTTAGCTTCTGAAATGAAGGTTCTTGGGATTGATACCTCCACATCCTGTGGCAGTATCGGATTGATCGATGATGAGTGGATCATCTCTGAATATCTCCTCAACATACCTGTGACCCATTCCGAAAGACTCCTCGGAACCATTGAACTCATTCTTAAGGAGGCTCGTTTTACCATTGGAGATCTGGATGGATGGACGATCTCTCTTGGCCCAGGTTCTTTTACAGGATTAAGAATCGGAGTGAGCACCGTGAAGGGTTTAGCTCTTGCCACTCGAAAACCCGTGATGGGTGTCTCCACCCTCGATGTCTTAGCCTCCCAGATCTCCTCCACCCCTTACCTCATCTGTCCGATCCTCGATGCCAGAAAGGGAGAGGTCTATACGGCTTTCTACCGCTATGGGGAGGGAAATGATCTCAAACGGCAATCGGTTTATCGAGCGATCAAGCCAGAAGATCTCATCAAAAAGATTCAGGAGAGAACAATCTTCATTGGTGATGGAGTGAGAACTTACGGAGATTATCTCAGAAGCTCCCTCCCATCCTTGGCCGTTTTCCCCCCCAATCAACTTAATCTTCCTCATGGTTCAGGAGTGGCCAAACTGGGGCTTCAACTTCTTCGAAAAGGAGAATACTTAGATCTGGCAACCTTCACACCTCTCTATATTCGACCTTCAGAAGCTGAAATGAAGTTCCACTCTGCCAATGGTGGGAAAGAACTTCTTTAACCCCGTCCAAGGCGGTGCTTTCAGGAAGCCTACCATTCAAATGACAAAAAAGGACCATCTACATTGACAAACCGACTGGATTATATTATCTTTTTCTGATCAAACCAGTTGGAATTTCAATTCGTTACGCTGGGGGTTGAAATGGCAAATAAAGAGGAAGAATTGATCGAGAGGTTGATGAGGGAAGATGAAGCTTTTTTAAAGGCAAAACAAATCCATGCCCAACTCGCCAAGCAATTGGAAGAACTTGAAAATAAAAGTCTCATGACTCCTCAGGATGAGATCGAGATCAAAATCCTCAAAAAGAAAAAATTGACCTATAAGGATCAGATGGAAAGAATTCTGGTGCAATACCGATAAAAGACTGGAATGATGGAACATTGGAAGATTGGGATGATGGGTTTAACCGAAAAGAAAAAATTAAAAATCCTTTTAGCTCCTTATACCCCATTATTCCATTATTCCACCATTCCATTATTCCAATGGGTTAAGTAATGAAGAAGACAGGCGCTCAAATTGTTGTTGAATGTTTGAAGAAGGAGGGTGTGGATACCCTTTTTAATTATCCAGGAGGGGCTGTCCTTCCCCTCTTTGATGAACTTCAGAGTGCTCCATTCCGCCAGTTCTTGGTTCGACACGAACAAGCGGCTGTCCATGCAGCGGATGGATATGCCCGGGCCACAGGAAAGGTAGGAGTGTCTGTGGTCACTTCCGGACCCGGGGCAACCAATACAGTGACAGGGATTGCCACTGCCTACATGGACTCCATCCCCATTATTATTATCACCGGTCAGGTGCCTACTCTTCTGATCGGGAACGACGCTTTTCAAGAAGTAGATATTATCGGCATCACACGCCCCTGTACCAAGCATAATTATTTGGTAAAAAATGTGAGTGATTTAGGGCAGATCCTGAAAGAGGCTTTTTATCTTGCTCGATGTGGAAGACCCGGGCCTATTCTCGTCGATCTACCCAAGGATATCATGGCCAATTCGGCCGAATTTAAATATCCGGAGAAAGTTTTCATCCGTGGGTATCAACCTACCTATGAAGGTCATCCTGGTCAAATCCAGAGAGCAGTGAAGTTGATCCTAAAATCTAAGAGGCCAGTTTTCTACACCGGTGGGGGAATCATTTCCTCCAATGCTTCCAAAGAACTTACTCTTTTGGCCGAGAGGTTGGGTATTCCTGTAACCATGACCCTGATGGGATTAGGTGGCTTTCCTGGTAATCATCCTCTCTCCTTGGGAATGTTGGGAATGCATGGGACTTATCGTGCCAATATGGCGGTCATGGAATCCGATCTCTTGATCGCCGTCGGAGCTCGGTTTGACGATCGGGTGACTGGGAAAATTGAATCCTTTGCCCCTCAGGCAAAGATCATCCATATCGATATCGACCCGACCTCCATTAGTAAAAGTGTGAGGGTGGATCTTCCTATTGTTGGGGACTGCAAACGTGTCTTCACTAAAATAGTTTCCCTCCTCGAAGAGGAAGAGATCAATTCCTTCAAAGAAGGGCTCAATAAATGGCGTCATCAAATCGAAAAATGGAAGGCCATCCATAATATGGAATACCAACAGAGGGAGAAGATTAAACCCCAATATGTTGTGGAGAAAATTTGGGAATTGACAAAGGGGGATGCAATCATTACCACTGAGGTGGGGCAAAACCAGATGTGGGCAGCTCAGTATTATCAATTTATTAAACCGAGAACCCTGCTCACCTCAGGAGGATTGGGAACGATGGGATATGGTTTTCCAGCAGCCATTGGAGCACAGGCTGCCTTCCCAAACAAGTTGGTGATTGACATTTCGGGTGACGGCAGCTTTCAAATGAATTCCCATGAACTGGCAACAGCCGTCCAATATCAATTACCCATCAAAATAGCCATTTTGAACAATGGCTATTTGGGGATGGTCAGACAATGGCAGGAGTTCTTCTACGGAAAACGCTATGCTTCGTCTTGCTTAGAAGGGATCTCTCCGGACTTTGTCAAATTGGCAGAGGCATATGGAGCTGTGGGTTTGAAGGCGACCAAACCCGAAGAGGTTGTTCCTATACTGAAGAAGGCATTCTCAATCTCTAAACCTGTCATCATCGATTTCGTGGTCGATCCGGAGGAGAATGTATACCCCATGGTTCCAGCAGGAGAACCCCTGAACCAGATGAGACTAGTATAAAAAGGAAGAATGGAATGATGGAACATTGGAATATTGGGCTGAGGAGAAAATATTTTGATTTTTTTCACATTATTCCATTATTCCAACATTCCAACATTCCTGGGGATTTTTGATGCGACATGTGATTACTCTCTTAGTGGAAAATGAGTTTGGAGTCCTGGCCCGGATCGCAGGCCTCTTCAGTGGTCGGGGGTTTAATATTGAAAGCCTGGGGGTGGGTGAAACCCTCGATCCCACTGTCTCCGCCATGACCATTGTCACCCGTGGGGATGATCAGATCATTGAACAGGTGATTAAACAACTCAATAAATTGGTTTCCGTCATTAAGGTGGTGGATCTCATTGATAAAGATTTTGTGGAGAGGGAGATGGTATTGGTCAAAGTTGCAGCCAATGCCGAGACCCGCGAGGAAATCCTCAGGGTAGCTGATATTTTTAGAGGAAAGGTGATCGACGTCGGAGCCAAAACCTATACGATTGAGGTGACAGGGGACGAAAAGAAGATCAATGCCCTCCTTGCTCTGCTCAAACCTCTCGGAATTAAAGAATTGGTCAGGACAGGCCGTGTGGCCATGGTCAGAGGGAGTAAAATCACAACAGAGCCGGGGACTTAGACCGAGGTCCGATGGATGATGGGACCTTATATTCGAAATCTCTGTAATCGTCTATTAATCTGTGTAATCATTTTCTACATGCGAAAGGAGACATAGATGAAGATCTATTACAACAAGGATGCAGATCTCAACTATCTGAAGAAAAAGAAGATTGCCATTATCGGCTATGGAAGTCAGGGGCATGCGCAGGCCCAGAATCTGCGGGATAGCGGTCTTGAGGTGATCGTTGCCGAGCTGAAAGGAACTGAAAATTATCAGCTGGCCCTTAAGGATGGCTTCAAACCAACCACTGCGAGTGAGGCATCGAAACAATCCGATCTCATTCAAATCCTCGCTCAGGATCATGTTCAGGCCAAACTCTATGAAGAAGATGTCAAACCCCATCTTCAAAAAGGAAAAACCCTCTTGTTCTCCCATGGATTCAATATCCATTATGGGCAGATCGTACCCCACAAAGAGATCGATGTGGTGATGATTGCCCCCAAAGGGCCTGGCCACCTGGTACGAAGAGAATTTGTGAGGGGAGCTGGCGTTCCATCGCTCCTTGCTATTTATCAAGATTTTACGAAGAATGCGAAGAAGACTGCCCTTGCCTATGCCAAAGGTCTGGGCGCCACTCGAGCCGGTGTCATCGAGACCACCTTCAAAGAGGAGACCGAGACCGACCTCTTTGGAGAACAGACCGTTCTCTGTGGAGGAGTCACCGAACTCATCAAGGCAGGCTTCGATACGTTGGTGCAAGCCGGCTATCAGCCGGAAATTGCTTATTTCGAATGTCTTCACGAACTGAAGCTTATCGTGGACCTGATTTATGAAAGAGGAATTCCTTTCATGCGTTATTCTGTTAGCGATACTGCAGAATACGGTGACCTCACCCGAGGCAAGCGGATTATCACTCAAGAGACACGGCAAGAAATGAAGCGAATCCTCGAAGAGGTCCAGACGGGAAGTTTTGCAAAGGAATGGATCTTAGAAAATCAGGTGGGCCGACCGGTCTTCAATGCCTTGAGGAAGAAGGAGACTGAGCACCCCATCGAAGAGATTGGGAAGAAATTGCGCTCCATGATGGGTTGGCTTAAAGAGAAGAAGGATTGATGACACAGAAAAATCAATGGCCAATCGCTAAAGAAGGGTTTCTATTTCTGATCCCAAGCGCTCTTCTTACTATTTTTTTGGCGGCGATAGGATGGAAGATTTTGACGCTTTTAGGGATTCTTTTTACCCTGTTCATCGCCTTCTTCTTCAGAAATCCGAAGAGAAAGATTCCATCTCTCCAGAACATCATCCTCTCCCCAGCCGATGGCAGGATCATCCATGTGGGAGAATGTGAAGAAGATCGATTTTTAAAAGAGCGAGTTTTAAAAGTGAGTATCTTTATGTCCCTTTTTAATGTCCACATCAATCGAGCTCCTGCCTCTGGAAAGATTATCGAAAGGAGTTATTATCCAGGTCAATTTTTTGTGGCCAACGCAGAGAAGTCATCCCTCCTCAATGAACAGAATGCCTTCATTCTGGAGACGGAAGATCGGCTGAAAATCGTCCTGATCCAGATCGCGGGTTTCGTGGCGAGGAGGATCGTCTGCTATGCCAAGGCAGGCGACACCTTGAGGATGGGAGAAATCTTTGGCATGATCCGTTTTGGATCGAGAATCGACCTCTACCTCCCTAAAGAAGTAAGACCCAATGTCAAGGTTGGACAGCATGTCAAGGGAGGGGAGTCGATCATCGGGTACCAATTATGAAAAAGAGAAGACAACGAATCAAAATGAGGAGGGGAATCTATATCCTTCCCAATCTCTTTACCACAGGAAACCTCTTCTGCGGGTTTTGGGCGATTATCTCTGTCTTCCAAGAACAATATTTCTATGCAGCCGTGGCCATCCTTCTGGCATCGGTCTTCGATATCTTGGATGGCAAAGTGGCCCGCCTTTCAAGAGCCAGCTCCAAATTCGGAGTCCAGTATGATTCCTTAGCGGACCTTATCTCGTTTGGAGTTGCTCCTGCCCTGCTCGCCTTCAGCTGGGCCCTCAGACCTTACGGACGATTTGGTTGGCTGGCCGCCTTTCTCTTCGTTGTCTGTGGAGCCTTGAGATTGGCCAGGTTCAATGTCCAGACCTCCTCCGGGGAGGTGAAATATTTTAAAGGCCTTCCCATCCCTGTGGCGGCTTCGATGATCGCGCTGACGATCCTCCTCTATCTTCGATTAATCGAAACGGGATGGGTAAAAGACATCATTATTCTGATCATGATCTGGGTTTTGGCTTTCCTGATGGTATCAAACATCCGATACTTCAGTTTTAAAGAATTCAATCTGGCCAAAAGGAAGCCTTTCAGGATTTTTCTCTTCGTCGTTCTATCGATGATTGTGATCGTCATGGAGCCCATTATCGTCCTCTTCTGCTTTGTACTCTTTTATGTCTTCTCTGGTCCGGTCAACATTCTGATTGCATGGCAGAAGAAGAAGGCCTTGAGGAAAATGGAGCCCGTTCCTGAGGAGGATTTCCTGGTCCGCGGTTGAAACACCCCCAAAAAATTCCCCTCCTCTGGCGCCTGCCTGCCGGTAGGCAGGGGAGGGGACTGAGGGGAGGGGGTACTTTTTACTTGTCATTGATGAGATTTTCTTGTAGAGTTATTTTGAGGTTGGCAGCCAGAGTTTTTGAGTTTTTCACTTTTCACCTTTAACTTTTCACCAGTCTTTTAGATATTCCCCGGTAGCTTCTACCTATCGGTAGACAGGCAACCGGTAGTAGCGCCTGCCTGCCGGTAGGCAGGGGTGGCTGTTAACCATGGAACAATGGTTTGTTTATGCTCTTCGAAGCCTGCTGGATGGGAATTTGTATATTGGAATTTCACAAAACCCCGATAGACGACTCGATGTGCATAATAGAGGAGTAACCAGTTCCACACGATCCCGAAGACCGTTTACTCTGGTCTTTAGAGAAACCTGTAAGTCGAGAAAGGAAGCTAGAGAAAAAGAAAAATATTATAAGTCAGGGTTTGGACGAGAAATCTTAAAGCAAATTATTCCCCGGTAGCTCAACCGGTAGTAGCGGGTGGCTGTTAACCACTAGGTTGCAGGTTCGAGTCCTGCCCGGGGAGCCAGAAATCAAAAGGGGCCCTCCGTGGCCCCTTTTTGATTTCTAATTCCTGGCTGACGAGAACCTCATGTGAGCTTGTCCCGAGCTTGGCGAGGGAAGTCCTGCTTCTGGAGGAAAGAACCTTTGTGAGTTTACCCTGAGTGAAACGAAGGAAGTCCTGTCTCAGGGAGAACCTTTGTGAGCTTGCCCCCCTTCATTTCATTCAGGACAAGTTCGTGAAACGAAGGGAGTCCTGTCCTGCCTTGGAGAGAACCTTGTTGTGTGGAAGCGTCATGGATAACTGGTGGGTTTACATCGTTGAGAAGAAGACGGGGCTATATGTCGGGATCACCACCGATTTAGAAAATAGAATGAGACAACACGGTCAGCCCGCCCCCTTGTACTATGAGGGGCCCATCTCAAAAAATGACGCCCTTAAACGAGAGAGAATGCTCAAAGGCTGGAGCAGAAAGAAGAAACTGGAACTGATTGCCGTAGCCTCCTCACAAGAGAAGTGAGCCTGCCCTGAGTTTATCGAAGAGCTTTGCGAAGGAAGTCCTGCCCGGGGAGCCATTCCAATGCAAAGAGGGCACCATTGAGTCTCAATGGTGCCCTCTTCTATTCCAACACACCTCAGATTCTCAACATGAGAAACCCCTTTATGAGGCAGATTTAATTTGACAAAGCAAGATTTGATGGATAAAATTACCAGCAAATGTTAATAAATGCTCGTATTTTTATCCAATGAGGAATTGAATGAGGAAATCAGATCAAAACACTTTCGAAAAAGCGAAAAGGATCTTCCGTAACCGAGGAGGCATGCTTAAAACAGGTGAGGCCCTCAGCGCAGGTATCCATCCCAGGACGCTCTACGAAATGCAACGGGCAGGCATTCTGGAACAGCTAACCCGGGGGCTGTATCGACTTGCGGATCTGCCTCCACTTGGTAATCCGGACCTCGTACCGGTCTCCCTGAAGATACCGAACGGTGTAATTTGTCTTATTTCTGCTCTCGCATACCATGAGATCACCACTCAGGTTCCTCATGAGGTCTACGTGGCTCTGGAGCGCGGGACCGAGCCTCCTCGTCTGAGCCATCCCCCCGTTCGGGTCTTCTGGTTCTCAGAACAAGCCTTCACCCTTGGAATCCAAACATATAAAATAGACGGTGTTCCAGTACGCATCTATAGCCCGGAAAAAACAATCGCCGACTGCTTTAAATATAGAAATAAAATCGGCCTCGATACAGCTATTGAAGCACTTAAGCTTTACCGCGAAAAGAAACGCTTTGAAACCGAAGATCTCATGCAATTTGCACGAGCGTGCCGGGTCGAGAAGGTCATCCGGCCTTACCTTGAGGCACTGCTGTGACAAGACGTCCCCCCAAGAACATCGCCGCTTCTGTACGCCAACGTCTGCTAAACAAGGCCAAGGAAACAGGGCGACCCTTCAGCGAACTACTTCAATACTTCGCAATGGAACGGTTTCTTTATCGTTTATCCAAGTCCCGCTATCTCGACAACTTCGTTCTAAAAGGTGCTTTGATGCTTACTGTATGGGAAGCACCGCTTACACGCCCAACCATGGACATTGACCTGCTTGGTCGAATCGACAACAGCATCGAAACCATTGTTGAGGTAACAAAAGAAATATGCCGTCAGGAAGTGGAGCCCGATGGTATTGATTTCGATATAGCAACAATCGAGGCAGAGCACATCGCCGAGGACGCCGACTATGAAGGGATACGTGTCCGGTTTCGGGGATCTTTAGATACTGCGCGAATCGTGATGCAACTTGATATTGGTTTCGGTGACATAGTCATTCCCTCGCCTGAACCCATGAGTTATCCGACACTTCTTGATTTGCCAACTCCACACCTTTGTGGTTACAGCAGGGAAAGCACTATCGCCGAGAAGTTTGAAGCGATGGTAAAGCTTGGAATTCTGAATAGCCGCATGAAAGATTTCTTCGATATCTGGCTTATGTCACGTCAGTTTGAGTTTGATGGTGCCACACTCGCAGAAGCCATCTCGAAGACTTTTTCCACACGAGGAACAAGCATTCAGCCTAAACCGATTGCCCTAACGAACAGCTTTACCGAGGATACTACAAAGGCCGTCCAGTGGCGTGGCTTTATCCGCAAAAATCGATTAAAAAATGTTCCGCAAAATTTCGCGGAAGTGATCACAGCCATCGCTGCATTCCTCACGCCAATTGCGGAACAGTTGGCTGCGGACCGTGTCTTCAAAGCAACCTGGAAGGCCCCAGGAACCTGGCTGGAATGAAACTAAATTGTCCGAAGGAACTCTTATGACCGGCTTTCGTCATTAGGTAATTTACAGGACAAACACGGAGTAAAGAATGAGCAAAAGAGAAAAATCGAAGACAAAGAAAAAGAAGTCAGTCAAGAGAAAAAAGGCGGACATAAATCTCGCTGCTTTATCGAATCTCTCTCTTGAAGGAAGGCTTTCGGAAATGTTCGGAGATGTCAAAGGAGAAACTCCTTTAAGAAAAGCACAAGACATCATGTATGATGCTTGGGAGGTTTCTGATCCGAAACGCCGAATCGCCATGGCCCGTAGTGCACTTGAAATCTCACCGGATTGCGCAGATGCCTATGTGCTTCTTGCGGAGGAGACGGCGAGTTCCTTACCTGAGGCATTGCATCTCTATCGGCAAGGCGTTGAAGCCGGAGAACGTGCTCTCGGTAGGGAGGCCTTCGAGGAGGATGTTGGTCACTTCTGGGGCATTCTCGAAACCCGACCCTATATGCGGGCCCGTGCCGGATTGGCCGAATGTCTTTGGGCAACCGGCAAACACGAGGAAGCCATTGAGCACTACAAGGAAATGCTGCGTTTGAATCCTAATGATAATCAGGGCATCCGGGACCTGCTCATGCCACGTTTGATTGAGATGGGCAAGGATGAAGAAGCCGAAGCCCTCTTCAGAGAATATGAAGATGATGGAATGGCTTCCTGGATGTATTCACGCGCCTTGCTTGATTTCCGAAAGATGGGAGATTCCGAAATTTCCAGAAAATCTCTTAAGGTTGCCGTCAAGAAGAACAAATATATCCCAGCTTATCTTCTGGGTCGCAAAAAAATGCCGCGATTTCTTCCAGAATATTATAGCCCAGGGGACGAAAGCGAAGCAATGTTTTATACAAAAGAGAATTTGGAAGCATGGAAAATTACACCAGGAGCTTTGGACTGGTTGCTCGATCAGACAAAATGATTATGTAACCACGATCGAAGACCGCTGCACAAGAGAGGTGAACCTATCCTACCGGCAAAATGGTTGCGGAGAAATGACCCTGAACTTAGCCGCTCTTTATTATCCAGAAAAGTATTGACATGTTAATCGTCATTTGTCATGAAATATGACGACTATGGCGACAGGTCTTATTCGGCGAGGCCTTTGAAACGTACCTGATGCATGAACTGGTTAGCTACAGTGATTACATCTCCGGGGAACCCCTAAGCTACTGGAGGTCCACTTCTGGATTTGAGGTTGATTTCATTCTGGGTGATCATACGGCGATAGAGGTAAAGGCAAAAGAAAATCTCTCGACCCAAGATTTAAAACCCCTCCGGGCCCTCGCTGAAGAAAAGAAGCTGAAACGTTATCTTTGTGTGAGCCTTGAGCCTCGCAGGCGAAATCTGGAGAATCTGACCGTCCTGCCCTTTCGAGAATTCTTAGAAGCCCTCTGGAGTCGTGAATATTCGCCGTAGTATCACGGGAGAACTCAGGGATAGACGAGTGCCAGGAAATCGTCTCAACCCTCATCAGGCAAGAGCCGAAGGAAGCCCCCCTCACTGAATTTGCTCATGTGCCATAAGTTGTTTTAGAACCAGCGTCCCGGTTGTCCTATACAGTCCACACCCCACCCCTCATTTCTTCCTCAAATAAAAAATTGACAGGGTTAGCTAAAGCGGTAGACTTCTTCCTGAAGTCGTGATTTAGACTTTTTGCCTCAATAGTGCAGATTTCAACCTGCAATCAATAATTGACATGCCTTTTTACAAATTGTAAATTCTTCTTATTACCGAAGGTTGGTTTACAGAGAGTCGGGGATACAGGACCTACTTTCGATTATCTTAAGTTTGCAGGTCTGTTTACATAACTATATTGGAGGTGAGAATAGCATGGCTAAGAAGCAACTAGATACTTTCCTTTGTCAAATTTGCAAAGGACAAAAGAAATTGAGCGAGGTTATACCTGCAGAATTGGTTCGCGAAGCCGTTGTCGAGACAATTCGGAAGACATATCCCGATTGGTCCTCCAGCGGTTTTATTTGTATTTCTGATCTCAATCAGTTCAGGGCAAACTATGTCAAGAATGTCCTTGAAAAGGAGAAAGGCGAAATCTCAACAATAGAAGAACAGGTCATAAGAAGCGTAAAGGAAAATGAACTTTTGTCCAAGAACATTAATACCGAATTCGAACAAAAGCTAACATTTGGGGAACGCCTGGCGGATAAAATTGCGGATTTTGGCGGAAGCTGGAACTTTATAGTTATTTTTGGCGGTGTCCTCCTTTTATGGGTTGCCGTAAACTCCATGATTCTTATTTGGAGACCGTTCGACCCATATCCATTCATCCTTCTCAACCTGGTCCTTTCATGTCTTGCTGCTATCCAAGCTCCCGTCATTCTGATGAGTCAAAACCGTCAGGAGTCAAGGGATCGTTTACGATCCGAGCATGATTATTTGATAAATCTTAAGGCAGAATTGGAGATTCGTCATCTGCATGAGAAAATAGATCACCTTCTTATGAATCAATGGCAGAGGCTTTTGGAAATCCAACAAATCCAAATGGAGTTGATGGAGGAACTTGCTCATAAAACAGCTCGGGGACACTCCGATTAAGAGTTTGTTTGCAGTTTGCTTCGCTCACCCAAAGGCCGTAAGGCTCACAATGTAAAGTTCTTCCTGAAATCAACACTTCCCAAAATTAGAGAAAGGGCGTATATTACAACCACAAATCAACAACGAACATACTCAAAGCTCAAGGATGATTGTTCTTTAAATCATACTTGTCTCCAGCAACTGAGGCATTATGCCAACGGCCAATGATGGATAAGATTGAAGATATGGAACATCCTTATCCAAGACTCTCCGAGCTTCGGAGATTGTGCAAAATCGCTCGAAAACTCTCAACTTTGGAAGTCCCCTCTAACCCGTGGACCTCTAGAACAATCTACGCAGAGCAGCTTTTTGAAAAAATAGTACTCATCTCTCACAGTTTTCTAAAATTACTTCCGGAGAGCAACAATCAGAATACAGACGCTTATGACATATCGTCGTTTGCCAGTCTAGCCAGGAATGTCATAGAGTGCCATAACGTATTCCATTACTTGTGTATCGACTATATCTCAAAACAGGAATTTGAATTTCGACTTTGGTTGATGGGACTTCATAAATCTGTAGGTTCTGAAAGAATTCTTAAGGCTTTACAACTTACACAGCGGAAGAAGTCAAATTCTCAAGATCTTATGGACCTCATGCCGGAATTCGTACTTAAAAGAAATGCCTTTTTCAATTCTCTGGATGAGCGTGTCCGGAATCAACTCCTTAAAGGTAAGAAACCGTATTACTGGAGAGTCAGGAGGAGTAGTAACGTTCCTATCCCGAAGGACTTAGAGTCTGCTTTATACAATTTTTTTTCAAATAGCGTCCATTCATTTCCTTTGGGGATTCATTATTCATCTCACTACCGTAAGGGTCACCATCTAAACCTCTATAGCCTATATTTCCTATCCATTGAAGCAATGATAATTTATTTGGCCTCTACTGTAAAATCGTATATCAAGTTACGCAGAAAGTACACCATATATATCACAAGAGATGAAAGTGCATTCGTTGTGAATTGTATTGGCGATAGTTTTATTCAAGAGTGGATAAAATATAGATCCTGGTATACAGACAAATATCTTTAGCCTAATGAGTCAATACAACGGACAAACTGAACCATTGATCTCCAGCGTTATCTATTCTTTCGATGGGTAATCATCAACTTCTCTGACGATATCCAAGCGAACATTAGTAGGTGCTATACGTAACATATCCTGCTTTTTCTTTTAATATTAGTTAGTTACGCACCGTTTTCATTATCCATTTTTCGTACATCCCTGTCAAGATAATTCGTTGTCCTCTTCTTGTGCCTGCGTTCTTTGCAAGACCAACTCCATGGCCTTGTAGTAGTCTCGTTGGACCTTGAGGTTCGCTACCCGGCAGTAGCGCTGGGTTGTGGTAATCTGGCCATGCCCCAGGAGGTCCTGAATGGTAGCAAGGTCAGCATCGGCGTTGAGAAGCTGCGTGGCCATGGTGTGGCGAAGCCGATGACACGAAACGTTCAGCTTGCCCTTTCGGGCATAGTATTCGATCCTCTTCTGAATCCCTCGGACCGATAGGGGGTTGCCTCTCATCGCTCCCTTCTGCACCAGGAACAATCCTTTCGCTTTCGATGATCGTTTCGCAAGGTACGCCAAAAGAGCTGAGCGGGCATCTTCACTCATGTAGACGACCCTATCCTTAGCCCCTTTTCCATGGGAGACAAAAATCTGTCTCCTCCCGTACTCTACCGCATCTACGGTCAGCTCAGCAACCTCCTGGACCCGAAGGCCGCAGCGGAGCATCAACATGAACATGGCCCTGTCCCTCAGATCCGTGATGACAGCAAAGAGCCTCGTGACCTGGTCGTCATGCAAGTGCCGAGGCAGCGCCTTGGGCAGACGGAGCGAGATCCGGGTGACAGGATTGACCATCGCTATCCCCTCCTCATTGATGAGATAGTCGAAGAAGAGGCGGATCGTTTGCAAGTGGCACGTGATCGTCTTCGGCGTTCGTCTCTTTCGGAGGAGATGATCGACGTAGGCTCCGATCTCCTTGCGGGTCACCTCGGAGAGGGGTACTGTAAGCAATCTTATGAAGTGATCGAGGATGTTTACGTAGCTCTTCACCGTATGGGCCGAGTAGTTTTTTCTCTTCAAGGCTCTCCGGTACCGGACCAACTCAATAGGTTCCATCGATCCCTCCTTTTTTGATCACGGCCATGGCCCGGAAGTACTCTTCCTCACGGGTTGTGTCGGTGAGCCGGGCGTATCGGCGGGTTACCTCGATATCCTGGTGACCCAGAAGCTGCTGGAGACATTCCAGGCGCATCCCGGCGTTGAGAAGCTCGGAGGCGAACGTGTGGCGAAGACAATGCACCGTGTAGCCCTTCTGATCGAGCCCTGCCTTCTTGAGATATTTCACGAAGCGGCTCCGGCCGGCACTGTAACAGAGACCCCTATTGCCCTGGCCGTAAAAGACGAACTCCTTGTTCTTGTCCCTTCGCCTAAGCCAAAGTTTTATGGCGAACAGGGCATCATCGCTCAGATAGACCACCCTCCCCATACTGTTGTCCTCTTCCTCGAAGAGATGGATCTTTCTGTCCCTGATATCGAGATCGTTCAACCT
>CAVTZZ010000054.1:0-55584 GCA_963739325.1 uncultured delta proteobacterium | reverse complement strand
CATCACGGTGAGGATGATATTAGCGATGTGCTGGGAGGCCCCAAATTCTGGGTCACTGAGGGTTGCCACTGAATCTTTATATCGAATGATCCTTCCTGGAAAGGCAGCGACATCTTCAAGCCCCTCGACATTCGGGAGTGCGTAGCCTAAGTTAGAGGAGACCTCTGGAATAAGGTATCCCATCTTCTCCTCCTTCAACACCTCTACTGCCTTTTTTAACTCCTGGACGATGCGGTACCGTTCCATCTCCCTTAGGACATAAGCAGAGGGATTGGTTGGACCTGTTCCTTTTCCAATGGCAAGGCTGGATTGAATGGCCATGGTGATAAAAATCTTTGCTTTCCTCACCGCTTCAGCAACACGATCTCCGCGGGCCAAAAGGGTTGCAATGGCTGAAGCGAAGGTACAACCCGTTCCATGGGTGTTCTTTGTCTCAATCCTTGGACCTTCTATCTCCTCATATTTTTTTCCATCATAGAGGATATCAATCGCCCTTCCTTTTAAATGACCTCCCTTCACAACCACGTGTTTTGGCCCCAGCTCATAAATCCGATGAGCCGCTTTCTTCATCTCCTCGATGGACCTCACCTTTAATCCACTCAATACAGATGCCTCCATGAGGTTTGGTGTGACCACAGTGGCAAGAGGGAGCAATTGCTTGATCAGCGCCTCCCGGGCATCTTTTCGAAGAAGTGGATCACCACTCTTAGCCACCATCACAGGGTCTACCACGACTTTCTCCACTTTATATTGTCTAATTTTTTTAGAAACGACTGTGACAATGTCTGCATTGGCCAGCATACCTGTCTTGATGGCGTCCACACCAATGTCGGAGAGAACAGAATCGATCTGGATCTCAACAAATGAAGCAGGAACTTCATGGATCGCCTGAACCCCCAAAGTATTCTGCGCCGTGAGTGCGGTGAGGACGCTCATTCCATAGCCCCCGAGCAAAGTGATCGCTTTTAGGTCCGCCTGAATCCCGGCGCCACCTCCAGAATCCGATCCAGCAATGGTGAGTACTCGCTTCATTTTGATCTCCTCAACTTCACCATAATCCCCCCTCGCCCCCCTTTAGCAAAGGGGGGATTTTTCCTCTCCTCCCTTTTCTAAAGCCTGCCTGCGGTAGGCAGGGGAGTTAAGGAGGGATTAAAAAATCTACTCCCTCCTTAACTCCTTTATGATTAAGGAGGCCACTTTTTCACCCGAAAGGAGCATCCCTCCAAAGATCGGGCCCATCCGGTAAGACCCAAAGGTTGCATTGGCCGCCATCCCAGCCACATAGAGTCCTGGAAAGACCTCCCTCGTATTAGACATCGTATCTCTCTCTGCTGCCTCTGCCCATAAGGACTTTTCACCTACGATCTTGCCTGTGTCCGTAAAAAGCCTCACCTCATTCTTCCTCTGGAGGATGGCCACGACTTCAGTTGCATGGCCTGTCGCATCGACCACGAATTTCGATTGAACCGTTAGAGGATCGACATGGAGGTTTGCCATCTCCACAGCTGTCCAATTGAGGACCAGTCCAGTGATGCGATTCTCCCGAAGGATGAGATCTTCAGCACTGATGAGATTGAAAATGGTTACCCCAGACTGCACTGCTTTCGAACAGAGGGTTGAGATGGCTTCAATCGAATCGGCCGTATAATAACCCTCCGCATAGAGATGGGATCGAATCCCAAACTCATCAAGGATCCTCTTCCCTTCCTTCTGGACAACAATCTCATTGAACATCATCCCCCCACCCCACATCCCACCTCCGATCGAGAGCTTCCGCTCATAGAGGGCGACTTTAAACCCATTCTTGGCCAGAAAATAGGAACCGACAAGACCCGACGGGCCTCCACCGACAATAGCCACATCGATGGATAGGTTCTCTTTCAATTTCTGGAAGTACCTGATCAATAATCGCCTGAGTAATGATCTTTTCTGTCCATACTCTGTGACCTCAATCCTTACCTTATCTCTCCCCATCAATTTTGGAGAGGAAAGTTGATGCGGAATGATACGTGGAATAACAAAAAAGCCGTAATTCCAATGGAGGCATTACGGCTTTTCTTGGTTTCCCGCTTCCCTTCGCTGGAATTACCCAAACAGGTTCGGAGGGTCTCTCCGCCTTATCAATAGGCGAAGACTCTCAGCCCAATGAGCTCCCCTAGCAATCTTTTTAATCTATTTATACTAAAAGATTTGAAACAAGTCAACTCTTTTGAACCCCTGCTTGCTATTCTTATTGATTTTAATAATGATTTTTGGTAGAAGTACCTATGGAGCAGATAACGATGAAGAACAAGAAAATATTAGTAGTCGATGATGAAGCCCCCATTCGGGAGATTCTTAAAAAAGGCCTTTCCCAAATAGGAGGTTTTTTCGTTGAAGTCGCTCAAAATGGACGGGAGGCAATCGAAAAGATTGAACGTGACGTCTTCGATCTGGTCCTGACCGACATAAAAATGCCAGAAATGGATGGCCTCGAACTACTCAAAACGATTAAAGGGACATGGCCGGATATAATGGTCATCCTGATGACGGCTTATGGATCGATCGAAACAGCCGTTGAGGCGATGAAGATGGGGGCAAACGACTATATTACCAAACCGATCGACCTCAACGAACTTTCCATCCACATCTCCAAAGTCCAAAGGGAGAACCTCCTTCTCAGAGAAAATCTTCAACTGAGGATGGAGGTGAGGAAAAAATTTGAATTCAAAAATATTATTGGTAAGAGCAAACCGATGCAGGAGATCTTCTCCCTGATTGAAAAAGTTGCTCCCAGCAATAGTACAGTGATCATCTACGGAGGGAGTGGAACTGGCAAAGAACTTGTCTCGAAGGCTATCCATTATAACAGTACCAGGGCTGATAAACCTTTCATCCCCTTCAATTGTGGAGCCATCCCTGAAACATTAGTTGAAAGCGAACTCTTTGGTCATACGAAAGGTGCCTTCACGGGAGCCATTCAGACCAAAAAAGGGCTATTTGAAGAAGCCCATGGGGGGACGCTCTTTTTAGATGAGATCTCCACCATCCTTCCTTCTGTTCAGGTGAAACTTCTGAGAGTCCTTCAGGAAAAGGAGGTGATGAAGGTGGGGAGTACGGAGAGGACGAAGATCGATGTCCGAATGATCGCAGCAACCAATGAGAATCTGGAAGTTCATGTAAAAAAAGGGATGTTTCGTGAAGACCTTTTCTATCGTCTCCATGTCTTTCCCATTCTCCTACCCGACTTGAAAGAGAGAAAAGAAGATATCCCTTTGCTGGCTTACCATTTTCTCAATCTTTATATGAAGGAAAATCAAAAACAGATCAAAGGAATTTCAAAAGAGGCAATGAAACTTCTCTTAGAATATCATTGGCCAGGGAATGTCAGGGAGTTAGAAAATGCCATCGAAAGGGCTGTGGTCATGGCAGATCAGGATCATTTGATCCCTAGGGATTTTTCCGAGAACCTAAAAGAAAGAGCTGAAGGCTTGATAAAAAGAGGGGTGATGGACCGGAAATCTTTGGAGGATATTAAAGCCGAATATATCACAGAGATATTGAAAGAGACGGGTGAAAACAAAAGAATTGCTGCAGAAATTCTTAAAGTCAATCCGAGAACACTTTACCGCTTCACAAAAAGAACCAATCCAAAATTGGATTCTTGAGTAAGTATCCCCCATCCTAGGAAACCATAAAGGTAGGCAGAACGGACTTCAAAAGTTTTAGCATGGCGGTTGTTTGGATGTTAAGGGCCACTTTCGTATTTTCTGAAAAAAGAGGGTTGATATGAGCCTTGGGGCATTGCAATCCCTTCCCTTAGGGGTTCCTGAATCTTCGTTGACTCTAATGAGAAACAATGTTATTTTAATAATATGAATTTTTTCTGTAAACAACTTTTATCCCTTCTCCTCTCCGTTTCCCTTCTGGTGGGGTGTACTGGAATCCCAAAGGCTCAACCACAAAAATCAGAACCACTCTCGCCTCCAACTCTCCAGGTCAAATTCCAAAAAATGACTCCTACGAATCCACTCGCTTATTACCATTTCCTTCTTTCTCAGTTCCAATTAAAGGAGGGAAAGCTTGACGAAGCGATTGAAGAAATCAAACAAGCGATTTCATACGACGAGAAAGACCCGCTCCTGCGTGTAGAACTGGCCACCTTCTCTATTTATAAAGGACTCTTGAACGATGCCATTGAGGAGTGTCAGACCGCTCTCATCTACGATCCCAATCTCTTATCCGCCCATTTGCTTTTAGGGGGGATCTATACCTCTCTTAAAAAGAACCGTTTGGCTATCGAATCTTACAATAGGGCTATTAAGATTGATGCCCAACATCGGGAAAGCTACCTCTATCTCAGTTCCCTCTACGCAGAAGAAAAGGAGTATGACAATGCGATTCAGATTCTTCAACAATTCATCAAGATCGAGCCCAACTCGGCGATAGGCTTTTACTATCTGGGAAGAATTTATGTCGAGATGAAATCTTATGAACAAGCCAAGAACTATTTTTTAAAAACCTTAGCCATTGAGCCAAACATGATCAGTGTGCTCATGGATTTAGGGGTGATCCATGAGATTTTAAATGAGCCGGAGAAGGCAGCGGAGGTCTACCAGAAGATCCTTACCCTCGATCCGAACAACAAAAGGGCAAGACAACGACTCGGGCAAATCTTCATTAAAAAGAAGAAGTTGAACGAGGCATTGGATCAATTTCGGGAGCTTCAAAAGTTCGATTCAGAGGATCTCAATATCCGCACGAAGTTAGGCCTGATCTATATGGAACAGGGAAAACTGGACCAAGCCATCTTAGAATTCAACTTTGTCCTCGCCGCCCATCCCAAGGATGACCAGGTGAGATATTATTTAGGGGCAGCTTATGTCGAAAAAGAGGCATTCGATCAGGCCATCTCTGAATTCAAGAAGATCTCTCCCGAATCAGATCTTTTTTCCGATGCGAAAAGAAGCATCCTCCTGATCTTAAGAAAACAGAACAAAACCGAAGAGGCTATTCGAATGATGGAGGAATCGATTCAGATCAAACCGAAGGATGGAGACCTCTATCTGATCCTCGCAGCCCTTTTCGAAAAAGAGAACCAATTGCAAAAGGCCCTTGATACTCTCAAAAAAGGTCTGGACCAAAACAAAGAGGATATAGAGATCCATTTTCAGATTGGAGCGATGTATGACAAGTTGGAGGATTTTGATAAAATGGTCACTGAGATGAAGGAGGTCCTCCGATTAAATCCCAGCCACGCCGATGCCCTTAACTACTTAGGTTATTCCTATGCTGATCGAGGGGTCCATCTCGAAGAGGCTCTCCATTTGATACAGACGGCGATGACCATAAAACCCGATATGGGCTATATCACGGATAGTTTGGGTTGGATCTATTTTAAATTAGGAGATTACGGGAGGGCCGTGACCGAACTTGAAAAAGCAAACCAATTGACTCCAGACGATCCCATCGTCACCGAACATCTGGCCGACAGTTATTCCAAATTGAACCGGACCGAAAAAGCGATAGAATTTTACGAAAAGGCTCAAAAATTAGATCCCAAACCGGATCAAGTGGAAAGATTGAAGAATAAGATTAAGGAATTGAAAGAAAAACGATCTAAATAAAATGCCAAATGAATGTCAAATGACCTAATGCCAAAAATTTATTTTAATCATTTGGACTTTGGATTTCCTTTGAAATTTGAACTTTGACATTTGAACTTTATTCTTTCCATTAGCCTCCTGCCACGGGAGGAAAAATACTCAGAACATCCCCTTCCTTTAAGATCTGTTCCTTCTTTCCATGAATGCCATTGACCAAAATGATCTTGGGTATCTCATCAGGTAGTTGAAGCCTTGCCAAAATATCCTGAACCTGAGTATGGCCATCGACCTCCATTTTGCAGGAAAAACGGCTGCTTCCCTTCGGAAGATAATCTCTCAGCGTTGCAAAAAGTTTAACTTCAATCTCCATTTGACTCATACCTCAATTCTAATACTTATTTTATCGTAATCTCAGCTCTGTTGCAATAGAGAGCTTAGATTGGGGGGATTAAGTAAGGATCAAACGATCTGAATTTTTCCGCGGGGTTCTTCAACCACTTTTCCAACGATGCACGAATCAATATTTCCCTCTTTTTTAAGGGTCTCAACCAGTCTTTCCGCTTCATGGGGAAGTAAAGAGATCAAGAGCCCCCCAGAGGTCTGAGGATCATAAAGAAGATCCATGAGAAGAGGAGGGAGATCGGGAGAGACATTCACTCGGCAGGAGAAATAGTCACGATTCGAATGGGCACCTCCAGGGATGAAACCCAACCTCGCATATTCGATGGCCTCAGGGAAGACAGGAATATCTTTTGATTGGATCACGATCCCCACCTGACTTGCTAAAACCATCTCCATGGCATGTCCGATGAAACCAAATCCTGTAATGTCTGTGCAGGCATGGGCTCCAAAGACTTTCATCCATTCCGATGCCTTTCGATTGAGAGTTGTCATACTCTCTACCATCTTTTGGACTGCCACCTCAGAAGCCATCCCACCTTTCAGTGCTGTGGCGATAATCCCTGTGCCGAGGGGCTTGGTTAAAACCAATCGATCCCCTGGCTCTGCCTTTGCGTTTGTGAGGATTTTATTCGGGTGGACAATTCCTGTCACTGCCAGACCATATTTAATTTCTGGATCCTCAATGGTATGCCCTCCCACTAAGGCGACGCCAGCTTCCTCCATCTTTGAGAGCCCTCCACGTAAAATCTCTATCAGAATCGAGGAAGAGATGGCCTGGATGGGAAAAGCCACCAAATTTAAGGCAGTGAGAGGGATTCCTCCCATTGCATAAACATCGCTCAATGCATTTGCAGCGGTGATCTGGCCAAAGATGAAGGGGTCATCCACAATGGGAGTGAAGAAATCGACGGTCTGAACGAGGGCGACCTCGTCATTCAATTGATAGACCCCGGCATCATCGGATGTCTCTAATCCTACCAAGACCTTTGGATTTTTCGGAATATGCAGTTCCTTTAGAATCTGATCCAGATCCTCTGGACCTACTTTGGAGGCTCAACCTGCTTTCCGAACCTTTGAAGTCAGACGCACATCCTTCATTGTTTTCCCCCGTCCAATTAATTTTAATTAAATGTTTCAATTAAGTAGTCATTGCGAACGCCAACTGATATGGTGTTCACTATAATCGAATCACGGTCTAATCACACGATCCGCTTCGAGAAGGGATTGGATGATGTCATACATATTAGAAATCGCTCCTACCTTCATCTTATCTTTCAACCCATAGAAATCGATGCAAGTCCCACAGGAGACAATTTCTACCCCTTTCTCTGATAATACCCTAAGCGTCTCCAAAGCCTTAGAATCCTCTGAGGCCAATTGAACGCCACTATTGATCAAAATCAACCGATCGGGTCTCCTCTCCAAATCGAGCAGAGTCTTTAAGAAAGCCTTCATCAAGAACAATCCCAATGCCTCGTCGCCAATGCCGAGAAGATGAGAGTTGATATAGACAACAAGCTTTTCTGCCTTCTCATCCCTTCGGGTCATTTCAGCCTCCACACCAGCCTTTCTTTTCTGGAGGTGAAGGTAGAGGTCTATCCCTCTTCTCTCAATTTTTACCGAGCATCCCTGACTTTGAGCGAATCGCTCTACATTCTCACTGGAAGATGGGTTATCCACAATGATAGTCAATTCAGCCTCTTTCAGTTGAGCCAAAGCATCTTTTGTCATGATCACAGGTTGGGGACAAGTCTTCCCGCGGCAATCGATTTCTCTCATCTTCTTCTCCTCTGAATTATTTTAATGACCTAAGGATAGAAGTCAAATTGGTTTTTTCAATACCTCCGCGCCCTTTTTTATAGATTTCTCAATATCTCTTTTCTATTGCTATGCTCATGTAAAATTGGTATAAATTGGAATACCGGGGGAATGGAATGTTGGAATATTGGAATGGTGGGTGATAAAAAGTCGTCAGGCTGTCCTCCCATTATTCCATTCTTCCATCATTCCACTAATAATCTTTTGTAGGAGGTGGGAGTATGTATAAAAAGATTTTGGTCCCGTTGGACGGTTCGGAATTGGCAAAAGAAGCCTTGGATCATGCTGAAAAACTAGCCAAGACTTTTAATGCTGAGATCCTCCTATTCCAAGTCGTTCCTTTCATGCCCATCTATGGATCGCCGGAGTTGGTGACACCTCTCATCATGGATGAGAAGCAGAAGGAGGCGGCCGAAAGGTATCTCACCAACCTCACCGAGGAAATGAAAAAACGAGGTCATAAGGTGACGTCAATGGTGAGGACAGGCCAACAGGTGGCTGTGGAGATCATCGACTTCGCAAAAGAGAGTGGGGCGGATCTGATCGTGATGTGCACCCATGGTCGTTCAGGAATTACCCGGTGGGTCGTGGGAAGTGTTGCGCACAAAGTCTTAACTCGGGCTGAGACGCCCATCCTTCTCATCCATTCAAAGAAATAACTGCTTTGATATGGGGACGATCCTCATCGGACTCTACATTGCCTGTGAACTGATCGCCAACGTGACCGCTTCCAAACCTGTTCAATTGGGTGGAATGGTTGTTCCGGCGGCGATCTTTATTTATACGCTTACTTTCACTCTGATCGATCTGATCAACGAATCCTTGGGGAAACAGGGGGCCCGGAAAGTGATTGTGGCCGCCTTCATCGCCAACCTCCTCCTTGCCGCCTATTCCTATTTGGCTGTGGTTCTTCCTTACCCCCCGTTCTATTCAGGGCAAGAGGCCTTTTCAGGAGTTCTGGGAAGCACCCCCAGGATCGTCATTGCGAGCCTGACAGCCTACCTCATCAGTGCATTCATCGATGCCGAGATCTTTGCCTTCTGGAGAGTCCATGTTCGGGGACCAAAATGGACCAGGGTGTTGGTAAGCAATACCCTCTCTACTTGGGTGGATAGTGTGGTTTTCATCACCCTCGCTTTCTACGGGATCATGCCCATCTGGATGCTGATCAAAGGTCAATATATTGTAAAGATGGCTATTACCATCGGAAGTCTCCCCTTGATCTATCTGGTAAAGGGCCAGGTAAAAAGTGGAGAAGTATGGGTAAGCACCAAACAGCATAGAGCAGAGGGCATAGAGCATAGCGTTAAAACCGTGGAGTAAGAAATGAAAAAAGAACATATCTTTCTCATATTCACCCTCTTTCTCACTTTCCTATCCCTTTATCTTCTCTATCAAATCCTTTCTCCTTTTCTGGCGTCCATTTTATGGTCGATCCTTCTGGCCATGGTTTTCTATCCTCTCTTCCAAAGACTTCAACGACTCCTGAAGAAAAGGGAGGCTCTCTGCGCCATGACCATGACGCTCCTGGTCATCTTAGTGATCATATTGCCCTCCAGTCTCCTGATGCTTTCTCTGGCGAATGAAGTGACCGGGGTCTATCATTGGGCGGAGGAGATGATTAAGACAGGTCGTCTTCAGAACCATTTGGAGCAGATCAAAGAAATCCCCTTTCTGAAATGGATTTGGGCGAGATTATATCAAGATGGGGATGTTTCCCAGATAAACCCCACAGACTTTCTATTAAAGAACCTCCAACAAATCAGCACCTTCCTTTTCAATCAGACCTCAAAGATCTTCAAGGGAGTCTCTACCTTTATTATTGGATTCTTCTTCACTCTCCTCTCTCTATACTATCTTTTCAAAGATGGGGTTCGTCTGTTTGAAAGATTGAAAGGGATTATTCCCATCCCTTTAGAGGAGAGGGATCTCCTTATCTTCCGATTCAAGCAGATGGTTTATGCCACCCTCTACGGTGGGATTGTCGTTGCCATCATTCAGGGTATTTTGGGTGGAACTATTTTTTGGATCCTTGGAATTTCGTCTCCTGTCCTTTGGGGGACAGTCATGGCTTTTCTCTCCTTTATTCCGATCGGAGGAACCGCCCTCATCTGGGGTCCTGCTGCCATCCTTCTGTTAGTTCAGGGAGCCTTTTTAAAAGGGATGATCTTACTGCTCTTGGGAATATTCGGAATTAGTATGGCGGATAATTTCCTTAGACCATTATTCATCAGTTCAAGGACGAAGATCCATCCTCTGTTGCTTTTCTTTGCTGTCCTGGGAGGCATCCAGGTTTTCGGATTGATCGGCTTAGTGATGGGTCCACTGATTGCTACCCTCTGCCTCACGCTCATCGAAATTTATGTCGAAGGGATCAAATAATGTTCGGAATGTGGAGTGCGGAATGCGGAATCAAATTCCGAAATCCGCAATCCGAATTCCGCATTCGCTAAAGGTTGGGGGATTCGATAATCTCAACCTGGAATTCCTTAGCCGGGTTGGATAAATCCTTAAAGATGACCATAAAGGGAATGGTTTTTCCAGGAGGTGTAATTATATCCTTATCTGTTTTAGGTCGAATCACCATCTCTCCTTTAAAAAAGGCTTCTGGCAAGTTTTTCAACTCTTCACGACTAATGATGCGGCCGCAAATCATCTCTTTCTCTGCCAATTTGGCTTTTTGTGGATCAAAAATCGTTACTTTAATTTTGATATGCTTTTTTGTAAACCGAGATTGATTGTTCACCTTTCCTTCAATAACAAACAAGGGAACCTCTCCTATCTTCTCTTCGTATCCATTCAGATCTCTGAGGATGAGCCCCTCTTTCTCAGACCCCCAAATCTGCTGCCAGAGGGAGGTGATTTTCTGGATGGGATATTCTAAAAGGGGGTAGGGTGCGCCGCTGGTTCCCGACTCTGTCCATAGGTAGAAGAAACCAAAGACCAAGAGGATGAGGATCACCAGGATGACAAATAAAAGAGAAGGCCTCCTCCTCTCCTTTCGTACCATCCTCTTCGGTTTCGAAACATTGATCTCAGCCCTCTCTTTTGCTTCGAGTTCTGTAGGAAACACCTGTTCTGCCTTTTCTTTGGGCATCCTCTCAGCAAAGAGGGTTGTTTCTTCCTCTTCCTCTTCTTCTGGTATCACCCCTCTCTTTTCGCCTTTCAAAGGGGCAGGGATCTTCATCTCTTTCTGGCCTGGTTCCATCAATTCTTCATGGTATTTGGCAAAGGATTCTAAATCCTCGATGATCTCCTCCTTTGTTTCAGGTGGACGCGTAACGTAGAAGATATGCTGACACCGTGAACAACGGACCTTTGCTCCTTTGTCCAAGATTTTGGAGTCATCCAAGTTGAATTTGGTGAGACAGGATGCGCAGGTGATGATCATGGTACACCCCTTTTTACCAATTTTCTGTCATTATGATGAAAGGAATAGGAAAAATCAAGAAGAAAATTGGGAAGAGCCACACAATTGTAAATTGCAGATCGCACCTGCCTGCCGGCAGGCAGGGATTGCAAATTGAAAAATCTGAAATCTAAAATTTGAAATCTAAAATGGTCAATTATCACCCCAACCTCTTTTTAAACTGTTGTGCTAGCATGGGGACGACAGTAAAAAGATCACCGACAACGCCATAAGTGGCAATTTTAAAGATAGGAGCCTCAGGGTCTTTGTTGATGGCGACAATGATATCCGATGTCTTCATCCCAGCCTGATGTTGAATAGAGCCCGAGATTCCGCAGGCAATGTAGATCTTTGGCCTGACCGTACGGCCCGTCTGTCCAACCTGATGTTCGTATGGGATCCAGCCCGAATCAACGGCTGCACGAGAGGCACCTACGGCTGCACCCAGGACTTTTGCCAGTTCCCGGATCACCTTAAAATTTTCACCATTGCCCACACCTCTTCCTCCCGAGACAATGATTTCCGCATCAACGAGATTGACCGCCTCTGCTCCCTTGAGGAATTCCAAAACTTTTGTCCTAACCTGTTCTTCCGTCATCGGTAGGGGTTCTCGAATAACCTCTCCCTTTCTCGAGTCATCCCGTGGGGGCATGGGGAAAACCTTCGGCCGGACCGTTGACATTTGAGGCCGATAATTGGGATAGTCGAGGATCGTGGCCATGATATTTCCACCAAAGGCGGGACGAGTCTGTTTAAGGTATTTTGTTTCGGGATCGATATCCAGACCTGTACAGTCCGCGGTCAATCCGGTCTCTAAGGTCGTCGCCACGGTTCCTGCGAAATCTCGTCCTTGGGTAGTGGCACCATAGAGGACAATCTCAGGTTTATACTTCCGGATGAGGTTCACCGCAGCACAGGCATATGGATCGGTCCGATATTCTTTAAGGACGGGACTTTCTGTCACATAGATCTTCTCTGCTCCGTAGGCTACAACCTCTTTGATAAAATCATCGGCCTTCTCTGCAAAAATCATCCCACATAACTTACATCCCAGATCATTGGCTAACTTCCTTCCCTCTCCCAGGAGTTCAAAGGAGACGTTTGAAACCTTTCCATGTTCGTGTTCGATAAAGATCCAGACATCTTTGTACGCGCTCGTATCTATGGTAACGGCCTTTTCTTCCTTTTCTAAGGTAATCGCACTCACCGGACAGACATCGACACAGGCACCACAAAAAGTGCACTTTTCATCGACTACAGCAATCCCTTCCTTCATGCTCAATGCTCCAAAGGGACAGGCCGGAATACAGGACTCGCATCCGGTACAAGTATCTTTGTCGATCAATAACGTAGCCATTCGATCCTCCTCCTATATCAAGAATGAACTGATCTCCCAATTTGGAATACTGGAATAATGGAACGGTGGAATGTTGGGTCATAAACCATTATTCCAATATTCCATCATTCCATGGAATCGCTCTTTTATTTAATAAACTTGCTATCCATCAATTTATTTATCAGCAGTGGAACGACCTCCGTTAACTCTCCTTTTAATATCTCTCCACCCCCCCTCGCTTCTGGCGAAAAGATCTTCATCACCCAGGTAGGTGATCCTTTCAAGCCGATTCGGTTTTCATCCACAGAAATATCTTTAGCCGTTAAGGTAGGGATCTGCACTTTGGCAGCCTTCTTGATCCCTAAAAGAGAAGGGAGCCTGGGCTCATTGATATCTTTGACGACAGTGATCAAGGCCGGGAGTGTCGATTGCACAACCTCCTTCCCATTCTCCAACATCCGTTCCACCACAATCTTTTTGTTGGCAAGGTCGATCTCTCTGACTTTGGACACATAGGTGAGTTGGGGAATTCCCAGACGTGTTGCAACCCCTGGCCCTACTTGGGCTGTATCTCCATCAATCGCCTGTTTCCCACAGATCACGAGATCCACGCCGCCGATCATCTCAATCGTTTTGGCCAGGGTATAAGCCGTGGCCAAAGTGTCTGCTCCTGCGAAAGCTCTATCTGATACCAGATAGACTTTATCCGCACCCACGGCAAGGGCATTCTTCAATACCTCGATCGCCTGGGGAGGTCCCATGGTGATCACATGAACTTCACCCCCAACCTTCTCCTTCGTGAGAAGAGCCTCCTCCACAGCGAATTCATCGAAGACATTGGTAATGCTTGCAACACCCTCCCGAATCAGTGTGTTTGTCTTTGGATCAATCTTAACATCGGTGGTGTCCGGAACCTGTTTGATACAGACAACGATCTTCACCTTTTTCCTCCTTATCTCCCTTTAAAATTGGGCTTCCTCTTCTCGACAAAGGCTGTCATTCCTTCCTTCTGATCCTCGGTGGCGAAAGCAATGCCGAAGGCATGGGATTCTAAATTACAGGCCTCTTCAAGATCCATATTGAAACCGGCATCCGCCACCATCTTAGCCAGTCTCACTCCAATGGCACCATTTCCTGCAATCTGAGCAGCTACCTTTTTAGTCTCTTCCATGAGGATGGCTTGGGGAAAGACACGGTTAACCATCCCCATCTGAAAGGCCTCCTCTGCACTGATCATTTTCCCTGTTAGAATGAGTTCCTTCGCCTTCCCTTTTCCAATCAGACGGGGAAGCCTCTGTGTTCCTCCAAAGCCTGGAAAGATGCCAAGGGTCACCTCCGGAAGTCCGAACCTTGCATTTTCAGAGGCGTATATGAAATCACAGGCAAGGGCAATCTCCGTCCCTCCTCCCAGGGCGAAACCATTGACAGCCGCAAGGACCGGTCGTTCAAGCTCTTGAAACATCCTCAAAGTGAGATGGCCCAATTTTGAAAATTGGACTGCCTGGAGGGAATTCATTCCTTTCATCTCTGTGATATCTGCTCCTGCGACAAAGGCCTTCTCTCCAACTCCTGTTAAAATGAGAACCTTCACTTCTGGATGCTCTTTCACCTCCTGGAGCCCCATCTGGATTTCTTTGAGGGTCTCGATGTTCAAGGCATTAAGCGCCTTCGGCCGGTTGATCATGAGCATTCCAATTTCCCCTTCGAACGTCAATAAAATATTTTTATATTCCATCTTTCCTCCTAAAACGTATCCGTAACTTTTAACTCAAAACTCATAACTCACAACTCTTAACTCTTCTCAACGACCATGGCCATGCCTTGGCCTCCACCAATACAGAGCGTTGCCAAGCCCAAATTGACCTTTCTTCGCTTCATCTCATGGAGGAGTGTAACAATCAACCTCGCACCCGTGCATCCAATGGGATGCCCCAGGGAGATTCCACTCCCGTTGATATTGGTCTTCTCCATATCGAATTTGAGCTCCCGAATGCAGGCGATCGACTGAGAAGCAAAGGCCTCGTTCAGTTCGATCACTCCAATCTCATTAAGAGAGACTCCAGCTTTTTTCAAAGCCTTCTTCACTGCAGGGATGGGGCCTAAACCCATATAGGCTGGGTCGACCCCTCCTGAGGCATAGGAGCGAATCGTTCCCAAAGGTTCCGCCTTTAAGGCTTTTGCCATTTCTTTAGACATTAAGAGGACAGCCGCAGCGGCGTCATTAATTCCAGAGGCATTCCCTGCGGTGACTGTTCCTCCTGGTTTGAAGGCTGTGGGCAATTTGGCCATCTTCTCTAAGGAAGTATCCATCGGTCTCTCATCTGTATCGAAGATCAGCGTTTCCCCTTTCTTTTGAGGGATGCCTACAGGTACGATTTCCTCTTTGAAGGTGCCATTTTTGATAGCAGCCCTCGCCCTCTGGTGGCTGAGCAGCCCAAATTCATCCTGCTCCTTTCTCGAAATTCCATATTTCTCAGCGATGTTCTCGGCGGTCAATCCCATATGGTATCCATAAAAGATCTCATAGAGACCATCGAAGACCATCAAATCGACCATCTCCTGATTAAACATTCTCGCCCCCCATCGGCCTTGGGGAAAGGCATAAGGGACTTGACTCATGTTTTCCATTCCCCCTGCCACCACGACATCCGCCTCACCCAATAGAATCGATTGAGCCCCAAGAGCAATGGCCTTCAGACCCGAGGCACAGACCTTGTTAATTGTAAATGCATTGGTCTCCTTTGGAACTCCTCCGTAGATCATCGCCTGCCGAGCTGGGTTCTGTCCCTGTCCAGCGATGAGGACGTTACCCATAATTACCTCATCGACCGGAATCTCTTGGAGCGAAGCATCCCATTGATAATAGGATTTTTCCAATTCTGTCATCCCGGTCCATTTCAATGGATCTGGAGCTAAATCTAATATTTCCTTCTTTGAAACAGGTTTAAACCCAGCTTTCTTAATAGCTTCCCGAATGACAATGGCACCTAATTTAACAACCGGAACATCCTTCAGAGAGGCTCCAAATGTCCCTACTGCTGTCCTTGCTCCGCTGACAATCACGACTTCTCTCATCTGACTCTCCTTCTAATCTTCACTATTAATACGAGAAAAAAATAGTGAAAAATTCAAAAGATAATTTTCACAAGCAATTTTTAATAACTTAAATCAATTTTTTTGTCAACATATTTTCATTAATCCATAATCCATAATTGTCATCCTGAACTCGTTTCAGGATCTGCTTTAGCCTTTTTTATGAGATGCTGAAAAAATTTCAGCATGACAGGGAAATTGCAGGCCTTTTCATTTGTGATTACGGATTATGGACTAATTTTGATAAGTTAGATGCTGTTAGGATTGCATGAATAAGATTGGTTGGGTCGGCCAGCCCCTTACCAGCAATGTCATATGCAGTCCCATGACCCACAGAGGTACGAATAAATGGTAATCCTAAGGTAAAATTGACGGCTTCCTTAAAGTTCGACATCTTAATAGGAATGAGGCCTTGGTCATGGTACATGGAAATCACAGCATCAAAGATAAAGGGGCTTGAGAGGTTAAAAAAAGAGTCAGCAGGAAAAGGACCTTCGACGATGACTCCTTGAGATCTCGCCATTGAAATGGCCGGGATAATCTCCATCTGCTCCTCTTTTCCTAAGAGCCCTTCTTCTCCAGAATGGGGATTGAGGCCGAGGACAGCAATCTTAGGATGGGGAACTCCGAAATATTTTTTCAATCCTTCGTCTGTCATTCGAATCGTGGAAAGAACGCGATCCGAAGTGATCCATTTTGGAACCTCTTGGAGTGGAAGATGAGTCGTGACTAAAACGACCTTCCATCTTGATCCCAAAAACATCATAGCAACAGAGGAGGCTTGAACCAAATGGGCTAAGAGTTCTGTATGGCCTGGGAAAGGGCACCCGGCTTCATTGATTGCTTGCTT
This sequence comes from uncultured delta proteobacterium, assembly GCA_963739325.1. Lineage (GTDB taxonomy): Bacteria > Desulfobacterota > BSN033 > BSN033 > UBA1163 > CAVTZZ01. The sequence goes on along the minus strand of CAVTZZ010000054.1, from coordinate 39,091 downwards.
GTTGATGGGGCATGTGGTGATGGCATCCAGTTCGCCATTCTTCACCCATTTGACCGCCTCTTCAACATATTTCACCATTGCCCCGCCACACTCCCTATTTGGTTTTCCGAAATGGAGGGAGTCTGCCCTTAATTGACTCAAAGGAAAAAGAAAGATTTTTTGAGGAAGGTATCCCTCCTCTGGAATCTTCTCAAAGACATCTACGTTAGTGTTAAGGCCCAGCATTTCAATCGTCTTTGAAATCACCTCTTGGTCCCCGAAGACGAAGGGCCGACAAACTTGAAACGGTTCCTTCATCGATAAGGCCTTCACGATAATTTCTGGTCCAACACCCGTAGGATCACCCATGGTAATCCCGATGATGGGAAGCCGCATGTTTCTCATCCTTTTTAGAACCATTCTCTCACCGGTAGTCTATGGTGGTTTAGGAAGATGGGATTTGGTTATTTCAAAATTTTCTCCGAGGCAGCATGAGCACCGGCGATGCGTCCGAATGCAATGCACTCCGAAATATTTCCCCCTCCTTGATAGAACATCCCCCAAACAGAACCCAACTCCCCGGCCGAGTATAACCTGGGAATTGGGGTATGATCCACGCTTAGGACTTGTCCCTTCACATTGCGCTTTGGCCCTCCTTGGGTGTTCGGGCCACCCGGCCATAGCTTGACAGCATAATAAGGTGGACCTTCTAAAGGTTGTAGCCACTCTTTGGGTTTATGGAAATCATCATCCTCACCTTTCCGACAATGCTCGTTATATCGTTTAACAGTAGCCTGGAGCAAGGAAGGGCTCATCAATCCACCATTATCCAGATCTGTTCGGATTTTATTGGCCAACTCATCAAGGCTATTGGCTTTCATAATCCATCCTCGGTCGATCTCCTTTTGGTTATCAGGGCTCCAAACATAGTAGATATCGCCCAGAATGCCTCCAGGAGGGTTACAAGCACCATGGAAACTTGCCAGATGGGCCAAGTCTTCTCCGCTTTTCATCAAAGATCCAGTAACACGGGACTTTTGGATAACACAGCGCATAAGTATCGTAATTCGTTAGCTCATACCCAAAAGAATGCAACTTAAATTTCTCGTTGGTGAACCGATACCCTTTTCTATCGACGAGGATCGCTGTCGAATGATGTTGCGTGCCAAAGGCGATAGGAAAATCAGGGAATTTCATCGTGACGCGCCAGGAGGCTTTGTTCATATGCCACAGGGCAGCCCCTACCTCCATGGCCATATTGATACCATCACCTGTGTTACCTGGGCTGCCGTAAAAATGAACGGGATTGACTCTAAGATAATTCTCTTTCATCTCGTGGTTGAATTCAAATCCACCACAGGTCAAGACAACTGCCCTGCTTGCTTTTATAGCTACCTCCTTACCTCTTATCCTGGCCTTCACGCCATATACTTTCCCCCCACGGGTTAACAAATGTGTGGCCTGAGTCTCCCAGATCACCTGAATCTTCCTCTTCCGAACTGCCTCGGTTAGGCCCCTAAAGAGAGCTACCCCATGACGGTATTTGCCTGTTATCTTAGGATAAGAAAGATAAGTGCCATCCGATCCAGGCAGCTCTGGAAAATCGGGAGCAAACACTTTCCCATTCATACCTTTGTGTTTGGGCTCCATTGCAAAGGTTGGGCTTACACTTTCATCACCTCCAAGCTCGACCCCGATCTTGACCATCCAATCGGTATTATCAATGAGATGCTGGGCGAGGACATGAATCATCTCCTTGCGCTCACGATCTAAGGCTTCATTGGCAATCTTCGCCATTCCCTCAAGATAGAGCACTGCCTTTTCTAAATCTGTTGAACAAAACCAAGCCCCCCCGGACATCCTTGTATTTGGGGTATGCCTCGTTTGGGTAGGAGTATCGTTGGGTTGTTTTTCGAGGATGAGTACCTTTGCACCTGCATCGTGCGCAGTGATTGCCGCAACCGCTCCGGCACCACCGTACCCCACAATGACCACCTCTGCTTCCTCTATCCACTTCGTTGCTCTGTCAACCATCATATTCCCTCCTTAATCAACAACAAGGGCAATGTGTAGTGATGTCCCTGCCGGGACGACAGCAGTCTGCTAACAGCTAGCTCCCGAAATCCTTCGTAGGGAACGGTTTAAAACCGTTCCCTACAGGTGTACACCGCAGATGCCTGCCTGCCGGTAGGCAGGGGCGTTTTTCAGCGGCCTATTAAAGCTTGATCTCGATGACAGACTTCTCCTTCAACGTGCTGAGAAACTGTTGAAACGACTTCTCCATCTCTTGTGCCTGATAGTCCGCTTTGACCCTCTCCTTAACCTCCTCAAAAAGAAGGGGAGTTTCTCCTTTCCGATCGAGGAGTTTAATAATATGAAAACCTAAACCCGTCCGAATCGCCCCGCTCATCTCTCCGACCCGGAGGCGGAGGGCTTCCTTTTCAATTTCCGGAAGGAGTTCTCCCTTTTTAAAAAAACCTAAATCCCCTCGATCCTTGGCAGAGATATCCTCTGAATAGAGAAGAGCCATCTCTCCAAAATCCTCTCCTCCCTTGACTTTCTCTAAGACCCCTTCACACTTCTTCCTAATTTCCCGAATCTCCTCCGATGTTGCCCCTTTTGGAATCAAGAATAAGATTTGGCTGGGGCGATAAGATTCATTGATTCGATACTGATCGATATTCTTTTGATAAAAATCCCTCCACTCTCTTTCTCCAGCTTGCGATTCCACCTTGACTGCCCAATTGATCAACTTCATGCGCTGGAGCTTTTTTTCGATCTCCTTTTTATAGACCTCTAAGGTCAATCCTTCCTTAGCCAGAGCTTTTTCTATATCCTCTTGGGTGGCAGCATTTCGCCGTTTCACCTCCTCCAAGGCTCCTTCTATCTCCTTACTGGTCACTTTGACTCCAGACCTCTTCACCTCCTGGTCGATTAACTTCTCCTCAATGAGCCTCTCCAACACCTTTCGATAAACTTCATGAACTTGTTTCCGTCTCTCCAAACGATCCTTGGTTTGGATCTCCTCCTGATAAGGACCTGCCCACTTCTCTACCTCAGAAAGGGTGATGATCTCCTGATTGACAACGGCTACGATACGATCGACAACGGCTTCGCTTGAAGAGAACGGCCCAACCAATAAAAAGAAAAAGAGCCCAAATCTGAAAATGACTCTTTTCATCTTCCCCGCTCTCCCTTTCATGCCCTGAGCCACTTTTTGTTGATCTTTATCTTTGCCTTCCCTTTGATTCCTTTGAGCCACTTCTGATATTCCTCCTCTCCTTTCTTCTGCCTGAGTTCCTGGAGAATCCCTGACTTTGTTTCCTCGAAAGGAAGTTGTCGAGGTTCAATCTTTTCCTCCAATTTAAAGATATGATATCCATAGAGACTTTTGATCACATCGCTGATCGTTCCTACCTCCATAGAAAAAACGTGGTCGAATTCGGCGGGCCTCTCCCCTTGGCTGAAATAGCCCAAATCCCCACCCTTGACACTTTCAGGCCCCAGTGATTTTTTAACCGCCAGCTTCTCAAAACTCTCCCCCTTTTTCAACCGCTTCAAGATCTGAATCGCTTCCTCTCCATCTGCCACAATGATCTGACGAACCCTGACCTTTGGTTTAAGTTGAAATGAGGAAATGTGGGTTTCATAATATTGAAGGGCTTCCTTCTCGTTGATCTCCCCTCGGTAATGAAGGATCGTTCGAATCATCTTCTCTGCTAATAATTTTTCTTCCAGTCGAACCTTCCATTCTTCCAAAGTCATCCCTTTAAGGCCCAACTTCTCCCCAAATCCTTCCCCGGGATAATCCATTTTGATTTCTAAAATGGCCTGATTCAATTCTTCCTGGGAGACTTTCATTCCCAAGCGATGGGCTTCTTGGACGAGGATCTTGCGTTCAATCATCTGATCCAGATAGGCTTGTTTCAGATCTCTAATATTCGCCTGCTTTGTCTCCTTGCCAGGCTCCGAGATCAACTCTTTGAATTCTCGATTAAATTCATCGACGGTGATCTGTTCCTGATTGACTCGAGCGAGAACCTGTACAGGGAGCCCTTCTCCCCATTGGCCACAACCCCACATCGAAAAGAAAATCATCATCAAAGTGAGAGAGGTCAACACCCTATATTCTCTGAAGCTTATGAATATCATCATAAATGAGATCCAATCACCAAATCCTAAATCTCTCCTCAGTTATTAAGTCATGACGCAGTAACTTTGGTCATGGGTGCTTGCCCTGCACCATATTAGGTACAGGGCTTGGAACTTGGTTATTATTTCATTTCTTTTCTTTTTTAGGCTTGGATTCCTGTTTCTCTTCTTCAGCCCACAATTTTTCGTTAATAAGGATTTTAGCTCTCGCTTTGGCTTCTTTCACATATTCAAGGTAGGCATCCTGTCTCTTTTTTGTCTGGAGGAAGAAGCGGATCTTTTCTTTGACTTGATTGAATGGTTTCAAGATGGTCCCCCGTCTCTCTACCAATTGGATGATATGATATCCAAAAGGCGTGTTCACGACCTCGCTGATCTCACCTCTTTCCCTGAGTGAAAAAGCCGCTTCTTCGAACGGAGCAAACGAAGGGGCCAATTGCCCTCTCCGGATATATCCGAGATCCCCTCCAAACTCCTTGGATTTATCGATATTGTAAGTGAATGCTAACTTCTCAAAACTTTCACCCCTTGCGAGTTTCGCCAATACTTCCTTCAACATGGGTTCTGAGTTGACAACAATGTGACGGATCTTGATCTCTTGAGGCTCGACAAAACGACTTTCATTCTCTTTATAATATTTCTGGAGGTCGTTCTCAGAAACTTCGCTCTTCCCTTTCAGTACCTCTTCGAGAAGGGCATCGATCACTATTGCCCTCTTGAAATCTTCCACCTTTGCCACGATCTCTTTATTTTGATCAAGGCCCTTCTGCTTCGCTTCCTGATAGAGCACCTCTCGAGTCATCACGTAGTTATCAAGAAAATCCCTCAGCCCCTTTTCGCTCAACAGCCTCATCTTCCCTTCCAAAGGTTGCCTTTCCGACATCTGACGAAACTCTTCAAGGGAGATAGAAACATTGTTGATCTTGACTAACTCATTCGTCCCTAACCCTTTCTCCCCCGGTTTCTCACAACCCAAGAAACAGGAAAAAAAGAGGACCGAAATTCCAAAGAAAATAAGTCTTTTTGTCATCATTCTCTCTCCATTTAGACCTGATTCAATTTTGTTAGAAATCTATCATATCAGGCCAATGCTTGCAATAGCTTTTTAACCGCTCCAAAGAGGTCCTTCTCCGCCTCGGGCCATGTTTCAATGACCAATTTGGACTCCGGGGTTAATCGATACTTACCCTTTCCTCGATGGACCAGCTCCACTACCTTTTGTGGAGAGACTCGGGTCGTCTCGTCGAATGTGAGGACCCATTGAGAAGGCGTCTCCTCAAACTTTCTGATCGACAATCTTGTCAGAAGAATTTTCACTTTGATCACTTCAAGAAGGTGATCCACTTCTATGGGTATCTTTCCAAAGCGGTCCTCCATCTCTTCCCGAATCCTTTCCACTTCCTCATCAGAACGAGAGAAAGAAAGTCTTCGATAGAGACTCAATCGTTCCGCAGGATCCTCCACATAGAATTCCGGAATGAAGGCAGGAAGGTGAAAGTGGATCTCAGGGGTGATCTCTTCCACTACTTCCTCACCTTTTAACTCCCGGACAGCCTTCTCCATCCACTGGGTGTAGAGTTCTAACCCCACGGCTGCGATATGCCCGGATTGAGATGATCCGAGGAGGTTCCCTGCTCCCCGAATCTCCAAATCATGCATGGCCAGTTTGAACCCAGATCCCAATTCGCTCAATTCCTGAATCGCTCGGAGCCTTTTCATGGCATCCTTGGAAAGAGAAAGCTCTCCGGGAATTAGGAGATAGGCATAGGCCTGATGACTCCCCCGACCGACTCGGCCCCGGAGTTGGTAAAGGTCTGCCAGACCAAACTGCTCTGCATGATTGATCAGGATCGTGTTGGCTGTTGGGATGTCCAAACCGGATTCAATGATACTGGTGCAGAGAAGAAGGTTAAATTCTCCCTTGACGAATTGATACATCACCTTCTCCAACTCCTTCTCTCTCATCTGGCCGTGAGCAATGGCCAAGGATGCCTCCGGGATGAGCCGTTTCAAATGGTTGGCCATCGCATGGATGTTTCGGACTCGATGATGAACGAAGAAGACTTGACCTCCTCGACTGAATTCCTTCTGGACTGCCTCGCGGATAACCTCATCATCAAAACGAACGACAAAGGATCGGATGGAGAGACGATTTTCAGGAGGGGTTTGGATCAGGCTGAGGTCTCGGATGCCAGAAATGGCCATCTGGAGGGTCCTTGGAATGGGAGTGGCGGTGAGGGTGATCACATCTACTAACTTTCTCATTTGCTTCAATCTCTCTTTGTGAGAAACACCAAATCGATGCTCCTCATCAATCACCACCAGTCCAAGATCTCTGAAGGTTACATCCTTCTGGAGGAGTCGGTGTGTCCCGATCACAATATCTATGTTGCCTTCTCTCAATCGTTTTAAAATCTCCTTCTGCTCCCGAGGACTTTTAAAACGGCTCAACATTTCGATCACCACGGGATAAGCTTTAAACCGGCGAGAGAAGGTCTGATGATGTTGTTGGGCCAGAACGGTGGTGGGAACTAAAATGGCAACCTGCTTGCCATCCATCACCGTGCGATAGGCGGCTCGAATGGCTACTTCTGTCTTACCATACCCCACATCCCCACAGATCAGGCGATCCATGGGTTTTGGGTTTCCCATATCCTTTATCACTTCTTCAATGGTCTTGATCTGATCTGGAGTCTCTTCATACTCAAAGGTAGCTTCAAACTCTTTGTAGAGTTGATCTGGAGGAGAAAAGCTAAAACCTTTGAAGACCTGTCTCGCTGCGTAAAGGTCAAGAATCTCTTTAACCATCTCGGAGAGAGCGGCCTTCACCCTCTTTTTTGTCCTCTGCCATGAGTGACTCCCCAACTTATCCAGTTTGGGGGACCTCCCATCACCTCCGACATAACGTTGAATGAGATTGAGCCGATCTACAGGAATAAAGAGCTTATCTCCCTCAAGATATTCCAAAAGGAGGTAATCGTTCGAAACGCCTTCGATGCTCAAATGTCTCAGCCCTCTGTAGAGGCCTACGCCATAATCGATATGAACGATAAAATCATCCTCTCGGAGTTCCTTATATGAAGAAAAAGATGATCCTCCGGCTTGCAATAGGCGGGGTCGGGCCCTTCCTTCGCTTAACCTCCTTCTTTCACCAAAGATTTCCTCCTCTGTTAGAAGGACCCATCCCTCTCGGGGGTTTTGAAACCCTGAGGTGAGAGGACCGATGAAAAGGATGAGAGCCTTCTCAAATTCATCGATGCACTCTCTGAACCCTCTCGCTTTTTCCAAATGGGATGTCACTTCATAATGAGAGAGAAGATCCCTTAATCTCTCAGCCTGACCGAGGGTATGGGAAACGATGAATATCTTCATCTCTTTCTCTTGCCAGTCATGAATTTTCTTCAAAAAGATAGAGAAAGGGGAGGTTTCCGCAAGACCGCCCTTTACAGAGAGGGCGGCCTTCATCTCCCTTCGAAGATCGTCATTGGGTTCCATATCAAAAGAGAAGATGTGCTGACATTGGGGAGGGGCGATGGGCCCTTCTTGGAGAAAGACTGTGTGAAATCTCTCTAGGGAATAGGAAACGTCCTCAAAACTGAGATAGATGGAATCCTTAGGAGGAACAGAACCTTTTTTCAAAAAGGCCTTTTCATAATGTTCACTGATAAGATTGGAGAAGGTCCTTGCCTCCCTCTCCACAGCGTCTCCTTCCTCAACGAAGACCACCCCATTCTCCTTCAGATAATCAAAAAGGGTAGTCAGAGATTGACGAGAAGAATCTTTCGAAATATCCCTTGCTGGAAGAAGGATGGCTTTTTCCATTGTTCCCTGAGTGATGGAACGCTGGGTTTCTGGGTCAAATCTTCGGATGGACTCCAATCGATCCCCATCAAATTCAAACCGCAGGGGTTCTTCATAAAATGGAGTATAGATATCGATGATCGCACCTCGGAGGCTAAAATCCCCTCTCTCCTCCACGATCCTCACGGAGATATATCCATTTTCCTGAAGAAAATGGACGAGGTCTTCACGATTCACTTCTTCTCCGATGGAAAGAGAAAAGAGAGAGTCTCTTAATTCGAGAGGGGAGAGAACTTTCTGCATCAAAGCCTTGATGGAAGAGACGATCACTACTTCCTCACCGTTCAAGAGGGAGAAGAGACATTTCACCCTCTCTCTAACGATTTCTGGATGAGGGGGAATCTCATCATACGGAAGGGTTTCCCATTCAGGGAAGAGAAATAAAAGATCCTCCGTCTCCTTCTGAAAAAATTGAAGATCTTCGAGGAGGCATTCGGCGTTCCGAAGTTGAGGAGCGATGATCAGAAGGGGCCCTTTCACTCTTTCTCTCCAATGGGATAACAAGTAGGCTTTGGAAGACCCCACGAGCCCTGTCAAACCAATACGTCTCCATCTCTTCCATGGTTCAGATTCGAACCATGAATGAAAAGGAGGGGGATTTTTCTTTACCCTTGCTTCCATATTTATTTATTCTTCAATTTATGATGCGAATAATAACATTCATCCACTAAGAAACAATTACTGCAATTTGGGCTTTTCGCCTTACAGATTTCTCTTCCAAATCGGATGAGATTCAGATGGAGGGCCAGAGATTTTTTATTTGGGATGAGAGGAACCATCCATTCATGTGCTTTATCTGCATTCATCCATCCTGGAATAAAACCAAGACGTTTCCCCACTCTGAGGATATGAGTATCCACTGGGAAAGCTTCTCTACCCATGCCAAAAAGAAGGAGACAGTGGACGGTTTTGGGGCCGATCCCTTTCAGGTCGCCAATGGCTTTCTTAATTTCATCAGAATCCATCTTTTTTAAAAAGGTAAGGTTCATTTCTCCTTCACGATTTTTAATCCATCGGAGGGTCTCCTTTATACACCTTGCTTTCTGCTCAGCCAATCCACCCGGTCGGATGGCCTGAATAACAGTTCTCGTTCTTGCTCTGAGGACATCTTCCCAATGTGGAAATTGGGTCTTCAATCTCTGATAGGCTCGATCTCGATTTCGGTCGTTTGTGTTCTGTGAGAGAATGGTCTGGATGAGGATCTCAATAGGATTACCCCTTCCCTTCCTATAGGGCACACCATATTTTCTCTCCAAAAGACAGGGGATTCTCCTTACCTTCGCTCTTAATGTCTTTAACAAAGAATTGGAAACCAAAGGGAGTTTAAATCTCCCCCATGGCCTTTTTGATCTTATCACTGAATCGTCCTTTAAGAAGATCTTTCGCCCTTTGTTTCACCCTCTCCACAAATCCTTTGTAGGTCTCTCTCCCCTCCAATACCTGTAGATAGAGGGTTCCCAATTCAGGATAGTGTCGTAGGGTTTGATAGGACAATTTATTAAACCGGTTGACGAATCGAGCAAAAAAAAGAGCCCATTTGAAATTCTCAAAAATGGTGACCTGGACTGCTGTTTGGTATAGATCCGAAGGAAGAATACCTTTCTCCTTCGATTGAAGGATTGACTCTGCAGCCAACATTCCACTTCGAATGGCATAATAGATGCCCTCTCCGGTCAGAGGATCGACCAGATAGCCAGCATCACCCACCAGAAGAATCCTCCCGTGTGAAACCCTTTGCCCTTCATCATAAAAGGAGGGAAGAGGGTGTCCCATGACTTTCCTTGCTTCTCCCTTATTGAGAAAGCTCAGCCCATTTAGGAAATGGGTGAAGTATTGATGGAGATTACTCTTTCCCACATCGATAAACATTCCTCCGATACCCACAGAGAGTCCTTCTCTTTTTGGAAAAACCCAGCAAAAGCCACTGGGAATCCGACCGAAATCTAAACGAATGCGGTGTAAATCCTCTTTTGGAAAATGGACGGTTGCCTCAAAGGGAATCTCACTTTCGAGTCCAATCCCTTTTCGACTGCCCTTCTGCGGCAACAGGGACAATGATTTAGCGACGATGCTCCCCGCACCATCGGCACCAATGAGGTATTCACAATGAAGCCTTTTCCCTTTTGATAATTCGACCTCTATCCAATCTTCGTTCTCTTTTACCCTTGTCACTCTTTCGCCTTCTAATATCTCTGCCCCCCTTTTTAGAGCCTCCTTGACCAACAACTGGTCGAAACGATCCCTCATCACTAAGAAGGCCATCGGCTGAGTGGATTGGATAGAAAATGAATCTTCAAAACAATAAGAGAATTTCACTCCATAAATGGTGTTCTCCAACACCGGGCTGAGATCGAAGCTGATCAAACGGACCGTTTTAGGGGAAAGGCAACCTCCACAGGGTTTGTATCTGGGGAGCCGCTCTTTCTCAATGAGGAGGGTCTTTAGCCCCGCCTGGGCACAATACCTGGCCGCCGTGGATCCCCCGGTCCTGCACCCACCACAATCACATCATAATCCCGATCCATTGTTGGGGTCCTCCATTCGTAACGAAAAAATTACCACGAAGCTTCGATTTGTCAATACATAACCCAGATCGCAAAGAGCACAGCGTTTAATCCCCCCTGCCCCCCCTTTAGAAAAGCCTGCCTGCCGGCAGGCAGGGGGGGTATGGGGGGATTTGATATTCTATGCTATGCACTCTGCGATTAAGTGTCTACGGACGAAAGAATTTGTCTTCAAGATGAGTGTTGATGCTGTAATTTTTAATATCCGTGGCCTCAATGAGTTTGTCTTCTAAATTGAATCTTTCAATACGAAGAGGAAGCCAAATTTTTTTAGAAATAGAAATTTGATATTTTTCAAGGTATTTCTGATCAATATAATCCATGGCTAAAAGTGAAAATCTTACCTGTTCCTCGTCTTCTCGAAATTCATCTTTCTCCTGTTTAACGCTTTTGAGATTATTTGACAGGAACTGAATGAAATACCCCATATCTGTCTGATCGATCCGTTGACCAGCCATCGTTCTCATCATCGGACTGTTGATAGAAAAACGAAATTTCAGTATCGGCAAGAAGCGAACGGGTAAGACCATGGTCTCTTGGTCTCCTTCTTGATAAAAGATCGTAAGCGCTGGATAAGGGTGGGAGAAATCGACCCGGATTTTTTTCTCCCTCTTGAAATAGAATTTGAACTGGTAATGCTGGTCCTCCACCCCGTCTCTGTAGAAGATCTGCCCCACCTCACAGGTGTAATCTTCCACGGTTTGATAGGCGGATTCCATTTTTTGAACGATCGCAGAAACCCTGTTTTCACCCGGATATTCCAATGATTGAGCATGGCTTTCAACCTGAATCAGCAGGAAAGAAGAGAGCAAGAATATCGGAAGAGATTTAACCATTCTATTTAAAGACAAAATTCTGATCAAAAAGATAAGGATCATCGAAGTGAACCCGGCCGATCAGATCAATCGCATGGTGGCCCCTCTGGCGCATGCTTCCAATCGATGGAATCCCCATAGAGAACAGAATCAGTCGTTCCACCCTTTCTGAACCTTTGACAATTCCCCTCGCGTCAAAGATACTTTCCCTCCGGCCATCCTCATGGGGAAGAGCTTCTAAAACATCGTAAGGCACCAACTCATAAGAGATCGCATTGAGGGTTTCTCCTACAGGAATTAAACGCTGCACCTGATGCCAGCCAGAGTTCATTCGGATTCCGAGACGTTCTGCCGGAGGAACCGTAGGAAGCCACTGAGATATAAAAGGATCGAATCGAAAGGGTTGGGAAAGAACCCGGTCCACCTGCCCTTTCTCTGGGGCGAAGAAATGGTAGCACCCACAGTCGTTCACCCCATCGACCATGAAAGGTCTTCCCTCGGCATTGAGAGAGACCCGAGCAGTCAATCCATCCAGATGGCCCTGCTCGATCGATGGAGGTCTTTTCCCGGCCCGTTCCGAAAACCAGATGACATAGTTAATTTGAAAAATCGGTTTTCCTTTCAGAAAGGCATGGGAAATATAATAATAGACAGTGGGTTTTTCTGGGTTAACTTCAACGCGATGATCCTTCCACACGACCTGCCCCATCCGGTCATAGGAAGCAGCGATGTCCTGAATAAAGATGGGCGCAAAGGATTCAACTATTTTTTTCTCCTTATCCTCATTCAGTAATGGAACATTCAAAAGGTTTCTCATCGATTCCCTGATCATCTCTTGAATCTCTTTTCCATTGGAAGAGACTTTCTTCTCGGGGACGAATGTCTTGAGTTGTCCATCGATAGGAAGGTCATTTAAAAGCACGTCAAACCAGGATCTGATTTTTTTTCGTGAACTGTGAGTGGCCATGGCAACTGGCAGAGCCATCAAGGGATAAAGACCGATGGTTCTCCTGAAGCGCGAATATTCATCTGGGACATGAAGAAGTGGATAGAGGGCGGTATAAAAATTTTTTCGAGTTTGATCATGACTGAGAAGCTCAGAAGAACATGATTCTACTCTGGCAAATAATCCCTCCCGATCGGACTCTCCCTTTCCTTTCGCTCCTAAGGATAGAACCACTTCGCCCGGCAGATTGCTGATCTCTTTTCTCCTGGACTGTAGATCCAACTGCTGCATCCATCGAATCCATTCTTTCTTTTCTCTCTCATCTTTTAGATTTTCTTTCAGGGCTGTAAGAAAACGATTCGTACGAAGATAGGGAAAACCAGGGATAGAGACATTCGAGGCATCCCTGACACCCGCTTCTTTGACTTTCGCATCCAATTGATTCAGAAACTCTTCACAAGGTCTGGGTCTCTCAAACGTTTGGGAGATACGTTTAGAGATGAACGGAGCGCAACTGGTAAGAACAAGAAGAATCGATAAGAAGAAAAAAAATCTCCACTGCTTCATTGGAGCCATACTTTCTTTTTATACCGGACAGGGAGCAAAGGCAATAAAACAAATCTGTTATATAACAAAACTGATATATAGCTTGAAAGATGGTTAATTCGAAATCTAATTTTTCCTTTGGGAGAACTTAATCGTTCCGGTCTCTATCCCTTCCAGAAGGTATTCCAGAGTGGTCATCACCTTCATCTTCCCATCCCATGGCATCCCTTGCTTCAGATTATGCTTACAGGAGAGGCAGTCTGTCAGTAGGATATCTGCCCTTACTTCTTCTGCCTCTCTCACTCTCCTTCGTGCGATGTCCCTCGAAAATTTTGGATAAAATCCCCTCACTCCTCCTCCTGCGCCACAGCAGAGAGATTCACGGTGGTGATGCTCCATCTCGACTAATTTAGCTCCAACCCCTTTTAGGAGTTCCCTTGCTGCATCGAACGACTCAAGCCCCCTTCCAAGGTGGCAGGGGTCATGGTAAGTCACCGTTGCCGAATCAGTCCCCAAGGAAGTGAATGAAAACTTCTCAGAAAGAAATGATATGAGGGTTCTATAAAGAAGACCTGTCGGATCTTCTTTGTCATGATCCAAAAAAGTTTTAAGACAGGTAGGGCAGAGGAAAAGAGCTTCTTTTCCTCCAACCCCCTTCACCTTCTCTATATTCATATGAATTCGTTCTGGGCTAGGGCTGGATCCGGTTTCATCTTTCACGGCCTCACAGCAGACCTCATCGATCAAGGTGAAATCGATCCCTAATCGATGAAGAAGTTTTATGGCGTGGCTTACGGTTTCAGTCTCTATGCTCATTCCCACACATCCGATATAGAGGACCACAGGGGAACGTTTCTTCAGAGAAGAAAATTCGGCCCGAGCCATCTCTCCATAGGGTGTCCCGTATTGATCAATCGTATGATGCAGCTGGGCCACCTCATCGATTTGGCTGGAAATTTCTTTGGACGCTAAACTCGATCTTCTCAGATCCTTAAGTCTCTTCCCTGCGTCGATGCCCACTGGACAAACCTCTCCACAGAGACCACAGGTGGTACAGAGAAAGAGACCATCCTCAATCCCTTCCCGGATCCCTCTCTGAAGAGAGGCAAGGGCCACTCCCCTTCCGCCCAGCATGCCATCGGCCCCAAAGGTGGAGCCAATTGCATTATAGGTAGGGCAGTCGAGAAGGCAATTGCCACATCCAATGCAACTGAGAAGGTCAGAGAAATCCTTCTCATCTTCCAAAATCCTTCTTCTTCCATTATCCAATAAAATAACAACGACTGATTCGGGTTCGTATATCCCGTAAAAAAGCTTTTTCTCAATATCCGAGGACTTTGATCTTCCTCCCACAATATCGATAAAGGCTGGGAAAAGGGCTCCCGTGGCCAGATAGGTTTCCAATCTCAACATGGTCATGGCATCTTCCAAACGGGGGTAGACCTTATCAATAGAAGCAGTGATAATATGTTTCTTCCTCACCCGTACCCGAGTCACGTTGCCTTCATTGTGGAGGATTAAAACCGCTCCCTCCTTCGCCGTGATCGCATTGGCACCGGTAATCCCCATTCTCGCCTTTTCCAGGTAAGATGCAATATCTTGCTTCACCGCCTCCAACTCATCTTCGGGGATGGGTGGAATCTCCTTCTTTAGATGTTTTGAAAGAATCTGGGCAATATCATAACGGGAAAGATGGCAAGCCGGTCCGGTGTAGTGGGAGGCCCGTTGACCCGTCATCTGAATGATTCGATCACCGATATCGGTCTCGATCACCTCGATCCCATGCTGGATGAGAAAGGAAGTGAGCCCGATCTCCTTCGAAATATTCGATTTCGATTTGACGACGAGCTTTTCTTTTCCAATCTCTTTCAACACGATCTCGCAGGCCTCCTTTGAATCTTTCGCCTCAATCACTTTAAACTGATTTCCTTCCAATCGAGAGATCGCCTTTTGGAGGAGATCCCAGTTTCCCACCGACTCAGACCGGATTCGCTTCACCTCTTCCTTGATTTTCTCAAGATCATCGATGGAAGCGAGGTTCTCTTTCTGGCGGTTTCGGGTCTCTTGGAATGCCCGCCTTTGGTTTTCCAACTCAGATTTCTTCACTCTCTTCCTTAAATCCTCATACTGTTTTTGAATCAAACTCATCACTCCACCTTTAAATTCTTCCTCGCCCTCTTTGTAGGGAACGGTTTGAAACCGTTCCCTACGGGAATTGGGGGAGATTAAATCAATTTTGCACTTTTTAAATAAAGAAAACAATCCCTGTTGGAAAACCGCTGTCGTTCAGGTATAATTTCTTCGATGAATAAATCAATCTGTCTTGTCAGTCTAGGGTGTCACAAAAACTTAGTCGATTCCGAAGTGATTCTCGGCCTTCTTTCCAAAGAAGGATATCGCCTCACGACCGACCCTTCAAGGGCCGAAATTCTCATTGTCAATACTTGTGCTTTTATCCAGGAAGCGACGAAGGAAGCGATTGAAACCATTCTTGGGCTCACTCACTATAAGAAGGAGGGTCGGTGTCATCTTCTCATTGTCTCAGGATGTCTCCCCCAGCGCTATGGAAAAATTCTGGAAAAGGAATTACCAGAGGTGGACCTTTTCATTGGCACGGGAACCTTTCAATACCTTCCCCGGATCCTAAAAGAGAAACAGAAGAAAAAGACATTCCTCTCTAAACCCAATTTTCTTTACGATGAAAAGACTCCGCGAATCCTTTCCACCCCTCCTTTCATTGCCTACCTTAAGATTGCAGAGGGTTGCTCCAATCTCTGCACTTTTTGCACGGTCCCTAAGATCAGAGGACCCTACCGAAGCCGAAGGCTTCGATCCGTGATCGATGAGGCAAAAAGGCTTGGAGATCAAGGGGTCCAAGAACTTATCCTCATCGCTCAAGATACTACTGCCTATGGAGAAGATCTTCGAGATGGAACCAATTTAGAAAAACTCCTGAAAGACCTCGTTAAGATCAAAGGCCCCCGTTGGATCCGAATCCTCTACTCTTATCCAAAGGCAAACTATTTCACCGATGGGCTTCTTGAACTGATGGCCCAAGAGAAGAAGATCTGTTCTTACCTGGACCTCCCCATCCAACACATCGACGATGGGATCCTCAAACGAATGGGCCGAAGATCGAGGAGCCAGGAAGTTCGGAGCCTCTTCGAAAAGATCAGAACCTTTCTTCCAGAGGTAAGCCTTCGGTCATCCTTGATCATTGGGTTTCCAGGAGAAGGGGAAAGCCAGTTCAAAACCCTTTTAGACTTTGTTCGCGAGATCGCAGTTCGATCACCTTGGAGCCTTCAAATATTCCCCAGAGGAAGGTACGCCTGCCTCCCGCCTACCCAATCCAATCCCAGAGAACGTGAAGGAGGAACGTCTGAGAACCCTGATGGAGATCCAAAAAAAGATCTCCCTAAAAAAATATCGCCAATTTGTGGGAAGAAAGATGGAGGTCTTAGTCGAGGGGCCAAATCATCAAGGAGGTCTCCTTCGAGGAAGGCTTCAAATTCAAGCTCCTGAGATTGATGGCTGCGTCTTCCTGAAGGGGAAGGCCAGACCCGGCGATTGGGTGGAAGCTCGAATCACTCAGGCCCTTCCCTATGATTTGGTTGGAGAGATTGAGAAGTCCCTCCCTTGAATTTCAAGTGAATTTGACATAGTAACTATCATAGTTTATATTATAGTCAAAATTCCAGGAGGTTCGGAATGAAGACCGTGACGGCTCTTGACTTAAGGAAAAAGCTCGGCTCTATCCTTAATGATGTATCGAAAAAGGGGGAGCAGGTGATGATCTCCAGGGCAAATAAACCTCTTGCCGTGTTGATCTCACTCGATGAGTATGAAGAGAAGGTGCTGAACAAAAACAGGGAAAGAAAGCTTGAGGAAATATCGACTCAGATGGATAGGTGGAAAAAGAGGCATCTGAAAGAGACTGCCACTATAGATATCGTCAAGGTCATAAGAGAGGTCAGAGAAGGGAGATGATAGTCCTTGATGCCTCTGTAGCCCTTAAGTGGATTTTTGGAGAGGAGGAAGGAGGAGAAAAGGCAAGACTTTATAAAGAGGGACATGTGACCGGAAAAGAAACAGTAGCGGTTCATAGCCTCTTCTTTTATGAGATCGCCAATGTATTGGCCACAAAGACCAGATTAAGTACAAAAGATGCAGCCGAAGCTTTTTCTTTGATATGGAATTTTGATCTTGAGGTATTCAGTCTCGGTCTCGATGAATTTTTAGAGGGAATCATCTTATCCCGGCAATATAAAATAACCCTCTATGATGCGGCCTACGTCGTGCTTGCCAGAAAATTAGAATGCCCCTTCATCACATCTGACAGACGCCTTTATGAAAAAGTAAAGAAAATAAAGGAGTTGAGGATAGTGTAATGGAACCTAATTGCCGTTGTCACGATGCCTTCCTAAAATTCAGTGCAATTCTGTCCCGTAATTTTTTGTCAATGTATTGATTCCCTTACAGAACTCTCAACCTAAACCTCCAAAAATTCTTGTTGCATTTTTATTCTGATTTGATAATATCATCCCAGGCTCAAAACTTTGAGAAAATAGAGTTGGGTCTTCTTCTATATGAGGTTATGAGGAGACAGTGTCCCGTGGCAAGGGCCGACCCCAGCGGCTGGTAATGACCTTGTCTTTTCGCGGGTTTCATGATAAGAGTAAGGTAGAAATAAATTGATCCTTATTTTTCTGGAAAGGTAGACCCAAATGAAAAAATATCTTCTACAAGTCGTGATAGAGCAAGATGAAGATGGCATTTACGTTGCTCATTGTCCAGCCTTGGAGGGATGTTATACCCAAGGAGACACCTACGAAGAGGCCATGACAAACATTAAAGATGTCATTCAAATGTGTCTCGAGGAGTTGAAAGAAGAGAAAAAGAAACTCGACCCTAAATACCCTGAGGTAATTGGCATGAAATGGGTCGAGGTGACGATATGAATGACGTCAAACTTCCCATCCTCAAACCAGGAGAATTGATTAAGGCGTTAGAAAAACTTGGATTCTCCCGCACAAGAAAGTCAAAAGGAAGTCATTTCCGATATAAACATCCTGATGGAAGAAAGACAACGGTTCCTTTCCATGAGGGGAAAGACATTGGTAGAGGCCTCTTGAGGAAAATATTAAGGGACGTAGGCATTTCAATTGAAGAATTAAAGAAGTTGTTATAATACCGTATTTCCGTTGCCCCAATCCTTACAGAATTCTCAACCTCAACCTTAGCCTTAACCTCCGAAAATTCTTGTTGCATTTTTATTCCGATTTGATAACATCAAGCTCAAAACCTTGAAAAAATAGAACAGCACATAGGGATTACGAAAAGAGGCTGTTCCGTGGGATAGGTTGGTTTCAGGTAAACACCTTACTTAAATTGCAGTATTGCGAGCCTCACCCTACAGCCCTTTTCCTACTCCCCCTATAGTCCCCCTTTTCCTTTCCCTCTCCTCTTAATTTTTGGGAGTGAAACTTGGAGGGAATTTATCTCCCCAAAACCCTCCATCTTCCAACATCAAGGCTGAAAACCTACAATACCTTCTTCCTCTATTCTACGCTTCCAAAAATTCAGGAGAAAGTGTATAGTACAATAGGAAACAATTGAATGAGAGATGTTTGGGTGTTGTCCAGATAATTCTCAATACAAATGTTTCGTAAGGATTGTAAATGGATTGGAAGAAATATCAAAAAGAAATTCATCAATACTTTTCGGATAATTATACAGGCGCAAGTATAAGGCACGACGTAAAGATTTATGGAAGGTATTCAAAGAAAGAGCGGCAAGTTGACATTCTGATCGAAGATGAAGTTGCAGGCTATCCCATAAAGATAGCAGTTGATGCCAAGAATTTCTCAAAAAAAATTGATGTGAAGTGCGTAGAGTCATTTATATCAATGTTGGAGGATGTTGACGTTCATCAGGGATTATTAATAACAAATAAGGGATTTTCTCCAGCAGCAATAAATAGGGCTTATTATGGACCGCATAAATTAGAATTAGATATCTTAAATTTTGATGAACTTTTAAAGAACCAAGCGCTAAGAGCTGTTCCATATTCAGACAACAAAGCTCTTCTCCTATCCGCACCATTCGGATGGGTTATTGACAATTCAAGAGACAATTCAAGAATAATCAAATGTTTAGCGACATTATACCAGCGAGGCCGTTCGTTACAGGACGCTCAGAAAGCTCATGAGTGGACATACCTGAATTTTTGGCACAAGGACGAAGTCATTAAAAATATTGATGATCTAATTTCATTTCAAAATGAAGGCAAGGCTCACTATTATACAAATCTCAAAATCTATATTGAAATGGGGCCCAAAAGGAAAGATGGCCTGGAGACCAAAATTAGAGGAGCAATAGCAAAAGAAATACCTTGTAAGGAAATAACAGGGTTCATTGATTGTGGTGATTACATAGCTTTCCTCGTTATGTTCACTATCGAGCAGCTTGAAACAAAGAATCGCAGGAAACTTGACCACCTACTGAAGTACAGTCTTCCAGGAAATATTACTTTCAAGAATGCCCTGGTAATAGAAGACGCTTTACAAAAATTGACCCATATTAAAGATCGTGAAGAGAGATCTGAATTATTTAGACAGATCGCCATATGGTATGCAGAAATGAGAGACGATCAAAATGCTCTAAAGTACCGAAGGCTTAGTCAAAAAGAGTATGAGAGAAATTATTTGAACATCAAGCCATTAATATCATTGGAATTAAGAACCGGAAACCCTGAAAGAGCTCTGGATTATTCAGCCTTATTATTTGGAATGGATCCAACAAACCCAACTATGATGCAAGATATCCTTTCTATTTATGATATTGGAAAATTCGATGACCTTTACTTAAGGTTGATTGATTCACTAAAGGCTGAATTTTCAGGGAACCATGAGGCATTGGGAAACATCTATTTTCATCATGGAATCAGACTTAGTGAACTCGGTAATATTAACGGTGCAATTGATTGTATGAATTCTGCAAAAATTGAATTCACGCAAGTTTTTAAGAAAACTCACTATGTTTTTGAACAGATTGAGAAGAATCTTTTTTTCGTTCAACAGCCGAAACCCTCGGACCCAAAATAAATGGCAAAGAGACCCCGATCACATCAGTTGGAAGACGAATCTTGGAAGGCCCTTTCGAATTCTATTCCTAATCAATGGGTTTTAAGAAAACCGCAGCCAGATTATGGAATAGATGGAGAGGTTGAAATCTTCGATGAATCGGGTTCACCGACCGGGTTATTGTTTTTTGTTCAATTAAAGGGAACCGACATAAAAGAAAAGGCAAAAGCGCTCTCTTGCCGCATCCCTCTTGAAACCCTCAGCTATTATAAATCTCTTCCTTTGCCGACTCTTCTAATAAGATACCATTCTCCTTCTAAGAGCCTTTACTTTAGGTGGTCCGGTACTGTTGACCCATACTATGCTCGAAAGGGAAGTAAAACCGTAAAGGTAGATTTTTCAGAAAAGACAATGTGGTCAGAAAAAACTCCCGATCTATTGGTGGAATATCTTAAATTCTTTCAGCGTTTTACTACCCCTGTTATTTCATTACCAATAGAATTCAGGTTCGAATTTCCGGATAAAGAAGTTTTCTCATTTCCTGTCAGTGTTGTTGAATCTATAATCCGTGAAGCTGGGCGCCCTGTCTCGGAAATCATTTCATTTAGTAGCCGGAAAACGTTCACTCACCCTATCGCCTCGAATAAAGATAACAAACGATCTGATTTTAATAGAAATCGAAGGGTTAAAGTCTTTCAATCTTCACCTCCGGAGAGGATATTCAAAGGAAGAAGTGAAGACCAAATTGCCACATGCTGTATTCACAGGAATCTCATTCGTGCTGTATTTGCTTGGACAAATTAACATCGCTGCTGAGATAGCAAGTAAACATATCCTCTCTTCGGGCCTGCTTTCGAACCAGGACCTAATATTTAAGATCGCGTCGTGTTTCTTTTTGGCCAGAAGGGTGGACATGGCCCTTAAATTATCAGAACAACTCTTAGACATGGGAGACCAGTACAGGTTCGCATATCACATTTTTTCTCTGCCTGCCTTCAAAAAAGTGCATATGAATGAAGTTGAACTTGAATCTTTTAAGAAGGTTCTTTTAAAAGCAATTGATAAAGCAAAAGAAGCAGGGAACTTGGTGATAGCAGCTGAGTCGCATTACAATTTGGGTAACCGAATTAGAGGGGGTAGTCTGAAGAATAACCGAGAGGCTTTTCATCATTATCATAGGGCATCAAAATACGATCCAAGTTACCTGAAAAGAAATTATTTTTGGTCTGAAACTGGAGGGATCTTATTCCACTTAGACAAATATTCCTGTTCAGAGATGTTCTATTTGAAAGCTCTTGAACTTGGTGCAGGTTCCGAGTGTATTGCTCTTCGTGCCGATGCACTCATGTTTGCTGGAAAGTATAAAACGGCATACACTCTTTTTAAGGAATATGAAAATGTATCGAAGGTAGTAGAGGATGAATGGACCTTAAAATCATGGATTCTTGGAGGTCTGATGAAGACATTGGGGATAGAAACCCAAAAGCGCCACCCAGCCGAGGCTACCAAAGCTGCAGACACCACCAGAGTTTTACCGCAAGAAGTAGAAAAGAAGATTGCTGAGGCTTTAACCCTTGATGCTTTGTGCGGGCTGGCGTGGTTTAATAATGGCGTTCACATGGTCTCAAAGAAGAAGTATAGTGATGCAATGATTTCGTTTCTTATTGCTGCGGTAGTCCAACCGAATGACATAGAAGCTTGGTCGAATACCATAGTTTCCACTTTCAATTGCCCTGAATTTGTGTATTTGCTGCCATCGGTTTTGTCAGTTGCATACGAAAAAAATGATGAGGAATTTCTTTCAAAATTTGCACTTGATATTGAGAAGCAACCACATCTTCCAGATTGGGTCAAGACTGAGATCGTAAATCTTGTGGGCGAATATATAAGAAGTTTACCAAAGAAAGAAAAATTACCGATTCTTCGATTAATAAAGCCGGACGGCACTTATATCGTGATTGATTCAAAGCTTAAATCTACAAAAGACCAATTGGAAGAGATATCGTTCCCGGAATTCCCTGGAATGTCCTTTTTTTGAGAAGAGGAGAGAAGGGGTAAAAAGATTTGGAGAAAGGAAGAAGGGGGCGTTGAAGGAGAGCTGCGGGGCCAGGCATCGGTAATTCGGTATTCTCTCCACACTCTATTTTATGCCTATTTCATCATAGACGAAGAGCGGCCAAAAGTTGGAGTCATCAAACCTTCAAAATTCGATTAATCAAGTAAGATGGGAAGCGTAGGGGAAAATGCAACTTTACGCGGAGAATGCGTTCGTTGCATGCTATTTCAGAACCTCATTCCAAATTGACATCTTCTCTGGATTCGTGCCAGAAAAAGCCTGCCGTTTAAGTACCGACGGCTAATCTTCCTGCTTCATCAATGTCAGCCCAGAATAAATCCAGCGCCTTCTATCAAAGTATTAACCTTCGCTGTAACGTTTTCTCTAACCATTCATCCCCACAGCAGCTACGAGGTATTCTGGAAGGTACTGGATAAACCGTCATCCTCTTCTTGTCTTCGGCGGGTTTCCCTGTTTTATGGCAGTTGGAGTTCCTTACAGAATGTCCGAACAGGAAGGACTCTGACCCCTCTTTTTTCAAAGTCTCTATTCCCCTCGTGGACCTGGTAGAATTTTGGTATTTTCGTCCTTTCGATAAAATAATAGAGGGAAGGGTTGATGTTCTTTTCTCCTGCCTTGCATTCCACCGCAAACTGGGGTTTTCCCTCTTCTAAGACAACAAAGTCCACCTCGCGCCTGTCGGTGTCCCGGAGAAACCGAAGGTCCATCCTATAGCCTTCTGTGTCTTCCCTGAAATGACAATATTTCAGGAGTTGGGATGCAATGAAATTCTCGAATCTCGGGCCCGGCTCTGGCACAATCGACCAGTCCCACAGATAGAGTTTTTGTTCCTTCTTTACGGCTCGCACCTTAGGCGGACCATATGGGGGTATCCGAAAGCAATAGTACATCCTTTCAAAAATCTTCAGCCAACGTTCAACGGTTTCATGGGATACCTGAAAAAGTTCTTTCAGATTCTTCACGGATAGTGGTGCCCCGACCCGATTTGGAAGTTCCCCCGAAAGAAGTTCCAGCAAACTGATATCCTTAACGTTTTCAAGATCACGGATATCCTCATAAATCACTCGATGGGTCCTTTCCCTCTGCCATCTCCTCCAGAATCTCTCATCGCCTTTTAAACAGGGCTCGGGAAATCCTCCGAACTTAAGCAATCTTCTGAAATCCTCCATCGAAGGTTCTTTGTTCAGTTCCATTAGGGAAAAGGGATGAAGCCTGTAATAGTGATATCTCCCCTGTAGAGAATCGCCGCCTTTGCTGTAATAGTCCAATCTCGCGGATCCGGTGATGATGAATGACCTCTCGGATTTGTTTGTGTCATAGAACCCTTTTACAAGATTCCGCCATCTCGCAAATTTGTGGATCTCATCTAATACAATGCATTTTTCTTTGGCTGGTAATTCCCCCCTTAACAACGAAGAGCGCGTGGTAATATTGTCCCAATTAAGATAGGCCGGATGTTTTTCGGTGGGCTCGGATAGAAAGGTTAAGGCGAAGGTGGTCTTTCCCACCTGCCTGGGGCCACCTATGAACACCATTCTGTCTTTAAGGTCTCTTGTGACAGGATTTTTCAGATATCGCTCATGTATCCATGCCATAGTAAAATATCTATAACACGATTTTACTCATGAGTAAAGTCGATTCTATATAATTTTTATCGCGAGGGAAAAGAATGATGTTTAGCGGAGTGGAAAAAAGGGGTGATAGCTTTTGGCTATTTTTTCATACCTTTTCAGTTATGGGTGGTGAGAAACCAGGTGAGGTGGGTAGAGGACACTTCACCTGCCTGCCCTGCCTGCCGGCAGGGAGGCGGTAGGTAGGGTCGCCCAACCCGAGGGAGGCTGAAGCCTCCCCTACCCAATGTTTTCTCCTGAAACTGAGGGATTACCCTCAAACCGTAATGCCCCACTCTTCCGTGGGAACCTAAGGGGATCTGGCAGGGAAGTCGGAGAAAATCTTATAGCGGTAACCTCAGCTTGTCCCTTACCCACAGAGGTGACTTATACATTGCGAGAATTGCGCTGTGATTATGGAAGTTACCCTTGCCAGAAAAATTTCAGACCATCCGCTTCATAAGATTTTCGGAGGCATTCCTGCCAGATCAGCGAACTTCGCACACGCTTCAGTGACGCATTCCCTCAAACCTCCCTTTTTTCTTGACGGATATGGGAAAATAAGTTAATTTAAAAACTCTTAAATTCTGATGAGATAAATGTGAATCCTACATGCGTTTTTGGGTTCACCCCGTTAGAAGGTTTTTGACCTTCCAACGGGATGGCTCACACAGGGTTTTAAAAACCCTTTGTTCGCTCCAAAAGGAATTTTGTCTTCATCCCCGCTCCAAGCCCCGTTAGACCTCTGGTCTCTAACGGGGCAAGCAACGGGGTTTTCTAACGGGGTAAAGATCATATGGATGAAGCAAGTGAACTTTTTCAGCAGAGGCTCCGAAAACTGGAGGAATTAAAAAAGGAAGGCATTGATCCCTACCCTAACCATTTCAAGGTCACCCATACCTCCAAGGATATTCATGAGGTCTCTGATTCCCTATCAGATGAGGAACTCAAATCTATCCAAGAGACCTTCTGCCTGGCTGGAAGAATCTTAGCCATTCGCGACTTTGGCAAGACCAGCTTCATTCAGATTCAAGATCGGAAAGGAAGAATCCAGGCATACTTTCAGAAAAATACTATCGGTGATCAGGCCTTTCAACTCTTTAAATTATTAGATATCGGCGACTTCGTGGGGTTGGAGGGTAAAGTTTTCCGAACGAAGACGGGGGAACTCACCCTCCAGATTCAGAACTTTCAGCTCCTCGTCAAGTCACTCCGCCCCCTTCCGGAGAAGTGGCATGGCCTCACCGATGTTGAAATCCGTTATCGCCACCGTTACTTAGACCTTATCGCCAACCCCAAGGTAAAAGAGATCTTCCTCACAAGAATTCAAGCCATTCAGATGATCCGAGAGTTCTTTACCCGTCGGGATTTCATTGAAGTGGAGACTCCAATGCTCCACCCCATTCCTGGAGGGGCGACAGCCAAACCTTTTAAGACTTATCACAATGCGCTCGATATGGAACTCTATATGAGGGTCGCTCCTGAACTCTTTCTGAAACGACTGGTGATCGGGGGACTTGAAAGAATCTTTGAGATCAATCGCTGTTTTCGAAACGAAGGGATTTCCACTCAGCACAATCCCGAATTCACCATGCTCGAGTTTTACCAAAGCTATGCCACCTACGAAGAATTGATGAAGATGACTGAGGAACTTCTCTCCTCTATGGTCAAAGAAATCCGTGGCGAGCTTCGCCTCACCTATGGAGGGAGGGAGATCGATTTTACTCCTCCCTGGCGGAGGATACGCTTCAAGGAATCCCTTTTAGAAAGTGGAAGGGTTGATCCCGCTGCCCTCCAAGATCCCTCAAAAGCCAAAGAGGCAGCCAAGGAACTTGGCCTTGAATTGGAAAAGGGAACATCTCACGGAAGGGTTTTGGCCGATCTCTTTAAAGAGGTAGTCGAACCCCATCTCACTCAACCTACTTTCATCACCCACTACCCTACGGAGGTTTCTCCCCTCTCCCGTCGAAATGGCGATGCCCCAGAGGTTGTCGACCGGTTTGAACTCTTTATTGCCGGCCGGGAGATCGCTAATGGCTTCTCTGAACTGAATGACCCCATCGATCAACGGCAGCGTTTCCTTCAACAGTTGAGGGAAAAGGGTGATGAGGGGGATGCTTCTCTTCGTCTCGATGAGGATTTTCTTCGTGCCCTCGAATTTGGGATGCCTCCAACGGCCGGAGAAGGAATTGGTATCGATCGTTGGATCATGATCCTCACCGATGCGCCCTCCATCCGAGAGGTCATCTTCTTCCCTTTGCTTCGAATGGAGAAATAATCCGATGAAGAAGGGTACCAGACTATCAGACATTGCAAAGTGGTCAATTAGCAATCATCAATTAGCAATTAAAATCACTGCTAATTTTGCATTGTTAATTTTGCAATTTGCATTTATCTTTTGGTGGCAGCTTGATATCCAGATATCCGACGGGATAGGTCCATGAAATATGAGTGGTTTATTGGTCTGAGATACCTTAAGGCAAAGAGGAAACAGACCTTTGTCTCCATCATCACAGTCATGTCCATCGCCGGGGTCACCGTTGGGGTGATGGCTCTGATTGTCGTTTTGGCAGTGATGAATGGTTTTGAAAAGACATTGAAGGAGAAGATCTTGGGCACCCAGGCCCACCTTGTCCTCCTGAAGGTTGGTCAAGAAGGAATGGACCATTATGAGGAAGCCTTGAAGAAGGTGGAGGGAGTGAAGGGAGTTCTCTCGGCCGCTCCATTCATTTTCAACCAAGTGATGCTCTCTTCCGAATCGAACGTCTCCGGTGTGGTCCTCAAAGGGATTGATCCCGATCGGGTGGGAAAAGTGACTGAATTAGCTCACAACTTAAAGGCTGGTCACCTGGAGGATCTGAAGAGGGTTCAGGAAGGAGATCTTCCCGGCATCATCCTCGGGGTTGAGTTGGCCAAGCACCTCTCTGTTTCCATCCATGATACCATCCGAGTGATCTCCCCTCTTGGCACGATGACCCCGATGGGAATGGTGCCTAAAATGAAACAGTTTCGTGTCGTGGGAACCTTTTACTCCGGAATGTATGAGTTTGACAATACCATGGCCTACCTCTCTCTCGAAAGTGCTCAGAGATTCTTCAGCATGGGAGCCCGCATCACAGGGATCGAGATTAAAACGGATGATATCTATCAGGTGAAACAGGTCGGGAAAGAGATCCGCCGAGAGATGGGATTTCTCTTTTGGACCAAAGATTGGATGGAAATGAACAGAAACCTCTTCAGTGCCCTCAAGCTGGAGAAGATCACCATGTTTATCATCCTTGTCCTGATCGTCTTGGTAGCGGCCTTCAACATCATCTCCACACTCATTATGGTGGTGATGGAGAAGAATAAGGATATCGCCATTCTGAAATCGATGGGCGCCCCTTCCAAAGGGATCTTAAAAATCTTCATCATCGAGGGTTTGGTGATCGGTGTCTTAGGAACATTTCTGGGGACGATCTTAGGCCTTGGGGCTGCCTTTAATTTAGAAAAGATTACAGGGTTTGTAGAGGATCTCTTTGGGTTCAAAATTCTTGCGAGCGATGTCTATTACATCGATAAACTCCCTTCGCAGGTGAACCCATTCGATGTGGGTCTCATCATCATCACTGCTATCCTCATCAGTCTCTTTGCGACTCTTTATCCCTCTTGGAGAGCATCGAAGCTCGACCCGGCAGAGGCATTACGATATGAATAGCCAGTCGATAAGACCCGACCGCGGAAAAACGTCATCTAAAGAGGTAGCTCAACGAGCTCTCTCTCAAGGGAATTGGAGTAAGGCCCTTGAGAATTTTCAAAAACATTGCTCTCAAGAACCAGAGGATTTTCGTTCCCAATTGAAAGTGGCTGAACTCTTGGCAAGATTGGGCCGGAGGCAAGAGGCGGTTCAGGTATATCGACAGGTGGCTGAGGCCTATGCCCAGGATGGCTTCTTACTGCAGGCCATTTCTGTCAATAAGATGATCTTAAGGATCGATCCATCCTCCAAAGATGTCAATGATCAGCTGGCAAAACTTTATACAGAGAAGACCTTTTGGACAAAAACCCTTCGACCTTTCCCTCACATCCCGCTCTTTTCTGAACTCAATGAACAGGAACTTCAACTCTTCCTCGAACACATCCAAGTCAAAACCTGTCCGAAAGAGGCCCTCATCTGTTGCGAGGGAGACAAAGGAGATTCCCTTTTCATCATCAGCCATGGAGAAGTAGCGGTGAGCAGGCAAATGCCAAGCGGGAAGGAGGTATGGGTTCGAAACCTCAAGGAGGGAGATTTCTTTGGAGAGTTTGGTTTTTTCACTGATCAGAAGAGGCATGCGACGGTCAAATCATTAACTGAGAGTGAGATCCTGGAGATCTCTCGAAATGAACTCAATGAGATGATCAACATCCATCCCCATATTAAGGAGGCCCTTCAAAACCTCTTTAACCAACGGGTATTAGATCTTTTCCTTAGCCTCTCTCCTGTGTTCTCGTCCCTCGCTCCAGTTGAAAGAGAAGAGATCCTCAAGCGATTTCACCTTCATAAAATCCCCGAAGAGACCATCCTCTTTATAGGAGGGGACCCTCCAAAGTGCCTCTATATGGTCAAAAGCGGAGAAGTGGAAATATTTACACAACACCCTCATGGGAAAAAAATTGTGTTAGGCAAAATGAGAAGTGGAAATATTTTTGGCGAGATCGGGCCTCTCTTCAACAAACCCCGAATGGCCACTGCCAAAACGACCCAGCCATCTGAATTGCTTGAGTTGACCAAAGAAGACTTGGAGACCTGCCTTCAGAAATTTCCAACACTTCGATCGACATTGAAGGAGACCTCCTCTAAGCGCCTCGCCCAGATGGTCGAGATTCTCTCCCACGAAAAGGTTGAAAAGGTGAAGGAGGGCATGGTGTGAACGATTTGATTCAAGCCCAACAGCTTTTCAAATCCTTTGGAAATGGAGCCAAACGTGTGGATGTCCTCAAGGGGATCGATCTCACCTTCGCCCAGGGTGAAAGGGCAGCGATTGTAGGCGCATCCGGTGCTGGAAAGACCACCCTTCTTCATATTTTAGGCACGCTCGACCGACCCACCGCGGGTAAGGTTTTTTACGGAAGGGAAGATATCTTCACCTTGAACGAAAGGAAATTGGCACTTTTTCGGAATCGTGGAATCGGCTTC
Source organism: uncultured delta proteobacterium (assembly GCA_963739325.1). Lineage (GTDB taxonomy): Bacteria > Desulfobacterota > BSN033 > BSN033 > UBA1163 > CAVTZZ01. The sequence goes on along the minus strand of CAVTZZ010000054.1, from coordinate 10,301 downwards.
GTCTTTCAGTTTCATCATCTCCTCCCTGAGTTTGATGCGTTGGAAAATACGATGATGCCTTGCCTCATTCAAGGAATTCCAAAGAAGGATGCGGCGTTTCGCGCGGAGAACATCCTCTCTTTAGTCGGCTTAAAAGAGCGCCTGTCCCATCGACCTGGGGAACTCTCTGGTGGAGAACAACAACGGGTGGCTGTGGCGAGAGCCTTAGTATTGGAACCGAAAGTCCTGCTGGCCGATGAACCTACCGGAAACCTGGATACGAAGATAGGAGAATCTATTTTTAATCTTCTTCAAGAACTCAACCAGATGAAGAGTGTCACCCTTATTATTGTGACGCACAATCTGAAATTGGCTAACCAATTGCCCCGTCAGATCCACTTGGTCGATGGGAAAGCACTGGAATAGATAAGGATCTTTACCCCGTTAGAAAGCCTGGCCATTGATGGCGGGGATGATATAATAAATCGCATCAGCTCCTTATAGAAGGCGGGGGCAAAACCCCGTTCTTTCTAACGGGGTTTACAAAAAGACGTAGATTTGATATGAAAAACAAAATTTTAACATACGATTTTATCTCAAACTGAAATCGGATCGGATGTTTCATAATCGTTTCTTCAAGGTGATCGATGGGAGCAGAAATATGATCTTAAGACGAATGGGGTTTGTTCCTCTTATTCTTTGCCTCCTTATTGGAATATGTGCTGGAGGGGAGGACGTGATTAAAAAAATCACCATCCTTGGAAATGTGAAGGTGGAAGAAGGGGTCATTCGCGGAGCGATGAAGAGCCGCGAGGGGGGACCCTTCTCCACCGAACAGGTCCGTGAGGATCTCCGATCCATCTTCGGCTTGGGTTACTTCTCCGATATTCAGTTGGATATCAAATCGACCCCCCAGGGGGAAGAGGTGATCTTCATTGTCGTAGAAAAACCCTCGATCAAAGAAATCCTGATCACCGGCAATCAAAAGGTGAAATTGGATGCGATCAAGGAGAAGGTGACGCTCACGCCACGCTCCATCCTCAACCTTGAAAAGGTGAAGGAGAATTCGGAAAATATCCGAAGACTTTACTTTTCCAAAGGTTACTATGGGGTCCATGTGGCATACAAGGTCGATTACTTGGAGACCAATGAGGCAATGGTTAGTTTTAATATTACAGAGGGCTCCAAAGGATCGATCAAAAAAATAATCTTCAAAGGAAATAAAAACATCAACTCTTCTCAACTGAAGAAGGTGATGACAACCAAACAGAGGAATATTTTCTCTCTCATTACCAAAACCGGCATTCTCGATGAAGACATCCTAAAAAATGACATCCAGCTCCTGACCGCTTACTATGTTGATTACGGTTATCTCGATGTAAAGGTCTCTGAACCCAAGGTCGACCTTCATGATCCAAAACGGATTCAAATTGAGATTGAGATCGTTGAGGGATCTCAATATCACCTGGGGGATATCGACTTCAAAGGTGAAATCCTCACCACCAAAGAGGACCTTTTCAAAGTTCTTAAAATCAAGAGGAATGAGGTCTATCGTACTTCGACCATCCGGAAGGAGATCAATACCCTCACCGAAAAGTTTGCCGATCAAGGCTATGCCTATGCGGAGATCACACCCGAAACCTTTGTGGATTCTAAAAACCTTTTGGTTCACCTCACCTTTGACATTGAAAAGAAGAAACGTGTCTCTCTTGAAAAGATTCAGATCGTCGGAAATACCAGGACCCGTGACAAGGTGATCCGCCGGGAGCTCCGAGTGGCCGAAGGAGAACTTTACAATGCCACTGGACTGAGTAAGAGCCGAGACAGAGTAAAGAGGATAGGGTATTTCAAGGAGGTTGATTTTACCACCACCCGAGGAAGCACCGACGATAAGATCAACCTCGATATCAAAGTGGAGGAGGCTCCTACAGGCGCCTTGAGTTTTGGAGTGGGTTATAGTAACTATGAAAAAGTGGTTGGTACGGTTTCCGTCTCAGACCGAAACCTCTTTGGCATGGGTTACCAGGGAATCATAAAATTCAAGTTAGGATCGGTGACCAGAGATATCAGACTCGGTTTTACTGATCCCTATTTTTTAGGATATCCCTACTCTGCAGGCATCGACCTTTATAACGAAAAACGGGATTTTTCAACTTATTCCTATAAAATTACCGGAGGCGATCTTCGATTCGGAAAGGAACTGACCGAAATCATCCGTGCCGATGCAATGTATAAATTGGAAACAGTTAATGTCACCAATGTCACGGACGATGCTTCTCGACTGATTATAGACCAGGAGGGGAAAAAGACGACCAGTGCTTTATCCCTGACCTTCTCCATGGATACCCGAGACAACTACTACGCTCCCACAAAGGGAGAAAAACACAGTCTTTTACTCCAGAACGCAGGGGGCATCTTAGGAGGGGATAACTACTTTGTGAAGACGGTGGGAGAGGCCAGTTGGTTCTTTCCTTTACCTTTGAGTACCGTTTTTAACCTTCGTGGAAAAGTGGGATTCATCGAACCCTATAGTGGCAGAATGACGCCTATCTACGAAAAATTTTATGTCGGAGGGATGTATTCGATCCGAGGTTTCGATTATGGCAGGGCAGGTCCTCTCGATGAAAACAGAGAGCCTCTTGGTGCAGAAAAGATGGTGGTCTTCAATTCTGAATTTCTCTTTCCTCTCGCCCGTGATATTGGGATGAGGGGGGCTCTGTTCTGGGATATTGGGAAGGGCTTTAATAAGCCGAGTGATTTGACACCGTTAAAAACGGGGGCGGGCTTTGGGATCCGTTGGTTCTCTCCATTTGGTCCCATCGCCATTGATATGGGCTTCAATCTCAATCCCCAAAAGGGGGAGAAATCACACGTGTTAGATTTTACAGCAGGGACTGTTTTTTAAATCGGGAAGATGATAAGGATTCGAGGGGTCAAGGAGTCGAGGATTCGAGTGAAAAGCTTAAGGTACTTATGGAATCACTAGAAAACAACCACTTGACCGGCAGGTGCCCCGCAAGCCCTGCCTGAAAGCCTGCCTGCCGGTAGGCAGGGACGGGGAGCTTCACCCTAGAATCCTCGAGCCCTTTTAACGGCTAAATGGGTGAAGAACCTAATATTATTATGAAGGGAGAAATAACGATGTGCGGAAGAAAGCTTGTGATAATCATTGGAATCATTCTTTTCATGGGAGGATGGCTTGGATCGGTCTTGGCTGCAGAGTTAAAAATCGGTTGTGTTGATATCCAGAAAGCGGTCAATGATTGTAATGCAGGGAAAGAGGCCAAAAAAGCCCTTACCAAGGAGGTAGAAAAATTTCAGCATCTCATCGTTGAGAAGCAAAAAGAGCTCCAAACGATGAAAGAAACCGTGGATAAACAGGACAAGATGCTGACCCCGGAATCCAGAGTGGCTAAGGAAAAAGAATTCCAGACAAAACTCCGGGATTTTCAGAGATGGGGTGAGGACAACCAGAATGAATTGAATCAGAAACAGAAAGATTTGGAGAGAAATATCGCAGTAGGCATACAGAAAGTGGTTCAGAAAATAGGGGTGGAGGAAGGCTATACCCTCATCTTTGATAAGAATGAACCCATGGTACTCTTTGCATCTCGGTCGGTTGATCTCACCGATCAGGTGATTAAGATCTTAGATGCCCAGAAAAAATAGAATAAATGAAGTCTATCAGGAAATCAGGGGATCAGGCTGCAGGAAAAAACTAATGCAAATTGCAAAATTAACAATGCAAAATTAGCAATATGTTGAATTGCTAATTGACCATTGCTAATTGATCATTTTGCAATGATCCTTTTTGATATTTCGATTAGGGCAAGAAGATGAAAAAACTTAGGGAATTGGCGGAGTATGTGGGTGGCACAGTCGCCGGAGATGATGAGGTAGAAATCTCCGGAGTAGCGGCCATTGAAGTGGCTCAAGCCGGGGAGATCACCTTTATCGCTCATCCAAGGTATTTCCCGAAGCTCGCCGAAACCAAAGCTTCTGCAGTCATCATCTCAAAAGAGATCACCCCTTCGCCCAAGCCCCTTCTCTGTGTCAGTAACCCTTATTTGGCCTTTGCAAAGATCCTGACCCTCTTTTCACAAAAACCTTACCAACCCAAAGGAATTGATCCGAATACCTGGATCAGCCCAACTGCCCAGTTAGGCCAAGAGATAACTATTTTCCCTTTTGTCTCTATCGGAGAGCGTTGCCGGATTGGGGATCGAGTGATCCTTTATCCCGGGGTCTTCGTAGGTGAGGATTCCTCCATTGGTGAGGAATCGGTCCTTTATCCTAATGTCTCCATCTATCCCAGAACAGTGATAGGTAAAAGGGTCATCCTCCACAGTGGCGTGGTGGTGGGAGCAGATGGATTCGGATATGTGAAGGAGGGTAAAAAAAATGTGAAGATCCCCCAGATGGGAAAGGTTGAAATTGAGGATGACGTCGAGATTGGAGCCAATACGACCATCGATCGAGCCACACTCGGCAAGACGATCATCCGAAGCGGGGTGAAGATTGACAACCTCGTCCAGGTCGCCCATAATGTCGTCGTCGGTGAGGATTCGATCATCGTTGCTCAAGTTGGGATTGCCGGTTCGACGAAGATCGGCAGCAATGTTACGCTCGGTGGGCAGGTGGGAGTGGCGGATCATGTCGAAATCGGAGACAATGTGATGGTGGGTGCTCAATCCGGAGTGCCCTCGGATCTGGCTGCTAACCAAGCTTACGTCGGGAGTCCTGTGTTACCCCATCGTGAATGGCTCCGAGTCGCCAACGTCTCTCCAAAGTTGCCAGAAATGAGGAAGACTCTCATCGAGATCGAGAAGCGTCTAAAGAAGATCGAAGAGACGCTCTTTTCGGAAGGGAAGGAGAAGTAAATGATGGAGATCAAAGAGATTATGAACCTCCTGCCACACGCCTACCCCTTCTTACTGGTGGATCGCATCGTGGAATTGGAACCTGGGAAACGGATCGTTGGGATCAAGAATGTGACCTATAACGAACCTTTCTTTCCAGGTCATTTTCCCAATCGACCCATCATGCCGGGTGTGCTCATTGTGGAGGCAATGGCTCAGACCGCTGGTTTGCTCGCTTTCAAATCGTTGCCAGAAGAGAATCAGAAAAAACCGGTCTACTTTTTAGGGATGGATAATGTCCGGTTCCGAAAGCCGGTCATCCCTGGAGATCAACTTCGTCTCGAATTAGAGATCACCCGGCATCGCCAATCGATATGGGGATTTAAAGGAAAGGCTTTTGTTGAAGAGAAATTGGTTGCCGAGGCAGACCTTCTGGCCATGTTAGGAGAAGAAGAATGATCCATCCCACTGCCATCGTTGATCCCAAGGCTGAAATTGAAGAAGGGGTCGAAATTGGCCCTTACTCTGTGATTGGAAAAGGGGTCTTTATTGGAAGGGGAACAAAGATTGGACCCCATGTCGTTATTGGAGAGGGTACTCACATTGGAAAGAGATGTCAGATCTTCCAATTTGCCTCCATTGGAGAAGCCCCTCAAGCATTTGCCTATAAAGGAGAGAAGACTTCCCTCCTGCTCGGCGATGAGAATATTGTTCGGGAATACGTGACCCTCCATCGAGGCACTTTTCAAGGGAGTGGAAAAACCGTCATCGGGAATGGCAATTACTTCATGGCCTACTCCCATGTGGCCCATGACTGCCAGATCGGAAATCAGGTCGTCCTTGCCAATGGAGCCACCTTAGCTGGGCATATTCTGATCGAAGATTATGCCATCATCGGTGGACTTTCTGCTATCCATCAGTTTTGTCAGATCGGTACCCATGCCTTTATCAGTGGGCTCACGGGTGTGACCTTAGACATCCCTCCCTACATGTTGGCATCGGGAAGTCGAGCCAAACTCTTCGGGCTCAATATGGTTGGCCTCAAACGCCATCACTTTTCAGAGGAGACCGTGAAGGTCTTAAAGAAGGCCTATCGGATCATTTTCCGTTCCGGTCTGACATTGGAGAAAGCAATGAAGAGAATTGGGGAGGATGAGATCTCCCAAACGCCAGAGGTCCAACATCTTCTCCTTTTCATCCAATGTTCGAAGAGGGGGATCAGTCGTTAAGTGGGTAAGATCAAGGTGGGCGCGGTTGGTGTCGGTTATCTGGGCCAATTCCATGCAGAAAAGTATGCCCACATGGAAGAAGTGGAATTGGTCGGTGTGGTGGATATCGATCCGCCCCGGGCAAAGGAAATTGCGAAACGGTGCCAGACCCAACCTTTCTTCCATCACTCAACCCTTTTCGATAAAGTTCAGGCCGTAAGCATCGCTGTCCCTACCCTGGTGCATTATCCCATCGCAAAAGACTTTTTCCTCCAAGGGATTGACGTCCTTTTAGAAAAACCCATTTCCCAAACCCTTGGGGAGGCTGATGAACTGGTTGGATTAGCAGAGTCGAAGGGCCTGATCTTCCAGGTGGGTCACTTAGAACGATTCAATGGTGCCCTTTCTGCATCGGAGAAATTTATCCAATCACCTCTCTACATCGAATCCCATCGGTTGAGCCCCTTTCCAGGAAGGGGAACCGATGTGAATGTCGTTCTCGATGTAATGATTCATGATATCGATATTCTTTTGAGCTTAGTAAACTCAAAGGTGAGAGAGATTCATGCTGTAGGCATTCCAATCCTCACTCCTCACTCGGATATTGCCAATGCCCGGATTGAATTCGAAAATGGATGTAAAGCAAATTTGACGGCAAGCCGAGTCTCCAAGGAAAAGACCCGGAGAACTCGAATCTTTCTGCCGAATGGCACCCTCTCCATTGATTATCTCACTCAAAAGGTTTCTTTCGCTAAGAGGGCTGATCCTCCAAGGAAAAAGAAGATTTCCGAGATCGTGACCGAAGAGATTCCTGTCACAAAGGTCGACTCTTTGGAGGCTGAGATTCATTCTTTCCTACAGAGCGTAAGGGATCGGAAGCCGGCCCGTGTCTCTGGATGGGATGGAAAGCGAGCCTTAGAAGTGGCACTCCAGATCATCCAAAAGATTGACGAAGGCAGACTCAGAGAAGCAAACCCCGTTAGAAATGGCAGGGTTTGACCCCATCTTCCCTGCCCCTGCCGGCAGGCAGGCGGCAGGCAATAAGGAGTTAATGTTTTCTATTTATACCATCCCCAGCATACCTGTCTGCCGACAGGCAGGAATGCTGGGGCTTTCTAACGGGGCAAAAGGACGATCGGACGGATGAGACCAAAGAAAATTTTGATGGTCGCTGGAGAAGCTTCAGGAGATCTCCATGGCGCCTATCTGATGGAAGCCATCCGCTGCATCGATCCTGAAGTCCAGTTTTTTGGGGTCGGTGGGGAGCAGTTGGGAAGGAGGGGGATGAAACTCCTCTACCACTCCCAATCCCTTGCTGTCGTTGGGATTACGGAAGTCCTTCTCAAAATAAGACCGATCATGAAAGTCCTTCGAGGATTGAAGCAATCCCTCGATCGAGAGAAACCCGATCTCGTTATCCTGATCGACTTCCCTGACTTCAATCTTCGATTGGCCAAAATTGCCCATCGAAAGGGTATTCCAATTCTCTATTATATCAGCCCCCAAATCTGGGCCTGGAGGCCTAAAAGGGTTAAGTTGATCGCTCAATGGGTAAAGAAAATGGTTGTTCTCTTCCCTTTTGAGGTTCCTCTCTATGAAGTGGCAGACGTCGATGTGGAGTGGGTCGGCCATCCCCTCCTCGATATCGTGAAGCCGACCCTCTCCAAAGAAATTGCTTTCCAACGATTCGGTCTTGATCCCAAACAGAGGACCATTGCCTTGCTTCCTGGAAGTCGAATGCATGAGATAAAAAGACTTCTCCCCCCGCTTCTTGCCTCGGCCCAACTCCTTCAAAAGGAAACACCCGATCTTCAGTTTATCATCCCTCTCGCTCCGGGAATCCCTCGGGAAACTCTATCTCCCTGGATGAGAAATATTTCCGTACCTGTGAAAGTGGTTGAAGGTTGGACCTACGATGTGATGAACATCTCTGAACTTCTGATCACGGCGTCAGGAACGGCGACATTGGAGGCGGCTATCCTCGGAAAGCCAATGGTCATCGTTTATAAAGTCTCCTTCTTCTCTTATTGGATAGGAAGGGCACTGATTCAAGTGGACCATATCGGTCTGGTCAATTTGGTGGCAGGAAAAGAGATCGTACCCGAACTGATTCAGCATGAGGTCAATCCGCAAAGGATCGCTGAAGAAGCCCTACGGATTTTAAGGGATCCCACCCTATGCCGAAGGATGACTGAAACGATGGCAGGGGTGCGTCAGAGTTTAGGAGAACCTGGAGCAGCCCAGCGGGCCGCTCATATTGTTATGTCGTTGCTACATGAATCGCAAATGTGATACTCTAAGTGAAGACGGCCGTGAGTGGTTATAAAATTCCAGATTTCAAGCACCCATATTAACGCAACTGCGTCATTAGGTTAATAGGTCATTCGTCATTGAATGACTTAATGACTAAATAACTTAATAACTAAGAAGTATTTGGTTTCAAAATGTCTCTTTATCGCCGACTCCTCGATCTGATTAAGCCCTATTGGGGCAAATTAGCCCTCGCCATGATCTGTATGATTTTTGTCTCCCTCTTGACAGCTGCCCAGGCATTCCTTTTTAAACCCGTCATCGACGGCATCTTTCTCAAGAAGGAGGGGATTCCACCATTCCTTAAAAATATCATTATACAACTGCATCTTGGAAATCTGTTTCTCAAACAGGATATGGAGATGCTCCTTCTGCTCCCCATCCTTATTGTTCTCATCTTTTTACTAAAAGGGATCTTCAATTACGGCCAGTCCTACTTAATGAACTTTGTGGGTCTGAGGATTATAGCGGATATCAGGGAGAAACTCTACAATCACCTCCAAGCCCTTTCCCTCTCCTTTTTCACTAAAACACCCACCGGTATCCTCATCTCCCGGATTACCAATGATGTTACCCTGATTCAGGGAGCCGTCTCCAATACCATTACAGGTCTCCTAAAAGATGCTTTTACCATCATCTTTTTGATCGGTGTCGCCTTATACCGAAATTGGAAACTCGCCATCATTGCCTTCATCATCCTTCCTTTGGCCATCATTCCGATTAAAGAATTTGGAAAGAGGATGCGGAAATTTAGTCGCAGAGGGCAACAGCGAATGGGTTTCATCACAACCTTTCTCCATGAGACCATCACGGGGAATCGGATTGTCAAGGCATTCAATATGGAAGAGTATGAGAAACGACGCTTCGCCGAAGAGAATGATCGGTTATTCAGAACCTTTGTCAAACGGATAAGAATCCGAGCGCTCTCCCATCCCTTGATGGAATTATTAGGAGGAATCACAGGGGCGATCATCATCTGGGTGGGTGGCTATAGTGTGGTCCGTGGAGAGATGACCTTTGGGGCCTTCAGCTCATTCCTGGCAGCCCTTTTTATGCTCTATGCTCCCATTCGTGAATTGAGTAAAGTCAACCTCGAGATTCAAGAAGGGTATGGCAGCGGCAACACGAGTTTTTGAACTCCTCGATACCGTTACGGAAATCAAAGAGGAAGAGGGAGCGATTCCACTTCCACCCATCTCCAAGGGGATTGATTTTCAAAGGATGATCTTCAAATATGATGAGGAGGTCGTGCTCAAAGATATCTCCCTTCATGTGAAAGTGGGAGAAGTGATTGCTTTGGTAGGTATGAGTGGGGCGGGCAAGACCTCTCTGGTGAACCTTTTGCCCAGGTTCTACGATGTAACGGAAGGTCAAATTCTCATGGATGGTGTCGATATTCGGAAGGTCACTCTTAAATCCTTAAGGGATCAGATCGGTTTGGTCACCCAGCAGACCATCCTCTTTAATGATACCATTCGAAATAACATCGCCTATGGCAATATCAAATGCTCTGATGAAGAGATCATCAAAGCCGCAAAGGCAGCCAATGCCCATAATTTCATCCAGAGGCTTCCCAAAGCGTATGAAACCGTCATTGGTGAGCAGGGGGTCAAACTTTCGGGTGGGGAACGCCAGCGGCTCTCCATCGCCAGAGCCCTTTTAAAGAATGCACCCATTCTGATATTGGACGAAGCCACCTCCTCCCTCGATTCAGATTCTGAAACAGAGGTGCAACATGCCTTGGAATATTTGATGAAAGACCGAACGGTCTTCGTCATTGCCCATCGGCTTTCTACCATCCGAAATGCCCACCGGATCATTGTTCTCTCCAATGGTCGAATTGTGGAAGAAGGAACCCATGAAGAATTGATGGATCTTCATGGTGAGTATCGACGACTCTACGATCTTCAGTTCAAAGATGATGGAATGAGAGTTTGGAGGGAAA
>CAVTZZ010000053.1:0-27459 GCA_963739325.1 uncultured delta proteobacterium | reverse complement strand
AGTAGGCAGTAGGCAGTGGCAGTAGACAGTGGCAGTAGGCAGTGGCAGGAGGCCTCCTGCTTTTGCCTCCTTCCTACTTTATAAAATACAAAAGAGTAAATAGAAACAACAAATGAGGGTATAAATATGGCTTATAAATGTCCGTCTTGCGGTAAAATCTGGCCTGATACATTAAATCTTGCCAGACATATTTTTGGAACCGGAGACCAGTCCCATAAAGACTGGGTCAATTCAAAAGGTTACAATTTTATTGAACTCCTGCTCATTCAAACCATGGAACCAGGAAACAAAGGTTATAAGACTCTGGCAGATCTGCTGGAAAAAGAAGCCGAAAAGGTAAAGGATTTGGGATTAAGGATTTGAGATTGAGGATTTGGGATTGAGGATTTGAGATTGAGGATTTGGGATTGAGGATTTGGGATTGAGGATTTGAGATTGAGGATTTGAGATTCAGGATTTGAGATTGAGGATTTGAGATTTAGGATTTAGGATTTAGGATTTAGGATTTGGGATTTGGGAGTAAGGATTTGGATTTAAAATATAACATTTATGAATAAAGATGAATTGAAGAAAAGAACCAAAAAATTTGCTTTGCGAATTTTTAAATTTGTAATGAATCTTGAGCAAAACAAGTCAATTAATGTTATTTCATATCAATTATTAAAAGCATCATCTTCAGTTGCTGCTAATTACCGCGCAGTTTGCAGAGGCAAATCCGATGCGGATTTTCTCAACAAATTGAAAACTAGTTGATGAAGAAGCAGACGAAAGTTTGTTTTGGTTGGAGTTTATTGATGAGATGGAATTAAAATGTGATAAAAAAGAATTAAAATCATTATTAATAGAAGCAAATGAATTGGTATCTATCTTCTCTGCTGCAATTCGCACGAATCAAATCAAAAAATCCCAAATCCTGATTCTTAATCCTAAATTTTAACGAGGTAATTATGTTATTAGAAGGTAAATTTTCATTAAAAGCTCCCATTGAAAAACTCTGGGATTCGCTTTTGGAAGCGGAAACTTTACGTGCTTGTGTACCCGGTGCAGAAAAGATAGACCGACTTGACGAGAAAACGTATGATTGTATTGTTAAACAAAAAGTCGGACCCATCGGAGTCCGGTTCAAGTTTAAAATATTTCTTACAAAATTAGACCCTCCCTATCATATAGAAATGAAAGGTGAAGGTGAAGATATTGGGAAAGCCGGTCGATTTACAAAAAAAACAACTATTGATTTTAAAGAGTTAAAGAACGGAGAAGTTGAGATATCTTACAAGTGTGATGCTAACATAATAGGTAAGCTGGCAATGTTCGGAAACAGGATTATGAAAGCTAAAGCTAAACAGGTGGAGAAGGAGTTTACAAAGAATCTTAAAGAAAAACTTGAAGGCGTGGTGTGAGGTTTATTTTAATGTGTTGTGTTTATTGAATTTCAACTTCTTATAAGAAGAAATCAAAGCAATATTATGGGAATAGATAATAAGATCATTGAAAAACGAAGAGATAATCTGAACAGGGCAGTCAGCTTTCATGGCCATTTATGTTTGGGACAAGTGCTTGGAGTCCATCTGGCAGAGCGAGGTTTAGAAGTCATAAGAACAACCGATCCTAAAGAGATAATAGTATATGTTGAGAATGACAGGTGCATAACCGATGCCATCCAGATAATCACAGGAACAAGATTAGGAAGACGGAGCATGAAACTTGTGAATTACGGAAAGATGGCAGCAACATTTATTAATACAAGGACAAGTGATGCATACAGGGTTTGGGTGAGCGGAAAGGTCAATGAGATGATCGGTGAAATAAACATAGACTTGCACGAAAGGGAGAAACAATATACGACTATATTAGAAGCCGATTCTGATGATATAGTGAGTGTACAAAGGGTATCAGTTAATATACCTTCCTGGAGATGCCGGGAAAACCACAAAGAACGGTACTTTGTTCACGATGTAAGGAAAAAGTTATGGATAGCTTTGCTTTGTTGAGACTCCAAATACAACCTGGCAGAGGGGAACATATTCTCTGTTTTTGTCTCATAGGGGCGAAGACAAAAACAAAGAATATGTTCTTCGTTGATTGGGAGCTGGTCTTACTGACTTTGGCTGTTCTATGCTTAATAGATAAAACAGTTGTACGGAATCCTGGATTATTACAAAGTGAGGGTGGTAGTTTGTAATATTCTAGTGGGGCGTAATGCAGATCCTCTCTGGGAAATACCTTTGTTTGATTGATGGGACGCAGTTTTGTGTGCTCATTTTCTGATTTAGTACATTAGATATAAACTCATTCTTATAAAGTAATTATATTGAACTAAACATACCCGGTCAAGGCAGGAAGGGGCGAAACAATAATTGTTTGAAGATCATGAATGTGCTAAATTAGTTTTTAATGAAAAAGGTCTTTCCTCTTCATGGAATGATTGGAATCGCCCTTCTGATTCTTTCAGAAATCTTTCACTTAAAAAAGATTGAACCATTCTACAGTTGGTTTTACTGCTTTGCCTGGTGGTCATACATCCTCACCATTGACGCCATCATCTATCGCTTAAAAGGAAATTCCCTTATTCTCAATCGAACCAAGGAATTCTTTTTGTTGTTCCCTTGGTCGGTCTTTATCTGGTTGATCTTTGAAGCGGCGAATCTCTCCCTCGAAAATTGGTACTATATCAATCTACCGAGCTCTATTATTGAGCGGTGGCTGGGTTATGCAGTGGCTTATGGAACCGTCCTTCCCGGAATATTTGAGACGACTGAATTATTAGAAACGATCGTGGTATTTAAAGAATCGGAAATGAAAAAGACCATATTTTCCCAGGAAAGCCATCAAGTCCTCATCCTATTAGGAGTGCTCTGCCTTGTCTCCTCTGTGCTTATCCCCAAATACTTTTTTTCTCTCATATGGGTAGGTTTCATCTTTCTCTTGGAGCCTTTCAACTACAGATTTGGGGGAAGATCTCTTCTGAAGGATATTGAAGATGGAAATCCAAGAAAAATCTACCTTTTGCTCGCCGCTGGGTTGATCTGTGGCCTTTTCTGGGAGTTTTGGAATTTTTGGTCTCTTTCAAAATGGATCTATACCGTTCCTTTTTTCGAAGAGTTGAAAGGTTTTGAAATGCCTGCTCTCGGTTTTTTTGGATTTCCTCCTTTTGCGATTCAAGTCTATGTCATGTATAACTTCATCTCCTTATTTCGTTTTGGAAGGAGTTGGGAGGAATCGACTTATCCTCTCCATCCCGAGAAGAAGACAAGACCTCTTACTAAGATTTTGACAGCTATTCTCCTTATCAATTTCTATATTCTTATCTTCAGGGCCATTGATCTTAAAACCGTTGACTCTTATGAAGTTCGTCTCCAAGATGCCTATTGGATCGAGACCCAATATCGAAAGGAATTACCGAAAGTAGGAATTGCTACTCTAAATGAACTTATCTTGAAAACCAGAGATAAAAATGAAAGGGATGAACTGGCCCTCCGTCTCCTCATACCCAAAGAAAGACTCATCCATTGGGTTGAAAAAACCCAACTCGTCCAGTTAAAAGGACTGGGGGCTGAAAATCTTTCGGTATTAGAAAGAATAGGGATTCATTCGGTTTCTTCTCTTGCCTCTGAAGACCCGGAAAAACTTTATAAAAGGATAGAAGAGGTTTTTCAGGGAAGACCCATTTTAAAAAAGGCAAAGATCAGAATCTGGATTATAGAAGCAAAAAAGTTAGCTCAAAGCTGAAAGCTCAAAGCAAGAAGTTAACAGGTTTCGAGTGATGAGTTAATAATCCCCCCTCTCCCCTCTTTACTAAAGGGGAGTTGGGGGGATTAGACTGCGAGGTTGACAATGAAATACGGAGCGATGAACTTCCCGATCAAGCCTCTCCTACAAGAAATCGAAGAGATTGGGGAAATGGGTTTCGATTATGTGGAGCTGACCATGGATCCACCGGAAGCCACCCCACAAAAAATCTTGGCACAAAAAAAGCAGATTCAAGATCTTCTTCATCGATATAGGATGGGAATCATAGGACATCTTCCTACATTTGTTTGGACATCAGACCTTTATGAAAGTTTGAGAAAGGTCTCCGTTCAGGAAACTCTCGATGCATTGGAGGCGGGAGTAGAACTGGGAATGGAAAAGGTCGTTCTTCATCCAGGATATATTAGCGGTTTAGGGAAATTCCTTCTGGACAAAGCAAAAGGATATGGGATGGAATCGATTGAAACCATCCTAAATAAGGCCACAAGCCTGGGTATAACCCTTTGCATTGAAAACATGTTTCCTCAAGCCCATTTTCTCTCCAACCCTCATGAATTTCAAGAAGTCTTTGAATCCTTTCCAGACCTCCGCCTCACTTTAGATATTGGTCATGCCAACCTTGGAGGTGGAAAGAATAAATCCTCCGAGTTCATTCATCAGTATGGTTATCGAATCGGCCATATCCACGCCAATGACAACTTCGGGAAAGAAGACAATCATCTTCCGGTCGGTGCTGGGATTATCGATTTCGAAAAGATACTGAAAGAGCTCAATGAGGCTCAATACGACGAAACCCTCACCCTCGAAATCTTCTCCAAAGACAGGGATTATCTCAAGATCAGCAAAGATAAGATCAAGCGAATTTGGGAGGCCCTGTGATCCTTGCCCTCATCTTCTCCCTTCTGGTTGCACTCTTCTGGCTCAAGAAGTTTCGAAAAATGGATAAATACGAAAAGGAACCCGAACGAGCCATCTACAAGGCTTTCTTTGCTGGAGCTTTGGCCACTGTTCCTTCCATCGTTTTAGAAAGCCCCCTTCAAATGGATACTTTTTCTTATCCTTCGTTTTTCTTTTCCTTTTTATGGGTCGCCATGGTGGAGGAGTTCTTTAAATATGTTGCGGTGCGCATCACTGTCTATCGATCGAAAGAATTTAATGAAGTGATGGACGGGATGATCTACATGATCTCTGCCGCTTTGGGTTTTGCGGCAGCTGAGAATGTTGGATACATGATAGGATTTGGGTTTTCTGTAGGAATTCTTCGAGCTATCCTCTGCCTACTTAGGCCATGTCTCCTTTTCCGCTATTTTGGGTTATTATCTGGCAAAGTCAAAACTTGAGGCACGAGACGATTGGCTCTGGAAGGGCTTTATCTTGGCCATCTCCCTTCACTGGCTTTACAATTCATTCCTTGTGGCCGGGACAATGATGGCATCCGGAAGTTTTCTCCTACTCGGCCTCATGGTTTGGACCTTTGGGTTGATCCTCACTCTCGTCCTCTTGAAAAAAGCACAAGCGATCTCCCCTTTCCGTACAGTTCATATCCTTCCAAAGAGGTTAACGCGACACTGCCAAGCCTGTGGGAAAACAGTCTCTACAAGAGCCCTGCTCTGTCATCATTGTGGAGAAGCACTGATGCTTGATGAGGAAGAGATCACTCTGAAAGCTTGAGAAAAACCCCGGTCTTTCTTGCTCGGTGAAGCACAGCCCTGAAAAGTATTGCCTCAACGACTAAGTAAAATCCAATCAAACCAAACCCCCAACCTGAACCGTTCTGAAATCCCCCATTGAATCTGTAAAAGGATCGGAAGTATCTAAAAAATAGGTAAGTGGAATTGCCCGGGCAATCTCAGTATTTCTTTGGTGTCATATTTTCTTTGGTGTCAGGTCTACACCTGACACCATTATTTTTTCTCTTCTGTCTATAAATTTATTGTAAATGCCAAGGCCATTCAGCTGTCTTAAGAAAGTGCATTTGCAGAAAGGAGTGACTTCTGTATTATAATTAATCTGATGGAAAAATTTATCGAAATTATTGGGGCTAAATCGCACAACCTCAAAAACATTAATTGCAAGATCCCGAGAGGAAAGATCACTACCATCACAGGCGTCTCTGGCTCAGGGAAATCAACCTTGGCCTTTGACACCCTTTTCGCTGAGGGCCAGAGGCGCTATATCGAATCCCTTTCAACGTATGCCCGTCAGTTTTTAGAGAAGATGGATCGGCCTGATGTAGAGGCTATTTATGGAATTCCCCCTGCCATCGCTATCGAACAGAGAAACACCGTCAAGAATGCTCGCTCTACTGTTGGAACAGCCTCAGAAATTTACGACTACCTGAGGCTCCTCTTTGCCAAGATTGGGGAGGTCTTTTGTCCCGAATGCCATATCAAGGTTTCCGGAGACACGATCGAGGGTGTCGTGGAACAGATATTGGAAGAGTATCAAGGTAAAAAGATTTTGATTCTTACCCAGGTTTCAATGGGTGAGACTGAAGAGATCGATTTGAAGGTAAAAGATCTCATCAAAAACGGATATTATCGAATTTGGGAGAAAGGAGAAATCCTCGATCTCACCACCCTTCCTTCATCGGACCTCCAGAATCGAAACCACCTTTTCCTCCTCATTGATCGGGTTATCCCCGATGAGAAAAATAGATCGAGATTGGCTGAAGCCATTCAGAGTGGGTTCCAAATAGGAAATGGAAAGATAGAAATGATCGGTGAAGATGGAGGAAAAATAACCTTTAAACGGAGCTTCTCTTGTAATCGATGCGGAAGGACCTTTTCAGAACCAGAACCCCTCCTCTTCTCCTTCAACAGCCCTATCGGTGCCTGCCCTACCTGTCAGGGGTTTGGAAGGGTCATTGGAATCGATTGGCAGAAGGTCATCCCAGATCCAACAAAGACATTGAGACAGAGACCCTTTGCACCCTGGAATACACCTGCCTATGAAGATCTCTACGAGTATCTGTATGAGGCTTGCCGCCGATATCGAATTCCAACTCAAAAACCCTTTTGCGGAGCTTCTTCCCAGTCAAAAAGATATCCTTCTTCATGGGAAAGGGGAATTCATTGGCTTGAAAGGGTTCTTCGATTGGATGGAGGGGAAACGATATAAAGTCCATTATCGGGTCTTTCTCAGCAAATATCGAGCTTATACCCCCTGCCCTGCTTGCCATAATACCCGCCTCAAAGAAGAGGCCCTCAACATCCGCTTAGCAGGAAAACATATCGCTCAGCTCTGCGAAATGAACATTTCTGAACTCCAAATCTTCTTTAAGAGCTTGCCTCTTAAAGATTTCCAAAAGAAGGTGGGCGAGCGTCTCCTTAAAGAAATCACCGATCGAATTGGATTTATGATCGATGTGGGCTTGGGATATCTCACACTCTCTCGTCAAACCCGAACCCTCTCCAGTGGGGAATATCAACGGATTACCTTGGCGAGGGCCTTAGGGTCTGCCTTAACCGAGACCCTCTATGTATTGGATGAGCCAAGCATTGGCCTCCATGCACGGGATACTCATCGTCTCCTCCAGGCACTTCAGCAGTTACGGAAAAGGCGGAATACGGTCGTTGTGGTGGAACACGACCCTGATATGATCAGAGCGGCTGATACGATCATCGATCTTGGTCCTGGCGCTGGAAGGGAGGGAGGCCATATTGTCTTTCAAGGAGAGGTCGCATCTTTGCTGAAGAACCAGGATTCCATCACAGCCCGATATCTGAGGGATGGGGCTCATCCTTCAAAATGCTCTCTCAGAAAACCGAAGGGATGGATCACCATCCACAAAGCTCGGGAACACAACCTTAAAGGGATCGATGTCAGAATCCCTTTGGGTGTGATGGTCTGTATTACTGGCGTCTCCGGAGCAGGAAAAACAACTTTGGTTCATAATATCCTCTATGCTGGGGCAAAAGGCAATGGAAACTTAGGATTCGAAAAGGGGGCTTTTGATTCGATCGAGGGGCTGGAACAGATCGACGACCTGATCTTAGTGGATCAATCCCCGATCGGAAAGAGTCTCCGTTCAAACTCGGCCACCTATATCAAGGTATTCAGCGAGATTCGGGATCTCTTCGCCCTTACACGTGAAGCCAAGAAAAACGGACTCAAACCACGCCACTTCTCTTTTAATACAGAGGGTGGCAGGTGCGAAGCCTGTCAAGGAGCAGGACTCCAGGTACTGGACATGCAATTTTTAGAGGATGTGATCATCACCTGCGAAGTATGTGAAGGGAAAAGATTTCGACCAGAGATCCTTAAGGTTCGATATAACGATAAAAATATTTCAGACATATTAAATATGACCGTAGAAGAAGCTCTCGAGTTCTTTAAAGGCCGAGATCGGATCCTCTCAAAACTTCAAATCTTGAAAGAGGTGGGTTTGGGTTATCTTACACTCGGTCAGTCTACCAATACCTTGAGTGGTGGTGAATCACAACGTTTGAAACTGGCCCAGCATATCGGCCAAACTCGGGAAGGGAGGAACCTCTTTGTCTTCGACGAACCCACAACCGGTCTCCACATGGCAGATGTTGATCTCCTTTTAAAGACCTTCCAGAAACTCCTCACTCAAGGCCATTCAATTATTGTGATTGAACATAACCTGGATCTCATTCGATGTGCAGACTATATCATTGACTTAGGTCCAGAAGGAGGCGAGGAAGGTGGAAGGATCATTGTGGAAGGCAGTCTTGAAAAGGTCATGACCTCGAAACAGTCACATACAGGGCAATTCTTGAGAAAGCGTATAGCCGATTTCCCTGAAATCTCTTCACCAAAGTGATTTTATGGCCCAAGACCTCATCCGCACATCCACACATAAATTTTCTCCAATTCTAATCCGGGCCATAATTTCTTATATTGAAACGTTCCGATTTGGACGGATTGATTAGGGGAAATATAAAACGCTGCTGGAAAAAAAACTCGGAAGCTATGATTCCAACTAAGAAGAAGAAAATAAGAGCATATTTCTTATGACGATATAAAAAGAAAAAAGAGACACCCCCTCCGGTGATGAATAAAGCGACGGGGAGGCTATAGAGGGTATAGGAAGGAAACTTTTTGAATACGACCCAGGGCATCACCAAACCGACAATTAGAAACAGTCCTATAAGACAGTAGAGTGGAAGAGAGATCCATTTACGACGAAAATTTTCTAAATGGTTGGAAATAAAATCCCCCCAGAGCTTCCCTATCATGAGCGATGCAGCGGGATAAAGGGGCAATAGGTAAAGGTTTCTTTTCCCTTTGGAAACTGAGAAAAAAAGAAAGATGACAACGAACCAAGTGAGAAGAAACAAGGATGCCTTATTTTTCTCAAAACTTCCCCTCGAAAAACTGTACACCAATGCTCCCGGTAAGAATAAGGTCCACGGCAAAAATTGGATAGGGAAATGGTAGAAAAAGTAATAGAAGGGGTGGACATGGGTCCATCCTTCCGCGAACCCATCGATGGTATGCTTTAAAATGGTCGCATGGAAATAATTTTGGCCTCCTCTCCATAGAGCCGGGAGATACCAGGACAGGACAATGACCCCGAACAAAAGCATCCCCTTCAGAAGCTTCATCCCCTTGATTCCCTTCCAATCCTTTTGAAGGGTTAGATAGATGAGGCTGACTAAAAGTGGGAGAACGAATCCAACAGGTCCTTTCGTGAGGGTAGCCACTGCCATGCCAACATAAAATCCATAAATGGATAGGTGTTGGACGCCTGCCAGCTTATTCCCTCCCTTGCTGAATTGGTGCCAGTAAAAAAAACATACCATTGAAGCTGTTGTAAAAAAGGTGAGAGTGGCGTCGATATTAGCCCGGGTGGAAAGGTAGGGAAATTCTAAGTTTGTGGCAAGAATTAACCCCGAAAAAAATCCTGTCCGCCAATCATAGAGTTTCTTTCCCAGAAAGAAGGTGAGCAGCATCGTTAAAGTTCCAAAAAGGGCGGAGGGAAATCTTGCCGAAAAGGAGTTGAAACCTTGCCAGAGGTAGGATGAAAGAGCAATCAACCAGAAGAAGAAGGGAGGTTTGTCCGCATAGACCTGACCATTGATATGCATGAGAACCCAGTCCCCTGTATTCACCATCTCTCTGGCTACTTGCACATACCTCGCCTCATCCGGAATCCAGAGGTCCCATTCCCCAAGATTCAAAAAGAAGAGTGTGATTCCTAATCCCATCAAGATCAGAAAATAGAGGTATGATTTTCTCATCTTAGGCTTAACCCCAATTCCACCTCCCTCTGGGAACGGCTTTTATAACCACGTTGCATATGATCTCATATTTTTGGAAGCTTTTCTCTGGTTGAATGCCAATCCAAGTATCCTTAAAGACGACAAGGATGTCTCACTGTTTATGAAAAGCTCCTGCATCAACCTGTCGGCCAGGCAAACTGTGTGGATGGAAATACTCCTCTTCTCGCAAACATAAAGGTAAGGTATTATATTGGTATTTGGCTTTTTAAACTTCACTCCGCTGTTTAATACAACTGAGCATTTGCTCAAGCTTCGTCCGGTCGAATCCCACCATCACTTCATTACAAGCCGAAATCACTGGAACACTGCGAGCACCCGAGATTTTCACCATCTCGTCTAATGCTGCTCGGTCTTTGGTCACATCGTATTCAGTAAACTTGTACCCTTTTTGCGAAAGAAACTCTTTCGCCACCTTGCAATAAGGTCAAGTGGGGGTGGAATAAACCTTAATCTCTTCTGCTGCCATGATAGATCCTCCTCGTTCATTTATTGATTAACTTCTTCTCTTCATTTTTACACACATCCCCTTTCAATTGTCAATGAATGTTTTTCATTTAGAGGAAATTAGGATATAATGTTTAAAACCTATTCTTCCAATGAAATGATCGACCGCTCAGGATATGTTGAAATTTAAAGATCTTCAGAAGGCTGCAGAGGATTTTCGTTACCTTCTCAATCGTGGGTATCCCAGAAAGGCTGCGCTGGAATGGGTGGGAAATCGTTATCAACTGACTTCCGATCAGCGCCACCTTCTCCATCGAGGAGTCTTTTCGGATGCCGATTCGGGGTCAAGGCGTAAGAGAAAAATTCCCATCGAGAGAATTCGAAATAAAGACTTCGTGATCGATGGCTATAACGTGATCATTACAATCGAAGCCGGTCTTTCAGGGAGACCACTCATCCTTGGAGATGACGGTTTCATCAGAGATATCTCAGGTCTTTCCGGAAACTTTAGGAAAACAGAGGGGACGAGAGAAGCAATTCAGTTGATCCTGTACATCCTCAAAAAGGTGAAGCCTCGTCAAACACTCTTCCTCTTTGATGCTCCGATCAGTATGAGTGGAAAGTTGGCGCAGGAAGTAAGAGACTTTTTTAAAAAAGAGAACCTTTTTGGAGACGCCAGAGCAGTCAAGGTTCCGGAAAAGATCCTGATTGGATTTCCAGGAGTGATCGCCACCAGTGATACGGCTATTATCGACCAATCCAAACAAGTGGTTGATTTGGCCGGGTCCGTGATCAAAAAGATCATTAAACCAGAATTCCTTCTTCAATTGTCAAAAAGATCAAGAATCCACCCACCCTCGAAGAGCTAAGACAAAAATCCAAGACGCAAATGCGGTAAAAATTCTGAGCCTTTAGCAAGTCTTCCCTCCCCCTTCAAAAAACCGAAAAAACTTGACAAGTTTATGCCCTTAGCATATAACAGGTTATAATGTTGGATACAGTATACAAATTATTACTCCGTTGAAAGGAGGGGGCTGTGGAAAACGTATTAGGAGGAATGCGCGTTGCCAAAAGGAAATCTTTGCGTGAAGAAGTCTACGATTCATTAAAGAAGTCCATTCTTCATGGAAAACTGAAAGGGGGGCAACGTCTCATTGAAGAGCAGTTGGCTCATCAAATTGGGATCAGTCGTACCCCTGTGAGGGAGGCTTTCCACAGACTGGAGCGTGATGAGTTGGTCACTCGACTCCCAAAGGGAGGTTTTGCCGTCAGGGAATTTACGAAAGAGGATGTGGAGGAAATCTTCGGCATCCGGAGTGCCCTCGAAAGCTACGCCGTTTTTCTTGCCACCTTCCATATCTCCCCAGAAAAGATCTCTCATCTTGAGAAAAAAATTGTAGAAACGGAGAAAGCCCTGAAGAGTAGAGACAATGATAAAGTCGTCCAGCTTCATACCGAATTTCACGACCTCCTCTATAAATCCTGTAAGAGTAATAAACTCATTGAGATGATCAATAACTTCCGCGATTATTTTTACCGCTATCGGCCTGCCCTGCTTCGCACCGAAAAGACCATACGTGAATCCATCGAAGACCATCGACGCATGTTAGAAGCAATGAAAAAGAAGAATCCGAGATTGGTGGAAAGACTCGTTCGAAACCACCTGACGAAGGGAAAGGAGATCATCATCAAGGAGATTAATGAGGGAAGAATGGTTCCTTAGGGGAGATGAAAGGTGGAAAAAAAGATTCGCATCTTAGTCGCAAAACCTGGCCTGGACGGTCATGATCGGGGAGCGAAGGTAGTTGCTCAGGCTCTCCGGGATGCGGGGATGGAGGTGATCTACACTGGCCTCCACCAAACCATTGATCAGATCGTTCATACTGCGATCCAAGAGGATGTGGATGTGATCGGTCTCTCCATTATGTCAGGTGCTCATTTGCCTATCTGTGAAAAATTGGTAAAAAAGATGAAGGAGGAGAAGATCGAGGATATCCTGCTGGTGGTGGGTGGGGTCATCCCCAAAAGGGATATTTCTCTTCTCCAAAAGATGGGGATCGAAGGGGTCTTTCCTGGAGGAACCCCTTTTGAAGAATCGATCCGCTGGATCAAAGAAAATGTTAAAACCCGTTAAAAAAAGAATGCCAAATGTCGAAGTTCAAATTGTTTGTCTATAGAAATAAAGTAATGGAGTCATGAGTTATTAAGTCATTTAATGACTAAGTGACTTAATGACTATCATTGTATTTTGACATTTGAACTTTCTGCTTCTAATCAAGAGGTGCGTATGGGTGTTGCAAAATATATAAAAAATGAAAAAGATGAGGTCCAGGATGTTATCCTTCAATCTGGCATCCACATCAAACCTCTGTATACCCAACAGGATTTAGAAGAAATCGGCTTTACCCCCGAGAAGGATCTGGCCCTTCCCGGGGAATATCCATACACTCGTAGCATTCATCCATTAGGGTATCGGAGCCGGGAATGGACCACACGGCAGTACACGGGTTTTGGAACACCCAAAGAGACCAATGAGCGTTTCAAACTGATGATCTCTCATGGCCAAACCGGCCTCAATGTCGCCTTCGATCTCCCCACACAGATGGGGCTTGATTCCGATGACCCTTTGGCTGAGGGTGAGGTAGGAAGAGTCGGCATGGCGGTCGATTCCCTGCGTGACTTCGAAGTCGCCTTTCAAGACATCCCCCTCGACCGGATAGGTGCAGGGCTTACCATCAATGCTGTGGCAAGTATACTATTGGTAATGTTCCAAGCAACAGCTGAAAAATTTGGATTTTCGAAGGATCGTGTGAGCGCAACCCCTCAAAATGACATTCTCAAAGAGATGATCGGTCGAGGAGCATGGATCTTTCCAGTGAAGCCAGCCGTGCGCCTCATTGGCGATACGATCGAATACTCAATGAAGGAACTTCCGCGAACCAATCCTGTCAGTGTCTGTGGGTATCACATTCGTGAATCAGGCTGTTCCCCTGTTCAGGAAATCGCTTACGCTTTTCAAATTGCTAATACGTATATCGAAGAAGTCCTTCGCCGAGGTTACCAAATTGATGATTTTGTAAGAGGCTTCACCTTTAATCTTAATGTCTTTGGAAACCTTTGGGAACAGGTGGCCAAGTTTCGTGCAGCGAGGAAACTTTGGGCAAAGAATTTAAAAGAGCGCTATGGAGCCAAAGATAAGCGATCACTCCTTCTACGGGGGATTTTCGGTGGGGGTGGATATGGCATGACAAAGGCTCAACCTGAAAATAATATTATTCGTGGTGCCTACTATGCCCTTGCCGCTGCATTGGGCGGCGCCCAGACCACTGCCCTCTGTTCATTTGACGAAGCTTACACCATCCCCACACCAAGAGCTGCACTCCTTTCTCTCAGAACATTCCAGATCCTGATGGAGGAGATCGGGTTGAGGGATACAGTGGATCCATTGGCAGGCTCCTATTTCATCGAAACATTAACGAAACAGATGGAAGAGAAGATTCTTGAGGAGATGAAACGGATCGACGAAATAGGTGGAATGGTCAAAGCTGTTGAGACAGGCTATGTTCAAAAGGAAGTTGCCAGGCAGGCTTATGAATTTGAAAAGGGTGTCCAAAAGGGAGGGTTGATCAAGGTCGGAGTGAACAAATATACCGAAGGCGAAGAGATGGAGGTCGAACTCCATGAGTATCGCTGGGAATCGTCTGAGGAGCAGATTCAGCGGCTTCAAGAGGTTAAAAGGGAGAGAGACAACCGAAAGGTCGTCCAATTATTGAAAGACCTCGAAAATGCTGCGAGAAACGAAAGGAATGTGATGCCCTATCTTCTCGAATGCTGCAAAGCTTATACTACGCTGGGTGAGATGACAAAGGTTTTTAAAGAGGTCTACGGAGAGTTTAAAGAACCATCGATCTTTTAAAACATGGAATGATGGAATGCTGGGCTAATGGAATAATGGGTTAAAAAAGGAAAGCAAAGTTTTGAGCTCGGAGTCCTTAGTCACGTAGTCGATTAGTCTGTTAGTCTCTGTCTGCGGCAGGCAAGAAAGACTATAAGACTATCGGACTATGAAACTACGAGACTAATTTTCCCGAACTCATTACTCCGAACTCTCCGTTGGGAGAACTGCATGGTTGAAAAGTTTTATCGGTTGGGCTGTGACATTGGCGGGACCTTTACTGACTTTGTCCTGCTCAACGATCAAACAGGGGAGATAAAGATCTATAAGTGTCTCACCACTCCAAAAGATCCCTCTGATGCGGTGGAACATGGAATAAGGGAAATGGAGAAAAATACGCCGGGCTTCGTAGGAAAAATGAATGAAGTGATTCATGGAACGACCCTGGTCATTAATTCCATTATAGAAAGAAAGGGAGCCAAAACAGGTCTTATCACTACCAAGGGCTTTAGGGATGTCTTAGAGATTGGGAGAGGAATTCGTTATGCACCTTATGATGTATTCGCTGAATTCCCAAAGCCTTTAATTCCAAGACACCTTCGTTTTGAAGTAGATGAAAGGATTCGGAGTGATGGAAGCATCCTCAAGCCAATCAACCCCGAAGAAGCAAGGCAAGTGGTCCATACCCTCCTCCATATGGGTGTTGAATCGATTGCTGTCTGTCTGATTAACTCCTTTGAGAATCCGATCCATGAACGGATGCTCAAGGAGATCATTGAAAAGGAAGCTCCTGGAATATCGATCTCCATTTCATACCAGGTTCTGCCACAGATTAAAGAGTATGAGAGAACCAGCACCACAGTGACCAACGCCTATGTGAAGCCTTTGACAGGAAGATACCTCTCCAAACTCACTGGAAGACTGGAGTCTATTCACTTTAAAGGCAAGCTGTTCATTATGCTTTCAAGTGGGGGCGTTACCTCTGTCGAGACGGCGACTGAGTTTCCGGTCAGGATCATTGAGTCTGGCCCAACAGCAGCAGTCATAGCAGGTCAATACTATGGCAGACTCTTCCATATTTCGGAAATGTTCTGTTTTGATATGGGAGGGACAACGGCCAAATCCTGCCTGATTCAAAAAGGGGTTGCTGGTGTCGTACCGACCTTTGAGGTCGGCCGTGTTCAAAGATTCATGAAAGGGAGCGGGCTCACCATTCAAGTGCCTGTGGTTGACTTGATGGAGATTGGAGCAGGAGGCGGAAGCATTGCAAAGGTAAGCAGAATGGGAACGCTCCAGGTTGGACCGGAAAGTTCTGGAGCAGATCCAGGACCGATCTGCTACGGAATAGGAGGTACGGACCCTTGTGTTACTGATGCTGACCTCTTGTTGGGCTATCTAGATGAGAGCTACTTCCTTGGAGGCGAAATGAAACTCGATAAGGAGGCTGCAAGGCGTGGCATCGAGGAAAAAGTTGCCAAGCCTCTTGGAGTCTCATCCATACAAGCCATATGGGGAATCCATGATCTCATCAATGAGACAATGGCTGGAGCAGCAAAGACACATATTGCTGAAAAAGGAGGAAATCCCAAAATCGTAACGATGGTTGCCTTCGGAGGAGCAGGACCCGTTCATGCTTATGGTTTGGCCAAGAAATTGGGAGCCCCCCGTCTACTCGTTCCACCGAATGCCGGTGTAGGTTCAGCTCTGGGCTTCTTTACTGCACCTCGAGCCTTTGACCTTCTCAGAAGCCACAAGGTTTCTCTGGGGGCTGCCGATTTTGATGAAATAGAAAAGATTTTCAAGGAACTGGAGGCAGAGGCCACAAAAATATTGAAAAAAGAAACCACAGAGAAAGAAATTGCCCCTTCGACTCCTCGGCCTGAAGACCGTCAGCCCAGGGCTGACCCTGAGCACGGTTTGGGTGCTACTGAACGGGTCCGATTCGAAAGATCCCTGGATATGCGTTTTGTTGGCCAGGGATCAGAAACCAACGTTCCAATCTCCGAAAGAGATTTCAGAAAGATGAAGAAGGATGAGGTTCGCCGACGCTTCGATGAAGTCTATGAGAAGTTATATGGAAGGACCTATCCTGACTCTGAAGTGGAGTTCATCAATTTCAAAGTGAGAGCCAGTCTGCCTGACCGATTGCTGCAATTGCCAAAACTTGAGAAAAAGAAACAGCCTCTTGATAAGGCGATCAAGGGACAACGCAAGGCTTACTCCCCTATTGCCCGGGATTTTATCCCCTATAAGGTTTACAATAGATATACACTGTCTCCGAATGCCAAGTTTCGAGGTCCTGCCATTATTGAAGAGAAAGAGTCAACGGTCATCGTGGGCGAGGACGCTTCGGTTTCAGTAGATGATTTCGGATTTTTATGGATCGATCTTGTGTAGTGCAATTGTAGATTTCAGATTGCGGATTGCAGATTTAAAATTCCGAAATCCGAATTCCGAAATCCGAAATTGAGTGAGGAGGCATAATAATGGGACGCCAGTTTGACCCCATCACATTAGAAATACTCTGGCGAAGATTGATCTCTATTGTCGATGAAGCAGACAGCGCCGTTTCGCGAACAGCGTTCTCGAGCCTGCTCAGGGATGCCCATGACTACACCTGCATGTTTACAGATCGCCAAGGTCGGGAACTGGCCCAAGGAAGTTTTGCAACCCCTGGCCAATCTGGAGCCATGGCATTGGGAATCAAAAATCTTGTTACCAAGCTTCCTGTTGAGACTTACAAACCTGACGATGTATTCATAACGAATGACCCCTGGGCTTTGGCGGGCCATCTGAATGACGTCTGTGTGATGAGTCCCATCTTCTATAAAGATAAATTGGTTGCTTTTACGGCCTGCGTTTTTCATCATTCAGATATCGGAGGTCGCGTCTCTTCAGATAACCACGATGTCTTTGAGGAAGGTCTATTCCTACCCCTCATGAAGCTCTACGATGGAGGGATACTCAATCAGCCTGTGATGGATATGATTCGATGGAACGTCCGGACACCTGATGGGGTGGTTGGGGATATTCGGTCCCAGATTGCAGCCAATCATGTCTGTTCGGAGAAGATAGGTCAGATGTTGAAAGAGAATGATTTGGAGAATCTGGATGATCTGGCTGACCAGATTATCAGTCGCACAGAGAAGAGTATGAGGGAGGAGATTGAGAAGGTTCCAGATGGTATTTACCGCACCGAAGGAATTGTGGAGCAGATGAAGGGAAGAGATAATATCATTATCAAAGTGGCGGTGGAGGTAAAAGGAAGCGACATCCTCGTAGACTTGGATGGGTCTTCTCCACAAGTGGATTGGGGTGGAAATGTCGTTTATAACTTCACTTATGCCTATGTATTTATGGCCATGAAAAGCATGTTTGGTGCTGACATACCTAACAACGATGGTTGCGCAAGACCCTTAAAAATGAGAGCCCCTGAAGGGAGCGTTGTAAACTGCAAGTTCCCCGCAGCCGTTGCCGCGCGGCTCATGATCGGACATTTTCTAACTGAAATCATCTACAGAGCCTTATCCGGTGTCCTGCCCAACAAAGTGATTGCAGCAAGTGGAGGAACACCAGCACAGATGAACGTCTTCTATGGGAAAAGGAATGATGGGAGGCCATGGCATTCCGTCATCATCAGGGGGGGTGGAATGGGAGCCAGCTCCATCAATGACGGCAATTATGTCTACATCTTCCCTGCGAATGGTGCGAATACACCTATTGAGATATTCGAAAACGACACCCCTCTCCTTGTTGAAACCAGGGAACTCCTTCCCAATTCCGGTGGCCCTGGCAGGATGAAGGGAGGCCTTGGGCAAAGGGAAGTTTTTAGAGTACCTGATGATAAGTACGCTCCTATCCCGCCCGTCAATCTTGGAATACAGGCGGGAAGATTCATCCATCCCCCAGAAGGACTCTTTGGTGGCAAACCCGGAGGCAGGGCCCAGTTCCTAATAAATGGCGTACCTGGAAATCCCTATGGGTTAACCCAGCTGAAACCGGGTGACGTGGTGACCATCGACGCAGCCGGTGGAGGAGGCTTTGGAAATCCCTTGGACCGTGACCCTGAAATGGTAGAGAGTGACGTGATCGAAGGATATGTTAGTCTGGAAAAGGCTAGTAAAGATTATAAGGTCGTCATGAATCCCGAGACCATGAAGGTTGACGAAGAAGCAACCAGGAAGTCAAGAAGAAAACAATAGCTCGGAGTGCCTAAGGGGAGCCCATCAGTGGGTCCCTAAGTCGGGTGACCACAGAAGCCCGTCACTCATGAATACCCAAACCGAAAACCACCGGTCATCATTTTTTTCACTGAGTTTGAATTTGATTCTCCGATTCAGCTATAAGAAATTTACTGATTTAAACAGAGGAATCACTTCATTTAGAAATTCGTCATTGCTCTCTCTTCTAAAAGGATGATTGCTGTGAGTTCATCTTCTGAGAAACCCGATTCGCCCTCCTCCTTCGCTATCTGGACAGCGATGATCAGTGTCTATATCGTCTGGGGCTCCACTTATCTGGCGATCCGATTCGCTATCGAAACCATTCCTCCATTTCTGATGGCGGGTATCCGTTTTCTGATTGCTGGCTCCATGCTAATCCTCTGGAGACTCATCCGAGGAGATTCAGCGCCATCCCTGCAACAATGGCGATCTGCAACCATTATCGGTATTTTTCTGTTAGTCGGAGGAAATGGAGGAGTCGTTTGGTCTGAGCAATATGTGCCCTCAGGTGTGGCTGCATTGTTAGTTGGAACGGCCCCTTTGTGGATGATCTTACTTGATACTCTGCGGCCGGATGGCCGGCGAGCCAGTTGGCTTTCTATTTTAGGCCTTATCCTTGGATTTGTGGGGATCACGATCCTGATCGGACCGACCTCCCCTACCAATAGCAGCGAAAATATTGATCTCATCGGAGCGGGTGTCCTCATTCTCGCCTCCTTCTTCTGGTCCATTGGTTCTCTTTACAGCCGGCAAGCCATACTTCCCTCTTCCCCGTTGTTGGGAACGGGGATGGAAATGTTAACAGGAGGAGCGGGATTACTCTTATTAGGAATTCTGACAGGAGAATTAAAGCGGTTAAATATCATGAGCATCTCAGCTCAGTCTCTCTTGGGGTTTTTCTACTTAATCGTTTTTGGATCATGGATCGGGTTCTCTGCGTATACCTGGCTTCTGCGTGCAGCCCCTACTCCATGGGTTTCCACGTATGCCTATATCAATCCAGTGGTAGCAGTCATCCTCGGGCATCTGTTGGCTGCCGAACCGCTGACACCTCGAATTTTGATCGCTGCGACGATCGTCGTTGGATCGGTGGCCTTGACGACCCTGAGTCAGCAAGCATTTCTCAGGTCAAAGTGAACCCCGTTAGAAATTCCAGGGGGGCATTAAACCCCGCCGGAATTATTCTAAAACCTAACCCCGCTGCAGAGCAGCGGGGCATTATTTCTAACGGGGTAAACGTGACAACTTTTATTTGACTGTATCCTCTTTTTTTAATAGGATGGGTTAAAAAATTGGGGGAACAAGATGGGAAAGACGTTCATGCCAAAAATCCGGACAGAAAGGGAGCTGAAGCGGATTCAGTTAGAGGGACTTCAGTGGACGGTTAACCATGTCTATAAAAATTCCGAATTTTATCGGAAGCGATTTGATGAAATGGGGGTCAAACCCAAACATCTCAAATCCCTTAAAGACATCTCAAAACTTCCTTTTACTATGGCAAAAGATCTTCAGGAAGGGTATCCCTTCCCTTTAAGATCATCTCCTTTTGAAAAGATCGTCCGGATTCATGCCTCCTCTGGAACGACAGGGAAGCGAAAGGTCCTCTGCTACACTCAGCGAGATATTAACGACTGGGCCAATATGTTTGCCCGCTGTTATGAGATGGCTGGCCTTACCACGAGGGATCGAGTTCAAATTGCCGTGGGGTATGGAGTCTGGACAGCAGGTGTGGGGTTCCAACTGGGATGTGAAAGATTCGGTGCTTTGACCGTTCCTGTTGGCCCTGGGAATATTGATATGCAATGTCAGTTTTTAGAAGACTTTCAATCAACTGTCCTCTGCGCCACTGCCTCTATGGCCTTGCTCATGGGAGAGGAAGTTCAGAAAAGGGGGCTGAAGGAACGGATCGCCCTGAAGAAGGTCATCATGGGCTCTGAACGTTCCAGCGATGCCCAGAGAAATCGGATGAAGGAACTTCTAAGAGTAGAACATGTCTTCGATATTCCGGGCCTGACAGAACTTTATGGCCCTGGGACAGGACTTGACTGCATCTATCACGAAGGCATTCACTATTGGGCCGACTACTACATTCTCGAACTCCTCGACCCAGAAACCCTTCAACCTGTACCCTCTGGAGAAACCGGGGAGATGGTCGTCACCACCCTCCGGAAAGAAGCTACTCCCTTAATCCGTTACCGCACAAGGGATCTCACAAAGCTTATCCCTAAGCGATGTTCTTGTGGATCCATTCTTCCGATGCATGACCGTTTATTGGGCCGTTCAGACGATATGTTTATCTTTAGAGCGGTCAACATCTATCCTGGCCAGATCGATCATATCCTCTCAAACATCAAAGGCATTGGGAGTGAGTATCAGATTCACCTCGACCGAGGGGGCGACGGAAAAGAGTATATGGCGATTAAGGTTGAAAGAGCGGAGAGGGGCAATCCAGCAGAAGACCCAGTTTTGGCTAGCACCATTGAGGAGGAGATTAAAAAACAGATTCTGGTCAGCGGAAAGGTAGAGATGGTTGACTATGGAAACTTACCCCGATCAGAGCGAAAGAGCAAAAGGGTCTTTGATCATCGGGAGATATAAATAATAAGTTAAGAGTTATAAATTATGAGTTATGAGTGAAGAGCTATAATTAAGTAAGTCAAAAAATCATCAATCACGGATACGGGAAAGGAGGTGGGGTTCAAGAAATAGCTTGACAAGGATTTGGAGAATTGAATACGGTATCCAAAAGATTTTTTATTTATGAAAGGAGGTAAAAAAATGAAAAGAAAGAAAATATTTCATTTCGTTAACTTGATGGCCATAGGATTATTTGCGGCGTTATTGATAGGGAACAGTTTATTTACCACGCCTGTTCAAGCGCAAATTAAACTGAGTTATGCAAACTTCCCCCCTGCTCCAACCTTCCCCTGCGTTCAAATGGAGAGGTGGAAAACAGAGGTAGAGAAAAGAACGGCTGGGAAGGTGAAGGTGGATACCTATCCGGGCAGCACGTTGCTCAACCCAAAGAATATGTTCGATGGGGTCATCGCTGG
Source organism: uncultured delta proteobacterium (assembly GCA_963739325.1). Classification (GTDB taxonomy): domain Bacteria; phylum Desulfobacterota; class BSN033; order BSN033; family UBA1163; genus CAVTZZ01. The sequence goes on along the minus strand of CAVTZZ010000053.1, from coordinate 5,843 downwards.
AACAGCAGATATAGGTTGTTTAGCGACCTCCTATCAACCCGGAGCTTTCCCTGTAGTTGAAGCTGTAGATCTACCTCTTGGATGGCCCAATGCTACCGTGGCAAGTGTTTCTCTCTGGGATCTCATTGACAAATATAAACCCAAAGAATTTGAAAAGGTAAAGATCATCACTATGTTCACCTGTCCACCGGCAAACATCATGTCGATGAAACCTGTGCGCACCCTTGCAGAAATCAAAGGCTATGAATTGAGGGCCTCAGGGACAGGGGCAAAGATTCTTGAACTGCTTGGAGCAGCGCCCGTTGCCATGCCGCAATCCGATGTTCCGGAGGCACTCCAGAAGGGTGTCATTAAAGGGAATGTCTCTTCCTTAGAGGTTTTGAAAGATTTCAAATATGCTGAGCACTGCCGACATGTGACAGGGAACGTCAACCTCTTTGTCGTTTCTTTTGCTGTGGTGATGAACCAAGCCAAATGGAATGCTCTGCCTGATGATGTAAAGAAAGTGTTCGATGCCCTGCGTAAAGAGCAAGCCATCTGGACAGGACAGTATGTAGATAACCATGTGAATGAGGCTCTGAAGTGGTCTAAGGAAACATTTAAAGATTTTCAAATGTACAACCTTTCAAAAGATGAACTTGCCAAATGGTATGCATTGCTCAAGCCAATGGCGGATCAATATATGAAAGATTATGAGGCGAAGGGAATACCTACAAAAGCGATCCTCGATGATGTGACGAAACTTAAAGAGAAATACAGCAAAGAGTATGCTAAGTAATTTCATTCCTTAAATTCAACAGAGGGCCTCAATCAACCATAGAAGGACTGAGGCCCTCTAAAAGTTTAAAGAATCCCCTCATTAAAAAGAGGTAACGGGTGATGGTATGGTTGGAAAAAATCAGCAATCTTTTAAATAAATGGTTTCTCTGGATGGGCGGCGCTGCCCTCTTGCTGATGATAGGCATTGCCTGTGCCAATATGCTGTTGCGCCCTTTGGGGGCTCCCCTCAAAGGGGCTTATGAACTCGTTGGGTTCTTAGGAGCACTCACGATTGCCCTCGCTTTAGGGTACGCTCAGATTTCGGGTAGCCATATCGCCGTAGATGTATTGACCACTCACTATTCAAAAAAGATGCAACGAATGATAAATGCGATCAGTTCTTTTCTGTGCATGATCTTCTTTGTTTTAGTATCCTGGCAAACGGCTGTCTTCGCTACCACCATCTGGAAACGAGGGGAGACGTCAGAGACGCTCAGGATCATCTATCATCCTTTTGTTTATTTGGTTTCTATCTGTTGTGGCCTCCTTGCCTTGGTCTTACTCGTCGATTTTTTGAAATCATTTGCTACTGAGGAAAGGGAAAAATAGATGGTCGGACTGGTCGGCATCCTTGTTCTTCTCGTCTTCATGATCGTCTTACAGATGCCTGTTGGTTTTTCGATGGCGTTGGTGGGTTTTCTCGGGATATGGTATGTGACCGGTTTAAGCGCCGCTCTTTCCACAATCGGCACGGAAACATGGTCAAACTTCTCCTCTTATGGTCTCACTGTTATTCCTCCTTTTATCCTCATGGGAACCATCTGCTTTCATTCAGGAGTGAATGAGAATCTTTATCATACAGCCTATAAGTGGTTTGGCCGTTTGCGGGGAGGTTTGGCCATGGCAACTGTTATGGCCTGTGCAGGGTTTGCTGCTATCTGTGGTTCTAATGCAGCGACAGCAGCCACCATGACGACCGTGGCCCTGCCAGAGATGAAAAAGTATAACTATGACAAGGCACTCTGTACTGGTTCCATTGCTTGTGGTGCAACGCTGGGGGTAGTCATCCCGCCAAGTGTGGTCCTACTCGTCTATGGAATACAAACAGGACAATCCATTGGTAAACTCTTCTGGGGTTCAACCCTTCCAGGAATTTTGATGGCCATCCTCTTCTGCATCACAATCTATCTCTTATGTACGAAACACCCGAATTGGGGCCCTGGAGGACCCAAAACGACTATCATAGAAAAGATAAAGGCCCTCCCTGGAGCGCTCGAAATGATCGTTCTTTTTGGACTGGTCATGGGAGGTCTATATTCCGGAGCCTACACCCCAACGGAAGCAGGATCAGCCGGTGCCTTTTTTGCCTTCGTGACGGGTGGTGTGGTGAGGAGAAAGCTTTCCTGGAGAAAATTTGGTTTAGCGATTGTGGATGCATTAAAGGTATCGTGCATGGTGATTGTGATTGTTTGGGGAGCTGTCATTTTCGGTCGATTTTTGACGATCAGCAGGCTTCCCTTTATGGCAGTCGATTTTGTTGCCTCTCTCAATATTCCCGGTTATGTCATCTTGATTTGGATTTTAATCATCTATGGTATTGCAGGGTGTGTCATGGATGCTCTTGGCTTCCTTTTAATATCCATCCCAATCTTCTTCCCCATGGCTATGAAATTGGGTTACGATCCGATCTGGTTTGGCTGTATCCTTACGGTCGTCACCACAATGGGAGCCATCACCCCTCCAGTGGGAATATGCGCCTTTGTGGTAGCTGGCATGGCGAAAGATATTCCTCTTTCAACAGTCTTTAAAGGGGTTATCTGGTTCATTCCAGCCTATTGTGTCACGATGGCTTTGATGATGATCTTTCCACAGATTGCCCTCTTTTTACCCAGTTTAGTGAAGTGATTTGCTAAAATGGAGGTTCCATGAAAAAGTTTGACTACCTCAAACCCAAGACCCTCGACGAAGCCCTTGCCCTTTTAAATCAGCACAGGAAAAAGGCAGTACTCATTGCTGGTGGAACGGATGCCATCGTGATGATTAAACAGAAGAGAATAGCTCCTGATGTCCTAATTTCCTTACGGGGGATTCCGGGTTTGGATCAGATCCAATACGATGGAAGCTTGAAGATCGGGGCGATGGTCACTCACCGGGCCCTTGAGAAGTCCGAGTTGATCAGAAAAGAATTTTCTGCTCTGTCCGATGCCGTTGATGTCCTCGGTTCCATCCAGATCCGTAATGTGGCGACCATTGGCGGTAATATTTGTACAGCCGCCCCTTCGGCTGATACCGCAGCCCCTCTTTTGGCCCTGGGCGCCCAGGTGAAGTTGAAAAGTGCGAAGTCAGAGCGGACGATTCCGATCGATCAGTTTTTTACAGGACCTGGAGAAACGGTATTACAACAGGATGAGATTCTGACAGAGATCTCAATTCCCAAACCTCTTCCAAATACTGCCTCTGCATATTGGAAGCACCAGAGACGACAGGCACTCGACCTTCCAATCCTCGGGGTAGCCGTCCTCATCTCTCTTGACAAGGCAACCGTCACCTGTACTGACATTCTCTGCACGACCTCTCCCATTTCAACTGTCCTCCACTCTCCTGAGGAGGAGGAGTTGAAATGTAAAGAGATCCGAATCGCTTTGGGGGTGGCTGCTCCAACTCCGATGAGGGCAATCAAGGCAGAAACACTTTTAAGAGAACAGAAAATAAGTGATGAACTTTTGGATCAGGTTGCTGAGACTGCCTCTAAAGAAGCACAGCCTCGGGATACTCTCCGAGGCGAAGCCTGGTACCGCAGAGAGATGATCAAAGTCTTGGTAAAACGAATGGTGATGAAGTCTATTGAGCGAATACTAAAACCAGAGGAAACTGTATTCCCTTTGAGACTATGGTAACCTTAAACTTTCCCTCTCCCTTGAGAGACTGTGTCATAATCCCATTTTGATGGTAGCCGCAGGCTTTAGCCTGCGTGCAACTCATTGATTTTATTGAAACTGACCGCAACCTAAAGGTTGCGACTACCAATTACGACACAGTCTCCAAGGGAGGGGAGATTCTATCGTTGAGGAGAGATTGACAATGAAACAACTCATCCGTTTCACTTTGAATGGGGATCCGGTGGAGGTGGAGATCGACCCTCATCTCACCCTTCTGGAATTGCTCAGAGATAAGTTGGAGCTCCTCGGAACAAAAGAAGGGTGCGGTATGGGTGAATGTGGATCCTGCACGGTCCTTTTAGATGGGAAAACGATCAACTCCTGCATCTTCCCTGCATGGGAGGTGGAGGGAAGGACCGTCACGACGATTGAGGGTCTGACCGATGCTCAAGGTAATCTCCATCCCATTCAGAAGGCCTTCGTCGAAAACGGAGCCATCCAGTGCGGCTTCTGTACACCCGGGATGGTACTTTCTGCCAAAGCCCTCCTCGATGAGAATCCAAAACCAACGGAAGAAGAGATTCGAAACGGAATCGCCGGAAACCTTTGTCGCTGTACGGGCTATCTCCAGATCGTTCAGGCGATCAAAGCAGCCAGCAACCAAAAATAAGATCCTTTAGTTTCTCTCGTTTATCTGGTTTATTTGGTTAACTAAAGAAACAAAAGAAACTGAATAAACCAAAGAAACAGATATGGGGGTGGTCATGGAAGACTTTATCAATATCGGAAAGCGAATCCCCAAAATGGACGCAGAGGAGAAAGTCACTGGCAAAGCCATCTATATCCATGACCTCAAAGTTCCAGGAATGCTTTATGGAAAGATTCTCTACGGTCCTCATCCCCATGCAAAGATACTGAATATCGATACCTCTCGAGCAGAAAAACTTCCAGGTGTTAAAGCTGTTTTAACCGGGTACAACATCCCTCAAATTAAATTCGGTTTTTATAAAGATAATGTCCCTCTCAAAGCAGGGAAAGTTCGTTCCTACCGTGACGAGGTCGCTGCTGTAGCGGCCATCGATCCTGATATCGCAGAAGAGGCCCTTAACCTTATCAGGGTCGAGTATGAAATCCTTCCTCCTGTCTTCGATCCGGAAGAGGCTATGAAAGAAGGGGCACCTCTCATTCATGAGGAACATTTAGGTGGTAAAGAGAAAAAACCGACCAATCTCCTCAATCTTCCCTGGAGACTCATCTGTGGGGATGTTGAAGAGTCAAGAAAAAACTCTGTTTATGTGGCAGAGGACCGATTTAGAGTAACCTGGGTCACCCACTGCTGTATGGGATCGAGTGGATGTCTGGCTCAATTCGATCTGAAAAATAATCTCACTGTGTACAGTATCACTCAGATTCCCTCCTTGGCTCAGAGGGATTTCATGGATGCCCTCTCTGCTATGGGATTACAAGGAAAGAAGGCCCGGGTGATAAAAACGATGATTGGAGGTGGATTTGGAAGCAAACTCGATACCTATGCTTACGAATACATTGCCATCCTTCTGGCTTATAAAACGCATAAACCCGTCAAAATAATTTTCACTCGCGAAGAAGAGTTTTTTGCTACATCTCCCAGACAGCCTGCCATCATCGATATCGCCCAGGGATGTACGAAGGATGGAAAATTAACCTTTCGAGATATTCGAATGATCCTCGACAACGGGGCCTACACTTCTTGGGGTGCTACGACGCCTTCAGTCATGATGATGCCCATCTCGTCTCTTTATAAAGTCCCCAATGTCCGGTATGTGGCTAAATGCGTCTACACCAATAACACCTATTCTCAAGCCATGAGAGGATATGGAAATCCTCAAGCGACCTTTGCCATCGATTCTCAAATCGATACCCTGGCGGAAATGGCTGGGATCGATCCCCTCGACTTCAGATTGAGAAATGCCAATATCCCAGGTGAGATTACACCACAGAAATTCAAGATCAATACGTGTGGGTTAAAAGAATGCATCGATGCGGTTGCCCAGAAATTAGATTGGAGACAGAATCGTGGAAGAAGAGACGGAAGAGGAATGGGAATGGCCTCTATGATCCATGTGGGAGGAGGTGCACGGGTCTATAAATCTGATGGGTGCGGGACGATGATTAAGATTGATGACTTTGGAACAGTCAATGTCATCACCGGTGCCACGGACATGG
>CAVTZZ010000052.1:0-81103 GCA_963739325.1 uncultured delta proteobacterium | reverse complement strand
CGCCTTCCCAAACCTTCGGGTCACCCGTTAAAACCAATTTTTGATCGATATTATAAAAGACCGCTTTCTGACAATTGGCTACCCTAATGCCCTGTTGAATCTTCACATTCCCGCCTGCAACAACTCTTTCGATTCCCTTACCTCCTTCAATAACCATCGCCTCTAAGGAATCGGAATAGATCACGATATCTTTCTGCCAAGCCATGACATTTCCTTTGAAGATGATCAAGTTTTCCTTAGAGTATGTCTCCACCCTGTCTGAAGTGATATCAATGGGTTGACCTGTGTCCAGAAGCTTCGCCTCCCTCTGCTCCGGGAGAACTTCCTTTTGGGGTTTCTCCTTTCCCAAGGGTGTGATGGGGGTCCTCGGTAATGCTGTTACTTGTTTTTCTTCCTCGGTTTTCGTTTCAGATGGGATGTCCTTTAGTGATGGAGGGATGGGGCTTTGAATGGGTAATGCTGCAATCCTTTTCTCAACTTCTGGTTGAATCTCAACCCCAAGTTTCGTCTCTTGAGGAGGGGAAGATATGGCTTTATCTCGATCCTCTTGCATTGGTTCTCCGACCAAAGGAGGTGTTATCCTTGCAACTTCTTCATTTGGAAGGATCGGCTTAACTGACTCGCTCGTAACAGGAAGGGAGGGAGTAAGGGAGACGGCCTGTCTCCTTTCCTCGTCGAATTTAACTAAATAGACCCTGTCTGACTCTGCTTCTGCCTTCTCTTCCAACTTCTTGGACTCTTTTGTCTTACTCTTACGAAGTGGAATCGCCTTTTCATTTAACCCTTGATCAAGAATCGCTTTGGCTTCTCTATAATGGGAGCTTTTTGGATATTCGCTGACAATCTTATTGAAGGCCTCTGTGGCTCTCTCCCCTTGATCGAGTTCAAGATAACTCTTTCCCAAGAGGAAGAAGGTTTTGTCCTCTTCGGGCATCTTTGGAAACTTTTCGATCAACCCCTGGAAACGGACCGAAGCAGCCTTAAATTTTCCATTTTTATAATAATAATTCCCAATATAGAATTCATGATCAGCCAATCGCTTCCTGCAGAAACCAATTTTCTCTTTTGTCTTCTCGGTGAAGAGGCTGGGGGGGTAATTGGCAACTAAATATTCAAAATTGGAGAGGGCGTTCTGTGTGAAGGTCTGATCCCGATCATAGGTGAATATTTGATTGAAATAGGCTAATCCGATTTGGTAAAGAACATAAGGGATCTCTTCATGGGTGGGATGGATCTTCTTAAACTCCTCATAAGCAGCAATGGCCTCCACATACTCCTTTTGAAAGAAATGGCAGTCTCCAACCTTCAGTTCTGCCCAAACCGTATAGGGAGGGCTGTCGGGAAAACTCGACTTGAGCAGTTCAAATCTCTTTAAGGCTTCGGAATAGTCTCTTTTATTATATCGAGCCAACCCTTCTCTATAAAGCAATTCAGGATCTCCTTCAATCGTCCTAAGCCCCTTCTTCGAACATCCTAAAAGAAGGGAGAGGGCAATTGAAAGGAAGATAGCCCACTTGAGGAATGTTCTCTTTTTCATAGGAAAGTCTTTCTAAAAAAGCTTTATAATTATGATAGGAAGGGGTTAGGATGTCAATATAAAAATCCCTTCCGGTGAAATGAGGAGGGTGTTGTTGCTCCCGCTCAGCCACAACTCTTGTCTTGAATTTCGAGGGGAAAGCTCTTAATATAAAAAAACCTTTAGGTTAAGGTTGAGATTAAGGTTAAGAAGAGAAGCTAACTATTCGAAGACTTACGAAATATTAAAAAGGGAGAGACCCATGCGGATCGAGAAGGCAAAACGGATTGAACAGATTCCTCCATACCTCTTTGCAGAGATTGACAAGAAGAAAAGAGAGTTGAGGCAGAAAGGGATAGATCTTATTGATCTGGGGATCGGAGATCCAGACCTCCCAACACCCAAGCCGATCATTGAGCGATTAAAGATGGCGGCGGAAAATCCCCAAAATCATCGATATCCGTCCTATGAAGGGATGATCGAATTTAGAACAGCGGTGGCCCAATGGTATGAAAGGAGATTTAATGTCAAGCTCGATCCTGGGACAGAAGTTCTCTCCCTCATCGGTTCAAAAGAAGGCATCGCCCATATCCCTCTTGCCTTCGTCAACCCAGGGGATTATGTATTGGTCCCGAGTCCAGGCTATCCTGTCTATCGTGTCTCCACCCTTTTCGCAGGAGGGATCCCTACTTCTTACCTCTTCGAAAAGAGAATGGCTTTCTGCCGAAACTCTCGGAAATTCCTGAGAAGGTAGCAGAAAGAACGAAAATTCTTTTTATCAACTACCCCAATAACCCAACCTCTGCAATCGCTGAGAAGCCTTTTTTTGAAGAGGTGGTGGCCTTTGCTCATCGCTATCAGATGATTGTCTGTCACGATGCGGCCTATTCAGAAATCGCTTTCGATGGGTACCAACCGCTCAGTTTTTTAGAAGTAGAGGGTGCCAAAGAGGTAGGAATCGAATTTCATAGCCTCTCCAAAACCTTCAATATGACGGGTTGGAGAATCGGGTTTGCCGCAGGCCATTCTGAAATTGTCTCTGGATTGGGAGGGGTGAAGACCAATATTGACTCCGGTGTTTTCCAGGCCATCCAAGAGGCAGGGATGGAAGCGCTGAATCACTTCGATACACCCCTTCCCGAAATTATTAAAACCTATGAGAGGCGAAGGGATATAATGGTGAAGGGCCTTCGAGAGATCGGCCTCGAAGTGGAATGGCCAAAGGCAACCTTCTACCTCTGGATTCAAGTTCCAAGGGGTTATACATCCACTCAATTCGCTACACTCCTGCTTGAACAGGGGGGAATCGTTGCTACCCCGGGAAACGGTTTTGGGGAAGCAGGAGAAGGTTATATTCGAATGACTATTACTACAGACGAGACAAGGCTGAGGGAGGCAATCCAAAGACTCAAAAAGATCAAGTTCTAAGGGGTTCCCTCTTCCACAACCGGTCCGGTTTAATGGAGCCCAGCAGTTTGCCACTCTCTTTTTTAACCTCTATCAATCCTGCAACGTAGGAACAGGAGGTACAATATGGAGGGACTTTTTTTTGAGGTTTTCCTCATTGCTATTCTTATTCTCTTAAACGGTTATCTGGCCGGAACAGAGATTGCCGTCGTAACAGCAAGAAAGAGCCACATCAAACAGATGGCCGAAAGTGGAAAGAGGAATGCCAAGATCTTCTTGAGGCTAAAAGAAGAACCCGATCGGTTTCTGGCCACGATACAGATTGGAATTACCACAGTGGGCGTCTTAGCATCCGCAATCGGTGGAGCAGCATCGGTAAGGGTGATAGAACCTTTGCTCAAAGAAGTTCCTATCAAGGTCATCTCTTTGGCGGCTGGGCCCATTGCAATAGGAATCGTTGTTGTCATCATTACCTATTTTTTTGTGATCTTTGGTGAACTCATACCAAAATCGATCGCTTTGATGCATCCAGAAACGATTGGATTATGGAACGCAAGAACGATTGATGCCTTCTCAAAAATCGCCTCCATATTTGTCAAAATACTCACTTTCAGTACAGCCGTCGTGCTTAGCCCCTTTGGCACAAAGCCATTTACTGAAAGGGCTTATATCACTGAGGAAGAAGTGAAGTTGCTGATTAAAGAAGGTAGAAAACACGGGGTATTTGAGCTCACGGAAGAAAAAATCCTCCAAAGCGTTTTCGAGTTCACAGACATGTCCGTAAAAGAGGTGATGGTCCCAGACACTCAGATGGTGGCGATCCAGATCGATAGATCAACCCCAGAGATTCTCTCGCTGATCGTAGAGGAACAGTTCTCTCGCTATCCCGTCTTCGGAAAGGAACTGAATGATATCAGGGGAATCCTCTATACAAGAGACTTTCTCACCAGTCTTGCAAAAACAGGACAGGTCGATATCAGAAAAATCATCAAGACCCCCTTCTTCATCCCTGAGACAATGAAAATCAGCCTCCTCCTAAGAGAGATGCAAAAGAAGAGGATCCATATGGCTTTGGCAGTGGATGAATATGGTGGGGTTTCTGGTCTGGTGACCATTGAGGACCTGATCGAAGAGATCGTTGGGGAGATCAGGGATGAATCCGATACAGAGAGTCCTGTGATTCAACTCTCAGACGGAACCCTGCTGATCGACGCATCGATCAGCCTAAGAGATTTAAAAGAAGACTACCATATTCAACTTCCGGAATCACCCGAATACGAATCCCTTGGAGGGTTCTTGATGACAACACTGCAAAAGATTCCTCAGACGGGCGATGTAGTAGAGGTTGAAGAGAAAAGAATTCGTATCGTAGAAATGGTAGGGCAGAGGATCTCAAAAGTAAAGTTAGAAAAATTGTCCGAAGCTACCCAAAAGCCCTAGGAAGCATAGTGCAAAGAGTAGAAGACCTCTCCCCATCACCTTAAATCTGTGGGGGTTGGGGGACAACCACCACAATCTCATCTGCAATGATTGTTAGATGAATTAAAAAATCGGAAATGTACCTTTTTCCCCAGCTCAACGTAAAGCATTCTCATCGTGCTTAACCAGGTTTTCTCCTTTCCTCGCTGGATCTCCTATCTCGGCCACTTCTGCGCTCAGGCCCTTTGTAATCAGGATCGTTAAACTTCCTGCGGCCTACTCCTGATCTTTGATCCTTTTCGGAACGACGCTCCTTTCCTTCTATAAAATATTTGCTGGGTTTAATTTCTTTAGCACAGTGACGACAATATTTAGTATCTGGGCTGGTAAATAACCCTTTTTTGCAATGAGGGCAAAAAAACAATAATGCAGCACCGCATAGTTCACAATAGCGCTCTTTTGGCAATAGAGAATCAATATCTTTAATAGAATCAGATGATTTCTTAGGATGATTTAAAACAAATTGAAGACCACCACCTACAGAGAGAGTAGCTGAATAATTACATTCGGGATTTGAACAAATAGCAAAATGTTGCATAAATACTCCTTATCGATTACCAGCTAAAGTTTACACCTTTTGGTAGAAACTGTCAAACAATGACCATCTTTAGGTGTTGCCAATAAAAATTATTCGGAAGTCTTTCTTCAGAAGTAAACCCGGGAAGTATCTGTTGATAGCCACTCTGCTGATGGTTGTTGTGACGATTCTATTTCCATTCACTCCCCTTGCAGAACTTTTAGGTTTTCAACCGTTGCCAATGACTATCCTTCTGGTGATTGGCATGATTGTGCTGCTCTATATTATTGCAGCAGAGATGGCAAAAAAGTCCTTTTACAAAAGGGTGAATTTTTGAGAAGATACCCGCTAAACGCCCCAACTCAGGAGGGTAAAACCCTTGACAGTATCCAGCTCACGATACTGATTAAGATGGAGCCAAAGAGAGCACCCCAGAAGCCATTGACGTAGAACCCCCTCACGAGAGCTGCCACCAACCACAGCATCAACCCATTGATGACGAGCAGGAAGAGTCCAAATGTCAATAGGGTAAGAGGAAAGGTGAGAATGACGAGGATGGGCCGGATAACCGCATTGACAATCCCAAGGAGAAAGGCAGCAACCAGAGCCGCCAGAAGGCCATCCACCCTGATTACATTCGGCAAGAGATAGGCTATGATCAGGATGGCCACCATATGGATCAATAAACGAAAGAGGAAGAACATAGGCTTCTCATTAAAAAAATAGTATTTCTTTAAAGATACTGTGAATTAGATCCTTAGGTCAAGATTTTTCTCAGCCTTCTGGTGCCGGGGTCAGGGTTGGAACTTTCAGACGCTGTTAAGTCTGATAGTAGTTTACCCTTTGCTTTGATAGAGAATGATTATTTGCCGAGAAACATCCACAACCCAATTGTGATGAAAGCCAGGGCTGCCACCTTAAAACAAAAAGCGAGACGTCTTAGCACAGACTAACAAAGTCTACACTAAAGGTCTCGCTAATTGGTTTTAACCAATGGTAAGGCCAGGTGGTTCGCACCGGTATGTTGACCTTACCTCGCTAGCTACTCCCCTTCAGAATTAAATATTGTATAAACCCATTCTTTCTAAAATTCAAGGGAACCTCTAATAATTCCCAATTTGTCATTTCCACGCAGGCGGGAGCCCAGTAATGTCAAAAGCTTATGGATTCCTGCTTTCGCAGGAATGACATTTTTAGAGGTAGCCTCAAGTTTATCCTCCATCGATCTGTTGGCCTCCGACGATCAATTCAGGAATTCTCAAAGTCGGTTGGGCATCCGCCACCGGAACTCCTTGACTGTCTTTCCCGCAGGTCCCAATCCCGAACCCGAGATCATCTCCTACCATATCAATCTCTTTGAGGATCTGAGGTCCATTACCAGTGAGAATGGCTCCTCGAACGGGTTCGCCCACTCTTCCCTTTTCAATCAAATACCCTTCACTCACTTCAAAGACAAAATCTCCATTGACAGTATTGACCTGTCCTCCGCCCATTTTCTTCACAAATAATCCCTTTTCCACAGAACGGATGATCTCCTCAGGCTTCGTCTTCCCCGGAATGATCAGGGTGTTACTCATCCTGGGAATAGGCTTGTCTTGATAAGATTCTCTTCTTCCATTTCCGGTGGATGTAGCTCCATCCTTCAAAGCGGTGAGCCGATCGTAAAGATACCCTTTCAAGATTCCCGCATCAACCAAGAGTGTCCTTTGACAGGGTGTGCCTTCGTCATCGAATGCATAAGAACCCCTCTTTTGAGGAAGAGTGGGATCGTCCACCACCGTGATCAGTGGGGAGGCCACAATCTCTCCAATCTTCTTCGAATAAACAGAAAGACCCTGTTGAGCCAAATCGGCTTCCAGACCGTGACCAATGGCTTCATGGATCATTGTGCCTCCGGCCTCGCTTGATAAAACAACAGCCATTCTCCCCATGGGAGCCTTTCTCGCTGAAAGCATGAGAACGGATCTCTTGGTCGCCTTCTCGGCCACTCCTTCTGGAGGATAGAGATCGAAAAGTTCAAAACCCATTGTCCCACCCACGGGCTCATATCCGGTCTGGATCATATCCCCTTTTGCAGAAACAACCTGGACAGAAAAGACTGTCCCTACTCTCTCTCCTTCTGCCAAAGTTCCTTCTGAATTTGCTATAGAAAGAATTTGACTCACATCCCGATAGAGGACTTTGGCCTGTCGAACATGGGGATCGAGTCTCCGGGCTACATCGTTTGCTCGTTTCACTACTGAAACCTTCTCCCCAATGGAAATATCTTTAGGGTCTCTTTCAATTGGGAAAGAAGATTTTCCAACGAGAGGGTTTGAATGGGAGACACGAGAGGGATGGGTGAAGTTGATCACCCTTTCCTCTCCGTTTTCTTTTACGACACGGCTTATCTTCGAAGCTAAATCGATGAGGGCTTCTTCAGTGATCTCATTTGTAAAACTGTAAATCGTCTTCCCGCCAAAAAGGACTCGAAGGCCCACTCCCAAATCCAGGCCCGAAATCACCTTCTCGATTCGATCCTCTTCACAAACGATAACAATCGAACGGGTCTGCTCAAAATAAAGATCTGCAAACTCCCCTCCCTCTCTCAGGGCCTCTCTCAGTATCTTTTGATACGAAAGCTCTTTGATCACCTTATCTTCCCAACTGATTTCAAATTTCAGATTTTAGATTTCACCTGCCTACCGCAGGCAGGGATTTTTCAATCTACAATCTGCGATATGAAATCTGCAATCAAAAAGTTTGGTGCTTATTCTGAATCAGATGGTAAGGGTTCCAAAGGTATCTCTTTCCGGAGACCTTCCAACACCTCCTCCACATCCTTTTCCCATCCCGGAGCCACCATCAATTCCACGACCGCTTCGTAAGGATCTTTGGTTCTTACGACGGCCATCCCCTCATATGATTCGATGATAAATTTGAAATAAGCGATATCCTTTCGATGAAGCCTGAAATATTTTGATTGGGTATCCATTCTTTCCTAATTCGGATTGCGGAGTGCGGAGTGCGGAATTACAAAACTTATTTCTGTAGTTTCTCTTGATACTTGATTCCGCATTCCGAATTCTGCATTCCGCATTTAGTTTATCCCCGTGTATTTTTAATCAAAGTTCCTTTGACATCCCCAAAAAGAATGACATCTTTGATCGTCCCTTCTATGGGGTAAAACTCTTTTGACAACCATCCCTCAATGAGGCCTTCTTTCGAATGAGTAATCTCTGGATCCAAAAAAAGTTTAACGTAAAACTCTTTTCCATCCTTAAATTTCTCAGATTTCTTCCTCTTCTCCTCTTCCTCTTTCCCAGCCACCCTTATTTCGTAACTGGAAGAACCCTTTCGTGGAAAGGTGGGCACCGTATATGTTCTTCCCCTTTCGATCTCCCCATAAACACCATAACGAAAATTATACGAGGCCGTAAGGAAATCATCATAGACCATTCCTGGAGGAATCTCTTCCTCAGTCCTCTCCATGGTCCCATCCTTTCTTCGCCTTAATTGAATCCACTTTTTCTTCTGATAATCGAATTAGTGGATTCTCTTCCTCAACTTGCTGCCGATCTTTACATCCTCTTCGAAGGATATGGACCTGAGACGTCTTCCTTCATCGATTTCTTCCATCGTAGATCGATAGGTATCTATTCGATACCGAGTCAACCATCCCACAACCCCTAAAGTTTCTGCCTGAAGAGTAGCCATATAATGACCTTTTTCCTCCATCTCTGAAAAACTCAACTTCCCCAAGGCTACTCGTTTAAATAACCAGAACCCAATTTCGCAGACGAGTTCCTCTCCTTTAAAAAATTCGGCAATGGTGGCCTCTCCTCTATTTCTTGAAGGAGCCGAAAGATCTGCTATTGTCTCCCGAACACGGAAAGGGAATAAAAAGAGGAAAGGGAATCCCAAAAGCCACCGGAGGAAAAATCTTCTCGTCAGAGAACCCATTCTTTCTGTTCTTTCCTGCCTCTTGAATTGCAAATTAGGATATCTATCAATGGAATATTGGAATGGTGGAATATTGAGTTTAAAAAAGGAGAACCTTAAAAAGTTATTTTTCAACCTCGCAATACTCCATTATTCCATTATTCCATTTTTTAGATATGCAGTTCAATTACATCACCCTCATTGACCTGGTGATCTCGCTTGACCATCTGTCCGCCAAATTTTCCAGAGCCCCAGATCTTTGCATATCGAAGTTGAGCAAAGAAATCCTTATGGATAGAGAGGGCAACATCTCCCACCGTACTCCCCTTTTTAAGAACAACGGGTTCTGTAAGATCGGATTCCCCTCCAGGAGCCTTCGTATAGACCCGAATGATGTCGAGAAGTTGATAGACCTCCTTTTTCAATTCTTCACAATTCATTCCTTCTTTGGCAGAGATGGGCAAGATGAGAAAGGTGTCTTTGAAACGAGTCTCAAATATCCGGTATCCTTCCATTGCATTGCTGACATCGCATTTATTTCCGAGGAGGAGGGTTTTTTGAGAACCCCATCCTGCCTCAAGTGAGTGAATTGGCCCCTTCCCCACGATCTCTATTTTCATCTGCTTCAACTCCCCCTGAAGGATCTCCATCTGGAAGGCAGGGTCTTCAGTAAGGTCAATGATGAGAAGGAGAGCATCCGCATTCCGAATGAGGTTCGATAGCCCGGGTTCGATATGATCCAGTTGAATAGGAGGAGTATCCACCAATTGAATCTGAATATTTTCAAACTTCATCATTCCAGGAATGGGCTTTTGGGTAGTAAAAGGGTATTCGGCCACCTCAGAAAAGGCATGGGTCACTTGAGAGAAAAGGCTCGATTTGCCAGAATTGGGAAGGCCAAGAAGAACCACTTGTGCAGCCCCCTCTCTTTTAATGGTATAAGCTTGTTCTGTTCTCCCGATCGTAGGCCTTCTTTGGAGTTCCTCCTTCAATTTGGCCATCCGGCTCTTGAGCTGTGCCCGAATTTTTTCAGTCCCTTTATGTTTGGGGATGATGGCCATCATGATTTCGAGGGCCTTGATCTTCTCGGGGATGGTCTTGGCCTGTTTGAAATTGGCCTCTGCCTCTAAATATTGGGGGGTTAGATTGGCTGGCATAACCTTAACACTCGACCTGTTCGGAATTTATAGAACCTATTGATAGCACGACCTTCATCCTACGGAATGTTGGAATATTGGAAAAATGGAATAATGGTTTTTTCAAAAACAAAGTCTCTTTTTCATCATTCCATCATTCCACTATTCCATTATTTCAGCAAAGTACTATAGCTTATAGATTTTTTCATGCATAAAAATTTCCAAGACCCCGGGGTCGAATTGTGTTCCCTTACATTTTTCCAATTCCATCAGGACATCCTGAAGGGGCATCATCCCTCGATGAGGCCTCGCACTGGTCATCGCATCGAACGCATCTGGAACAGCGATGATCCTTGCCTCAAGGGGAATAGCCTCACCCACCAATCCATCTGGATATCCACTCCCATCGAAATGCTCATGGTGATGACGAATGATGGGAATCTTATCCTTAAAAAAATCGAGCCCCTCCACAATCTTTTCACCGATCAATGGATGTTCCTGAATGTATCGGTATTCTTCGGAGTTTAGGGCGCCCGGCTTCTGGAGCACTTCATCCTTGATGCCGATCTTACCGATGTCATGGAGGAGTGCTCCATATTCCAGGCTCTCCAGCCGATCTTCAGTAAAACCAAATTGAAAGGCAACCTTCAAACTCATCTTTGTCACTCGATCGGAGTGCCCTCGAGTGTAAGGGTCTTTTGCATCGATCGCCTCTGCAAGAACCTTAACCGAATCTAAATGGGCCTTCTTCAAGATACGGTAAGCCTGTTGAAGTTTTGCAGTCCTCTCCTCCACTAATCTCTCAAGATGGCTACGGTAGGCCGAAATCTCCTCTTCCAGCCTCTTCTTCTCCAAGGCCTTTTTGACACTGAGGATCACCAAATCCAAGTCAGCCGGTTTGATGATGAAGTCATAAGCTCCGAGTCGCATGGCCTCCACTGCCAAATCGATATCTGGAAAGGCGGTAACCATGATCACCATCATGTTTGGATTTGCTGCTTTGACTCTTTTTAATAACTCGATGCCATCCATTTCGGGCATTTTGATATCAGAAATGATGAGGGAAAAAGGATGTTTATAAAAATATCGGAGGGCCTCTCTCCCATCGTTGGCTGTAACACAGGCATACCCTTCTCTGGTCAGCCTTCGAGCCAAGATACTACAGATCACCTCTTCATCATCGACAATTAATATCCGATCTTCCAAGGGCACCCCCTTCTGTCTTATTTAATACCATTTTATAAGAAATTCCTAAACAGTCAACCTTATAAACGTTCTCCCCTTCTCCATTTTCCAGGGGAATTTATGGTCTTTGTCTCCAATTATGAATGCACGGACTTTTCGGTTATAGTATTAAGGATCGATCCATTTGTTTTTAGAAAAGGTGAAAAAAAGGAATGGAATCTGATAAATCTCGTTTTGCTGATCTGGAAGGCCTGAAATTGACCTTTCGCGCATTGCACCATCGAAACTACCGCCTTTTTTTCGGAGGCCAGAGCATCTCTCTGATCGGTACCTGGATGCAACAAATTGCTCTGAATTGGCTCGTCTATCGTTTGACTCATTCAGCTTTCCTATTGGGTGTGGTGGGCTTTAGCGGCAGAATTCCCACTTTTCTTTTAGCTTCTTTCGCTGGGGTGTTGGTTGATAGATGGAACCGCCATCGCATTCTGGTTGTCACTCAAATCCTATCTATGATACAAGCTCTTATTTTAGCTCTTCTTGTTCTCACAGACACGATCGCTATCTGGCATATCATCTTCTTAAGCGTATGCCTTGGTCTTATTAATACCTTGGACATACCAGCCCGTCAGTCGTTTGTAGTAGACATGATCGAAAAAAAAGAGGATATGGGAAATGCCATTGCCTTAAACTCTTCTATGGCAAATGGCGCACGTTTGGTTGGTCCCTCCATAGCCGGCATTCTTATTGCTACCGTTGGTGAAGGGATCTGTTTTCTTCTCAATGGATTAAGTTTTTTTGCTGTTATTATATCCTTATTGGCGATGAAAATGACCTCTAAGAAAAAAGAAAAAGAAAGAGCCCCGGTGTGGCAGGGTCTGAAAGAGGGATTTGCTTATGCCTTCGGTTTTCCACCCATCCGATCCATATTACTGCTTCTTGGCTTGATCAGTTTAATGGGTATGCCTTATATGGTGCTCATGCCTGTTTTTGCCAGAGATATTCTTCACGGTGGTGCTCATACGCTTGGCTTTCTTATGGCAGCTTCAGGTTGCGGGGCCTTGGCGGGTGCTATTTTTCTTGCTTCACGAAAAAGCGTTTTAGGACTGGGAAAAATCATTGTCATCACTTCGAGTCTTTTCGGGATCGGGCTCATCATTTTTTCTTTATCTCGTGTCTTTTGGCTTTCTCTGCTATTGATGATTCTGACCGGTTTCGGAATGATGGTACAAATGACATCGAGCAACACAGTTCTTCAGACCATTGTCGACGAAGATAAACGTGGTCGGGTCATGAGCTTTTTTACAATGGCATTTATGGGTATGGTACCCTTTGGTAGTTTATTAGGCGGCAGTTTAGCCCATACCATAGGGGCACCGGAAACGATCATGATAGGTGGGATCTCGTGCATTTTAGGTTCGATCATGTTTGCGAGTAGACTGCCATCATTGAGGAGAATAGCTCGCCCCATATATATAAGAAAGGGTATCATTTCAGAAGAATCGCCTTTCACTCTCCCTCCGGAGAATTAAAAAACCTGACTTCCTCTCCTTCTCTAATTAAAGGAGGAGGAAAGGCGAGTAAGTGTGTCATGTTTGAGATGAATACATTAATAGAGAATTTCCCATACATAGGGATTTTCGCTCTGCTCATCCTTGGAGGTATTGGATTCCCCTTCCCAGAGGATGCAACCCTTCTTCTTAGTGGATTTCTTCTCGCTAACGAAACCATTAAACCGTTATCCTGCATTTTTGGTCATTTATTCCGGTCTCTTATTAACCGATTTTTTCCTCTATTCGGCCGGTAAAAAATATGGCAGGAGGTTAGTTGAACACAGAAGGTTCCAAAGAATTTTATCTCCGGATCACCTTGCGAAATTGGAAGAAAAATTTGAGAAATGGGGTACCCATGTTGTGTTCTTTGGAAGGCATATTGTAGGATTCAGAGCACAGATATTCCTTGTCGCTGGTGTGATGAGAATGTCTACGATAAAATTTCTTATGGCCGATGCTATTTCTGCATTATTTACAATTGGTTTATGGGGTGGGGTGGGTTATTTGGGTGGCAATAGTATCCAGGTCTTGAAAAAAGATATAACGAGAATGGAGCATATGGCAATTGTGGTTTTAGTCATATTGATTGCAAGTGGAATCATTTTCTGGCATTTCAAAAACGTTAAGAAAATTAAAAAAACATAAAGGTGAGGAAACGTCCTTCTTGATATTGCAACAACCCAAAAGGTATCTTCTATGCGAATCTTACTGGTTGAAGATGACCTAAAAATTGCTTCTTTTATTGTAAAAGGGTTAAGAGCTACAGGTTATGCAGTTGATCATGCCACAGATGGAGAAGAGGGCCTCCATCTGGTTTTAACCCAACCTTATGATACAGCCATTATCGACATTATGTTGCCCAAACTGAATGGTCTCGTTCTTATTGAAAGAATGCGTAAAGAAAAAGTGAATACCCCCGTCATTATCCTGAGTGCGAAAGATTCGATTGACGATCGGGTCAAAGGACTCCAGACAGGAGGAGATGATTATCTCACCAAACCCTTTGCCTTTTCCGAACTTTTAGCCCGTGTACAGGCCCTCATCCGGAGAGCAGGTGGCATTTCAGAGCCAACTCAATTGAACGTGGGAGAATTGTCCATCAACCTCCTCACCCGGGAGGTGATCAGAGGGGGAAAGAAGATTGAACTACAACCCTTAGAGTTTTCGCTGCTTGAATACCTGATGCGGAATAAGGGAAGGATTGTCTCCAAAACGATGATTATGGAACATGTGTGGGACTACAATTTTGATCCCCAGACCAACGTAGTAGAGGCGAGAATCTGTAGGCTGCGAGACAAAATTGATAGGGGGTTTGATAAAAAGCTGATCCATACCGTTCGAGGAGTGGGATATGTCCTTAAAGAAACCTCATAGTTTTTGGAAGACCCTCGCCTTTCGGCTGACTCTCTGGTATGCCGGGATATTTACGGTCTCGTCCTGCATTGCTTTCCTCTTATTCTACATGCTTATCACTTCGGTTATCCGCGAGAGAACGGATCAGGAACTCTTAAACCAGGTGGGACAGTTTTCAACGGTTTTAAAAGCAAGAGGGCTTGAAGCGGTTGAGAGTTTTGCTTTTCTTGAAGCTCAAGCAGCCGGAGTGAAAAAAGTTTTTTTCCGTCTCCTCTACCCGAGCGGACTTGCCTTTTCCTCATCCAACATGTCCTATTGGGAAGATATCGGTATTCGCAAAACGGCCATCGAACAGTTGCTTCAAGGGAGCAGCCCCGTTTTTGACACGGTCATCTTACGGAATCGCCGGGATAAGGTACGTATTCTTTACGCTTTAATCGGTCCTGGCATCATTTTGCAGGTGGGCCAGTCCATGGAGAACCATTCCCGAATCATCGAAGCCTTTAAGAGAATCTTCGTGACCACCATGGCCTTGCTGATCGGTCTGGCCGCAGGAGTCGGTTGGTTTATGGCCCGGCGTGCAGTTTCTGGTGTGGAAGCGATCACCCGAACGGCTCAAAGTATCTCCGGAGGGACCCTGGAAAAACGAGTTCCTGTGAAAACCAGGGGCGATGAGATCGACCAACTCGCAATGACCTTCAATCAGATGCTCGACCGCATTCAAACCCTGGTGACCGAGATCAGAGAGATGAGCGATAATATCGCCCATGATCTGAAGAGCCCGATTACCCGAATCCGGGGGATCGCAGAGGTGACTCTCACCAACGAAAAATCAATAGGTGAGTATGAAAGCATGGCGGCCAGCACCATAGAGGAATGCGATCGTCTTCTGGATATGATCAACACGATGCTGATGATTTCAAAAACGGAGTCAGGCGTGGATAAACTCTCGCGCGAGGAGATCGATCTTGCAGGTCTTGTCCGGGAGGCATGCGAACTCTTTGAGCCCACCGCTGAAGATAAAGGGGTAACCCTGAGCTACGATGTGCCCAACAAAAGCCGTCTCGTTGGAGATAATCGGATGATCCAACGAATGCTCTCCAATCTTCTTGACAATGCGATCAAATATACCCCCTCAGGGGGAACGGTGAATGTTTCGCTTTCAGAGAATGATGCAAGAGACGTCGTCATCACTTTCAAAGATACTGGCATTGGCATATCTCCAAGTGATCTTCCTCGAATATTTGAGCGATTCTACCGATGTGATCAGAGTCGATCGAAGCCTGGCATCGGTTTGGGACTCAGTCTGGCGAGAGCCATTGCCCGAGCCCATGGTGGGGACATCGAGGTTACGAGTCACCTCAACCAGGGGAGCACTTTTACCATTACTCTTCCAACCCTCAACCCTTCAATCCCCTTCTCTCTGCCTGCATAAATAGAAACAAAACCTTCCCTGACAATTGCATAAGAAACATTACCAAAGGCAGGTGGGTGTGCTGGAAAAACTTTATAGCGGCTCCTTTGACCGTTTCATTGCTCAGTTTCTAAGTATATTGTAAAGGTCACCTTATGTGAAATCGTCTGTGATCTATAAAACTTATAAAAAGACCGCAATTATAAAGTTTTGGAAGCATACTCACCTGCCGATTTAATGCAACGTTAAGGCTTCTTCTCAACATGACCAACTTGTAATCTTCTGATCATCTTCCCGTTAAGTTCAATTCTTAAAATTGAATATCGAAGAAAGGCCGGATTCGGTCAAAAACAAAAAAAGGAGGTTAAACCATGGAAAAGAAAAACCATCTTAAAAAAATCATTATCGCCCTTTTAATGATAGGTGCCTTGGTAGGATTTGGGTATGGGATTTCAACGGCGCTCAAGGACTCCACTACACCGAACCCAACCGTCGCAAAGGATTCGGATATACCGATGGTTCCAGCAAACTTCAGTGGACTTGCGGAGAAGGTTCGTTCTGGAGTCGTGAACATCCAAGTGGTCAAGAAAGTAAAGAACGTTGAATTTGGATCTCGCCATTTCTTTGGAAACCCGTTGGGTGAGAATAATCCCTTTGGAGACTTCTTCGGACCCTTTTCCGAAGAAAATCCGCCCAGGGGCTTTGAACAGCGGGGGGTCGGGTCTGGGTTTGTCATGAGCCGAGAAGGGTATATCTTAACCAATAACCACGTGGTCGAAGATGCGGACCAGATTAAAGTGAAACTGGCGAATGGCAAAGAGTATGATGGCAAAGTCGTAGGTCGGGATCCCAAAACCGATCTGGCTCTTGTGAAGGTTGAAGGATCTTCAGATCTCCATCCTCTTGAACTGGGCAATTCCGATGACCTGGAGGTAGGTAGTTGGGTCGTGGCCATTGGGAGTCCATTCGGATTGGAACAGACCGTGACTGCTGGCATTGTCAGCGCCAAAGGAAGGGTCATTGGTTCTGGACCCTATGATAATTTCATTCAGACAGATGCCTCGATCAACCCGGGGAACAGTGGTGGCCCTCTGATCAACATGAAAGGAGAGGTCATAGGAATTAACACGGCTATCATTGCAAGCGGCCAGGGAATTGGATTTGCAATCCCAATCAACATGGCGAAAGAGATTGCTCCCCAACTCCAGGAGAAGGGGCATGTCACCAGGGGATGGCTTGGGGTTAGCATTCAAGAGATTACCCCAGCGCTTGCAAAGTCGTTTGATCTGAAAGAGAAGAAAGGGGCTCTGGTTGCCCAGGTGGTCTCAGGTAGCCCGGCAGAGAAGGCAGGAATCGAGCAGGGAGATGTCATCGTGGAGTTTGATGGTAAAGAAGTTGCCGACTCCAAAGACCTACCCCGTCTGGTTGCATCGACTCCCGTAGGAAAATCCGTATCCATGAAGCTATGGAGGAATGGGAAAGTTCTTGACCGACAGGTGAAGGTAGGTGAGATGCAAGAGAAAGTAGAAATGACGAAAGCCCCCTTTCAAAAATCCCTTGGGATTACCGTGCAGAATCTCACCCCTGAAATCGCGAAGGGTCTCGGTCTGAAGAAAGACACAGGCGTGGTGGTGACTCGCGTTGAACCAGGAACTCCAGCAGCGGATGCAGGAATCCAGACAGGGGATGTTATCCGAGAGGTCAACCGAACACCTGTCAAAGATGCGGAAGATTTTTTTCAAAAGATTGAAAAGGCCAAGGTTCAGGATAATATCCTTCTTTCCCTACAGAGGGGACAAAATAATCTGTTCGCCGCTATAACACCGAAGTAATTTACCCAGCGCCCAATCGAACGAATGGTAAGAACCGCACTGATTGGGCGCCTTTTTTTATCCCCGCGATAAACATGGAGAGTGAAGCTCCCCGCCCACAGGGCGGGGCTTCCCGGGCACGCAGTGGCGAACAGAATGTGAGCCAAGGAGAGCACATTTATATTGTGCCCCTTCCTGCCTGCCGGTAGGCAGGGACCCCGCCTATAAGGCGGGGCTTGCGGGGCACTCACCGGTCAAAACAGAGGTACGAGAAGGTGGAAATAGCATCCAGTATTAAAAAATGATATAAAGAGAATGGAATATATTGCCATTCTGGTTTTTATGATATTGCTTGTCTGGTAGAATATTTTTTTGGTATTTCAAAAACAGGGGGAAATTTAAAGACAAATGAAGTGGAAAGGGACAGGAATGGGATGGAAATTAAACCGAACAATAAAGTTATTGGCAAGTGGAATTCTGTTTTTTCTCTTTGTCTGTTTCCTTTTCATACCCTTTTCAGAGGCAGGGCTAAAAGAACAGGTTTTCGAAACGGTCTTGTCCAATGGCCTAAAGGTGATCTTCCTTGAAAATCATAAAGCCCCTTTGGTCACTTTTCAGATCTGGTATCGCGTGGGGTCTCGGAATGAGGAATGGGGAAAGACAGGTCTCTCCCACATGCTCGAGCATATGATGTTTAAAGGAACAGAGAAGGTTGGTCCTGAGGACTTCTCCCGGATCATCCAGGAGAATGGGGGAAATGACAACGCCTTCACTTCTCGTGACTATACCGCCTATTTTGAGAATCTCAGTGCGGATCGAATCCAGATAGCACTCGATTTAGAATCAGATAGGATGCAGAATCTCATGCTTCGGGAAGAGGACTTCAGGACGGAGCGAATGGTGGTCATGGAGGAGCGAAGGCTCCGCACAGAGGATAATCCGCAAGCCATTCTTCAGGAACAGTTGGAAGCCACTGCATTTCAGATTCAACCTTATCACTGGCCCATCATTGGCTGGATGGAGGATATCACCCGTTTTACCCTTGAAGACCTGAAGTCGTATTATCGCACCTACTACAATCCTATCAATGCCTTTATTGTCGTTGTGGGAGATTTTAAGAGAGAGGAACTCCTTCCCAAGATCGAAAAGGCCTTTGGTTTATACCCAAAAGGGAGAATTCCTAACCAGGAAAAAGAGAAAGATCCGCCTCAGGCTGGGGAGCGAAGAATCTTTTTGAAAAAGGAGGCACAGCTTCCCAACATTGTGATGGGGTACCACGTTCCAAACCTCCGCGAGCCGGATAGCTATGTTTTGGAGGTGATCGCAGTGATCCTTTCCGGTGGAAAAAGTTCCAGACTCTACCAGAGCCTCGTCCGAGAGAAGCGGCTTGTGCTTAGTGCCGATGCCGACCATTCCCTTCTCCCCCGGGACCCTAGCCTTTTCTATCTCTCAGCAGATCTTCTCCCGGGCAAAGAAGTGGCTGAGGTGGAGAAGGCCTTAGATCAAGAAGTGGAACGACTTCAGAGAGAACGGGTGGGAGAGCAGGAATTGGAAAAGGCAAAGAATCAATTAGAGGCTGCTTTTGTTTATGGACAGGATTCTCTTTTCAATCAGGCCATGCTCCTGGCCCAACACGAGATCACTATCAATTGGAGTGCTATTGATGATTATATTCCTTCTATTCAAAAAGTCTCAGCAGAAGATATCCAACGAATAGCAAAACGATACCTCATTCCGGACAACCGGACGGTTGGGATCCTCATCCCCCTTCCACCGAAGGAGGAAAAGCCTATACCTGCTGAGCCTTCCATAAAAGAAAAGATGGTCAGATAAGGAAATTTCATATTCCAGATTTTAGATTTAAGATTGAAGAAAGGAACTAATTATGTTTTCAAATTTTAGACCTTTCAATCTGCAATCTGCAATTCCTGCCTGTCCGGTAGGCAGGCGCAATCTAAAATTAAGACATCTTATCGTCCTCGTATTTTTGATTGTATGCGTAGGCCTGCCAGATGGCGACCTTCAGGCCATGCCTCCGATTCAGAGGACGGTCTTGCCCAATCAACTTGTCCTCCTCGTCTGCGAGGAACATTCTCTTCCCTTTGTCACATTCCAGCTTCTCATTGATTCAGGGTCCCGAAAAGATCCTCCTGGAGAAGAAGGATTAGCATACCTAACAGCCCAAGGGCTCCTTTTAGGAACATCCGAACGCACTGTCAATGCGATGAATGAGGAACTGGATTTCATGGGTGCCTCTCTCAATTCTTCATCCGGCAGAGATTACGCTATCCTTAGTTTCCGGGTTTTAAAGAAGGATCTGGACAAAGGATTCAACCTTTTCATGGGAGTGCTCACCCAACCCACCTTTCCTGAGGAAGAGATCCGGAGGGAGGTGGAGAAGGTCCTGGCTGCCATTCAATCTGCAGAAGATCAGCCCGAGGAGGTTGCCGAAAAGGAGTTCCAGAAAACCCTCTTCCTCACAAGTCCATATGGCCATCCGGTTGAAGGGACGAAGGAATCGCTTCCCCAGCTCGCACGGGAGGCGCTTGTTCGATTTTACCGGACCTATTACCATCCCAATAATGCTATCCTAACGGTTGTGGGGGATATTACTCCTAACGAAGTAGAGAAAAAACTTCTCCCCCACCTTACAAAATGGCCGATGGGTCAAATCCCCAAAGTACCTTTCATCACCACCTTTGCAAAAGAGCAGAAGACCGTCAAGATCGACCGGGCGATCACGCAGGCCAATATCATCCTTGGCCACGCCGGGGTCAATAGGGAGAATCCGGACTTCTATGCCCTCACTGTCATGAACTACATTCTGGGAGGTGGAGGCTTTGCCTCCAGATTGGTGGAGGAGATTAGGAACAAGAGAGGACTTGCCTATTCTGTAGCAAGCTTCTTTGATCCGGGCAAGTACCCCGGTGCTTTCCAGATCGTTCTCCAGACCAAAAATGCATCTGCTCGTGAGGCAATCTCTCTCGCCCTTCAACAGATGGAGCGTATTCGAAAAGAACCTGTTTCAGAGAAAGAACTGGAAGGAGCGAAGAAATATCTCATTGGAAGTTTCCCGATGCGGCTCGATACCCAGGGAAAGCTGGCCAATTTTCTTTCACAGATCGAATATTTTGGTATCGGCCTGGACTATCCTGAGAAATATCCATCCTTCATTAGGTCTGTCACCAGGGAAGAAGTGCTCCGGGTAGCAAGAACCTATCTCCATCCCGAGAACTATATCCTTGTTGTCGTCGCCAATCTGAAAGAAGCAGGTATGGATTGAAAGGAGGTTTCATTCATGGCAAATCCAGAAAAAGTTATTTTGAAGATTATTTCAGTCAAAGGAACGTGTGCTGCCGGACATCACGTAGGACAGGAATTTGATCTCAGCAAAGATTTTATGCTTGGACTATCCGGTGATCCCCGTGCCATATGCCCTTCAGCATTTAACGCAATCTTTCCATCATGGCGAGTACTCCGGCATGGGGGAGAATTTCCCTGGGAGGAGGATAAAGATAAAACGACCATTGCCTGCCCTGATGCATTCAATCCCGTAGTGATGGAACTCCGAAGAGTAAAAGAGTAGTCCAAAAATCAGTAAAGTTCTCGGAAGACATACTTCTTGATAGATAAGTAAAAACTGGGATAAGATAAAATAGATTGAGAATAAGGAGGAAGGATAATGAACGAAAAAGATCGTTTGAACGCATTGGAGGTGGCTCTCAATAATGAGATGAGAGAGCGGGAATTCTATCTTAAAAATGCGAATCGAACGAAAAATCCCCTCGGGAAGAAAATGTTCCAGCAGATCGGAGATGATGAATTAGAGCATTATGAAAGACTGAAGCAATTACATCAAAAGTGGTCAAAGCAGGAGAAATGGCCTGAAACAGTCCCACTTAAAGTGAAAGATACCATCGTGAAGGACATCTTAGTGGAATTCATCAAGAAGGTTGATCAGTCAACCAAAGGAGATTCGGACGACCTGGAGGCTGTCCGGACCGCTCTCGATTTTGAGGCCAAAGGAGCAAAGTTTTATTCTGAGTTGCGGGATAGCGTTTCGAATCCTAAAGAGAAGGAGTTCTTTGATCTTCTGGCAAGGATGGAAAATGAGCACTACCTCTCTCTTAAGGATACGGAAGAGTATTTCCTTGATCCTTCCTCTTGGTATCGAAAGATGGAGCACCATACCTTCGACGGAGCGTAGGCCTCACCTAACCTGATTCTCTTCCTTCTGTCATCTCAATAAATTGTTGAATGGCATTGAAGTACTTCTGAAATCCAACGAGCATGATATCATTATGGTTAGCTGAAGGGATGATGAGGAGCTCTTTTTTATCTGTTCCAAGATGGTTAAATATATCCTTGGCCTCTCTCAGTGGAACAAGAGTATCCCTTTGACCATGAATGATGAGCGTCGGTATGAATATCTTATGGATCATCTCCAGGCATTCTTGGTCTATTTTTTCTAAATTCACGTCGTGAATGGGTACCCCTAAATACATCATAATCCTGACAACACTCGGGAACCCACTTTCTATAATGAGGCCTCTTATCGCGTCTTGATATCGGTATGCCAATTCAAAAGCAGAGATACTGCCAAGAGACCTCCCCATGATCCATAAATCACTTCTTAATCCTCTTTTCGACAGCTCCTTCTTAATTTCTCTCAATATGGCATGGGCATCTTGAACAAGATCTGTTAAGGTTGGGACCCCATTACTATTCCCGTAACCCCTGTAATCAGCAACGACCAAATTAAGTCTTCTCTGATGATAAAGTGGAGCAATTTCATCATAATCGCTCACCACCTCACCGTTCCCATGGAAAAATAAGATCCACGGCCATTTTGGGTTTCCGATATAAAACCGACAATGAATCGAAACAGAATCGTCCACAGGTGCCAGTAGATCAAAAGCATTCTCCGGGCATAGAGTGGAATCCTCTCGGGGGTAGAAAATATACATCAATGTGGAGGGTTGATCGATGAGAGAATAATTAGGCATAGGTTCTTTTATTTTTCAAAACAGGCTTTTGGAAGACTGGAGAGATCTAAGCTTTCATAAAACCTCTCTATCTTTACAGAAAGCTGCTTGATCATACCAAAAACATCTTTAGGTACATGAAGAGCTGTTTTGGCTACCTCATCTTCATATAGATTATGTCTTAAGTATGGGGGTTCATTTCCACCAAACCATATCTCTGCTTCCCAGGATCTCTGATTGAAAGATTCGGTCTTAAAATCTTTTTCGCTCAGTCCAAAGGGGTGGTCGGGGGAGATAAAGGCTAAGGTTCCGTGGTTAGAAAAAGATCGGGTGGAGAGATTTGCATACATGCACATGAACTCTCCACCAAAAGCAATAGAACGAATCGAGAAGTGATACCCATCGATCTTGCTTTCGATATATTCTTGGAGAAGGTAAGGGCTTGAACCGAGATCAAGCCTTGAGAGTGTCTCCGGTTCAGTGATCACTTGTAAACCCCTTCCGCCTCTTCCTACCCGGCGTTTCAAGACGATCTTCCCTTTCCTCTCAAGAAACTGCTCAGCTTGACCTAAGTGGATAGGATCAAAGATCATCGCCTCAGGCATCGGTGCAATGGAGCTAATGAGGAGATATTGATTCCACTTATCTTCGAGTCTCAACCCCGGGTGAAAAGTGCTTGGGAAGGAACCTTTTCCATCCATCCATATTTTGAATGGCTTAAGGCTTTCAATAAAAAGAAGGGAGTGAAGATAATCCTTGAAGGTTTTTCCGTAGACTCTTTGTGATGTTTCCTCAATCTCTTTGAAAATATTTGAAGGTTTGCCGCAATAGACCATATGGGTGAGATGATACTCCTGGGCTCCTCCTGGAAGGCCAACATTAACTTCCACGACATAGGGTTGAAGTTGAGAAGTGACGAGGAAATCAATACCGAGATACATCTCTCTGTAAAATGAAAAAACTTATTTTTAAATATAGCATGGAGATGGGAACCACAGGTAGAATTATTTTTTGAATGATGCCATCTTTCTCCAAAACATACCGTTTCCTTCTAAAGTAACCATTCTTGAATCAAGAGGGTTTGGGAGATCAAAGACTTTAATGTCGAGGCGGATAGGGAACAAATAAGAAGGTCAGCAAACTCAAAAGAGGCAAGATAAAGATAATATGGAGAGTAAATTGCAAGCCCCACTGATCGGTTACCCAACCTAAAATCGTTGTTCCGATCCCGCCCATACCCATAGAGAGCCCCAGAATCAGACCAGAAGCCATTCCCAAATTTCGTGGCATATAGCTTTGGCCCATCGCCATGGTGATTGCACTCGAAGAGCTGAGGACGAATCCTGCGAGAGCGAAAAAGATGAGAGACTCCGTCCCGTTTGAATAAAAGAAAAGATGCAGAAATATCGAAGTTAAGCCCAGGCCAAAGAGTACCGTCCTCTTATAACCATACCGATCAGCACATGGACCTCCTGTCATGTGTCCGATCGTCCCACTCAGCAGGAACGTTGAGAGATACTTTCCGACGATGAGTGGGTCTCGTTGCAAAATAGTGATGAAATAGAAGGGCACGAAGGTTTGAATGCTCAGTTGCGTTGCTGACCTGAGCATCACAACCAATAAGAGCAACGCCATAGGGAAAAGCCCTTGCCTTGAAAAACCAGAGGTTCTTAATCCTTTTGCTTTGTCTATGAGATGTTCGGTTTTGACTTTCCAAGAAGGAATGGCCAGAAAGACAATTGCCATGGCTATTCCCGAGGGAAGGAATAAAAGTGACCCCTTTAATCCCAGGTATTTAAAAAAGAGGGTCGCCATGATAGGTCCCAAAGCTACTCCCAAGCTCCCCCCAACAAGAAAAAGGGAGATTCCTGTGGCCTTCTTTTCTCCACTCAAGAAGTTGACTGTTTTGAACGCCTCAGGGTGATAGCTACCCTGTCCAAGGCCGCTGAGGGCAGCAAAGAAAAAGATCCAGGCATAAGAAGAGCCAAAGCCCAACAAAGCCATCCCGAAGGAGGCCATAAAGCATCCAGAAGGAAGAAGCCACTTGGCGGACCAGCGGTCAGAAAAATAACCGAAGATGGGTTGGATAACCGACGAGGTCACATTGAAGACCAGTATAATCGAAGCAGTCATCGTATAAGAAAGATTTAGAAACTCTTTGACGAAGGGCAACAATGCAGGGAGTGCACCCAGGTTGATGTCTGTGACCAGATGCCCAGCGGTCAAAAGAATAAGTGCCTTAAGATTCATCATGGCGAACTTCTTTCTGATCAGAAATTGTGTGGGGACTTCGTAACCTTCTTTATCTAAATCAATTTAACATATTTAAGCCTCCAGTCAACTTATGTAAAGAGGAGAGAAGATCATTCCATAAAACCTTTAAAGGTAAGGAAGAATAGGTATAAGGTGGATGAAGGAATGATTAGAAGGGAAAAATTTAATTTTTTATGGGATTAGAAAAATAGAGATAGCCTCTCTGTTCCTATTTCCTGAATATTAAAACCATAATGAGCTTCCATTCTCTTTCAACCAGAGACGATGTTTCTTGTAGTCAGGGTGGACCGATTCCAAGTAATTCCAGAATCTTTTGGAATGATTCTTTTCTTTAATATGGACAAGCTCATGAATCAGGATGTAATCGATGATGCTGAAGGAAGCCATGATCATTCTCCAGCTAAAAGATAATCGATCATCTCGTGAACAGGAACCCCAACGGTATTTAGCACTTGTTATCTTTACCCCTTTAGGAAACAATTGAAGTCGTTTACTGTAATAATCGATTCTTCCAATGATCCTCTCCTTGGCCTCCTCCTTATACCACTTAATAAAAAGATTCCTTGCCTCTTCTATATGATTCTTATCAAGGACGAATTTACCAAAAGATAATTTGAGCGGAGGCTCTTTATTATTATCCTGTATTTCTAACGGAACCAATTCTCCTAAAAATAAGAATTTCTCTCCCGAGATAAATGCCTTTTCTGCTTCTTTGATCGATCTCTTTTTCTCTGATCTTTTTTCAACTATCCATGACTCTTTCTCATTAAAAAATTTCTCTATCTCCCATTTCGGTGTGCGATAAGGAGCGTAAACGACTATTTTCCCATCCTCTTTGATGTGGAGGGATATCGTCTTTCTCCTCTTTCGGCTTCTTATCAACTGATAGCTAAGACGATGATCCATCTGTTTTTACACTTTCTCTTCATTTTAAAAGAATCCTCTCCAGACAGGCCTCGAATCGCCGATCTTCTTCAGATGTTCGCTTCTTTGGTCCTTTTGTTCTTCCCCCGCTTCGGCGAATTTTGTTCTTGACCTCCCGCTCCTCCAACAAGAATTCAATCCTGTCAGGACGGAATTCCTTACCTGCCGGACTCAAGCATCTTGCCCCTTTCCCCAATACCACAGCTGCCAATCCCCAATCCTGAGTTACAACAATATCTCCTTGCTCCGTAAGATTTATGATCTTGATATCCGCTTCCTGGGGGTCGCTTCCTACGACAACATGGTGGTCCGATTCGATGCTGTGATTAAAACTGGCCACCGTCCAAACCTGGATGCCATATTGATGCCCGACTTTCATGCAGATACCAAGAACGGATTTAGGACAAGCATCTGCATCCACTATAATCTTCATAGACTCCCTCACTTTTAATATTAGCACATAATGCTGGCTCATCATAAAACTTCTTATTCATGCCTTCAGAAACGCTGGTCCTTTCCAACCTTTTATTTTCATCGGGGATCAAATTCCAATTCGTCAACATTTTTATAATGATCCATAGGCACCTGTTGGCAATGCCACTGTGCATATTGACAGACTTCAATTTATTTGTTAACCTTTCTGAAAGTTTAAGTTGACAATCTACCCAAGTGCGGATTTCGGAATGCGGATTGCGGAATTTATAGATCAGTATTTTTAAAGACAATTTGAAAGGAGTATAGGATGCCTATTGAAAAACTGAGATGGATGGTGCTTGCATCTCTCATGGCTGCCCTGACGGCTGTGGGAGCCTATATCCACATCCCAATCGGACCCGTGCCCATTGTCCTCTCAACCCTCTTTGTCCTTCTCTCTGGACTTCTTCTGGGAAGTCGCTGGGGTTTGGCCAGCATGGCTCTCTACCTCTTTGTGGGAGCTATTGGGATGCCTGTTTTTTCCGGAGGTAGAGGAGGATTCGCCCACTTCCTCGGTCCAACCGGCGGGTATCTCTTTGGTTACCTTTTGGCTGCTTGGTTGACAGGTTTTATCTCCGAACGGTCTCGGGGATTCCTTTTCTTTGAGATTCTCGGCGTTGCCATGGGATCCTTACTCATTTATGCCTTAGGAGTCCCCTGGCTCAAGATGGTCACGCAAATGTCCTGGTCCAAGGCTCTTCTCGTGGGCATGGTTCCTTTTCTCATTGGAGATGCGGTCAAAGCCTCCGTTGCCCTTATTTTAGCTCGTGCAGTGAGACCTATTTTGAAACGACAGATGCAATCTCTTTCCACCCCCACCCGCACCCTCCCCCATCGAGGGGGAGGGAAATAAGGTGGAATATGATCGAAATCCGAAACCTTCATCATCATTACCCAGACGGAACCCATGCTTTAAAGGACATTAACCTCACCATTGCTGATGGCGAATTTCTCCTTATTTGTGGTCCCAATGGGAGTGGCAAAACGACTCTTATTCGTCTGATTTGCGGTCTCCTGAAGCCCACTGCCGGATCGATTCGTTTAAACGGTTTGGATGACCCTTATGCTTCTCGGGAAATCCGACGTCTTGTAGGCATGGTCTTTCAGGATGCGGATAGCCAGATTGTTGGTGAAACAGTAAGAGAAGACGTGGCCTTTGGTCCAGAGAACCTAAGACTTTCTCCAGAAGAAATTACTGAGAGAGTGGATCGGGCCCTCTGTGTCATGGGGCTTGAAAACCTTTCAGAAAAACCCTGCTACCTTCTTTCAGGAGGAGAGAAACGTCGTCTTTCCATCGCTGGAGTAATCGCAATGAAACCTCAAATCATTCTCTTCGACGAGCCTTTTTCTCATCTCGATTATCCAGGTATTCGGGAAGTCTTAAAGCATATGGTTCACTTGCATCGCCAAGGCCACACCCTGGTGGTGACGACCCATGATGTGGAAAAAGTGATTGCCCATGTCGATCGAATCGCTATCATTCATGAAGGGGAACTCAAGACTGCGGGATTACCAGACAAACTCCTCATTGAACTTTCCCGCTTTGGGATCCGACCTCCTTGCTACGCTCTTCTTGGAAAAGAAAAGATTTCATGGCTCAACGAATAATCCTCCACTACTTCCCAGGGAATTCTCCTCTTCACCGGTGGGACGCCCGATGTAAGTTCCCAGGGCTCTTAATAGTTACTGCAACCCTTCTCCAGCCAAAAATCGCATGGCTCACCCTCCATTCAGGTATCCTGTTAGGCCTCCTTATTCTTTCGAGATTACCCCTGATTCAATTTCTCCGTGATTTTCGAACATGGGTGATCTTCCTTTTCATCCTTTTTCTCTTTCAGATATTTTTCACTTCAGGCCCTCCCCTTTCCTTCTTTCCATGGCTTCCCATAAGTGAGGATGGGCTTTTTCTTGGGATCTTCACTTTCTGGCGTCTTAGTCTCATTCTCAGTTATGCAGTCCTCTTTACGGCTGTCACACGTCCTCGAGAACTGCGGGATACCCTCATCTGGTTTCTTAAACCTATTCCTTTTCTTCCTGAACGAAGGATCGGACTCATGGTATCGCTCACCCTCCGCTTTTTCTCACTTATCCTGGATCAGGCCGAAGAGGTCCATCTGGCAAATAAGGCTCGGCTGGGCGATCAGAATAAGAATCCTTTTCGCAGAGCAAAATTCCTTGGACTTCCTCTTCTTCGCCGTTCATTCTCGCAAGTGGAAGATATTACACTTGCCCTCGCAGCAAGAGGCTTCCGTGACGATATACCCCTGCGACTTCCAAAATTGGAACTTTCCAATATCATCCCCCTTCTCATTTTTCTGGTTTTTTTAATGGCCTTGTGGTGGTTTCAGTTTTAGAAATATACCGATCCGGTTGGATTTGTTTAAAGGTGTTTAAAATTCCTTGATAGGATCTAATCGGTAGGGTGTTGTCGGGGCTTCAGCCCCGACAATAAATCCCACAAAATGTCTTCAACCAAGCAGGGAAACTTTATGCTGAAACCATCTTTGGGATGAGGAAAGAGAAGAACCCTTCTTTCAGATTCTCCCTTCCGATCTTCTCAAAGGCACATTCCACGGCTGACCTAATCTCCTCTAAATCAACTGGTTTCATCGCCTGGTAGAAGATCCCTGCGCCTCTTAGACGCTTTACCAGTCCAATCGACTCTTCTGAAGAGATGACAATCACCTGAATTCTTGGATCAATCTTCTTAAAGATGGGTACTAAATCACAAGCCTTCACACCTTCAATCTCATCATCCAGTAGGACAACATGGATCTTCCCATTTCGAATCCTTCGAATGATATCGCTCACCAACCTCGCTATCTCCACTCGATAGCCAAGGCTGTGAAAGTAGGTTGAAAGCGATCTGGCCCAGAGATCATCCCGATAGGCAATAAAGATCGTCTTCGATTTCATGGTACCCCCTCCTTCCTCCTTAATCGATCACCCGGATGGGCATCTCAGCCTTCCGGAAAGAAGAGAAAGACACTCCCATGAAAGATGAGAGAAGGATCCCTGCCGGAACCAATTGCGCCAACACAACGATGATTCCAAAGGTAAGGAAAAATAAGACTCCTAAAAGTCCCATCCCCCTCACTCCTCCTGCATAGGCAATTCCCAAAGAGAAGAGAGCGATTGACATGATCAAAACCAGACTTAGAATGATAAAAATCTTTTGAGATCCCATTCCTCTATTCCTTTTCTCTCTGTAAATGTTTAAGCATGATCATCATCATTAAAGGAATCAGGATTCCAACGAGGGCGACCGCTCCTCCAACAATGTAAATCATGGGGCCAATATCCTCTACTGTCCTGACAACTTGCATGACTGCAATGGAGACCATGGCTGCAAGGATACAGGTTAGGATGAACAGACCGAAGTATGTTGTTGAACTAAGGTTCTTCATTTTGATCCCTCCTCGCAATGTTATCTCATTCCTTAACTACTACGGGCTCAGCACCTGGAATCATCACTTCCTCTTCAACCTTCTTCTCTTTCCTGAATGCCATCGTGGTGGCAGTTCCAATGAAGCCGAAGAAGAGAATGGCTGCTGGGATCAACTGAAGAAGCACGATAATTGCCCCTATGATAATGAAGATCCAGAGAGCTGTGCCAGCTTCCTTAAGACTGATCGATCTTGCAAATGCCGGGGAAGCCATCAGAGTGATCAAACCCACCATCAACCCTACCTTTAATCCTTTCATCTTCTTTTCCATTTTTAGTTCCTCCTTTCTTTTGTTTTCAATCTAAAAGAATGCATTTGGTATGCCAAAAAAATAATCAGAATTTAAGTATTTGAAATAATTGATATTTTATAAATTTTTTGGAGGGTTGATAGGATTTTTTTAGGCCTATTTGAATATTTTAAATATACAAATCTTTATTTAAAAGTGGAAATTAATGTAGCTAAAATCTTGAAATAATTAAATTAATATAAAAAATATACATAAATTTAATCAAATATAATAAAAACATGCAGTTGGGACCTTGTTTTTAAACACCTTAATTGGGGATGGAAAAAGTACCTAATAACGGGTAAGCGAAGCTCCCCGACCAAAGGGCGGGGCTTCCCGGCAAGGTATTCTCACTATATATTGTGCCCCTTCCTGCCTGCCGGCAGGCAGGGACCCCGCGGGGCACGTTCCGGCCTAAGAGCAGCAACAAGTTGGATTCTTTTTAAAGTGGAATCTTTAAGAGGAGTTCACATCCATCTCTGGCTTCTTCTGGGCTTAAAATTATTTCAATAGAGAAATGGTCATTGGTTGACAAGGTTTGGGATTTCGTATTAACGTTTGTTTGGGCTCGCGCCTGTATTTTTAATATCTCGAAAAATTCCGACGAATCGACTCAGAGACAGATGAGGAAATCCACAAAGGGGGTTTTACGATGAAGGTAATTATTGTAGGAGGAGGATGGTCAGGGTGTGCAGCCTCCCTCTCTGCCCGGAAGCAGGGTGCGGAGGTGATTCTTCTTGAACGAACCGATATGCTTCTGGGAACGGGCCTGGTGGGAGGAATTATGCGGAATAACGGCCGGTTCACGGCTACCGAAGAGATGATTGCCATGGCCGGTGGCGAGCTCTTCGAACTTGCGGATCAAAATGCAACACATCGAGGCATTGAATTCCCGGGCCATCGTCATGCCTCTCTCTACAACGTGGCCACCATGGAACCGCGGGTCAAGAAACTTCTTCTTGAAAAAGAAATAGGGATTGAGCTTTCCCGTTCGCATCGATGATGTGGAGATGGAGGGAGACCGGGTCAAAGCTGTTCTTGGAAAACAAGACGGAGAAAAGGTTCGATTTGAGGGAGACGTTTTCATCGATGCCACGGGGACTGCAGGGCCTACTGTCAATTGTACCAAGTATGGGAATGGTTGTGCCATGTGTATTCTCCGCTGTCCATCATTTGGAGGCCGGGTGAGCCTGGTCGCCAAAGCAGGGGTCAAGGAAATGGTGGGAAGAAAGGGGGATACTGTGGGGGCGATGAGTGGCTCGTGCAAGCTCTTCAAAGAATCTCTCTCGCAGGAGATCGTCGATCTATTGAACAAAGAGGGTGTCGCGGTCATTCCTGTTCCCCCATCGGAAAGATCAAAAGAAAAACTCTCCATAAAGGCCTGCCAACAATATGCCCTCCCAGAATTTGAAGAGAATCTTGTTCTTTTGGATACCAGCCATGCAAAGCTCATGGTTCCCTTCTTCCCGCTGGAAGCCCTACGCCGAATCCCGGGTTTCGAGAATGCTCGTTATGAGGACCCCTACGCTGGAGGTCTTGGTAATTCGATCCGGTTTGTGGGCATGGCTCCAAGGGATGATGCCCTAAAGGTAAAAGGAATCGAAAACCTCTTCTGCGCCGGAGAGAAGGCGGGATTGTTGGTAGGGCATACGGAGGCCATCGTCACCGGAACGCTCGCCGGCCACAACGCAGCGCGGTATGTTAAAAAGGAGAGACCTCTTATTCTGCCTACCACACTCGCCATTGGTGATGCAATAAGCTATGTGCGCACTCAGATGGAGACAGAGGAGGGATTGGGCAATAAATACACCTTCTCCGGTTCGGTCTACTTTGAACGGATGAAACAGAAGGGACTTTATTCAATCGATCGGAAGAAGATTCAGGAGAGAGCCCGCTTGGCAGGAGTTTCGGAAATCTTCTCTTCAAAGTGAAGACGAACAGAATTCAAGGGGTCGAGTGATACAACGATCCCTGGAATTCTCGAATCCTTTATTATTAGGCCTGCTCCTCTCGCACGACCGGCTGGGACGAGAACCGTTTCTCGAGATACCGGAGTCCACTGGTCATCAAAAGTGATACGACTACGAGGACGAGGATCAGGGCATAGACCGGCGCTACCTGGAAGGAGCCTCCATATGTTTGGAGTGCTCCGCCCATGCCGCTCAATGAGATAAGAGCCTCACCCACAACGAGACCTTTGATCGAACGCCCTGCTCCCTGGCGAAGTCCTGACATGATGATGGGCAGGGCTCCCGGCACCAGGATGCGCTTGAAGACCAACCACCGCCCCGCGCAAAAGCTGTGGGCCATGTCGAGGATCGACCGGCTCACCTGCCTGACGCCTGTCTCGGTGTTTACGATGATGGCGAAGCAGGAGAAGATGAAGATCGTCGCTGCCACCGGCCCCCGGCCCAGGCCGAAGAAGACGACCATGAGCGGTACGAAGGCTGCGGATGGGGCTGCAAGGAAAGCATTAACGTAGGGATCGAGAATAGCCTTTACCCTCCAACTCACACCCATGGCGGCACCGATAAGGATCCCCACTACGATGGCTGCCCCAAAGCCCTCTGCCAGGGCGGTCAGGCTGAGAGATAGGTTTTGCTGAAGCTCGCCCGTGGCCATCATGGGGACTAAGGAGCTGATCACGGTGGAGAGGGGAGGAAGGAATTCTGTGAGGTTTAACCGTCCCAGGCATTCCCAGAGGACAGCGCCGATGACCACTGCCGTGAGCGTGGGCCATCGGGTAAGTATTCTGCTATTAAATGACATGGCTTGCTCCAATCTCTACTCAGCGCACCCTGGACGATTCCGGCATTCGATGATGATCTGTCGCAGGCGCTCCCAAACATAGTTCGAGAGGTCGACGAACGCAGGGGAGCGCCGGACTGTGTCAGCGTGACGTGGACGTTGTATAGGGACATCAAGAACCTCAGCCACCCGCCCGGGTCTCGGCTCCATGATCACAACGCGGTCAGAGAGCAGCACTGCTTCCTCCATGCTGTGGGTGACGAACACCACGGTCTTGTGCTGGTTCTCCCAAATGGCGATGAGCTCTTCCTGCAATAGGTGACGGGTCTGAGCGTCCACCGCGCCGAAAGGCTCGTCCATCAGGAGGATCCTGGGCTCCACCGCAAGCGCTCTTGCCAGCCCGGCCCTCTGCTGCATGCCTCCCGAGAGAGCGTGCGGGTAGACGTGCTCGAACCC
The DNA here is from genome assembly GCA_963739325.1 of uncultured delta proteobacterium. GTDB lineage: Bacteria > Desulfobacterota > BSN033 > BSN033 > UBA1163 > CAVTZZ01. The sequence continues at coordinate 48,218 of CAVTZZ010000052.1, read as the reverse complement.
TTTCAAACCCACGAGTTCGATGCTGCGGCGAGCAGTGGCCTCACGTTCGAGACGGGGGACTCCCCTGATCTCGAGTGGGAAGCTGACATTGCTCAGCACCGTCGCCCAGGGCATCAGGGCAAAGTTCTGGAAGACGACCCCGCGGTCCGGGCCAGGACCAGTCACGGGCTTCCCGTCAATCTCTACCTTCCCAGAATCAGGCTCGGTCAGACCATCGATGATGCGCACCATCGTGGTCTTCCCGCAGCCCGACGGCCCGATTAAGCTCACGAACTCATTATCGCGAATCTTGAGGTTGAAGTCGTTCAGGGCGACGAAGGCCTCGGCGACCCCTCCTTCCCCCATCCGCACGAACCGCTTGCATACCCCTTCGATCTCAATACCCATACGTACCTGCTTTCGTCATCACTTGTACCAACGGGTCAATCTTCGCTCTAACCACTGCACACCTGCCATCATCACCACACCGAAGGCGACGATGAGGATAAGATACGCAAGGAGCTTTGCAGTCTGAAACGAGGAGGAGAACTTGACGACCATCCTGCCGACTCCCACGGAGAGCAGGATCAGTTCGGATGTGACCATGCCCACGATCCCCCGGCCGAGCCCCAGACGCATGCCGGCCATGATGCTTGGCACAGCGTCGGGTAGGATAATCCGCCAGAAGACGCGCAAGTATGAAGCCCCAAAAGAGTGGGCCATTTCTACCAAAGAACGGTCCGCCTCGCGAACGCCAGTGACGACGTTAATGGCAATCTGAAACACGGCGAATAGAACGACCACCATGACCCGGGCGGTAAGCCCTATCCCGAGGACCATAACGACCACAGGGATCAAACCGGCAATGGGAACTGAAAGGCCGATAATGAGGTAGGCGTCGAAGATCACGCCCATTCTGCGAGAGATCAAGCCCACCGCGACACCGGCGATCAAGCCGATGACCACCGAAACAGCATAACCAAGAGCCAACGACTGGACGGAAATAAGCAAGGAGTGCCAGAACTCCCACGAGAACAGGAGGCGAACGAGGGCGACGAACACCGGAACCGGCCCGGGCAAGGTCAGGCTGCTGGTCTGGGTGCTGATAAACTTCCAAAGGCTGAGCAGCACCACGACTGAGACGATCTGCATCAGCCTCACCCTGCTCAGCCAGAACCGCTGGGGCCGGAGGACGGCTGGTGATCTCCTGTCCTCCCTGGTCACCGTTACTGTGGGTGCCAGAGTCTCAGCCCTGTTGTTGGTCTCTGCCACCGATCTATCCGCTCGTTATTTCTGGCCGATCTTCTTAAGGACAGCGTTCAGTGGCCCGAAGTTGTAGTAGAGCTCAGGCTTCAGGTCTTTGGCCTGGATCGTCCCGGCCTCCGAGTAGAATTTGAGGCTGAAGGCGGCTGTCTCTGGCGTGACATGTCCGTTCACGTTCCAGATGTCTGCCTGGAGATAAGCGTTCACTCCAGCTTCCACCAGAGCCAGATCGAGCTCTGGGAAGAGCCGCTTGCCTTCCCCGATCAGCCACTTGGGATCGGCCTTGCCCTTTCGACGGATCTCGAGATTGGCCTGAATCAGGTCCTGCACCCACTGCGGATTCTTGGTCAGGAAGTCGTCAGAGACAAAGAAACATGTGCCATTGAGCTGGGGCATCTCCTTCGAGTAGTTCACGAGGATGTGGAACTTCCCAGGGACTTTCGCCTGCACAAGGAGGACGTCCTTGATCTCAAGGGGCGTGGCATCGATCTGTCCGGCCAGCATGGCCTGGGCACGCACGTCAGAGCCGGCAATGGTCATCAGGTCGATTTTTATGCCAGCCTTGTTGAGAGTGGTATTTACCATGCCCGTCGAGATGGCTCCGAGGCTGTGGACGGCAAGCCGCTTTCCCACGAGCTGTTTCGGGTCTGTGATGTTGGAGGTGGTCGTCAGTGCCCACTCGTTCGCTTTATGCTCACAGACCATCTTAATCTTTGCCCCTGCTTGCACGGCCATCATTCCGGTGCCTGATGAGATGGCGGAGAACTGAGCATCGTTATTGATCAAAGCCTGAGCAGCGAGCTCCGGAGTGGCCAGTGCCTTGTACTCCACATCGTACCCTTTCGACTTGATGGCCTCCCAGGCCAACAGTTCCAGTAGATCGCCGAGTGCCTTCTGCGACGAGTGAGCTGTGACGATCTTGATGGGCTGGGCAGCTATTGCGGCTGTTGTGATGCCGAGTACCAATACCAAACTGATAAAAATAAAAGCCATCCTTTTGTAAAAACTATTCTGCATAAATTCCTCCCTTCTGTTGAATTTATTTCCACTATTTAAGCGGGTGGAGTTCCTCATGTTCGTTCTTCTCTGCGACAGTCTAACTTCTCATCCACTCATCGACATCCACGCGATCGAGAATTCCTCAACTCTGATCGTCAATAATCTCTTTGGCCTCTTTATCGATGAATCGTTTTCCGCAGAAAGGGCACAGGAGCTGTCTGTCTTTATTTCTAAAGTCATCTTTCGAGGCATAGAACTTTTTCACACATTGAGGGCACACGAGCCAAAAAATCCTTGCCATAGGGACAACCTCCTATATCCATTCCTTAAGTTTTATTCTGTCCATAACCTCCTGGGGGACCTTGATCCGTTCGGCATAGGGCCGGCTGATGGGCTTCGTCGCATCGATGAGCATCTTGTCACCAACGGCGTGGATATAGGATGATGGGTCCAGAGCACCTCCACGGACCCTTTTCAAAATCTCCACATCGTCTCCTGCCTGAACACGGGTGGCCACGGCCCACAGGACTTCCTTCTCATTAAAAGGATCAACATCACTATCGACCACAATGACATGCTTCAATTCATCATGATAGGGGAGAGAAGCGATGGCTGCCACTTTCCCCTCCCCGTCCACTCTCTTCTCAATAGAGATATAAGCATGGAACCGACAACAGCCGGAAATGGGAAAATGAACGGCCTTCACTCCGGGAACGGATTTTCTCACCTCTTCATAAATACCGGCTTCTTTAGGAATGCCACCCAGAATAGACGTATCTGGATGACCGACCAGAATATTCAGGTAATAAGCATCTTTCCTGTAGGTAATGGCTTTCACTTTAACGACAGGCCCCCATCGTTGGGGTCCATAATAGCCTGTGAACTCACCGAAAGGTCCTTCTGCATCCCTGACATTCAACATGACTTCCCCTTCAACGACGATTTCGGCATCCGCAGGGACAAGGAGCTGATCACCATAGGCTTCCGAAGCCACCAGTCTTAACGGTTCATTCAAAACACCGCCGATGACTTCATATTCATCGGTCTCCATGCCGATCAGGGCTTCTGTAGCAAGATAGAACCCGGGATGGTGCCCCAGGACGTGAGCAATGGGTAAGGACTTGCCTTTTTCGGCTGCCCGCATACAGTAATTCCAGAGATGCCGGGGAGACATCCATAGCCCCAACTCATCTTTACCCCGAACGAGCATCCGGTGGTGAGAAGAGTTATAAACCCCAGTCTCGGGATCGGCTGCAACGATCGCATCCACAAGATAAGGATATCCATCCATCTCGTGGTGGGTGAGGACAGGCAAATCCCTTAGATCCAGACTGCTCCCCACTTTGATCACTTCTTTTACAGGCGCCTCTTTTTTGCTTACGATGACGGGCTTCATCAGGTTGTTACACCTTTTTGCGAACTCCAGACTCGTTTCCATCCGCCATTTTTCTTTGGGAAGATCCATCGCCACCGTGCACTTCTGCCGGGTTGCAAAAATATTGGTCATCACCTTGAAAGGACTCAATTCATTCTTAATATTTTTGACCTTCTCAAAGATCAACAGCGGGTACCTGTCTTGATTCTCCAAGTGTTGCTGAAGGGCTGTAATCTCGAACTTGGGGCTGATCTCTTTTTTGACCCTCACGATATCTTCTGGCATCTGCTTCTCTAAATCTCGCAAAAACGTTCTCAGGTCTTTTGCCATTCTCTTAACCTCCACGGATTCAATCTGTTTCCTTAATGCTTATGCCCTCGAATGGTTTTACCAAAGATACTACAATCGTTGATTTTGTCAAGGACTATTCATCTGGTGTCAAGCCAATTTAGAAATGTCCTATTCTTACCAAAGTAGAAATGTCCTGTTTTCAGGGTTGAGATTCAATGGGTCTTCCTCGTTCGTAACGATGCTTGCCAAACTTGAAGTTCCTCCAAGGGTGGTTCGTTGGGGGAGTGTAAGATTTTCTCATTCTCACAACAGGCGAAGGTCTTTTCTCTGTTATCGGCCTTTCGGTGATTTCCCTGAATCTCAGGGCGCGGTTTTTATCGGTGATGTGTATGGAACCATCCATTCGATCTTGAACCATCACCTTCGAAGTATTGACCTTATTCTCAACCTGATAGAGCTTACGATGGTGCGCCACGGTGAAGTCATTTCGCAGCGTCCTCTCTGTCTTGATACATAAAATCGCATCCAGATCCAACCCTCTCCCTAAGGGTCTGTGTAGATTGTCTCTCTCCTGAGGACTCACAGAGAATCTTCGGTTATAAATGGGAAGATACTCCTCTAAGAAAACATTGGCTTCTTCGAGAGTCCTGATTCCTCTTAAACGCATCTCCTTGACCAGCCTGTCTTGAAACGTCCTGAAAAGTCGCTCAATCCGCCCCTTGGCCTGCGGTGAGTTCGCATGCTTGACCTCCACCCCAAGCTCTCTTAAGGCCCTCTCAAAGTCGCTTAATGGCTCCTCATCACTCAACTCATCCTCGATGGTAGGTTTCGCCGTCGATTTATAGGTCTTATATTTATCCAAATAAACGCTCAACGGTAACCCATACTTTTTGATATACCGCTTGAAACTGTCCATCGCAGGAATCGTCCCTTCATAACTGTAAAATCTCCCAAACACTCTCCCTCTCGCATCGTCAATGTAGCCCATCAACACACACCACGGCCCTCTCCCTTCAAACCAATCATGATGAGATCCATCCATCTGGACCATCTCTCCACAATGCCGCTTCCGCTCCCTCCACTGACGATGTCTCCTACGTCTCCGGGTCTTCCTCCAATCTCCCGTCCCAAGAAGCCACATCCGCAAGGTCTCGTCATTGATCCGAATCCCATTTCTCTCTAGAAGCTTCTCCGAAGCCAAAGTCGGACCAAAATCTTTGTACTGCGTCCGGTAGAGGTGGATGGCCCTTTCTTTAATCTGATGGGATATCCTCCGGTTTGATGGCCTCCCTCTGGATCTGTGGATGATTCCTCTGCTCCCTTCACTCCTTATTCGCTTGACGATCCTTCGAATCTGCCGACCACTGAGCGACAGGATCTCTGCTGCCTCTACCTGCTTGATAATCCCCTCCAGAACCTTCTCGATGACGTGTAGCCGCTTTAATTCTCCTTGACGTGCCATAATCATGTCCTCTTCTGCCATCATGCCCCCCCCTCAAAAAAGGGCATTGTAGCATCTCTCAAAGAGGACATTTCTATTTTGGCCAATTAGGACATTATCATTTTGGGATTACAGGACTATTCATCTGGGCAAGCGATTCATCTCATCAAAATCGACCATAAGATATGGCAGTGCCCTCTTCATACGTTCGAACGCCAATCCGGCAAAAAGCTTCAGAAGCTAAGTCCCATCCCCCCAATAATATCCACTGCCCGATCAGCTCATATAGGAATCCACCGGGTAATGGGGGTCCGGGTAGAAGCAAGAAGCAGAGAATGGAATCTGGGAATCTGAGTCATCGATGGAAATCAATAAGGAGGAACCTTCACCATCCTCAGAGACTGAATTTGATCTTGAAAACAGATTTAGCGATCGACACGGCTAAAATCAAGATGAAGAGATAGATCACCCCTCCCGCCGCCGTTTCCCCCCACTGACCCACTTGAAAATATTCGAACAGCGTCACAGGACCATACTCATGACCGGGCGAGGTGAGCAGAACCGCTACATCTACATTTCGAATCGCTTCGACAAAAATGTAAAATAACGCTCCGGCGATCGAGGGCTTTAGGAGCGGAAGCGTCACCTTGAAGAAGACGTGCCTCCACCGCGCCCCGTGGACCCACGCCGCTTCATCAAGCTCCTTATGGATATTGACGATGGCTCCCGACGCGTTCCTGAAAGCATAGGGAAAATAAGCCACGAACAGTCCTATCCCGAGAGCCCATAGCGTCTTATACAAGGGCGTGCCAATGAGCAGAAGGACAATCCCGAGCGAGAGCACCAGCGCAGGGAAAGACAACGGGATCGTACCGATGAATTCGAAGACCTTGCTCCCGTAAATTTTAGTCCGGTATATCGTGAAAGCCATGATGATTCCCGCAAGAACCGTCACGACGGATATGACCACGGAAAGACCAAGGGAGTTGTAAAGTCCGCTCACGAAGCTCGGATGGTGTATCACCCGGTAATAGTTGGAGAAGTTTATATGCGAAAAAAAAGTCATAAACATTTGATAGTCATAATACGGGATGATGGAAGTAATGACGAGAACGAGGAACGGGATGGCGATGCCGACGAGAAAATAGCTGAAGACCGCGAGGAAGGTCACATACTTCCATCCGCCGATATCAATGACTTTGACCCTGTACCCTTTACCCGTAATGGTCGCGTATCGCTCGGAGAAACGCGTCGTTCTGATATAGATGATCAAAGCAATGAACGAAAGCAGGATCAGCACCCCGCTGTAACCCGTTGCCAGGCCGGGATTATACTCGATCGACATGGAGTCGTAGACCTTGGCCACGAAGACTTCGATGCCGCCAGGGGTTCCCTGGAGCACGGGCGTTTCAAATGAACGCAGCCCCCTCAGGCAGTTCAAAACAAAGGCGGATAGAAAGGCCGGGATGGCGAGAGGAAACGTGATGCGCAGCATGGTACCCATAGGCTTACTGCCGGCAATATACGCGCTCTCCTCCAGAGAGGGATCGAAGGAGAGAAAAACAGGCAGCAGGAATAGGTAACCTAGGGGAACACACGCAAGGCCAAAGGTCCAGATCATCCCGGGAAGGGAGTAAGCATTAAAAATCTTCTCCTGTATCCCGAAGATCTGATGGACAAGATTGTTTAAGATGCCGGATCGTGGCGACAGTAAGAGAATCCACGCGATGTTCTTCATGATGGGAGGCATCAGGATCGGGTAGAGCGGCATCATCTCTATCAGGGCCTTTCCGGGCGTGTTCGTTCGGGCGACGATCCAGGCCAACATGGCCCCTAACCCCGTCCCCAGAATGGAGGAACCCACTGCAAAGATGAGGGAATTCTTGAGCATCACCCAGATTTGGGGGTCCGTCAGAACCCGGAGGTAGTTCTCTCCGGTCAACCCAACATAGGCTCCCAGCCGGGTCGTGGTCACGCTCCGGTAAAGGACGATCAGAACCGGCGCAATAATGAAGCATCCAGCAATGACGCTGGACGCCAAGGGGATGAGGGCCCCTCGCCGATACGTAAGCTTAATGACTTTCCAGTTAAACGTGACTTACCTTCCTAAAGGCTTCACCCTACCCTTAAACTGACTCTTCATGATCTTTTTAAGGGGTAACGATGACGCTTATGGCAGACTGATCAATGTGCAAAAATATCTTGCCTTCGCCGTGCTCCAGCTTAATCATCGGACATAGATTGTGAGACGTAACAACAATTTCCTTCGATCCTACCCGGATCCTGTGGTCCGTTGACCCACCTCGATACTCGCGACTGACCATAAATCCTTCGAGGACGTTGTTTTGATCAACGAACTTCTGACTATTCAGCTTGATTTCCCTGGTTCGGATGACAAGGCAAACGGGGTCACCCACGGAGGCCTTCTCAGGGGCTCGGCAAACGAGCGTGGCACCCCCGAACTCCGGTACTGTGACCAGGCAATTCTCACCCTCTCGTTTGACCAGTTTCCCATCGACAAGCGCAGACCGCCCAAGGAAAGAGGCAACAAACTGATTCGCCGGTTTGTCATAAATCTCATCCGGAGCAGCGTATTGCATGATTCGACCTCGGTCCATGACGATGACCGTATCGGAAATGACGAAGGCCTCTTCTTGATCGTGGGTCACATAGAGTGCGCTGATTCCCACCTTCTTGATCAGTTTCTTCAATTCGACCCTCATCTCTTCTCTCAATTTCGCGTCCAAATTACTCAGGGGTTCGTCGAGAAGAATGAGCCGGGGCTCCATGACAAGACTTCTCGCTAATGCAACCCTTTGCTGTTGCCCTCCACTCAGTTGGGATGGATACCGTTTCTCCAGGTTCTGGAGGCCGACCAGGTCAAGGGCAGCCAGGACTCTTCGACTCACCTCAGACGTCGGAATCTTTCTGATCTTGAGCCCGAATGCAACATTGGTAAAAACGCTCATGTGCGGCCACAGAGCATAGTTCTGAAATACAAATCCGATTTTTCTCGAATACGGGGGGACCAATATCCCCTCACTGATTGACGTTTCAATCTTATCCTCAATGTATATAGAGCCCTCATCGGGAACCTCCAAGCCCGCTATACATCTCAGTAAAGTGGTCTTCCCACAGCCCGAAGGACCTAAGAAGGAGAGGATGCCGCTACTGAATTCAAAACTCACGTTATCGAGAGCTTTGAGATCCTTAAATTTCTTCGTCAGACCTTCTACTTTTATGATCGCCATAAGTTTTTGCTTTATGTCGCAGATTCAGCGGGTCAATTCTACCCGCACTTCTACCTCCACACCTGAGGTCATACCAGATCCATATATCATCTGGGAATAAAAAACCATTGTCCTTATTTTCCTTCCCAGATAGGTTGGACATAGGTGTCCAGCCATTTCTTTGGATCTTCCAGAAATACTTTATCCGTCACTCTAATCGGTTTGATGTCAGACGGCCAGGCCGCCTCGACGGATGTTTTGCCACGAAGTCCCTTCCGAGATATCTCTCTGCCAATGGAATCCAACACAGTCTGTCCGGCTGGAGAAATCATCCATTCAGCCAATAGTTTTGCTGCGTTCGGGTGCGGACTCTTTGCATAAATCGCCGAAAACCGAGGTGAAACTATGGGAGGAGCTGATTTAACGTAATCGACTGGCGAACCTTTCTCTTTTTCTCGTAAGAGATCGACTAAATAACCTGGCTCCGCGATGCTGTATTCCCCTGCGACGAGAAGTCTGAACATGGCAGAACTGCTTCTGTGAACAGGAACGTTGAGAGCCTTAAGCCCCTTGACGAAGCGCGTCCATCTCGCATCATCTTTCCAGTTTTCCTTGAAGGCCGCCAATTGCGTAGTCAACGGTCCTGTTCTCAACGGATCATCCAGAGCCACCATCCCTTTATACTTGGGGTTCGCGACATCTTCCCAATTCTTAGGCAGGTCCTCGACCTTCATGGTTTTTGTGTTGTAGGCCAGTGTTTGTATCTGGAGGCTCACCACTGGCATGGTTGGGTCATGCAAAATCAAGACATCCTTCTGCACCGTTTCATAGGGCATAATCGTCCCCGCAGCCTTAAGAACCGGCGGAGCGCTATCCGACATGACTACGTCGAAACTCCTCAAACCGGACTGAAACTCAGCAAGCACTTTGGTGACGATCTCAGGATTCCTGGCCGCCCAGTAGCTGGTTTTTATCCCAGGAAATTGTTTTGAAAAAGCAGCGAGAACAGCAGTGATGTCCTCGACGTCCCACACCGTGTAGACAATGACTTCACCCTCTTGTTTGGCCTTTGGGTAAAGCTCTTTGCTTAAAGCTTCAAACCGCGCATCGGTCATAGCCGCTCCTTGGGCATGAGCCAACTCTCCAAACACCACCAAAAGAGAAAGCGTCAAAACCGCTGCCACCATCAAGATTCTTTTTACCATCTTCGTTACCTCCTTTTTACTTAATTTTTTCATAGGATCTCTATCCCTATATCCTATGCCAGCCCTCAGGATGAAACGTTAAGTCTACTTTCTGGTTTATCGATGGAGAGTATTATTTTCATTATAGGGCTAAAGTACTATACCACCCGTCTAAAGAAGTCAAGAAAAGTTTCTGGGTCTGTTTTGTGCCATTCAAAGGTACATTCAGGTCTCTGAGGCGGAATATCTGCGACGTACTGGTTCATCTCCCCTCGAAAACAATAGTGCTTCGGGGATGAGTGAGGTAATGATCAAGAATGAATGACGAACTTTTTCCTTTGAGATTTTTCTTATCTGCTCGAAGAGCACTGTGGGAAATTTTTCAGATCCTTGTCGGTGCTGTAATACAGCTGTAACCTCAAATTTGGAATCAACTCTCCTATTGCCACTCTCATCATCTCATCAGGGGCCTCTTTTTGAAGCTTCTTTAGAAAACCCCTCAGGTCTCCTTAAGACTACCTTACGTTCCCCCTTGATACTATATCAGCGAATGTGTCACCTACTCGAGGAAAGGTTCTTTCTGCGATTTTTTCGAAGTACTGAGACCTCATACCGAAGTGTACTCTTAACATCTGAGATTCAGTGCCGCCTGTGTTAAAGTGCTGATGCATTGTCACAGGTCCTGTGACATGAAGGAGTGTCCCCTTCTTCCAGGGAATCTTAACGCCGTCCACTATTGAATGGCCCTCTCCTTGGAGCACATAGATCTGAGCCTCCATATGCGAGTGTTTCTCCGGGTGTTCCTGCGGTTCATCACACATGATAGTGGTTATTTCAACCTCCGTCGCATTGAAACCTACTCCAGGGAAACCCATCAAATCGACTCTGCGAGCATGGAAATGACGACCACTTTTCCTGTCTTCTGGTGTTGCAAACCTTTGAGGAGCGTCTTTCATGTGAAGCACGATTCTGCCAGCTTTCTGTGGGCTGATGTCAGACAACGCCTTGGGTTCCTTTGGCTCACCTACCGCTATTTTGGACGCATCTTCATATTGAACGAGCTTCGCTAATCCTACGAATCTTTCGAGATGAATGGCATTTGCTGAAAGGTATCGGACGGTTCCTTTGCCAGTATTATAATGTTGGTGGACGCCTCCAAATGGTATGAAGATCGTGGTGCCTTTTTCCCAGTCGTACCTCTGCCCGTCAAGAACGGTGCAGCCTTCCCCCTCAACGATAAACATGACTTCCTCGCCGTGGCTGTGCTTCCCTGTCTTACAGCCCTCAGGAATCTCAGCGAGCATCGTGACACCGCCCTGAGTGTAGAAGCCATTTTCTTGCGCGGCCAACAGTGCAACCCTATAGTCTTGTCTCGTTCTAACCCACTCAAGCTCCTCCTCGTGGATCACCTTCTTAGCCTTAGCCCGTTGCTCCTCCTCTTCATCCCAAAATTTAAGCCACCTATCATAAAAATTTGCCATCTTTTTTCCCTCCCATTGAAATGATAAGAACTGGTTTTTGGATGGGTTGACTATAAGAGAAATGAAATTGTCTGTCAAGAAAAAAACCACAGGACTATTTTCATCCTTTTTCAATCTCTTTTCATTCCAATCAGGAAAATGGAGAGAAATGTCCTTGATCTGGCGGACAGAATTTCAAGGCCGAGTCAGGCTTAATATGTGTGTTGGCCTTGCTTTGAAAATGTATAGAGTTTATATTTGGAAAAAATCTCCGCATCAGCACCTATGGACTGAAGGATGGGTTCGAAACTTTTATCATCCAAGAGAGGTAGAATATGAGAGACACTATAAAGTTCTGGGTGAATGGCGGACAGATCGTCGCCGAATTCGACCGAAGGGCTAATCTCTTGGATTTTTTACGAGACACATTGCACCTGATGGGAACCAAAAATGGATGTGGAACAGGCCATTGCGGTGCATGCACGGTGATCATTGAGGGCAAGGGGCAACGGGCCTGTCAGGTTCGTTTGGCAGGATTGGATGAAAAAAGGATTGAGACGATCGAGGGACTGGCTTCAGCAGGTCAACTTCACCCAATTCAATCTGCTTTTATCAAAACCGGAGCGATCCAGTGCGGTTTTTGTACGCCCGGAATGATCATGGCAACCAAAGCCCTGTTAGATCAAAATCCGAACCCGGATCTTCCAGAAATCCAGCAGGCACTGAAACAGAACCTCTGCCGCTGCACCGGCTATGTCAAAATCATCGACGCCGTGAGATTGGCAGCAAAGGAGATGCAAAAAAGTAAAGCCCCTGTGCCACAGGCGTCCCCTGAGCAGTCCGCTCGACTCGGTCAGTCTATTCCTGATTATGATGTCTTTGAGAAGGTACGAGGAGAACCCATATTTGCCGGCGACCTATTGAAAGAGAACATGGTCTTTGGAAAAGTGGTATGGAGCAGATTCCCTCATGCCAGAATCAAGAAGATCGATGGAGAGAGGGCGAAACAGATTCCCGGCGTGAGAGCGGTTTTAACAGCCGAGGATATTCCCGGAAATAGGTATTTCGGCCGCATTAAGGCAGACAATCCGATTCTTTGCAGCGATCGTGTCCGCTTCCTGGGAGATGCCGTTGCCCTTGTCTTTGCGGAGAGCATGGCCGCGACCAAGGAGGCTGTTGATTTGGTCGATGTGGAATATGAAGAACTTCCAGGGGTGTTTTCCGTCGAAGAGGCGTTGCGGGAAGGGGCCCCTGCAATCCACGAGGCCGGAAACATTTGCAAGCATATCGTCCACGAGGTGGGGGATGTTGAGGAAGCCAGAAAGAAATGCACCCATATTGTTAGCGGCCATTTTGAAACAGTGGCTGTTGACCCGTGTTACCTGGAGCCGGATGCAGGAATCGGGCTTTTCGAGGATGGCCTCCTCACGGTCTATCTTCCCACCCAGTCGCCCTTCCACACCCGCCAGCAGATCGCTGAGAGCCTGAACCTGCCTGTGGAGAAAGTGAGGGTGGTTGTGACACCCCTGGGCGGAAGCCATGGGGGGAGGACGGATTCGGGCTTCGGGTGCCTTCTTGGTTTAGGGGCGTTCAAACTGGGAGTGCCGGTGAAGATCATACTGGACCGGGAGGAAACGTTTCGGGTGGGAACAAAGAAACATCCCTTTCAAATGGATTACGAAGTCGGGGCAAACAGTGAGGGCAAGCTCCTTTTTGTTAAGGTAAGGCTGCTGGCAGATGCAGGACCCTATACCTCACTCACTATCAGGGTGCTTGATCAAGCAGCCATTTTTGCTTGCGGCCCCTACGAAGTCCCCAATGCCTTTATCGAGGCATGGGCTGCCTTTACAAATAATGCCAACACAAGTGCCATGCGTGGTTTTGGCATCAACCAGGTGGCCGTGGCCATGGAATCTTTATTGGACGAACTCTCCCGTAAGCTTGGGATCGATCCCTTTGAGCTTCGTCGCAGAAATGCCTTAGCCATTGGGAAGAAAACCCTGGCAGGACAGATCCTCACATCCAGTGTTGGGATACAGGCAACGATTGACCGATGTGAAGAAACCCTCAGACAAGACATTGACCGATACCGTTCGATGTACAAGAACAACCCGTCGAAACGGCTGGGGGTAGGCGTGGCAAGTGCGTTCAAGAACGTGGGAGCGGGAAAGGGCAGACCGGAGGATGCAGGGGCTATCTTCTCCCTTGAACAGGACGGAACAGTACTGGCCAGGGTATCCGGAGTCGATATGGGCCAGGGGTTTCGGACGGTCATCCTGCAGATAGCTGTCGAAGCGACTGGACTGACACCACGGGTGATCAAACTGGTTACCGGCGACACCCTCCTCACACCCAAGCATAACTGCGCCGTAGGGGAAAGGCAGACCCTGATTTGTGGAAATGCGGCACGATTAGCTGCTCAGGAATTCAAAACCAATCTGCTGTCTCGGGCTGCCGAAAAATGTGGATTTTCTTCTGAAAGTCTGGAGTTGGATCAGGATTGGATCATCGACAAAAAAAGCCGTCAACCCATTCTCTCTCTTGAAGCCTTAGCCGAGGCATTGGAGCCGGGTGAAATCATCAGGGGTGAGTGCGAATATCTGGGTCCTCCCACCTATGCCCTGTCAGATACGGAAGCAAGAAAAAGTGTTCCGCCCGAGGAATACCGTAATTATCCATCTTATGCCTACACGACGCACGTAGCCCTCGTAGAAGTGGATACCACCTCAGGAAAGGTGAAAGTTCTCAAGATCATCGCCGCCCACGATGTAGGGGTGGCCATTAACCCTCAAAAAATAGAAGGCCAGATTGAAGGAAGCACATTGATGGGTGTGGGGTATGCCTTGAGTGAGGAGTTTGTCGTTGAAAAGGGGATATTCAAGACCAGAAACTACAGGGATTGCGGTATTCCAACCATTCAAGACATGCCTTCCATCGAAGTGATCATCATTGAAGATCCGGAGCCGATTGGCCCTTTTGGAGCCAAGGGGATTTCGGAGATAGCCACTGTTCCTGCGACTCCAGCTATCTTGAATGCCATCTACGATGCCATTGGAAAGAGACCTTACTCCATCCCCATGAAACCGGAAAAAATCCTAAGACTGTTGGATACGTGAGCCTCAATAAAATATAGACATAACCCACAAGAGGTCCACAGGGATTCTTGTCGGTCTTCATGCAATAGAGACTCAGTGATTAATCATATTGAATACCTTCTCCGGATCACTCCTTGCTCCTTGCCATAGCATTTGAGCCAGACCGATAGGCTTCTCGAATTCATCGTTTTCTATGTTTTTCAAGGCGGCGGAAGCAACTTCTTCGGGTGGAATGCCACGATTTTCTTGTTCAGGCCTATCTCTTGCACCTTTATCGAGTTCAGTATCTACAATAGGGGGTATGACCTCATACACTCTTATCCTGGTATCTCGCAGTTGGTGTCTTAGCGTTACACTGAACGAATGGAGCGCCGCTTTGGTGGCACAATATATTGGAACCATGGCTAAAGGTATAAAACCTAGACCTGATGAAATATTGACAATGGCGGCTTCGGGCTGTGTCATCAAGTGGGGAATGAACAAAGTAGACAAATGAATTGGCGCCACCAGATTTATATCTATTTCACTTTCTTTACTCAACCCCTTCGCACCTTTCTTGAAATCCACTTCTCGTTGTATGCCTGCATTATTTATTAGAATATTCAATTTTTTGAACTTAGTGTTTGCCCAATCAAACAGTTCAAGTCTGTCGTTTTCCTTTGCCACATCACACACCTTAATATTTATTTTGGGAAGCCTATTTTTCGCTTCGAGCAGTTTATGCTCTCTTCGTCCGCAGATAATGACTTCATTCCCAGACTGGACAAAAGCCTTTGCCAGTGCAAAACCAATCCCTGTTGCACCACCGGTAATCAAGATTATGTTTCCCGTGATCTTCATCAATATTCTCCTTTATTGATTTTGATATTCTTGAGACGTGAAAACCGCCTAAACGGTCAAAATCAGCGTCTAACAAGTAGCCGTTTTCTACCACAAGTTTGCAGCAACCGGGACCTTGATGCGATCCTCAAGCCGGATCGCATTCTTCTTACAGACGGAGCGACAGACCCCACAGCCATAGCACCATAGTTGATCGATGACTGCCTTCTTGTTTGAGGCGCTATAGGTGATAGCACCAAACTGGCAGATTCGCATACATTCCTTGCAGCCAGCACACTCTTCAGGTTCGACCTTGGCAACGTACTCGGCCCGAAACATAACAGGAATTGCATGTGTCACAGTGCTACGCATGGCCAAGCAGTCTGAGCGATCGCAGTTACAGATTCCACCAATGAAGGGTGTATGGAAGGTCCACACACTGTGGCAGAGGCCCTCTTGCTCATGTGTGTGAAATGCAGAGATAGCTTCGTCCTTAGTGAATGTCTCAAATCCAGAGGCATACGGCCCACTGAGAAAACTCTTATCAAGACCACGCATAATCTCGGCAAGCATTCCACCGTTAGGTGCCAGGCTGATCCCATAGCAATAGCGTTTCTCTTTGCCTATGCTGATGTGCCGGCAGATGCAGGCCATCACGGACAATGGAATTGGCGAAACCGAAGATCTGCTCGATCTCTTCAATAGGTACGACCTGCCCAAAGTGGATTTTCTTCATTCTCCGGGTGATGATACGGGTGATCATACTCCTTATGAATCTCGGTGCCTTCGTCAGTCGATCCATACGTTGGGCATCCCTTGCAAGTGATTCTGGGGCTGAGGCGAACTCCTCGATGAATCTTCGCCGGCGAACGTCACTCAGCAAGTCATCCGAGTAGTTCTTTGCCTGCAAGTACCACTTTTTCCCCTCACCGTGTTTCAGACAGAACTCACACATTCCCGCACCCTCCAAGATTAATTATACGGACCTTCCAGTACGTCTTCGAATTTTCTTTTACGCAGGGAATGGTCGCTGTCGCTATTCTTGCTTACGAGAACGCTGAAAACCCAGAGCGGCCTTCAAATAGCCAACAATCAAGGGGTGAGCCTTCCCTACCTTCGAAGAAATCTGTGGCAGAAAAAGCGTGGCAACATAGAAAGGATGATCCCCAAGTTCCAC
This sequence comes from uncultured delta proteobacterium, assembly GCA_963739325.1. Classification (GTDB taxonomy): domain Bacteria; phylum Desulfobacterota; class BSN033; order BSN033; family UBA1163; genus CAVTZZ01. The sequence continues at coordinate 31,905 of CAVTZZ010000052.1, read as the reverse complement.
AATTCTGACTTCCCCATCAAGATCGATACCCGTGATCTTAATCTGCCCGCTACTGAATTTATGCCGAAACTTTGGATTGAGGCCATAATTGCAGTAGAATTGCTCTGTCACCTCTTGTTGCCCATAAGCCTTAAAGGCATGCGAGCCTGGTGTGACTTTGATCGTCTGAGTCTGACCAACAAGAGAGCAGCTTAGTTCGCTGATCAGCAATGTTTTTGCATTTGGAGCAGTCTCTTCATGCTCCGCATCCTCGATTCCCAGAACGTTCCGCGCATACTCTACCAGAGCATGTTGAAAGCCTCCTCACGTTCCGATGAATGGCCATCCTCCTTCACGAGCGAATTGGATCCCCCGAAGCGCTCCATCCATGCTCTTGTACGGACTTCCAGGAGAGCACCAGAGTGCGTCAAACTTCCTCAGTGTCGTCCCAACAGACCCTTTTGTCAATGACGGGGTCGGAAGCCAAGAAACTTCCACCGAAGCGGACAAAGCTGCAGCAGCATGATCTAAGGCTTCGTCCGTGGCGATGTGGAATCGGAGATTCGGATCATAATCCCCTATAATCCCTACTCTAAGTTGCTGATTCATTTTCTATACCTCCTGATCTCATTAGGGGCCTTCTTCTTTCCTCTCATAGTGGAATTGTCTGGTTAGAACCCGGCCAGAGCTGTCGAAGAAGATCCCTTCGGTTCTGAGCAGAGCACGCTTCATATCGAGGCCGCCCTGAAAGCCACCAAGAGATCGGTCTGAACGGATGGCTCGGTGGCAGGGCACGATAATAGGAAACGGATTGTTCGCCAATGCATTGCCCACAGCCCGAGCTCCATTCCGTTTGCCCAGGTGAGAGGCGATCAGTTGATAGGTACTGACACTGCCGCGCGGGATTCGGTGCTCCGCACCCAGAACAGACTGCTGGAACGGGGAACATAAACTCAGATTTACAACATCGAGAGAAAACCGGACATTCTCCCCCTCCAGAAATGTTCCAATAGCCGTAGCGATAGCATTGATTTCGGTACAGGAAGACGCTTCCGAATCGGGGTAGAGCCTCGATACTCGAACCTTAGCAGAGACCTCAGGCGTGGAAAGCAGGACCCTGACGATCTTCGGGAAGTCACCAAAAAAAGACCAAACGATTACCACAGATCCGAAGGGAGTTGGCTGGATGATCGTTTTCTTCATGGTTTGAACGAATAGATCAACGGCGGCTATCGAGCATCCGCTGGAGTGTCAGGAGGTGCATTCTTTCAAGGATTAAACTCCATTTTAGTCTTACTAAAAAGAAATAATATCCATTTTAGATTATTTCATCAACTAAAAAACCACCCCTCACTTAACCTGCTTGGACTGAGTTTCCAAAATGGTTGAAATCCAAATTGAAAACTCAGCCTCCAGAAGTGAGAAATCCTGGGGCGGAGAGGTATTGGAAAAAGAGTTAACTTCTTACAACAAACTTCTTCCAGCTAAAGCTTTCTGAAAGATGGCAAAAATAAATACATGGAAAAGACGCAAAGCATAATAAAGATTCCGAGAAACATGGAGGTTGTTACAACCCCTAAGTATTCTCCTCCAAGCCCCAATCCGTAGGCCGCCCAGGAACCGACAAAACCTCTTATAACTTCCCTCAGGCTCATTACCCGTCCTCTCATTTCATCAGGAATAATTCCTTGAAGCGCCGTTCGACCGACATTCTCAAATACAGTACCGAGGGCATTGGCAGCAGTGAGAAGCAGAAAGGATAAGAGCAATGCCTGTGAAAAAGAAAATGCAATTAGCAGGACCCCCACAAGACTACCGGAAAAAATGATCAGTCTGCCTTTGTATCTGTAATTTCCCAATGTTGCAATACCAAAAAGACCTGCCACACCGCCTATTCCCTGGGCCATGTTAAGGTAACCGAAACCAGTTGGCCCGGAATGGAGTATGCTGTCGGCAAAAAAGGGAAGGAAGGTGCTGCCCATTTCGGACTGGAACTCACGCAAGGCAAACACGAGTACTAAACATATAATAAGGCTGTTAGCCACGACATACTTCAGCCCTTTGCTCAGATTCTGCCATGCCCCATGCTTCCCGGCTCCGGTAGGGGTAGCAGGAACATTGATTCTCATTAACCAAAAAATTGCCAGCAGCAAACCGACAGTACTGACGCCAAAGAGCGGCGCTGTCCCAAAAGAGGCAATAAAGCCCCCAGCCAGAGGAGCTCCAAGAATACTTGCTGCCCTAACCGAGATCGTATCCAGAGCTATGGCATTCATCCATTCGTGCTGCGGCGTCAGATTAGGGATAAGGGCGTCTCTGGCCGGGTGGTTAATGCCCTTTATTGCCGAATTCAGGACGGCAGCCAAGAGAAGATGCCAGGGTGCAATCGTCCCAGCGCGGGCAAGCACGAGGAGCGATGTTGATACAATGGCGCTTCCCATAAAACAACCGAGCAAGAGCTTACGACGGTCAAGCCTGTCAGCTACGACTCCCCCCAGGAGAGCAAAGAAAAAAAGAGGCGCGATCCTACAGAGGGTCAGCAGCCCCAAGTACAAGGGAGATCTCGTCAGTACCATCATGAGCCAGGCGCTGGCCATTATTTCCATCTGCTGTCCGGTGTGTTCCGTACAGGAGCCAAACCAATACAGGCGGTAATCACGAAAGCGCAGGGAAGAAAAAGTTCGCGACCAGAAAGGTAACGGGTTGGTCCGGGCACTATGCTCCAATAGTATCTCCTTTAGTCATCCTGACCCTAATTTGACTCATTTTGAACATCTCCTGAATTCGTGTTCGTACGACCGTGTGAAGCGACTGTTTGGTTTGAAACCATTGTCAATCGAATTTTGAAGACCCGCCCTCAGATCTTTTCTTTAGCCTTAAAAACATTCCCTGTCAAATTGAAAGTAAAATTTTCAATTGGCCAAAGGTAAAAATCAGACGAGCAACATGAAGTTAGGAATCATTGGGACGGAGAGGTTCTTGGAAAAAGACTTAGAAGAAATGAGCGAAAACAAGAAAAGAGAAAAACTAATAAAATTCATGCTTGCTTGATTGCAAGACCTGATCCCAGATCTTCTTTCGGATTACCTTTCCCTATTGACATCCAGAGGCTTTATAAGTGTTAGGCCGTTTATCGATTAAACGATAATTTCCCCTCATTGTATTTATGAATCAACATTGATATGAGGGATTGATACGCTATCCCCTCTTCAATTGCTTTAGCCTGAATTTTCTTTAAATCTCGTTCACTCATTCGGATATTGATCCGCTTTCGTTTGCTCAGGCTATAGCGGGCATATTCCTCGTATTGCCTTTTTTGTTTCTTCGTGAGGTCGGAAATCCATTCTTCATTCTCAAGTGATTTTGCCAATTCCATTTCGTCTTTATCCAAATATGCTGGTTTCTTCATTTCTTGCCTCCCAAATATTTCTTTGTTGGTTTGCTATTTGGTATTATTGTTTTCAAAAAAATTCTCTCGTTATCCTCAATATAGGGCACCGAATAAATGTAATTCTCAATCTTTACCAAAAACACCTTTTGATTCGGATATTTTTCTGGATTTGGATGCCTTATACGGTCAACCAAATCTCCTGATGCGATTGCCAATTCAACCTGTTCAAATGACACGCCTCTTACCTTCTTGAGCATTTCATTTTTCTCATCATTCCAGTCAAAATATTTCATGAACGTGTGCCTATTGTATTCTCTGTTATATAATAACGATGATTCTTGTTTCTGTCAAATTGTTTTTACAAAAATAAATTATGGCTGAAATCCAAATTGAAAAATCAGCCTCCTGAAGTGAGAAATCATTGGAGCGGAGAGGTTTTGGAAAAAGACTTAGAAGAAGTGAGCGAAGGCACAAAAATATAAAACCAAAAATTTGGAACCTGTCTCCCTAATTCGAAAATTCAATTCATGGCATAACGAAAAATTCAGCGGATAGAGTTCTTCTTTTGTTAGGCCGCCTTTTGGATTTCTTTAGCCTCATATTCAGGAAACATGATAATTGCAGGGTGGACATCAAAAGCCTTTGCTAACTGTTCTACACGCTTTTTGCCAATCTCCACCTTTCCATTTTCTAAGAGGCTAATATTGGTTTCGCTGATGCCCGAACGCCTTGCAAGCTCCGCCTGGGTCCAACCTTTTAACTCGCGAAGCATTCTTATGACTTCACCTGTCGTCAGTTTAGCATGAGCTTTTGCTGGCACAAATTCAGTTTGTCGACGAGCTCTCATAAGTCCTCCTAATAGTTGTGTGGCGTGATTTCCAAAACAAAAACCGTAACAATGTCCTGTTCTACGGCATAAATAACCCTGTATTGTAAGCTCAAACGCGATGAACGCTGCCCCTCCCGTTTTCCCTTTAGTTTTTCGTCATGGAACCCCGGGAACTCTTTTAATTTCTCCGGACCATGCCTGAACACAATGTCCTTCCAGACCTCATATTTCTTAACGATCGCCGTTGGAAGCTCGCGGCATGTTTTTTCGATGTCGCGATGTTCTTTAATGCGCCACATTATTAATTATAATAAGTTATTAATTATAATAAGTCAAGTTGACTATGAATTTCACAATGGCTGAAATCCAAATTAAAACCTTAGCCTCATGAAGTTAAGAATCATTGGGGCGGAGAGGTTTTGGAAAAAGAGTTAGAAGAAGTGGGCGAGGGAAAAAAAGATAAAAACTAAAAACAGTGCACACCTATTTGGGCCTTGGGATCTGGACTCAACTTTTAATTAGGCTTTGTTGATTGTTGAGACCTGACCCTCTATCTTCCGTTTTTCCTAAAACATAACGCTCCGGCTCACTTGCCGGGCAAAAAGATCCCCTGAAAAGCAGAGCTATCCACGGTCAAGTGAAGCCGGTTGTTCGCTGCTTTCTATAAATGAGAATGGAGCAATTGGGGAGAGAGGGGTCTCACCCTCTGCCAATCATTCGATGTGTGCTCCGCCTGCCACAAATCGTAATTCTTCTGCAAATTGAGCCAGAAATCAGCGGTAGTATTAAAAGCACGAGACAAACGAAGCGCCATATCCGGAGTAATGGCTCCCCTTCCATTGAGGATTTTTGATAATGTCTTTCTTGAAATACCGAGAACCGATGCAAACTCGCTAATCGTTATCGCTAAAGGCTTCAAATAGTCTTCTCTTATAATCTTCCCTGGGTGCGTTGGTTCTCTTTCCATTCTTCTCATGTCCTCTCCTCTCAGTGATAATCGCCGTAATCGACAATATAGGCATTGCCGTTAACAAACTCGAAAAAGACTCTCCAATTTCCAGAAACCTTTACAGCATATTGGTCCTTTTTGTCACCTGCCAGCTTGTGCAGGCTGGAACCAGGATAATTCATGTCCCTTATTTCACTTGCAGCATTTAACCTGTCGAGAATTCTCCCCAACCGGTCAGCGTGTTCAGGCTTTATGCCTTTCTTCTTTCCTGTATAGAAGAAGTCCTCAAGTCCCTTATGTTTGAATGACTTGATCATGAATTCTTTGTAACCCTATAGGTTACATTTGTCAAGGGTAGGTATGAATTCATATCCAGCGAACGATAGAAATAACCCGCGCAGGCAACCAGCTGTATCAAAACCACGATGCTATTCTGCGTCGGGTTGATTGTCTTGTTATCTCAATTATCATTGCACTTTTGTTTTCTCTTACCGGGTTAAGACTGTTTTCCCTTATAGATTCTGAGCGCCAAAGGCCAAAAAATTAAAACAAAAGAAATAAAGATAAGAAATATTGGATAGAAGGGTCCCCCCGGATCACCAAATGGATCATTATCATCAGCCATTTTTGTGCCAACGGGGTCAAGCAGTGCAATTATCGCTAAAGGTAAAATTATGCATCCAAGTAGTATGCTGACAAGCTTTCCAAAAAATTTGATTCCTCTGCGTAATTGTCCCATTCAATTCTCGGAGATAACGCGAAGCTAAGGGGCGCGGCGGCTTTTTGCCGCGTCCCTCTTGAGCGGCTGGTTAGCTGCCCGATAGTCGTTTAACTTTGACACGTGACCGGTTTATTTCGGACATCAAAAAAGAACGCTCGTGGAATCGAAACTCGAATGATGTGGGGGTAACCCACCGAATGACTTCGAAGCCTGACAACTCACCTATTAATCCGAACGCTTTGGCAAAGACCTCAAGATTGAATTTACGTGTTTGGGCGAGCCGCTTGCAGCAGCCTTCACGGCCGAGGGTTATTTCTTCAAGGTAGATAGTGTTGTATATCTCAGAAGTAAGAACGACCACGCGGAAGGCCCGCCCTTGAACCTTGGCAGCCTCATCTTTTTCGAACCAGTCAATTGGCCCCTCCGATAAGAAGGTAATCCATGGATAATGATCAGCATAGTCTGTCGTCTGTGTGGGTACCTCGATTTCTTGGACCAACACCCATTGAGGAGAAAACATTGTAAGAGCCATTAGGATTGTAAGAGAATAGATGTTGAGTTTGTTCATATAGGACCAGCTAACGACAAACTAACCGGCGGGCTACCGCCAATGAAACCGTGACGGCCACTGATCCGGTGGAGCCGCTGGTTAGGCATTGCCTTTAGTAATCTCAATTATTTTTGTGGCTGCCTTGGGGCCGAGGTAATACGCGATACAACCCAGAGCTAACCCAACTATTATGCCTAAAGGGCCAACCAGGGCCAGACCAATAAAAGGCGAAATGACCGTGATAGCAATAACTGCTGCTGTGGCCCCTTTGTGTTTTTGATAATACTCCCTCCTGGTCTCCCAGTGTAGAGACGATGTTATTTTAATTGTTTCCTTTATTGAAACATTAATGTTTTTTCCTTCCTTGCCACATGACGGACACGGTCCAACATGGGAAGGAGAAAGCTCCGCTCCACAATGAGCACAATGTGCTGTCTGTTCTTTTCACTCATATACTATTTATGTTGCCTAACTGCAAAGTCAGCGGAGGCTGTAAGCCATCTGCTGGAGTGATTTGTTAAGACTTTGAGCATCTTGATTCTTCATTTTCTCAATCTGGCTTTCAAGACGGCCCTATAAGGGAGCCACTCACCCTCTGTTGGCTCGTACCATTGAATTCTCTTCGTAAAGCGATTTACTCGGAAGCGGTCTACGATCGGCCAGGTATTAGGATCTCCTGGGCACTTTCCCCCGTGCTTTTCGTGTATAGCAATATCGAAATAATCCTTTGTCTTCTCTTCGGTGAAGAAAGAGAGACAGGATAAGGTGGTCCAACTGTCATAAAGTTTATCTTTTTGAATCTGTGCAACCAAAATATCCAAAGTCTGCTGTTCGGTAAGCTGGCTTTCTGCGAGTACATTCGAATAAGGAAATACGATAAGCAGCGATAGGAACAATATGAGGCTCAGGAGATCCATTCTCATTATATATTTCCCTCTTGGCTTAACGACTGTACTAAGCCGACCGGCCGCAGGTGTTGACGAAAAGTACAGGACTATCACGGGTCGGCTTCAGTGACTTGTTATCAGAAGTGATTTTTATATCTGCTAATGGTGAATCCCTAATATCATAGCAGCCAAGAATAATAACAAGCCGCCAACAATAGAGTAAACAACGATTCCTAAAAGGTTCCCTATGACCAAAAAATATTTTTTCTTCCACATATTGATAGCAGGTAAAACTAATATTATGAAGACCGACAATATTCCCAATATACCCATAAGCCATGGATATCTATTTCCTTCGAAGGCTAAAATCATAAGCGCGATGTAAACAATGCTGATACAAAACAAAATAAAACAATTCTGTACTATGCCTATTATTATACTTCTTGTTGGCTCTTTCATGTTTTATATTCCCCTCATAAAGCATGTGCCTTAAAAATTATTTCGGATAACGAGTCTGTAGAAAAAGTCAGTTTTTTAAAAACTGTTCCTTTGGCCAGCTCCAAGATAAGACATTTTCATTTGCTCTCGTTGAAACTTTCGTATTCCTTGATGCAATGTTCTTATTCCCATGATATAGCTCACACCCCAATACCCACCCAGTGACCCCTTCACGCAAGCCCCTCTCCATATCTGTGGACCTTTGTCAGGTTATGCACAATACAGTAGACCAGCCATTGTGTGTTCACCTTTGGTTTCCCCCGCAGAGTGAATCTATCCAACCCCAATATGGAACAAATATGTGCAAACGGAGGCTCCGCTGTCCCAAGTCTTCTATTGTAGATAAGACGACCCCTGATCGAATCGATCTTGCGCTTCATCTTCTGTGTGAACGTCTCCGGCTTCGACTCCGCACTCCCCTGAAAAAAGTACACCTGTCTTGCTTCAGTCCTGTCTGGATGTCTCAGGCATCTCTCCCGTAGCTCGCAGATCCGGCAGTCGGTCTTTCTCCCATGAAACTTGATGGCCCGCTGGCCATTCACCACCACATTGCCCCCATTGCGGTAAAGTCGCTTGCCCGCAGGACAGATGCAGTGAGTCTTGTCTTCGCTTATCGTAAAATCCCTGTGTGGCCTGTAGAGGTTGGCCACTCCATAGTACTCGGCCCTCTCTTTTCTGAATCGCTCTTTGTATTTGTCAACCTCCGAAAACCGGGGATCCCGTTTCCGAAATTGTGTGTCCGCAATATACGCATCAATCCCCTGCTCCATGACCTCCTTCATGTTCGCCTCGGTATGAAATCCGCTGTCGGCTGTGAGTTTCGCCTTTTCGAAGACATCCTTTTTGTTGCCAATGGCCTCGAAGTTCTCCCTCGTCCCCTCGATCATAGGAATAAGCAGATCATGCTCCTGCGCCGCACCAAAGGCTTCGGCATGCACGATGACCTGATGCTTGCCGTCTACCACCGCTACCCCATCATACCCCTGGATCACCCCGTGAGAGGTCTTCATCTTCGCACTGTCGTTGTCCGTGATGTTGCTCTTAATGGGTTTGCCACTCTTGCCCGGCTTATCTTCATTGACCCTCAACCATGCCCTTATTTTCTTCACCTTCTTCTTGAGCGTATCTACATACTGCTCCTCTTGTTCAACGATGCCCCTGTTCGTCTCGGTTACATCCATTTCCCGATGCCGCTTCACCATCTGACGGATCGCCTTCTCCATCTTCTCTTTTTTCTTCTCCAGCTCTCCTCTCGTCCCGCTCCATTCCTTCGAGGCATTGGATGGAAGCTTGCAACCATCCACCGCAAACATCTCTTTCCCAATTAGCCCCATCTCGTCACAGATCAATAATACTTCAAGAAAGAGATGAATGATCTCCTGGCCCGACGTCGAGATGAAGTCTGAAATCGTCGTAAAGTGAGGCTCTGTGTTTGCCGACAACGCCATGAAAATAACGTTCTCCCGGCAGCACTGCGCTATCTTACGGCTGTAGGTGATCCCTCGTGAGTAAGCATAGAGAATGATCTTCAACAGAATCGCAGGATCATAGGCAGGAGCCCCGGTCTCGTCGTTTCGGTACCGGGCATCAAATATGGAGAGGTCTATCTCGTTGTCAATGAGGTAATGAAGGCTATACTCAAAAGTCCCGGGCAAGATCTGCCGATCAAAATGAATCGGTATGAACTTCCCCTGGGAATAATCATACTCCTTGTATCTCGCCATATCTCTCCTTTTTTTACTAAGCGGTCTCTGGGTGTTCTACGATCAAGTATATGGCGATATTATCATGCTTTCAAGACTTTTTCTACAGCCTCAACGCTCGGCATCAGCGGGAGCCGGGTTTATTGGCGATCCGCTGGATGCCGTTGTTAGAACTCTTCATGAGGGAATGCCTCTCGCAACAATTCCGGTGCCTTGGCGAATAGCAACATTTCTAGAGTATAGAGATTTGAGCCAAGAAGTTGAGCTGCAGAGGAAAGAATGTTGTTGTATTGCCGGTAAAACTCCCTCTCATGTGCGACAGCCCAACCATGAGCGGAAGCATACCGCTGGAGCATTCTGTTTCCAAAACTTATCAGCTTGTTCTGGCTCAGAAGGAGAGGAAATAATATTGGGGTATTTACCGGGCTTATGATCTGTAGACAGTTCAGAGACAAGGCAACGCGTGCATCGTAGATTGCATACTCGTTGGGACACCTAATACACAATGCCTTGGACCAAGATGCAATGCCTTTAGAACCCCTTGCAATAAGCGACGCTGGAGTGTCGAGCGCATAAGACCGCATATTCTCCTCAGTATTTCTTTTAATGCCGCCCCACTTTACGATATAGTAATAAGTCAATTCCTGCTTTAAATCATCGTTAGCAGTAGAGTACATGTCGCTCAGCTGGAGTTTCAAGGCCACATTTTGCACATAGGGAGTTCCCATTGGAAGGACAATCCCATTTGGTAAGAAAAGTGGGTTAACCGCCCAACGATACCAACCGTTTATTTCGATGAGATTAGCCCTTCCGTGAACAACTATGGCATCTTGTAAAGTCATCTCTCCTTCTCTTTCATAGTTCTAACGCCGGAGATCACCCGCTGCAAGGGAATACTCCAACCATCGCCCTTTTTCAAGACCAGCCTCGTTTTGGAGCATGACCAGACTTAATGGACAACGCCCTTGCAGTCGGGTGAATTGACTTGATACTATTTAAGGCCTCCCCCTAAAGATGGTAAACTGAGGGTTGCAACACCACCATATCCCATCAAAAGGAGGAAGCCATATGAATTTCTACACCAAACAGCACAAGTTTTATTGTGGAATCGATCTGCATACCAAAAATATGTTTGTCTGCATTATCGATGCCGGAGGCAATGTCCGGGTTCATCAAAACATCCACACAAACCAGGAAGCTTTTCTCCATACCATTGCTCCCTTCCGTGAGGACATCGTGGTTGCTGTCGAATGCATGTTCACCTGGTACTGGATCGCTGATCTCTGTATCCAAGAGAACATTTCCTTCGTTCTCGGCCATGCCCTCTACATGAAAGCGATCCACGGAGGAAAAGCCAAAAACGATAAAATCGACTCCCTTAAGATCGCTACCCTACTGCGAGGCGGTATGATTCCTCAATCTTATGTCTATCCCGCAAGGATGCGGGCAACCCGAGATCTCCTCAGACGGAGAAATCACTTAATGAGAAAACGGGCTGAACTCTTTGCCCATATCCAGAACACCCGAAGCCAGTATAACCTTCCTGATCCCTTGGGATGCATTGCCAAACCCCAGAACCGTGAAGGCATCGTCCAACGGTTCGACGACCCTTCCGTACAAAAGAGCATGGCTGTTGACCTGGAGATGATTGAAGCCTATGACCACATCTTGACCCAGCTCGAACGTGATATCATTGCCTGTGCTAAAGAACACGATCTGCGATCCTATGCCTTGCTTCAAACCATTCCTGGTGTCGGAAGAATCCTCGGCCTGGTCCTCCTCTACGAGATTGAATCCATTGAGCGCTTCCCCCAAGTCCAGGATTTCGTCTCCTACTGCCGTCTGATTAAGAGTATCAAAGAATCCAACGGCAAAAAATACGGATCCAGTGGTAAAAAGATCGGTAACGCTCACCTTAAGTGGGCCTTCTCCGAGGCAGCGGTGCTTTTCCTCAAGGGCAACGAACCGGCCAAAAAGTATCTCCAAAGGCTTGCCCGTAAGCACGGCAAAGCCAAGGCCCTCTCTATCCTCGCCCACAAGCTCGGGCGTGCCGTCTATTTCATGCTTAAAAACAAGGAGGCTTTTAACCAAAAAAAGTTCCTCGGTCTCTAAAAAACTGGAGGGGATGGATCAGCCTGCCGTCTAACTGGAACCTTCCCGGGCACGAGCATGCACCTGCATCCATCAGGGTCAAGAAAACCCATGCATCTTAGAATGCCAACTTGATGGTATGCCAATATTGCCCGGTAGCCCATGATTTGATTGGCGGTCCATCCCGCTCCTCATACTTTATCAGCGTGCCATGTTGGTCAGGTTCTGCCCCTCACCCGAACCTGTAACTAACTGGGGACCATACCCCGACGTTTTGAATAGGACGGTACGAGGGCACAGCATAGTTTCTAGGTCGCAGAGTGGTCTCATCTCTCTGTAGTCCCGTTTCATACGGGATAGAACCTCAATAAGTGTTTGGCGCAGGACCTCTTCTTGCACCCGATCAGAAACCAAGTTGGAACGGCTGCCAACAGGCAAAAGTGTCGTTGTCTCTTAGAACGAAAATCAGTTACTTTTTCGTCTTGGATTTCTTTTCCCTATTGACAACGGAGGCCTTATAAGGGTTAGGCCACCCACTATTTTCCAAAACCATCCTTCTTGAAAACATAGATCGCCCACCCAAACGTCTCTCGCCCCCACCTGAGGTAATTCTCCCTATTCCCCCGTATTCGCTTCAACACCTCTCCCACGTCAGGATCGTCCGGATGCTCACTCGCCCACTCCTCCGCTGCAAACCACTGCAACCCCTCATATCTATCCCAATCATCCTGGTTGCTAACCAACGTGTAGACCAGCTCTAGCCCAAGCTTTTGACCTGCCTCTACATTCTCGTGGTGCGTCCCATATGTGCGCCGTTGTTCCCCGATGGCTTCTAAATGCTCTGCCGCTGGTTCTTGTCGCCAGTATGGCTCCCCTACAACCACCCAACCCCCGGGGGCTGCCATCCCGTTCAGTGCCTTGAGAGTTGCTTCGTGACCACCATATATCCAACTCGCTCCAATGCAGGCCACCAGATCAAACCTCTCCGGTTCCTCCGGCTCATAATCTGCCCCGTCCATCTCCAAGAACTCTAAGTGAGCATCTGGAATGCGTTCTTTGTGCTTTTCCTCGGCATCGGAAACACAGTATGGCGAGAGATCGACTCCTATTCCTCCAATGCCATATTGCTCCGCCAGCCGGATGATGAACTCGCCTTTACCTGTGCCAATCTCAAGTATCTGGTCTCCCGGTCTTAGCCGCAGGAGAGCAATCAACTCCTCGAACTTTTGAACACTCATTGGGTTGCAGAGAACGTGTTTCCGATGTGTAATATCAAAGAACTTCCATTGGTCCATGTTCAACTTCCTTTCAAATGGGTGGTCTAACGAGTCTGTAGAAAAAGTCAATTTTTTAAAAAGTGCTTCTTCTGCTGGCTCGAAGATAAGAAAATATCATTTTCTCTCGTTGAAACTTTCGTATTCCTTGATGCAATGTTCTTATTCCCATGATTATGGCTCACATCCCAATACCCGTCCATTGATCCGCTCACGCAAGCCCCTCTCCATATCTGTGGACCTTTGTCAGGTTATGCACAATACAGTAGAACAGCCATTGCGTGTTCACCTTTGGTTTTCCCCGCAAACTGAATCTATCCAACCCCAATATGGAACAAATATGTGCAAACGGAGGCTCCGCTGTCCCAAGTCTTCTATTGTAGATAAGACGACCCCTGATCGAATCGATCTTGCGTTTCATCTTCTGTGTGAACGTCTCCGGATTGGACCCCGCACTGCCCTGAAAAAAGTACACCTGTCTTGCTTCTGTCCTGTCCGGATGTCTCAGGCATCTCTCCCGTAGCTCGCAGATCCGGCAGTCGGTCTTTCTCCCATGAAATTTGATGGCCCGCTGGCCATTAACCACCACATTGCCCCCATTGCGGTAAAGTCGCTTGCCCGCAGGACAGATGCAGTGAGTCTTGTCTTTGCTTATCGTAAAATCTCTGTGTGGCCTGTAGAGGTTGGCCACTCCGTAGTACTCGGCCCTCTCTTTTCTGAATCGCTCTCTGTATTTGTCAACGTCCGAAAACCGCGGATCCCGTTTCCAAAATTGTGTGTCTGCAATATACGCATCAATCCCCTGCTCCATAACCTCCTTCATGTTCGCCTCGGTATGAAACCCGCTGTCGGCTGTGAGTTTCGCTTTTTCGAATACATCCTGTTTATTGCCGATCGCCTCGAAGTTCTCCCTCGCCCCCTCGATCATAGGTATTAGCAGATCATGCTCCTGCGCCGCACCAAAGGCTTCGGCATGCACGATGATCTGATGCTTGCCGTCAACCACCGCCACTCCGTCATACCCCTGGATCACTCCGTGAGAGGTCTTCATCTTCGCACTGTCATTGTCCGTGATGTTGCTCTTAATGGGTTTACCGCTCTTGCCGGGTTTGTCTTCATTGTCCCTCAACCATGCCCTTATTTTCTTCACCTTCTTCTTGAGCGTATCTACATACTGCACCTCTTGTTCAACGATGCCCCTGTTCGTCTCGGTTACATCCATTTCCCGATGCCGCTTCACCATCTGACGGATCGCCTTCTCCATCTTCTCTTTTTTCTTCTCCAGCTCTCCTCTCGTCCCGCTCCATTCCTTCGAGGCATTGGATGGCAGCTTGCAACCATCCACCGCAAACATCTCTTTACCAATCAATCCCATCTCGTCGCAGATCAGTAGCACTTCAAGAAACAGCTCGATGATCTCCTGATCCAGGGTCGAAATGAAGTCTGCGATCGTCGTAAAGTGAGGCTCTGTGTTTGCCGACAACGCCATGAAAATAACGTTCTCCCGGCAGCACTGCGCTATCTTACGGCTGTAGGTGATCCCTCGTGAGTAAGCATAGAGAATGATCTTCAACAGAATCGCAGGATCATAGGCAGGAGCCCCGGTCTCGTCGTTTCGGTACCGGGCATCAAATATGGAGAGGTCTATCTCGTTGTCAATGAGGTAATGAAGGCTATACTCAAAAGTCCCGGGCAAGATCTGCCGATCAAAATGAATCGGTATAAACTTCCCCTGGGAATAATCATACTCCTTGTATCTCGCCATATCTCTCCTTTTTTTACTAAGCGGTCTCTGGGTGTTCTACGATCAAGTATATGGCGATATTATCATGCTTTCAAGACTTTTTCTACAGCCTCAACGCTTGAACTCAGCGGCGCTTTGGGCGTCCGCTGGAGTGATGGTTATGTGATTTTATCATAGGAGGACATACGATGACAAATCATGAATTCAACCTTGGCTTAATAGCAGAACCCACATATACAAAAGATGGGAAGACCCGACTGCGATACTTGGTGGCAGATGCAATCGAAAAAATGGCAAAAGAATTAAGAAAAGAAAGACCAGACAAGGCAGCCCGCCTCCAATGGATAGTCGGAAGATTGAATAGTGGACAGCCATCAACTAAAAAAGTTTTAAGCAAATGTAGGAAAGACATTGAGATTGTTCGATCCAGAATTGTTGATGATATTTCTGTCACATAACAGATATTAGACAGAAAAATTATATTATGATATGATAATTCTGCCTATTATACAATGCCTTATTTTGAACTAACTTGTTAACATTTAAGGGGTTTCTATGGTGAAAATCATGGATATCCCCAATCCCAGCGGGCGCGACTCTTTTTGGGAAGCCTACCGGGCGTGCGCGGAGGAGAACAGGGTACGGCCGGATCGTTCCCCATTTTATGTGAGCTGGGCGAGAGACTTTGCGAATTTCCTGCCGGAAAAACCTTTGAGAGACAGGTCCAGAAAGGATATTGAAGCCTTTCTGGCTGACCTGGGGAAACGCCGGGGCATTGCAGACTGGCAGGTCCGGCAGGCCGAACATTCGCTGAGGATACTGTACGAGATCTTCCTGCCTCGTTATGCCCCTGAGAAACCAACCGCTGTGGCGCCTGCTGGAAAACATCCTGTTCAAGAGGCCATAGCCAAGAAGGACGGGTTTCGTGACCGGGTGATTCCAGGTGAGGTGGAACGACAATTTTCTGAATTGATAGAAGCGGTTAAGACTGAAATTCGCTTCCGGCATTATTCGTATCGCACCGAGACCTCCTACCTTGACTGGGTAAGGCGATTCATTGCATTTCATGATTATGTTGACCCAAGAGGACTTGACGCCCCTACCGCGGTGAAGACCTACCTCGATTATCTGGCAGTGGAACGGGAGGTGACGGCGAGTACCCAGAATCAGGCCCTTAATGCGCTTGTTTTTTTCTATGGGCAGGTTCTGCGAAAACCGTTGGGGGAAATGGAAGAATTTGCTCGGGCAAAGCGACCGCGGCGGCTGCCGGAGGTTATGACTCGGGATGAGGTTCAGACGCTTCTTTCCAAAATGAGCGGAACCACTGGCTTGATGGCTGGGTTGATGTACGGCAGTGGCATGCGGCTCATGGAGTGTGTACGGTTGCGGGTGAATGATATTGACTTTGCCCGACATCAGATCATGGTGCGGGACGGAAAGGGGCAAAAGGACCGAGTGACTATGCTGCCGGAGCGTTTTGCTGCTCCTCTGCAAGAGCATCTTGGCCGGGTAAAGGTTGTTTATGAGCAGGATTTGGCTCAAGGAATGGCTGGAGTCTACACTTGGCCGGCCCTGGAAAGAAAGTATCCGAATATGGGGAAAGAATGGATCTGGCAGTATGTGTTCCCCGCCAAAAGCCTTTCGGTTGATCCGCGCAGCGGGAAGGTGAGGCGGCACCATATCAACGAGAACCTGATCCAGAAGGCCGTGAAAGAGGCGGCCGCGCGGGCGGCGATTAACAAAAAGGTAAGTTGCCATACCTTGCGCCACTCATTTGCCACGCATCTTCTTGAAGCGCGTTATGACATCCGAACGATGCAGGAACTGTTGGGACATGCCAATGTCGTCACCACCATGATCTACACCCACGTACTGAACAGGCCTGGGTTGTCAGTAAAGAGCCCTGCAGATATCTGAAGAAGGTAAAGAACAATGATATGGTGCAGGCTCTCCGGGACATCCAGCCTCGGTCCTCTTAGCATGATAGAACATTATCAGAAACGGATAGAGGGGTCAAGATATTTAGGAGGGGAAATGAGGGACGTTCGTGCGGAACGTGCATAGAGATTTTGATATCTTAATCCGCCTACTCCCTGAAATCCTTTCCCTTCCAGACTCCCTTTTCACTAAGTCACAATTACTGACCCTATTTAGATTTCGATTTAGATCTTCATCAGGGATAAAATTCCAATTCATCGGCAATTTTATATCGATCGACAAGCCAATGTTGGATTGTATCTCTAATGTCACCAATCATTAGAAGCTCCCCGCCCACAGGGCGACGCTTCCCGGCAAGGTGTTATCTTTTGTATTGTGCCCCTTTATTCCGTCTACCTGCCTACCGGCAGGCAGGCAAAGCGGGGCTTGCGGGGCACGTTCCGGCCAATGTTCCATTCTATCTCACTTTTTGAAGGATTGAGTCGTTTCACTAAATGATAGATTTGGTTATCCACGAAATCCTGGCGATGTATTTGGTCTTCGCTAAAGTTCTGCATATTGCCCCCATAACTATACGGTCTTTCAATGGTAAAGGCATTCATTAATAAACAAATCTCTTGTCCGCTATAGGAAAAATACGCTTTTCTTTAGACCTCATATCATTTGTTATCTGTTTTTTAGAGGGAGCAAGCGCACCCTCGATTTCTCCTCATCGATCGAGATTAAAGCCCCCTGATCAAGATCTTTTACAAATCTCCTCAAAGCGCTGAGTAGCAAATTCTTAGCTTGGTCCGGAGTTACGTCTTGTGTCCTGATTTGAATGACACTTGGTGCATCAGCACTGGTTGCAGCTAAAATTGCACCAATATCAAGATCGTGGGTAAATAGCACGTGGCCTTGTGCCTTTGCCCATCCGAGAATCTCACGATCAGGAGCATTCGGTGTGCCAATGGTAGACCAGTGGATGGCAGCATGTCCCGCTTCTTTCAGTACAGATACCCACGCGGGGGAGAGATTCATGTCTATTAAAATCTTCATGGGGGGGCAAGCGGAACATCAATCTCTTCAACTCGCCACGCAGCGTAGGCGAGAGCTTGATCAATGTCCTCTGGTTCCAGATACGGATACAACTTCAGTATCTCATCCTTAGTCCGTCCTGCCGCAACGAGACCGACAATTGTCCCCACAGTTACGCGAAGTCCACGAACGCAAGGTTTTCCACCCATGACTTCAGGATTGAAGGTGATTCGGTCTAAAGTTCCCATTTATTACTCCATGATTTTTCGAATAGGAAATTCTAAATAATAAATATCAAAAACAAAAAATATTGTCAATTTTTTTCAACAAGTTTCAAAGCATTCGATCCATTTTGTTTTTGAAGTGGGTTTTAATCGAGGCTGAGCCCATAAAACTCTGCATTATACACATCAGTATAATATGACAGGAAAGGTAACGAAAAATCTTGTCGGTAGGATGCTGGTTAGGAAGATATTATCTTTATGCCTCACTTGATTTAATGAATTCAAGCAATAATACTAAACGCAAGTAGGCTTGCGTTTAGTACCACTATTTGTCAGGTAACTTAACAAATAGAATCTCGAAGCCATTGTTTTTTCATGGGTCAAGGCGGGGTAGCAGGAAGGTGTTTTACAAACTCAGAAGGGCTTAATATCTTTATTCCACGAAATTCTTTAAGTGGAAGAATGTGCTTGGTATCACCTGTTACAATAAAATTGGCCTTGCCGTCGACAGCACATTCCAATACTCTATTATCTTCTTCTGGATGAGAAATGACATTGATATGGGAAGAAACTTCTGCTACTTCGGCTACATTTCTTACTTCTTCTATTACCCCCCTAACCAATTGAACATCCAATTTGAACTTATTCTTTAGTATCCTCTCTAATTCTTTCAAAAGAGGATCTGAAGTAATAAGTTGAATTTCGCCTCGCAGCCCCGCTAAAAATACCTGATCTGATACTCCACCGAATAGGAGGGCTGATATAAGTACGTTAGTGTCTGCGACGACGCGCACTCCGTTCCTCGTCTATGAATCGCTCTACATCCTCTTCTTTCAACCCTCGCCCGATCGCCTTCAGCGAAGCTTTCTCACGTAAGGCTCTCCAGCGGTTCAGAAAAATATATTGCCGCACTGCCTCCCGAACCAGTTCGCTTCGTGACCTCCGCTCTTGGCTCGCTACAGCATCGAGATCAGTAAAGAGTTCTGGAGGAAGGGATATAGATAGGATAGAAGATTTCCTTGGCATCGAATCACCTCTGTATTACAGATTAATACTTATTTATGAAGGAGTCAAGAAGATTTAAGCTTTTATATTTGTGCATCGAATATTTCTTAACTGAGCTATTCAACCCCATATTGGCGGCGGTAGGAGAGGATATAATCTCTTACATCTTTCTTTGTTTTATAGATTCCAAAGTGGCCTTCGCAGAGGATGTCAGCATCAAGGTCGAGTAATTTCTTGGTCGAACGACCATAATCTTCAATATTGGAACCGAATTCTTCGAGAAGAGGTCCGTGGAGATCTTGACCAAAAAGAATCCGTTTCCCATCTTTATCCATGTAGATGCATATTGATCCAGGTGTATGGCCTGGGGTATGAAGACAAACGATTTTCTGTTCGCCAATAATGAGTGTCTGCTCTGGAGAATTCAATTTCATATCCACAGGTGTTGGTGGGAATGTGGTCTGATACCAACTTGCTGCGGTTAAGATGGAATCCCCATTTTCTAATGGAGGAGCATCCAATTTATGGATATAGATCTTTGAGCCATATCTCTTCTTAATTTCAGGAACACCTCCGATATGGTCTATATGACAATGGGTGAGAAGAACCTTGCTAAGATTCTTACAATCAAACCCTAACCCTTGAACATTGTTAACAATTTTATCAACACTCCACCCTGCCCCTGTATCGATTAATATCAATTCTCCCAAATTTATTAAATAGATACACCCATCTCGACCATCAGTGATGTCAGGTCCCCCGACAATGAAAATATCTTTAATAATTTCAGATGGTTTCATATATTTACTCCCTCCTTAGTCCCTTCTTTAACCTCCTAAAATCGGTCAAGGTAAATCCCTCCCACTGGCAAGGAAGTATAGAGTTATTATGAAAAAGAGGTTCATTTTCGAGATCATAGGATGACATCTGCTTTGCTCTTTCGAAGAGCGGTGTATGGGTGAATATTCCACAAGAATAGGCCTTGCACCGGTCTCTCTTACAAAAACAATGCTCTCCTCCACCTCCCCTACCCTTTGACCCGGCAATCCAGCCATAATATAAACCCCTATTTCCTTACCTGAGTAACCTGCCTTCTTTAAATTCTTAACAACCCTTTGAAACCCCTGATTATCCACCTTGTTTCCTGTCTCTCTCTGGGTCTCTTCATTCGCTGTCTCGAAACCGAGGCGGATCGTTTTAAACCCACTCCGAAAAAGAAGGTCTGTAACCTCCTCATCTATTTCTCGGATATGGAGTCCATTCGGAGTATGGAAATTACATTGGACATTTCTTCTGATCACTTCTTTCAAAATTGGAATGATATGCACTGATGGCTCTATTAGAAGGGCGTCATCATAAAAGGCGATATTATGGACTTGAAACCTGGTCGCCCAATATTCTATCTCCTCAACCACATTGTTGGGATCTCTCCTGTTAAATCCTCCCGATAGGATTGGGCTGGCGCAGTAAGTGCACTGGAATGGGCATCCTTTCGATGTTGAAATACAAACATATTCGGGTTGAGGATAAAGGTCGAAGGCAGGATAAGGCAAAGAATCAATCCGAAATTCGGATTGCGGAATGTGGAGTTCGCCCTGAACCATTTTAGGTTCAGGGCAGCCATGCACCCTACGTGGTGCATGGCGGAGTTCAAATTTAGTTAAATCTGAAATAAGCGTCAATGCATCCAATTCATTTCCACTTTTAAACACAATATCTGCTCCAGAATGCTTTTTTGCATGATCATAACAGAGGGTAGCATAAATTCCACCCAAAATTATAGGAATCCCTTGAAAGAATTTATTTGTTATTTCAACTAATTTGAATACTCCAGGATACCAGTAGGTCATTCCTGAAGTGATGCCAATGAGGTCTGGCTTTTCCTCAATGAGTGAGAACCTTTTCAACAGCAATTCTTCAGGAATTCCATACTGGCTATAATTTCGAGGGATGAATTTGAGAGGAAAGGGCTTCTCAATTTTTGTCTTAAAAAACTTTCCATCTCCATATTTATTGCTTTTAATGTTGAAATCGAGGCAGTCGATCAGGGTGACCTTGAATCCGTTCTCCCTTAGGAGACTGACTATAGAGAGGAGGCCGAGGGGTTTTATCCAAAAATTATAGGCCGCAAAATCTGTAATCCAGGGATTAATGGAGAGGATATGGGGGGAATGTTTCACGTGAAACACCTAAAGTATTCAGGTTTCGCCTGCCTGCCGAACAGGCACTGAAAGAGGCTTGCAGAATGATTTATAAAAATCCCTCCTGGCCTCCATTTAATTAAAAGGAGAAGAAAAAAGATAAGGATCAGGCCTGAGTGTTTCACGTGAAACATAATCCCTCCCAGCCTCTCTTTAACAAAGGGAGGAGTAAGAAGGGATTATTTCCCAATGCAGAACTGTTCAAAGATGCGGTTCAATACCTCTTCCGTGGTCGTCTCACCTACCATCTCTCCAAGGGCTTCCAAAGCAGAACGAATTTCGAAGGCGATGAACTCGAGAGAGGTCCCCTCTTCCAAGCCCTTCAACGCGCTTAAAAGATTATCCTTAGCTTGAGCAAGGGCATTTTTATGCCGAATATTGGCTACAATCAGGTGTTCAGGAGTTGCCCTTATCTCCCGGTGAATCAAGGAGTGATAGATGGCTTTTTTTAAATCTTCTATCCCTTTGTTTTTTAAAGCAGAAATTGATACGATAGGATCCCCTTGGAGGTGTTTTTTCACATTTTCTAAGGAAATTCTTAAGGTGAGATCATTCTTGTTGATGATCACTACCCTCTTCTTCTCCTTTGTTTCCTTAATAATTTCAATGTCATCTCCATCGAGTTCCCTATTTCCATCGAGCATTAAAAGAACGAGGTCAGCATCTGCAACCCGCTTCCTTGCCCTTTTCATACCCTCTTCCTCAATGGAATCCATGGCCTTTCTAAAGCCTGCGGTATCCATTAATCTTACTGGAATCCCTTCGATATTCAGAACCTCTTCAATCACATCCCGTGTCGTCCCAGGAATCGGGGTCACAATAGCCCTCTCTTCTTTTAACAATATGTTGAGTAGGCTCGATTTGCCCACATTGGTCTTTCCAATGATGGCGCATTGGATCCCTTCCCGAAAGATCTTTCCCTCTTCATAAGAGGCAATCCACTCCTCTATTTTCTGAATCATACCTGCCAAATCTTGTGTCATCTCTCTTAAAGCAATTGGCTCAACCTCCTCCTCTGGAAAATCGATGTGAGCCTCGATCAGAGCCAAATGCTCAATCAGTCTTGCTTTAAGGGAGAGCATCTCCTTATAGAAAAAACCTCTCAGTTGTTGATTTGCAATCTCCAAGCTGGCTGTGGTCTTTGCTTTGATCAAGTCAATCACTGCTTCGGCTTGGGTGAGATCGATTCGACCATTGAGAAAGGCCCTCTTTGTAAATTCCCCTGGCTGGGCCATCCTTGCCCCTTGCTTGAGTACCAATTCTAATACCTTCTGTAGGATGAAGTACCCTCCATGACAATGGATCTCCACGATATCCTCTCGGGTGTAAGTCTTTGGAGACTTCATCAGGACGATGAGGACTTCGTCAATGGGAGTTCCCTTTTGAGGATCGACGATCTCCCCATAATTAAAATGATGGGAAATCAGATAGGAATGGTCTTTTTTCTTCGGCTTAAATAATTTTTGGACAATGGGTTGGGCTAATGGGCCGCTGATACGGACAATGCCGATACCACTCTCCCCAAATGGAGTGGAAATGGCTGCAATCGTTTCTTCTTCTTGAAATAGAGTTCGTCTGGAATGAGATAATAAGTTTCTATTCAAGGGGTTAGAATTTGCTTCCCTCTTTCTTTGGTGGGATGATCTTGATCCTCTTCATCTCCCCTTCCCCAAGACTCTCCGTTCGGATGAAGGGGTCTTCCTTGAGGGCGATATGTATAATTCTACGATCATGGGCATTGAAAGGGCCAATGGTCAAACCATAGCCCTTCGTCTTGGCTTTTTCTCCTAATTTAAGAGCCATATTTTTTAGATTATCTGCCCTTCTCTTTCGATAGTCATTGATATCTAAAATCACCCTTACTGGTTCTTTCAACTGCTTATTGACCATTCGGTTAATGAGAAATTGAAGGGATTCCAAGGTACGACCATGCTTTCCGATGAGAATCCCTTCCTTGTCACCCCTGATTTCGAGATAAATGTCCCCTTCTCTTAAAGCCCCCTCTAACACAGTGTTTATTTCCATTCTTTCTAACAATCCCATCATGAGCTGTTTAACAATCTCAACCCTTTCTTCCAAGATTCGAACCTCAGACTCTCTTGTTCAGGTAGTATTGATGGGCGATCGATAAGACATTATTAATTAACCAATAGATGACCAATCCAGAAGGGAAACTGAGGAAGAGAAAGGTGAACATAATCGGCATCAGCATAAATAGCTTGGCTTGTGCTGGATCGGCTGCAGTAGGGGTCATCTTTTGCTGGATGACCATGGTCGCTCCCATGATGATTGGTGTAATATAGATCGGGTCTTTCGCAGCAAGGTCCTTAAGCCAAAAGAAAAACGGGGCATGCCTCATCTCAATCGTGAATTGAAGTGCATTATAAAGGGCAATGAAGACAGGTATCTGGATCAGCATGGGAAGGCACCCGCTCATGGGATTGATCTTCCTCCTTTTATAGAGCAACATGATCTCCTGCTGAAGCCTTGCCTTGTCGTTCTTGTAGGTTTCTTTGAGTCGGGCCATTTCCGGCTGTACCTTCTGCATCTCCTTCATCGACTTAAAACTGATCTGTGTCAATGGAAGGAAGATAATCTTGATCAGAACACTGAGAATGATGATATCGATCCCAAAATTCTTCGTAACATTATTGGTGAGTCTCAAGACCCAGAGAAGGGGTTTAGCAACAATTGAAAAGAAACCAAAATCGACCAGCTTTTCTGCACTGACACCCAACTCTTTTAATTGCCCCTCTTCCTTAGGCCCGATGTAGATTCGGTATGGAATCTTCACTACTTGCTGGGGTAGGATGGTTATTGAGGAGGAGATGACATTGGCCTCCAGAATATTCTTTTCATTCCCTTTCACGGATAACGTGAGGTTCTTTTCTGAAGGAGGGGGGATTAACAAGGTTGTAAAATATTCTCCCTCGAAGGCGTACCATCCAATTTCACCCTTATCTGAAAATTCAAATGGTTCGATTTGCTTCTTTGGGGCTGAACACCCGGGTGTGCAACCTGAAGAGCCTGATCCTCCAAGGCTTTTACTCTCCACTTTCTGGTTCTTGAAGAAGGCATACTTCAAACCATAATCTTTGTTTCCTTCATTGGCCAGTTTCACCAGTTCAATCTTTCCAATCCATTCGAGCCCCAATTGGATAGGGATCTCCTGAGAGGAATTGTTTTGAACCTCCACCTCTAAGTCGATGGCGTTATTCTCCGACGTGAATCTATACCGTTTGGATACCTGCAACCCATTCTCTAAGGTTTTTACAAAAGTAATCTCACCCTTTTCTCCGGTATTGACTAAACGGAGTTGCTCTTTCTCTACCTCCCAATTCCCATCAGAGGAAGTCAGTACGACTCGGTCCCGAGAGGGTAGGGGGGTAATGAAGCTAATTCCTAAGGGAAGCCCTACTTCTTCACTCGTATTCACTAAATCGAGTGGAACGGGTTTTTTCGGTTCCTCTTTTTTCGAAAAGAGCTCTTGGAAGAACTGGACCAATTTTACAGTCAGGGGAGATTCTTCCACCCGATCCTCATATTTTTTAAGTTTGAAATGTTTTAATCTTGCATCCTCAGAAGTAAAGACTGCCCAATAGTTTTGGGTCTCGATTGAGACCTCCTTTTTTGGAACAACCTTTGTCTTGGAAGGGAGTTTTGTTTCTTTAATATCTATCTTCTTCTCAACCACCTTCTCTGCTGGAGCAGCCTCTTCCTTCTTAACCTCCTTAACCTCTTTAGTTGGAGCCGAGGGGAAGAACTTTGATTGGATGGTTCCCCAAAGCATAATAACTAAAAAAGTCAATATTATCGCAATGATAGCTCTTTTTTCCATATTTACTTTGCCCGATGTCTCCTTCCTAAGAATTTAAATCCATTTCTGTCTGCCCTGCCTACCGACAGGCAGGCGACAGGCCCCGAACCGTGCTGGTTCAGGGCAGGCAGGGTGAGAATAAATCGTGGGATTTTCAGGAACTGGATCGTATCCTCCCGGATGGAGAGGATGGCATTTGATGAGTCTTTTTAAGGCAAGCCAAGTTCCTTCCATGATTCCGAAACGTTCTATCGAAAGGGAAGCATAGGAGGAGCAAGAGGGAGTAAAACGACAACAAGGGCCGAGAAGGATTGAGAAGGTAAGTTGATAGAGTCGAACCAAAAAAAATATCCCTCCTTTTAAGACCCACATGATCCTGCCTTTACTCATCTGATCAAAAGCCCTCTCAGTTCCTTTTCAGCCTCTCTATATCGACTGAACACACATCCTTTCTTTGCCAGAATAACCATGTCCAAAGACCCGCTGATCTGATGTTTATGGAGGCGAAAGAATTCTCGAAAAAATCGTTTCATCCGATTTCGATCATTGGCCGGACCAATCTCCTTTTTCACAACCAACCCTAATCGATGAAACCCTGCTTTATTCCCCTGAATAAAAAGAATGATATTCTTTAGACTGGAGCCTCTTCCCTAACTTCATCACCCTTTTGAAATCCTGAGGATGGTTGATCCTCTCCTTTTTTGTAAACCCCGAGAAGGAGCTTGACCATGCCCTTCCTGGAATTTCGCAGACTGACTCTCGAAGTTTTATTGATATCGTCCCCATCATGAATTTGGTAACGGGGCCCCACAGTTCGCCTCAATCCTCTCGTCGTAGAGTCTTATCGACAGGAATAAGGTTTTAAACCGTTAACCTCTTTCGCCCCTTCATTCTCCTCCGTTTCAAAACCTTTTGGCCACCTTTGGTACTCATCCTCTCTAAAAATCCATGAGTCCTCTTTCGCCTGAGATTACTGGGTTGATATGTTCTCTTCACGGAATCCCTTTCTTTTTGATGAGTTTCTTTTTTGAAATGAGATTTCTGAAAAAGCCCATAACTCTCTGATGACACGGATAAAATATCGATTACACGGATAAAATTAAGCCGAAAAAATCTGTGTAATCAAATCTAAATCGGTGTCATCAGAGAGCTCTAATGATTTTTTTCAGAGCTCTCAAAATACTTAAACTTTTTATTTAAATCATATTTCTTATGTATTTGTCAAGGTTGATGCCGAAATTATATTGACAGATGAAAGGCTTTTATATTAAGTTTTTTAATAAATTCCATGCATTATTTGTCGAAAAGACCCGACCACGTAAGGAGTTTCCATGGAGATTGCCCGCGAAAACATCCCTGTTAATATCGAAGATGAAATGAAAAAGTCCTATATGGACTATGCCATGAGCGTGATCATCGGCCGAGCCCTACCTGATGTGAGGGACGGTCTTAAACCAGTTCACCGCCGGATTCTCTATGCCATGAATGAATTGAACAACGATTGGGATAAACCCTATAAAAAGTCCGCAAGAATTGTCGGTGATGTCATTGGTAAATACCATCCTCATGGCGATATGGCTGTTTATGATGCGATCACAAGAATGGCACAGGATTTCTCCCTTCGTTATCCCCTGATCGACGGCCAAGGAAACTTTGGTTCCATCGATGGCGATCCTCCTGCGGCCATGCGATATACAGAGATCCGTATGTCCAAGCTCTCGAGCCAGTTATTAGAAGACATCGATAAAGAGACGGTCGACTTTGCCCCAAACTATGATGAATCACTTGTCGAACCTTCTGTGCTTCCATCCAAATTCCCAAACCTTATCATCAACGGATCATCCGGAATTGCAGTGGGAATGGCTACGAACATCCCTCCCCATAATCTTGTGGAAACGATCAATGGACTCATCGCCCTGATCGAAAATCCGGATATCTCTATCGAGGAACTGATGGCCCATCTTCCCGGACCTGACTTTCCAACAGGTGCTTTCATTTATGGCAGGGAGGGAATTCGGGCCGCTTATGAAACCGGAAAAGGCGTGATCCAACTTCGAAGCAGGGCGATCATCGAAAGGGATCGAAAAGGGGAGCGTGAAAGTATTGTCATCAAAGAGCTTCCTTACCAAACGAATAAGGCAAAATTAATCGAACGGATCGCTGAATTGATCGAAGAGAAAGTGATCGAAGGAATCTCCAATGTCCGGGATGAATCGGATCGTGATGGGATGAGGGTGGTGATTGAGCTGAAGCGCAATGAGGTGGCCGAAATCATCCTCAACCAACTTTATAAACATACCCAAATGCAAACCTCCTTTGGGATCATCCTTCTGGCTATCCATCAGAATCAGCCGAAGCTCCTCTCCCTCAAAGAGATGCTCCACCTCTTCGTTCAACATCGAAAAGAGATGGTCACCCGAAGATCCCTCTTCGATTTAAAAAAGGCAGAGGCGAGGGCTCATATCTTGGAAGGTCTGAAAAAGGCCATCGAACAGATCGATGCTGTCATCGCTACGATTAAAGCGTCAAAGACCCCTAAGGAGGCAAAAGACCGCCTGGTTGAACGATTCGCACTCTCTGAAGAACAGGCCCAGGCCATCCTGGACATGAGGCTCCAACGACTGACCAACCTCGAACAACGCAAGATCGTGGAGGAATATGAAGAGACGATCAAGTTGATCAACCGGTTGAAAACCCTCCTTGCAAGCGAACGATTGATATTCAATCTGATCAAAGAGGAACTCCTTTCTCTCCGAGATGCCTATGGAGATGAGAGACGCACTGAGATTGTGGAGATCGCTCCAGAGATCCGGGTCGAAGATCTCATCGCTGAAGAAGACATGGTCGTGACGATCACCCATACAGGATATATTAAGAGAAATCCCATCAGCCTTTACCGGAGTCAGCATCGTGGGGGAAAGGGAAAGGTGGGGATCCATGTCAAGGAGGAGGATTTTGTCGAGGATCTCTTTATCGCCTCCACCCATGACTACATCTTATTCTTCACCGATGCAGGAAAGGTCCATTGGATGAAGGTCCATGAACTCCCTCAAGCCGGTCGTCTTACTCGGGGCAAAGCCATCGTTAATCTTCTCAACCTCAGCCCCCAAGAGAAGGTGAATAACATTCTCCCTCTTAAAGAGTTTGCAAAGGGAAAGTTCATTACTTTTATGACCAAACGAGGGATCATCAAGAAGACGGCGCTGGAAGCTTATAGCAATCCCCGGGCAGGTGGAATCATCGCCATTCATCTCGATGAAGGGGATGAGCTCATCTCGACCAAACTGACCGATGACGAACAGCACCTTTTCCTTGGAACGAAAATGGGTAAGGCGATTCATTTTCCTGAAACTCAGATCAGAGAGATCGGTCGAACCGCTCGAGGGATAAAGGGGTTAAGAATCTCAAAAGAGGATGAGGTTGTGGGAATGGAAGTGGTCTCTCCTCACACTCAGATTTTGACGGTCACAGCAAATGGTTATGGAAAACGTACTCAGGCATCTGAATATCGCATTCAAAATAGGGGGGGATCGGGTATCTTTACGGTGAAGAGGACTCAAAAGACTGGCAATGTCGTGAGTATCAAAACCGTAGCCGATGAAGATGAGTTAATGCTCATAT
Source organism: uncultured delta proteobacterium (assembly GCA_963739325.1). Classification (GTDB taxonomy): domain Bacteria; phylum Desulfobacterota; class BSN033; order BSN033; family UBA1163; genus CAVTZZ01. The sequence goes on along the minus strand of CAVTZZ010000052.1, from coordinate 3,466 downwards.
CGGATCAAGGGAAGATCATCCGTTTACGGGCTATCGATATCCCCATTCAAGGAAGGACGACTCAGGGAGTAAGATTGATCACACTTGAAGAAGGGGAACGGGTCGTTGCTGTAGCGAAATTGGCAGAGAAGGAGTGACCGGAACGTGCCCCGCGGGGTCCCTGCTTGCCGCCAGGCAGGAAGGGGCACAAAATGAATGATCATACCTTGCCGGGAAGCCTCGGCCTGTGGCCGGAGAACTTTGCTTTTAAATCACTAAAAAAAATACTTGAATTTTCTAAAAAATAGGTTTATCTTTAGTCAATAAGATTTAAAAGAGTTTATCCTCAAATATTTGCCCCTCTTGAGTAATTAATTTCATTTATCCACATTTGTGGAAACATTGTGGAAAAAGATTTATAACTGATTGAAAATGAAGGTTTTTTATTTTTTGGGTCTTTCCTGCCCATCTTATAATTTACCTCTATCCAACATTCCAAGCCATCAAGGTCCAGTTCATGGAAGATATATGGTCTAAGGTGATCGAATCTTTAAAAGAAAGAGTCGGTCAACAGAATTTCGATATTTGGATCAAACCGATTCACTTCATCTCTATGGAGGGAGATATTGTAGAATTAGAGGTCCCAAACCGATTTTTCAAAGAGTGGATCAATGAACATTATTCACCTCCTATCAAAGAGGCACTCTCCTTTTTCACTCAAAAGCCTTGTCAGCTCCAATTTCGAGTTCGAAGTGAAAAAATGAATGAAAAAGAACCGATCGCCTCATTTTTACCCAATCACGACACACAGGCCACGCCTTCTATCCAGTCCATCTTTAATCCAAAATATACGTTTGATCATTTTGTGGTGGGTGCGAGTAATCAATTTGCAAATGCTGCCTGCTTGGCGGTTGCCAATTTACCAGCCAAGAATTACAATCCCCTCTTTATTTATGGAGGAGTGGGGTTGGGAAAAACCCATCTTCTTCACGCCATCGGAAACCATATTCTACAACATCGCATTCTGTCGGATGTAAAGAGGATCTGCTACATCTCTTCTGAAGAGTTCACGAATGAGTTGATCAATTCGCTCCGTTATGACAAGATGGATGAATTCCGAAATAAATTTAGAAGAATGGATATCTTGCTGATTGACGACATTCAATTTATCGCCGGGAAAGAGAGGACCCAAGCCGAATTCTTCCATACCTTCAACTCCCTCTATGAAGCCAGAAAACAGATTGTTGTCACCAGTGATAAGTTCCCTAAGGATATTCCTCATTTCGAAGAACGACTTCGATCTCGGTTTGAATGGGGCTTGATCGCCGACATTCAATCTCCGGATATAGAAACGAAGGTGGCCATTTTAAAAAAGAAAGGGGAGATTGAGAATATTTCTATCCCCAATGATGTTGCTTTTTTTCTGGCATCACAGATTGATTCCAATATCCGAATGTTAGAAGGATCCCTTATACGAATCGGAGCCTTCGCTTCTCTTATGAAAACACCCATCGATATCCAATTGGCAAAAGAAGTTCTCAAAAATATTATCAAACCTAAGGAGGAGTTGATCTCCATCGATACGATTCAAAAAGTGGTGGCCAATTTTTATAATATTAAAATTTCAGATTTAAAGGTAAAACGAAAATATAAGGGATATTTAATCCCCAGACAGATTGCTATGTACCTTTCACGAAAATTAACGAATGCCTCGTTGCTTGAAATTGGGGATAAATTTGGAGGGAAAGATCATTCGACCGTGCTTCACTCCATCAAAAAGGTGGAAGAAAAAATATCCAAGGAACCTCCCTTTAAAGAAACGATAGAAAATTTGTATGGCCGAATTAAATTATAAACCCTTCTCGGTGAAGTTGTTTAAAATAATGTTGAAAGATTGTGAATGGATGATGAGAAGAGAGAGGATAAAAGGATTAAATTAAAAAAGAGAAAAACTTCCCCAATCGCTTAGGATGAGTTTCAACATTTAAATATCTTTTCTTTTTTTTAAGTTAATGTTCTTTTCTTCATTTCCACATGTATAGACGGTGATGACGTAAAGAGTAAAGAATATTAATAGGAGGGAAAGCGATGAATTTTGATATCGATAAAAAGGAGTTTTTGAAAGGATTAAGTTTAATGCAAAACGTTGTTGGAAGAAAGACGACCCTTCCCATCCTCTCTCATATTCTCATACAATGGGAAAAAGATTCCCTCCATCTTACTGGAACAGACTTAGAAACAGGGATACGTGAAGAACTCAATGCGACCATCCATCAAGGGGGGAAAGCCTCCGTCTCAGCAAAAAAATTATATGAGATTGTAAGAGAACTTCCTGAGGAAACCATCCATATACAAAAAAGGGAGAATCATTGGATTACTCTTCAATGTGGAAAATCCGTCTTTAATCTCGCCGGTTTAGATCCAGATGAATTTCCTTCCCTTCCCACATATCAGGAGACAGATTTTTCAAAAATATCAACTCAACTCATAAAGAAGATGGTTGAAAAGACTGTTTTTGCCGCCTCCAATGAGGAATCTCGCTATCATCTCAATGGAATCCTTCTTATTCAGATAAAACAAGGAGGAAAGGAGATATTGAGAATGGTCGCCACGGATGGCCACCGTCTTTCCCTGATTGATCGAGAAGGACCAACCATTCGTGGAATTGAAAAAGGGATTATCATTCCTAAGAAAGGGGTCTTAGAGATAAAAAAAATAATGGGGGATAGAGATGGGGAGGACGAAATGGAGGTCTATTTTGATCAGACCCATGGTTTTTTTAAAATGGGAAAATCCCTCATGGTGATCCGGCTGATCGATGGTGAATTTCCAGAATATGAACAGGTGATTCCAAAGGGAAATGATAAAAAATTAGTGATGGAGAAGGAGAGGATATATGGATGTTTGAGGAGAGTGTCCACGATGGCCAGCGAGAGGGTCGAAGGGGTGAAGCTTTCCCTCAAGAAGAACTCCGTCGAACTTTCATCCTATCATCAAGACTTTGGAGATGCAAAAGAGGAGGTAGAGGTGGTTTACGAAGGTCCTCCTCTCGAGATAGGATTTAACGCAAGATATTTAATAGAAGCGCTGAATGTGATCGATTCGGAAGAGGTCATTATGGAATTGAAGGATGAAGGAAGTCCCGGGATCATGAAACCTCCGTCCTCCATCGAACCCTCCAATCAAATCTGCATCATCATGCCGATGAGGATTTAAATAGACCGTTTGAATCACTCATGATCAAAGATTTGCGATGCATCCATTACCAGAGCGAATGACGAACTGAGGGAGAAGGAAGGAAAGAAAAAGTGGAACAATATACATCAGAACAGATCAAGATACTGGAAGGGTTGGCTGGCGTTCGGAAACGGCCTGCGATGTATATTGGTAATACAGGAGTAGAAGGTCTCCATCATCTGGTCCATGAGCTGGTGGATAACAGTATTGACGAAGCTCTGGCTGGATATTGTCACCAGATCGATGTCGT
>CAVTZZ010000051.1:0-60942 GCA_963739325.1 uncultured delta proteobacterium | reverse complement strand
GTACTGACCCCAGTTTCAATGTGCTCTCTGATATTTACTTTGCCCATCTGAAAAAGTCGATATCTGATATGTCCAAATGAGGGCAAGTGGGGGAATAGGGTTACCCATTCTCCCCGTAATCCCCGGTTTTTATAGTAACTCGCCACTAAACAGTTGTAGGTGTAACAAAGGAGAGTACTCTTTCGCTTTGCAGGAGCATTACATATTTCAGAGACTCCCTCCTTCTCATCCACTAACTCAAATCATTTTATTGAGAGAATTGAATTTGTGGAAAGAAAAAGTGAAAAGAAAAAAGTTGACAGGAAGTTGAATTAGTGGTATATAAACCATCGTGAACAATTTTCAAGCTGAAATAAGAAAAATCATGAAGGAAAGAAGGATAACATTCTATAGCATGGCCAAAGCTATAGGTATTGACCGTGGAAGCCTCTACAAATCTCTAAAGGATGGCAGTAACTTCGAATTGAATACGATTAAGAAAGTTCTGGACTACCTGGGCTATGAGATTCGCTTGGTCAAGCAGAAAAGAAGGGGGAGGTGAAAAGGATGTATGAGAGAACCGTTAAAGCAGTCGATGATCTCCAGAAGGAGATAAATGCATATAGACCTCTATCTCGAAATGCATTGAAGCAGTTGAAAGAATATTACCGAATTGGGCTGACCTATTCCAGTAATGCCCTTGAAGGTAACTCTTTGACAGAGACGGAAACCAAAATCGTCTTGGAAGAAGGGATTACCATCGGAGGAAAACCTCTGAAAGACCACTTTGAAGCTCTGGGGCATAGCGAAGCTTACGACCACCTGCACAAACTCTCCAAAAACAGAGTCATTACTGAAGAGGACATATTGGAGCTGCACAAGCTTTTCTATTACAGGATTGATAAAGAGAATGCCGGGGTCTATCGAAAGGTGCCTGTGATCATTACTGGAGTGGATTTTAAGTTTCCTCCACCAAGCAAAATAAGACCTCTCATGCAAGAATTCGTAAAAGATATCCCCTCGTTAAGGAAAAAGTATCACCCTGTGGAATATTCTGCATTGATTCATCTCAGGTTTGTTAATATTCATCCCTTTATCGATGGTAATGGGAGAACAGCCAGACTTCTGATGAATTTGGCTTTGCTGCAAGCGGGATATGTCATAACCATTATCCCTCCTGTTTTGAGACGTGAGTATTTGGATAGTCTAAAGGCCAGTAATCGGGGAGATAACAAACCTTTTATCAGTCTCATCGTAGCAATGGTTTACGAAAGTCAGAAGGATTATTTAAGGATTCTTCAGACCCTCAACGAAAAGTAAACCCCGTTAGAAAGGGCGGGGCTTTGACCCCGCCCTCCCTGCCTCCGGCAGGCAGGAATAAGGAGCTAATGCTTTCTATTTCTACCATCCCCAGCATAAATGCTGGGGCTTTCTAACGGGGTAAAGGATGGACAAACGGAAGATCAGAGAGGGGATAAAACCTGAGAAATCAAAACCGTCCAAGTCAACACGGCAAAAGAGAGATTGTTATAGGAATATTTTTATGGTGGGCGCTACTGGATTTGAACCAGTGACTTCCTGCGTGTGAAGCAGGCGTTCTCCCCCTGAACTAAGCGCCCTTTTAACTCTATTTTATAAGAACCTTCTGAAAAAATGTCAACCCTGTAATTTATTCAGCCTCCACCTGCACCATTGCTCCATCTCCCTGGGCTAACCCACCACAAATAGATGCCACCCCTATTCCTCCCTTTCTCCTCCTCAATTCATAAATCAGAGTCATTAGAATTCTGGCTCCGCTTGCACCTACGGGATGACCGATGGCAATGGCCCCCCCATTGACATTCGTCTTTTTTAAGAGTTCCCCCATCTTCTTGGGATCCCCATTAGCCAATATCTTTGTGCTTACCAGAGGCACTGCGGCAAATGCCTCATTGATCTCAATAAGATCTACTTGATCGAGATTCATATGAGCCTTTTCCAAAACCTTCGGAATAGTGAATCCCGGAGTCGCTGCAAGTAATCTGGGAGCCATGGCAGTTGCGACCATGGAGATAATTTTTGCTAAAGGCCGGAGTCCCTTCTCCTTTGCCTTCTTCCGACTCATGATGAGGATGGCTGAACCACCCGTATCAAGCCCTGGAGCATTTCCTGCTGTCACTGTCGGACTGCCGTAGATAAGGGGTAACTTGGAGAGTTTCTCAAGTGTGGTGTCTGGCCTTGGAAATTCGTCCTTCTCAAAAATGATCGGAGCCCCTTTCTTCTGTGGAACCTCAACCCTCATGAGCTCCTCCCCAACCTTAAACTTCCCCTCTGCAAAAGCCTTAGCATACTTCATCTGACTCTGAAAAGCCCATCGGTCTTGATTCTCCCGTGTGATCCCATACTCTAAAGCTACCTCTCCAGCATCGACCGAAACAGGGTTGAACTCTGAATAACCCAGTCCATATAGACCATCCAAAAGTTGAATATGACCCAATCCCTTGCCCCATCGAATATCAGTAAGAAAATAAGGAGTTCGACTCATATTGTCAGCACCGACGGCTAAGGCAACTTCGATCTCTCCAGCTTTGATCGCCCTGAACCCTAACCTCACCGCAGCCAGCGATGAACAGCAGGCACGGTCGATCGTAAGGGAGATCGAGCCAGGGGTCATCCCTGCCTTGAGGGTGGCCTGTCTGGCAGGGACATCCGTTTCCAAAGCGACCTCCGCAGGGATCGCTGTTCCATAATAAGTCTCCTCGACCTCCTCCCCTTTGATATTTACCCTCCGAAGAACCTCTCGGATCACCATCGCCCCGAGCTCAATGGAAGGAATGTCTCTGAGAACTCCACCAAATTTTCCGAAGGGCGTCCGAACCGCGCTGACTACGACAACATCATTCTCTTCCATTCTCCATGTCCCAATGCTATATTAATTTGGAGCATTTGGTTTTTAATCTCCGAACTCCTGTAGGGAACGGTTCCAAACCGTTCCCTATCGAACTTTCTTCTCTCTCCGTCGGTTGGCTCCTCACCCTACACCAGCAAATATTTTTTTCTTACTTCGTCATTATCCTTCAATTCTTCAATACTTCCTTGATAACGGATATGTCCATCATCAATGATATAACCACGGTCGCTCAGCTTTAAGGCTGACCTCACGTTCTGTTCAGCCAATAAAACAGTTAAACCGGTTTCCTTTAACTTTTTTATCTGTTCTTCTAAAATGCGAACGAGTGAAGGGGCAAGTCCTTCAAAGGGCTCATCGAGAAGCAAGAGCTCGGGATTGCCCATCAATGCCCTGGCAATCGCTAACATCTTCTGTTCCCCTCCACTGAGGCAACCGCCTCTGCGATGTTCTATCTCTTTCAGGGCAGGAAATAATCCGTAAACGCGTTCTCTATTCCACTCCTCACCGCCTCTGGCCTTCTTTTCAGCTATCTCGATATTTTCGCCTACTGTCAGGTCAGCAAAGATCCTTCTATCGTCAGGAACATAGCTTATTCCCTTTCGAGCCAGCAAGTAAGGGGCTAACCCTGTAATCTCCTCTCCTTTATATCTTATGGCTCCTTGCTTAGGAGGGATGATCCCTATCACACTCTTCATGGTGGTCGTCTTTCCTGCTCCATTTCGTCCAAGAAGGCATACCACTTCCCTGAACTCGACCTTCAAAGAAACGCCAAAGAGGATATGGCTCAGACCATAAAAGGTGTGAATTCCCTCGACTTCAAGCATCACTCAATCCCTAAATAGGCTTCCTGGACGATCGGATTTTTTCTCACTTCTTCTGGCTTTCCCTGAATAAGGGTCCGTCCTTGATGCATCACCATAATACTTTTAGCAATTGAGAAAACGATATCCATGTCATGCTCACAGAATAAAATCGTTAAACCCCGCATGTGTGCCAATCGCTTGATGAGCTCCATGGTTGCCGATGTCTCCTCGGGAGACATACCCGCGGTCGGTTCATCCAGTATCAATAGCTCTGGTTCATTCCCCAAAGCGATGGCTATCTCAAGTATTTTCTGGTCGCCATGGGATAACGATCCAGCAATGCTATGAACTTTATCTAAAAGCCCGACACTCTCCAGAATATTGTTCGTCTCCTTGACGACCATGTTCTTGGCTGGATGGAAGAGCTGATGACTCTTTCTTTGCTGGGACAGCACCGCTACCTGAACATTTCTGAAGACAGTCAGTCGAGGAAAGATATTCACAATTTGATAGGATCGGGAAATTCCTCTTTTGCAGATCTCATAAGGAGGGTATTCGCTAATATCTTCACCTTTAAAAATAATTCTCCCTTTGTCCCGCTTCAGGGTACCCGTGATGAGGTTAAATAAAGTGGTCTTTCCGGCACCATTAGGTCCGATCACCGCCACGATCTCACCCTTTTCCACAGCAAGGTTTGCTCCGTTCACCGCCATAAAATCGTCAAAGGATTTAACCACGGTTTCTACTTGCAACATCTATCGGTTGCCTCCCTTTGCTGCTTCTTTGCTCCGAGGCTTAAATAACTCTTGGAGATAGCCCATGACTCCTTCTGGGAGAAAAAAGATCAGTAGGATCAGTATGACTCCTAAAATTAAAGTCCAGTATTCGGTGAAAATTCCGACAAAAGTTCTTAAAGCCACGATGATTCCCGCTCCTAACATGGGACCGGCAAAAGTGAACCATCCCCCCAAAAGACACATGATGAAGATCTCAAGGGACAATACCCAAAACAATAGCTCAGTAAAAACAGACCGTTCTAACACTACAAAAAGAACACCAGCGACTCCTGCGAAGAAGGTAGCAATGACAATGGCGATCAGTTGATAACGCTTAACGTTTATTCCAACCGCTTCGCAACGCTGTGGATTATCTCTGATCGCTTGAAGGGTATTTCCAAAGGGAGATTTTAAAATCATGTACATCGCAATGAGGCAAAGGATCAGGATGATCAGGATAAAGTAATAGGAACTCTTCAAAGAAGAAAGAAACGGGGGCATCGGTATGCCGGGGATGCCATCGTCGCCTCCAGTAAAACTATACCACCGAAAAACAATTGCCCAAATCAACGAACCTAAAGAAATCTGCAACATCCCGAAATAGAGTCGGGTCAGCCTGACACAAAACCATCCAATGATGAAACCGATGATGGCTGCTAAGATAGGCCCCGCAATAAAACCCGTCCACATTGGCAGTGAAGTTTTTTTCAGCATCAGGGCGACGGTATAAGCCCCAACCCCGTAAAAAACACCATGATGAAACTGAAAGAGGCCCCCATGGCCGACCACCAGATTAAGACTCATGGCCAACAGGGAGGTAACAAAGATCAGTGCAAGGATGTATACGTAAAATCTGGGAATGAAGAATGGCAAAATGAGCAAGAGTAAAAAAAGACCTACTGAAAATCCAAACCATTTCGAACGAATCACTTCTGTAAACAATTTTCTTTCCTCTTTACCCCCCACCTATTTTATGTGCGGGGTTTACCAGACCGATTTAAGCAATCCTTTAGGCCGCAGGAGCAGGACGATGACGACTGCTACATAGGGAAAAACAATAGCGAATTGAGGCCAAAACAATACGCCCAGGGATTGAGTCAAACCAAAGATAAGAGACCCCACCAGAGCACCCCACATATTGCCCAATCCTCCAATGGTTACAATAAGGAAGGCTTCGATGATAAGGGAGTGACCCATTCCTAAGGTAATACTCGCCGTTGGGGCAACCAAGGCCCCACCCACTCCAGCAAGATAACACCCGATCACAAATGCTACAGCAAATACCCAACTCACATTAATACCTAAAACACCCACCATCTCCCTATCCACCGCTGCCGCACGGGAGATCTTTCCTATCCTTGTCTTATTCGTAAAGAGCCAAAGAGCAATCGCCACAAGGGGACCAATGATGATAAGAAACAGATTGTAACGGGGGAGCGATAGCCCCAAATATAGAGATGGTGCCCTTGAGGAGGGGAGGTGGTGAAACCGACCTATATTCTGCGCCCCAAACGATCTTTACCAGATCACCAAGGATGAGCGATATGGCAAAGGTAAATAATAGGAGCATCAAGTGCTCTCTTTGATAGAGGTGACAGAACAGCGCTCGCTCTGCGATTAAACTTACCAGGGCCACCAATAAGGGGGCGGCAATTAAAGCAATCCAAAAACCAGCAGATCCAGGAATTAGTTTTGTAAGGGTAAAGGTTGCAAACGCTCCGATCATATATAAGGAGCCATGGGCAATATTTGGAACCCGGAGCACCCCCAGAACAAAACTTAATCCAGCACAAACGACGAACAAGATCATTGCCCGACTCAGGCCCACCAAAAATTGGCTACTAAATGCTGAAAAATCCATTAGTGTACGATTTTCCTTTTTATGACTGGAAGCATTAAAATGGTTACACTGGTTCCCCTCACCCTCCCCTCTCCCCAAGGCATGGGGAGAGGGTTAGGCTGAGGTATGTCCGAAAATTATTATTTTCCCTCTTGTCTTCGTTATTTCCTCACAACTGGGCATGACATCCCTTCCGGTGAGTGTCACGATATTACTCGAAATAAGATGGTTATATTGAGGCACTTTTTTTGTGACACCCAGATACATGGGTAATACAGCCTGATGATCACAGGCCCGCATTTCTATGGTACCTCCAGGGCTCGCTATCTTCATCCCTTCGAGGGCATTTATAAATTTCTCCTTGTCGATGGCACCTGCCTTCTTAAAAGCCTCAGCAATGAAATGGGCCGTGATGTAAGCATGGAAGGCTGGGAACCCAGGAGGAGCTCCGTAAGCATCCTGAAAAGCCTTGACAAAGGCGTTATTGGCCGGAGTTTCAGGAAAATAGAAGTGATAATCCATGGTACCCATCACCCCTTCTGGGGCATCAAGACCGAGTGGTTTGAGAACAGCATGGTCTGTGGCGGTGTGCATAAAAACTGGAATCTTTTCATGAATCCCGGTCGTCTTGCATGTCTTCAGGGAATTGGTCATCGTTTGACCCCCACCGCAAACAATAAAAGCATCTGGCTTGGCTGTCATAACAGAAGTAAAATAGGGTACGAGGTCAGGCTCACCTGTTTTCCACCATGTTTCACCGATCTTTTCTACGTTCGGTTTTTGAGCCTTTAGATTACGCCAGATCGCATCGGCAATGGCATGGCCATATTCATAATCATCCCCTCCAATCCAATATTTTACGAATGGTTTTTTGGCCAAACCAGCAGCTCCTGCTTTACCACCCATAGCCGAATTTTCGCCTGTAGAGAAGACATACCGATGTCCTTTTGATCCTGTAATATGCTCACTCTTCGAGATCCAAACGATAAAGGGCACTTTCTCCCCTTTTACATAATCGGATACAGCCAACGCAACAGAGCTATTGATCGTACCAACAATGACATCCACATTTTCCCTCATGACCAACTCCTTGGCCATGGTCAGACTCATGCCTACTTCCCACTTATCATCACGAGTGGTAAATTCGATCTTCGTCCCAAGAACACCTTGCTTGTTGATTTCACCTAAAGCCAATTTGAATCCATTGAGGGCATCATTTGCAAAAACTGCCGGTGGCCCTGTGTAGGTGTCAATCACCCCGACTTTAATGGGGCGTTGGGCTTTCGCGCTCAAGGGATAAAAAATCACCACTATAGTTAACAGAACAGCGACTAATCCAAATCCTCTTATGGCAACTCTTCGTTTCATCTCATTCCACCTCCTTATTCAATTTGTTCGTTAAGGTCTTTATACTTTTCCCTTATGAACACCTCCTTTCTATCGTATACTCCATTTTGGACAACGAAATTGATGCGTCGATTATCCTTAAAAAAGAACAGCCCGTCAAGTTGATATTTACCCCGTTAGAAAGCCCCACCATTCATGAGAAAGGAGGGTCAAAGCCCCGTCTTTTCTAACGGGGTTGACCTCAAGGATGAGAAGACTTTTTCTTCATCATCTCAGCGATCAGATCGATAAATCCAGTCGGTTGATAACCCGTCATTCCTCCATCTGCAACGATCGTTGATCCGTTGATATAACTGGAGTCTTCGGATGCTAAAAACAAAGCTATCTTAACAATCTCTTCCGGATTTCCCAGTCTTTTCAGAGGAACTTTTTGGGTCAAGCCAGAAACGAGAACCTCTTTGTTTAGAATGGGGGTATTCATCCCACCTGCTACAAACCCAGGGGCAATCGCATTGACGAGAATATTGTATCGGCTCCATTCATAGGCCAAAATACGAGTGAGCACCATCACCCCAGCTTTGCTGACACAATAAGGCAAAAAACCCTGTTCACCGAGGAGGCCAGCAGCAGAGGAGATGTTGATGATCTTACCTCCCCCTTGTTGGATCATCTTCTTTCCCACGGCCTGACAGCACAGAAAGACACCTTTCAGATTCACATCCAGTACCTGATCCCAACCCTCCTCTTTAATCTTTTCGGCTTCGAGGATAAAAGGGTTGACCCCTGCATTGTTGACCAAGATATCGATTCTGCCAAATTGATGAACCGTTTCGTCTACCATTCTGGTCACATCTTGAGAGAGTGAAACATCTGCACCCATGGCCATGGATCGGACCCCGAGACCTTCAATCTCTTTTGAAATAGACTTTGCTTTCTCTAAATTTCTACCATGGATAACGACATCGGCACCCTCTTTAGCAAATCCAAGGGCGAACTCCTTTCCGATTCCTCTGGTAGAACCAGTAACCAAAACGACTTTTCCTTTCAATCTCATTGTCTCACCTCCTATTTGCGATTAAAATCTCCCCTCACCCCTCTTTAGAAAAGAGGGGATTTTGGATGAAGCTACAAAAATTCCTTCACTCGCTTTTCAAATAATTGATTTAAATGGTGACTGTTCTCAGGCGCCCATCCAAAAACCTTTTCCCAAACCTCTTGACTCTCCATGCATAGATAGATAAAAAGATCGGAATTCACTTCCTTCAGCCACCCCAACATCTTCTGATACATCTCGATACGAATCTCTTTAAAATAACGAAATTTCCCATCCCTCCCCGGAAATAGTTCTCCCAAGAATATCTTGGTATTTGGGAAACGCTCCTTAGCAATTCCCTTGAGCTGGGAAGGATATCGAAACCCTCCCAAACTGATCCAGATCACCCTTTTGGGATCAATTTGGCTAAAAAGGTGTTCAATGGTTTCCGAATACTCTTTCTCCCAGCCCTCATCATAGATGATGGGATCGAAATGGAACCCTATGGGATACCCTGCTCTCTGACATCTCTTTGCCACATCTATTCTTTCTCTTAAAGAAGCCGTTCTTATCTCTTCTTTTTCAATCATTTTTTGAGGATTGAGTGACCAAGAGACGACTGTTTTTCCTTGATGGTTTAAATGGAGGAGGTGATCCACTTCGTCTGACTTCGTTTTTAACTCAAGGATTCCATTTGATCTTTGAGCAAAAAAAGGGATGAGTACCTGCGAAATCGGGAAGATGGAATCCAGGGCCAGGCTGTCCGAGAGCTCTCCTGTTCCCAACCGAAGAAAAGACCCGAAATTACCAGAAAGGAAGGTATCTATCTCCTGCAGTAGATCATCCCAGTTGGTGTAAAGGGTGAGAAAGGGATTATTGAGATAACCTTGAAGAACGCAGTAGGAACAATCCATTGGACAATTGGTCATGGCATTGATGACATGGTATCCGCAGCAAATATGGCTGGAGGTTCCTGGACAGGGCTTCAACCGTCTTCCGTAAAAACGGGTAAGGAGGAGATGTGTCTTACCAACCCCGATGGGATCTTGCATAGAAAGATACCTGTTTGATCAAGGATCTCTTATCCTGAACCCTTTCTACAGGGGTATTGGGGAGACCTTTTAACACAGCTTGAGAAACCCAGTCGTTCTCGGCCTTCTCATCGAGATAGATTTTTTCAATTGGAAAGGGAAACATTCTCGAAACCGATAAAGTTCAAATGTCAAATCAAATCCAAAGCTCAAATTTTAAAAAGTTTTAGATTTTGGCATTTGACATTCATTTGACATTTGGATTTTGAAATTTGGCATTAGCAAATCTTGTCCAATCATTTCCTAAACTCCTTCTTTTCTGGAAGGACGAGATAAGGATGAATAGAATGGATCGATATTCCTCCATGGTTTCAAATTGAAATTCAATTCTTAACCCTCCTCCCTCAAAAAAGGGTTGATGATGAAGCGAAAGGTGAGGAGGTAAATTTAAGTCTCTTCTCTTTTTCTCAAACCCCTTCTCCATTTGACGCATCTTGGGATAACGAAAATCGATGAGAACCTTTTTCACAAGCTCTGTCTTTTGAGACGGAGTAAGTTCCTTTTGAGAAAGAATGGCTTGAATTTCTGGTCGATGGACAATATCTTTGACCCTGATTTGATCTCTTTGTGAGATCTCTTCCAATAGGGTGAGCATCTCTCTTAAACGATTTTCACCCAATTTCAGTGAAGAGAACAGGGGAAGAAGGGCCATTCGGTCTTCAGAGTTAAAATGAGATAAAATCCTTATATTGGAACGAGAGACCTCCTCTTCCAATATATAACTTTTTACTTCATTCTCCATCCGGGCAAGGGACAAGTAGGTCTTCAATATCTTCTCATGGGGCTCTAAAGAGAATAAAGGCAAAAAGGTTTTGATGAGAACGATTGGGTCAATTTGAAAATAATGGACCAATTTATCCAGAGCAATCGCTTTTTCTAAGGTGTTGAAGCCACGTGTTGTCAGATTCTCATGGAGGGAGACACAAAATAATCCGAGATCGTCCATCTCTTTTTCCTTAAACACCCTTGCTTCGATCTCAGGATTCCCCAACTCGTGATACACAGAAATTCTTCTGAAGCCACAGACGATCTGATATCGATCGCCTTTCTCCCTTAAAAGAACCGGTTGAATCAATCCCCTCTCTTCAATGGAAGATCGAAGCCTTTGAAGGTCTGGCATAAAATTGACAGAGAAGGTTTCATCCGACAGATCAATCTGTTGAAGGGGAATCTTTTGAATAGGTTTCATCTCACCTCACCGGTCATGCTGAACTTGTTTCAGCATCTAATTCGATAGACCCTGAAATCGCAGACCCTGATCCTGAAATAAATTCAGGATGACATTACTTGATGCAGGGCATGGTTCAGGGTGACAAGGAATAAACTTTGTCTTTCAAATAAAAAAAATTAGATTTGGCATTTGAACTTTGACATTTGACATTTGTTTATATTTCGATGCCATATCGCTTCATGATTTCCTGATAACGCCGAGCCTCTATTTCGTTTCCTCTTTTAAAAAAACCTTCAGAGAGGATCTGGCATTTCCTCTTCATCTCTTCGAGAACCATCTTTCTCTCTTCTTCGCTGAGATAAGACTCTGAGAGAAGTTTTTCTAAAGCGATGACCCGATAGCGATCATTTCCCCATGATCGCTGTGAGAGCTGATCGGGATGACCGCCCCGTTTAATGATCAATTTTCGGTTAATGAAAAAGATCGGAAATTGGGCAGAGATTCTTAACCAGAAGTCATAATCCTCGCAGACTGGAAGGGCTTCATCGAAGAGACCCACTTTTGAAAAGAGTGGCTTTCTCATCATCGCAGAGGAGGGACTGATGGTACAGAGAGGAAGGCATTTTTCAAAGATCCAACCCGAATATTTGGCGTGCTTCGTTTTTGGGTTGACCCTTTTCCCTTTCCGAATCCAGACCTCATCGGTATAACAAAGGGGATAGTGAGGGTTATCATCCAAGAAGGGCACTTGAATGCTTAATTTCCCTTTGACCCAAAGATCATCAGAATCCAAAAAAGCGATGTATTTGCCTCTGGCATGAAGGAGACCTTTATTTCGGGTAGCACTGACCCCTTTGTTCTCAGAATGTTGAAGGAACGTGACCCTACCTCCATATCGTTTGATCTCTTCTGCAGTTCCATCCGTTGAACCATCGTCCACAACGATCAGTTCAAAATCCTCAAAATCCTGGGCCAGGACTGAATCCACCGCTTCCTTCAACATAGGAAGACGATTATAGGTGGGAATAATGACGGAGACTTTGGGCATCATATTCGATTGCGGAATGTAGATTGCGGATCGCGGAGTGTAGAATTAAATTCCGAATTCCGCATTCCGAATTAATTTAGGCGGCTCGCCGTGTCATTTTCTTGAATCGACGGATTCGTTTTCGCAAAATCTCTGCCATCTTCCAGTTTCTTTGTTGAAGGATCTCCTCTCTTTTCACTCTCAACTCCTTGACTTTCTGTTTCAACTGTGAAGCGGTCAGGATGACTTTTTCCTTCTTGGCAACGATAAGTTTTTCTTTCTTCGGCTCTGGCTCGGTGATACCTTTGGCCGCGCGAATGGCAGCGATAAGTTCCTCTTTCTTCATGGCGGTGACACCATGGACTCCAGGCAACCCAAGAGCCATCTCCCTCAATTCTTTGGCAGTCATCTTCTCCAAGGGCTTCTCTTTCTTTTCCATTCTTTTCTCCTCCTCATCTTTAATTTAAAGGTTGAGGCTGAGGTCGAGGTTAAGAAAAAATTTATCCTTAACCTAAACCTGAACCTTAACCTTATCATCCATGAAAAGAATCAATTCCTAATTCAATGTTGACCTCAAACCCATCCCCCGTTTCTAATTCCAAAGGCCAATAGAAAAGCAGGCACGAACCTTGAAAAATCTTCTCGAACCCACTCTCCGAGAGCGAAACAGTCTCGATCGGAACCCGCCAGAAGTTACACTTCTTATCCACCTTTAAAAAAACCTCTATCTCATTCCATTCATCGATCAAATGAACCTCTGAAATATCGACACATTCCCCGATGCTTGCCAGTTTTCGATCTTCAAGCGGATGCCCTGGGATATCGTAATACCGATCGAAAGCATCTCCTGCCAGGAGATTGATGTTGAATTCGATACCAAAGTTTGTCCTCTTCCTCTCATCACCTCCATAGGTGATCCGATAAGCCGCTTTCAATACACTTTGGTTTGGAGATGGATCATATCGTTTCTCCACTTTGATGGGATACCTCTTTCCGTCTTTCTGGAGGTTTCCAGATCGAGAAAAAAGGACGCCCCGATTTCTCCCTTTTCGACGGATATCCATCTCGTAGAGTCCCTCAATAAAATCTCCTTCTTCCTGATAGCGGCACCTCCGAAACGATTCAAAATCCATGGGTTCAGGGATGAAATGGTCGAGAAAAGAAGCCCTTCGGTAATCATCAAAATGGAGGTACTGATTCAAGTTCCTCTCCTTCGAATCGAAAATCTCGTGGATTGTCTTCAACTTTTCTCCAGATGCCTCGCCTCGACTTTCAAACAATTTCTGATGATATCCTTCTTTCCTTCGGGTAAGGGTCGAAAGGATATTGAAGGCCTTTGGCCGATAATCCATTTCTAAGAGACTACCGCCCCGGCTGCAGAACAATAGGACGGATTCGGGATTTTTTAGAATGATTTCCTCATCCCCATCTCCGTTGAAATCCAACTTCTCCAGATCGATCCACTTCTTTTTTGGGTGGACCTTCTGATCATAAAGAGTCTCAGCCCGAATCAGATTCTCATAAAGGGCATGACGGAGATGAGGGAGATAGAGCCCTCCGAAGACACCATGCCAGTAGGCATCATTGCACTGGGTTCGATAGAGATACGTTAGGACATCTTTACTCTTCGGGACACTCTTTTTCCTCCCTTTCCCGACCTTCTCCCTTAGATGAAGCATCCTTTTATGAAGATCATTCGATTCAGGATATTTGGCAAAGAAGTTTCTCCAAAAACCCCCTTTAATAAATCTTCTGATTAGCTTCCCTTCAGGAGACTCTTTCAATCTCTCAACAACCTTCCCATATTCCACCATTGCCTCCGTGGGAAGGCTCCACTCATCCATCTCCATATAAGAGGAACAAGAGAGATAGATCCTTCCGAGAGACTTCTCACGACTTGCATAGGTCCCTAATGATATGGGCTCGATCCAATCTAAATGGTCTCCAATCAATTGGAAGAGACGTTCCAACCAACCTTCTTCATAGACGGAATGATAGGTATAAGGCCAGATTCCAAACTTCTCACCATCATCAGCAAAGATGGCTGCTTGAGATGACCCTTTGAGCTTAGAAAGGTATTCCAACGTTTCTTCTGGAGGATGGAAAGGGATGATGTATCTCAGGGTTTCGTTTCCAGGAAAGACTTTTAGAACTTTTCCCTCTTCTTCCGTTAAGTAATAGCCATATAGATTCTCTTCTCTCAATCCAGCCTTTTTGAAGTGATAATCATCGATCACAGTATATTCCACGCCTGCTTCCACCAAATACTTTGGGAGGTGAGGCTCCCAGACCCTCTCTGCCAGCCACATCCCTTTTGGGGTCATTCCCATTTCTTTCTGAATGGTTTGGGTCAGCCTTTCGATCTGCCCAACTTTATCCTCATCGGGAATGACTGGCAGGATCGGTTCATAATATCCCCCTGTCAGCATCTCGAGTTGGCCTCTCTCGACCAACTTTCTCAACGTTTTTAAAAATTCTGGGTGATGTTCTTTAAAAAAATCCCAGAGAATCCCTGAATAGTGAATGGAGAGTTTCATGAAGGGATATTTTTTGAGGACTTCGATGAAGGGGAGGTAAGCTTTCTCATAGGCATTTTCTAAAATATGGGGGAAATTTCCAACAGGCTGATGATTATGGACGCAGAAGAGGAAGGCAACCTTCTCCATAGTTGTTAATTTATATGATTTTTAAGGTCAATTCAACCCCTGCATTACTTTCGTTTTAATGCAGGAATTTCATTGGAAAGCTTGACATTTGCGAGATGATTCCATAAAATTGGTGTTACACGTCAGGGCGGATAGCTCAGTTGGGAGAGCGCCGGCCTTACAAGCCGGAGGTCGCAGGTTCAATCCCTGTTCCGCCTACCATCTGGTTTTACATTTTTAAAATCGGAGTTGGGAGTTTAAAAAAGTTTGTGTTAATCTTTATTTTGAATTAAACTTAGCACTCCGAACTCAAAACTCCGAACTAAATAAAGGGGGCGTAGTTCAACCGGTTAGAGCGCCGGCCTGTCACGCCGGAGGTTGCGGGTTCGATCCCCGTCGCTCCCGCCAGAATAAAAAAGCCTCGCTTCAAAGGCGAGGCTTTTTTATTGAGCATTCAAATTTAATAAGTTTAGGCGACCTCTGCCTCTTTCTCTTTCTCATAAAGGAGGATCGGGCTCTCGTGACGGAGGACGACTTCTTCGCTGATAATACATTCACGAATATTAGATTGGGAAGGGATCTCATACATCACATCCAACATGATGTTCTCCATGATCGCTCGAAGCCCCCGGGCTCCAGATTTCCTCTTGATCGCTTCCTTCGCAATGGCCATCAAGGCCCCTTCGGTAAATCGGAGTTTCACATTCTCAAATTCGAAGAGTTTCTGATACTGCTTCACCAAGGCGTTCTTCGGTTTTTTCAAAATATCGATGAGGGCATCGACGCTGAGTTCTTCAAGGGTAGCGATGACCGGGAGCCTTCCGATGAACTCAGGAATCAATCCAAACCTTAAGAGATCCTCAGGTTGAACCTCTTTCAACAATTCTCCCATCTTCTGCTCTTGATGGGTCTTAATATCCGCCCCAAATCCAATGGTTTTTCCACCGATGCGTTGCTCGACAAGCTTTTCTAACCCCACAAAAGCCCCTCCGCAGATGAAAAGGATATTGGTTGTATCGATTTGAATAAATTCCTGCTGCGGATGTTTCCGGCCGCCTTTGGGGGGAACGCTTGCAACCGTCCCCTCGATGATCTTAAGCAGGGCCTGTTGAACCCCTTCTCCTGACACATCTCGTGTGATAGAGGGACTGTCCGATTTTCTCGAAATTTTATCAATCTCATCGATATAGACGATCCCTTTCTGGGTCCGTTCGATATCGTAATCGGCTGCCTGAAGAAGGCTCAAAATAATATTCTCTACATCTTCGCCCACATACCCTGCCTCTGTCAGGCAGGTGGCATCCGCGATCGTGAAGGGAACATCGAGGATACGAGCCAACGTTTGGGCGAGGAGCGTCTTTCCCGAGCCTGTGGGACCGATGAGGATGATATTCGATTTCTGAAGTTCCACATCTCCAGATATCACTCGCGAGTCAATACGCTTGTAGTGATTGTGGACCGCCACCGACAAGATCTTCTTCGCATATTCCTGCCCGATGACATATTCATCCAACTTCGCTTTGATCTCCATGGGTTTGGGAACGGTCAATCTTCCTGGAACAAAGCGCTCCTCGGCCTCTTCAGCGATGATCTCATTACAGAGCTCAATGCACTCGTCACAGATATAGACCGTTGGACCAGCAATGAGTTTCCTCACCTCATCCTGACTCTTTCCGCAGAAAGAACAATGCAGGACGGTTCCATAATTTCCTCCGTTCGCCTTCATCTTCTTCTCCTTTCTGCCTATAAGGGACTACCCTTGAGATCGGACAGGGCGTTGGATAACCACTTCATCGATAATGCCATATTCCTTGGCCTGATGACCCGTCATATAAAAATCTCGATCCGTATCGGCCTGGATCCTCTCCAACGTTTGACGGGTATGCCTGACGAGAATCTGATTTAACTCCTCTCGAAGCCGAAGGATTTCCCTCGCTTGAATGTCCACATCAGAGGCCTGCCCCTGAAACCCTCCCATGGGCTGATGGATGAGGATCCTCGCATGGGGAAGGGCGTATCGCTTTCCTTTCTCTCCTGCAGATAAAAGGAGCGCGGCAATGCTGGCGGCCTGCCCCATGCATAACGTGGAGACCTTGGGCCGAATATATTGCATGGTATCATAAATAGCAAGACCAGAGGTGACAACCCCTCCAGGGGAATTAATATAGAGATGGATATCTTTATCTGGATCTTCCGATTCCAGAAAGAGCATCTGGGCAATCACCAGATTGGCCACATCATCATCAATGGCCGTCCCGACGAAGATGATCCTTTCTTTCAGAAGACGAGAATAGATATCATAGGCCCGTTCACCTCTCCCATCCCTTTCAATTACAATCGGTATCAATGTCATCGTTTCTTCCCTCAAAGATATTAGTTTTCACCTACCGTCAGGTAGAAATGTTGGCTTTCTCAAGGAGAAAATTCAGGGTCTTCTCATTCATGATCCCTGCCTTCACCTCGGGAATAAGCCCATTCTTCTCATAATATCGCTTCACCACATCCAATTTTTGGCGGGTCCTCTCAGAAATCTCTCTGAGGCGATTCTCCACTTCCTCATCGGTCACCGTAATCCCTTCTTGACCCGCTATCTTCTCAAGGATCAAGAAAGTTCGGACCTGCTTCATCGCTGTCTCCCGATAATCCTCCTGGAGTTTCTCCTCTGAGATGCCCAAAGCATCGATTTTTATTCCCTGAGCGGCCAATCTCAACTTGGTGTCTGAAACTAAGGCCTTCGTCTGTTCTTCCACCAGACTTTCGGGAACCTCAAAAGTGCTTTTCTGAAGCAGCTGATCGACCATTTGATCTTTTAACTGCCGGTCTAACGCCAATTCCTTCTCCCTTTCGATCTCCTGTTTCAATTTATCTTTTAACTCTTCCAGGGATGAATAATCTCCTAAATCTTTTGCAAATTCATCATCCAGGGTCGGAAAGATCTTCTCTTTGATCTCTTTAATCTTAGCATGGAATGAAATCGTCTTCCCAGCCCACTTTTTATAACCATAATCCTCAGGGAAAGAAACCTCTATTTCTTTCTCTTCCTCCAATCTCAGGCCAATCAGTTTCTCTTCGAAGGCTGGAATAAATCGGCCGCTTCCTACTTCCACTGTCAAATCGATTGCTTTCCCCTCCTCCAGAGGCTTACCGTCCATCCTCGCTTCATAATCTACGATGACGAAATCTCCATTCTGAATCGGCCTGGCTTCCTGGATCGTCTTCAAATTGGCATGAAGATTTTGAAGGCCTTTCAGGCGTTCCTCCACTTCTTCAGTCTTCACCCCTTCCTTCTTCCCCTCAATATTCAAACCTAAATATTCTTCCAATTTGATCTCAGGTTTGACTTCAACGGTTGCCGAGTACTGAAACGGCTTACCGCTCTCCAGATCGCCGGGATCAATTGTGGGGTTAGAAACCGGATGGAGATTGGTTTCAGAAAGGGCTGTCGGATAGGTATCCTGAACAAGTTTTTGGACGACCTCCGCTTTGACATAATCTTTGAAGTGTCTCTCCAATATATATCTCGGAACCTTTCCTGGCCGGAATCCCTTGATTTTAGCCTTCCTTCCAACCTCCCTATAGAAGGAATCAACCTCCTTGGTCACCTGGTCTCCGGGAATCTCTACGTTCACCTTTTTCTTAATTGAACTGAGCTCTTCAACATTGATGTTCATCAAATATCCTTTCTATCCTTAAAAATTATTAAGTCATTGCGTCACTTAAGTTTATCTGGTCTGTCAGGTTTCTCTGGTTTTTCTCGTCTGAACCAAAGAAACGAAAAAAACTAAAGAAACTCTTTATTTGCTGATTTCTGCCTTCTATTTTGGTGCCGAGGGCGGGACTCGAACCCGCACAGTCTTTCGACCACGAGATCCTAAGTCTCGCGCGTATTCCAATTTCGCCACCCCGGCTTTTTTTCTCATCCCTTTACTACCCCGTCAAGAGGAGGCAAGGAAGTGAGGCAAGGGTTATGAAGCCGGTTTGGGTTTGGTGTTAAGGTTAAGGCTAAGTCTTAAGACTAATCACCTCACCCCCTGACCAAACTGGCATCTTTACCATTACCCATTAACGAATGCCCCTTATTTTCTAAGTAACTGGTGAGCCGTGCCGGGATCGAACCGGCAACCTACTGATTAAGAGTCAGTTGCTCTACCGATTGAGCTAACGGCTCACACTTCCCCAAAAAAGATCATTGCAAAATGACCAATTAACAATGATCAATTAGCAATTCAACTACATTGCTAATTTTGTCCCGCCCAAGCGGGATTAATTTTGCAATTTGCATTGGTACTGAAAGTGGCGCCCCAAACCATGTAAGGTTTAGGGCTGCCATGCACCCTATGTGGTGCATGGCGCGCCCGGTCCGACTTGAACGGACGGCCTGCGGATTCGAAGTCCGACGCTCTATCCAACTGAGCTACGGGCGCTCTGGGGTGAGTGAAGGGACTCGAACCCTCGACCACTGGGGCCACAACCCAGTGCTCTATCCAACTGAGCTACACTCACCATTGAATCATAATCAGTTATCAGTGACCAGTGATCAGTTCATAATAAAGATTAAATTTGATTTAAGATTTCAATAAAAAACCAATCACTAATTACTGATAATTTTTTACTTCAAATTTTGGTTAGCAAAATTTGATTGGCGCGCCTGAGAGGATTCGAACCTCCGGCCTACGGATTAGAAGTCCGTAGCTCTATCCAACTGAGCTACAGGCGCTTAATTGTTAAATATACGACTTTATTAATCTTTGGTCAAGGCCAATTTTTTAGTGTTTCGGCCATTTTTTATTGACCGCGACCATTTTGACAGAAAAATTGAAGCTCTCCGCCCACAGGGCGAGGCTTCCCGGAGATGAAATATTATTTCATATTGTGCCCCTTGACCCTGCCTGCCTACCTGTCTACCGAAGGCAGGCAAGGCAGTGCTTACGGGGCACTTGCCGGCCAGTCAGAAAGAAAAGCAAGCTTTGAGGTTTAAGCTTTTTTTATTTTCTTACAGGAGGGTTGAAACGTTAGAGGCGGAGGCGATAAGTTGAGATATTGATGTAGGAAATTTTTATTTATGGTCTGGTGGGTTGCAGAGGTTATTGTGTCTTCCAAAACTGTGTCATGCGTTTTTGGGTTTTAGGCTGGTGAAATTCGAAATTTATTTCTGAAGGATCTTCCTCAAGTTGTTGCAAACATATTCCACTTGTTCCTCTGTCATCACACTTGAAAACGGCAGGGCGAGAAACACGTCTCCCAACTTTTCAGTGATCGGAAAGTCACCCCGCTTGTAACCGAATCTGTCTCGATAGAAAGGCTGCAAATGAATCGCCGTAAAGTAGGGCCGGCTGGGAATCCCTTCCTCCGCCAGCTTGTGCATTACCTCGTCACGATGAGCAGGTGGTTTTATACGCACGACATAGACGAACCAAGACGTGCGGGTAGTTGTGGAGCCAATATGTGGCCGCTCTATCCATTCGCTATCCGGCAGGTGCTTATTGTACCAGGCAGCCACCCGTTCTCGTTTCGAAAGCAATTCTTCTATTCGTCCCAATTGGGCTAAACCAAGTGCTGCACTCATCTCGCCCAGGCGATAATTATAACCTAATCGTTCATGATTCAGCTTTTCATTGAGGAAATCGCGTCCTTGGTTGCGAAGTGAACGGAACAAAAAATCCCACTCTTCCCGGTTGGTAACGACGATTCCTCCCTCGCCGGTGGTCATTTGCTTATTAGGATAAAAACCATACACCGCCGCATCACCCAACGTGCCTACTTTACGTCCTCTATATTCAGCTCCAATCGCTTCGCAGGCATCTTCGATGACCCTCAAATGATACCGCTGGGCTGTTTCTATAATTGGATCCATATCGGCCGGTTGACCAAAACAGTGGACAGGGAGAATCGATTTCAGCTTACGGATGTCGGACTTCAGACTTCGCATCGCAGGAGGAAGCCAGCGATGGGCTGATTTATTCCCTCTGGAGAGATCGGATACACATTCAGCAACAAGAGACGGGTCAATATTCCCGGTCGCCGGATCAACATCCACAAAAATTGGAGTGGCTCGCTCGTAAAGAATTACATTGGCTGTGGCCACAAAAGAGAAGGGTGTGGTAATCACCATCTCGTCCTCGCAAAGTCCGCTTGCGATGACAGCCAGGTGCAGTCCAGCGGTCCCGCTGGAGACAGCAACAGCGTGACGCACCCCAAGGTAAGTAGCCACTGCCTTCTCAAAGCGCTCGATCATTGGTCCCATGCTTAGGTAAGGCGTACGGAGGACCTCATTGATCAGATCGAGCTCTCTTGGACCGATATCAGGGCTGGAGAGAGGAATTTTCTTCATCCATCTACGCTCTTTCGCGACTCAGGAGGCCTTATGGTTCCCAAACGTATGCCGATGATACCCATGATCGCAACTATCCCTGTAGCCAAAAGGATGGCTGGTATGGGATCAAGACGGATCATGACCAGACTGAGGGTGCCAAGAAGAATGGTTGCCAGGTAGATCACCAGTACGGCTCGCCGATTGCCCAATCCCTTCTTCGACAGAAGATCGTAAATATGCTGCCGGTCGCCGGTAAAGAGATTTTTCCGGGAGGCGATGCGGCGGAGAATGGCAAGTGCTGTATCCACAATGGGGATGGAAATAACCACAAGGGGGGTAATGAAACCAACCAGATCATAAGGCTGGGCAGTAAAGAGAATGGCCATACTGGAAAGCATGAAGCCGAGGAAAAGGCTTCCAGCATCGCCCATGAAAATTGAGGAATGGGGATTGCGGATGGCGAATTTGAAATCCAGAAATTTAAAATAAATACCAAAGTTGTAAGGCAGGAATCCGAGAGCTGCTCCAAAAGTAGCCAAAGCCATCACGAGAATTAGAGTCTTCCCCTGTCCGGCCGCTAAGATAGCTAGAAAGAAGGCAGCAATTGCTGTTGTTCCTGCGGCCAGACCGTCCATGCCATCCAAAAGATTGAGGGCGTTAGTCCCGCCGATAAGGTAGAAGAGTGCAAGAAAAACGCCCAGACCTAACAGAGGGAAAGTTCCCACCTGAAGGCCCAAACCGATGGCTATGGCTGCTCCCAAAACCTCCCAAACAAATTTCTTTCGCGGCGAAATTCGATGGATATCATCCAAAAACCCGACAACGCAAATGACCACCGCCCCGATCACAATCCCAATAAATGTCCTTCCCTCGTTATTGAATAGACCTTTGGTCCAGGCATAGCTGATGGCCATCAGAAACCCGACAAACATGCCTAGGCCACCAGTGCGTGGAACAGGAGGGTTATGAATGGAGAGTTCTACGGGGATATCCATAATTCCCAGGCGGTGGCCTATGGTTCGGACCAGAGGAGTTAGAATCAAGCTGGACAAAAAAGCGATCAAAAAGATAAAGAGAACAGTCAACACTTTTCCACCTTCCTTATGGTTTTGCTCTCCTCACGAGAGCCTTAAGACTGAGCGATCCCCTGACCAACCCAAGAAAAAACAGAACCCCCACCGTATTCCAGATCAGATCATCCAGCCCAAAGCTTCGCCAGGGAAGGATGCCTTGATACAATTCGATCATTAACCCATATACAGAAGCAAAAAGACCTACTCTCACCAGTGGGATTAATCTCCTCAGCTTTTTATCATATCCTCGACAAATTAGCAAGGCGAGCAGACCGAAAGTGAGAAAATGCATGAAAGGATCTGAAAGAAAAAATCTGAGCCATGGATTTTCCGGAAACTTCTGGATCTTATTAAGGTCATTTCCTGGCAAAGAAGCCATGATCCACATAAATGAGGCAAATAAATAAGCAGGAATAAAACTTTTCGATTTCATAAGTTGAAAAAGATCACTGGGTCACTGGGGCAAGCCAGGAAACCCAGTTTTTCCCATCTGAATTACTCCCTGAACTGACCCGTATCGATCCATTCCTTCTTCAGAACAGACCAGAAATCTTCGGCCAATCCTTTGAAAACGTAATCATAGGGCAGCCACCCGTATCCCTCTTCTCCCCATCCTTTTCCCCATCTTTTCCCCATGAATTTCTGATGAGAAGCGCCCCGCCCGTCTCAATCTTTCCATATTTATTCTTAATCTTTATCTTATCGTCATATCCAACAGCAACGATGGCATGGCCCCCCTCTATCTTCTCCTTCGGTGAAGGAAAGGGAATCCTTCCCGTCTTCTCTGCCTGTTCAATCGAATTATATACCGTAAACCCAAACATGGCAGGATGACCCTTAGCAAGGTAGCCCTTTACCTTTCTAAGAATCTCTTCAGCCTTCGTCCCTGGTGGGTCGTGTCTGAAGTATTTGACGGTCTGATAGTTTTGTGCAAAGGCATAACAGAAGGCAGGGGGTTCCTGATCAAACTCTTTTTCATCTTCTCGATATGGCCAATACTCCTCAGGCGGCACTCCAAAGAGCACCATCGCTCCCATGGTGTTCCGGAGGTACGCGCCTGTATCACCTTTCATCTTCATCAGATTGCGGGTGACCTTATAGAGAAAGAGCCGTGAGGCATCCAGGTGTCTTCCAAAAGATTTCCTCTCATAATATTCGATCACCCCAACCCCTGCATGGGCAGTACAGGATCCAAGCGCCCCTTGATCCTCAATGGGTGAACACCACTCCCTGAGATCTATGGATACTGGAAGACTTTTTGCTTTAAGCACTCTTGGAGGTCCGAGAACCGATTTGACCTCATCGGTCGTCTCCGTATAATCCCTGAAATCCGGATAATCCGGAATCCAACCCATCCCACGCTTTCCCACCTTGTTCATCATAAATCTTCTCCTCCTTTGTCGATATGGCCAGCCCGGTTTATCTGGTTTATTTGGTTTATTTGGTCTGTTTGGTTGAAAAGAAATCTAACTTAAAAATGAAGTCAGGGGGTCTTAAAGAGAGTTTAACTGCTTTAAAGAGTCATGTTGAGTCATTGGTTATTGAGTCAATGGGTGATAGGGTGTTAGGAATTTGGATGGTTGACTTCAAAATGAAGTCAGAGAGGTTAAAAAGGATCTGAAGGCCTACTACAATTCTGCTTTGCACTAAACCCAAGAAACCAAATGAACCATAAAAACCAACAAAACTTAAAAACAGCCTGTCCCCTTTTCTATCTCTTTCTTATGCCCCAGTGGTAATCTCTAAGACCCCTGTAGTATAGTCAATCAAGGTCCAAAAGCGTTTTAAGAAACTAAGACCAAGCAAACCCTCAATCCCGGTGATCTCAGGGATATCATGACAAATAACGTCGACAGCTTCTGCCCGAAGATCTGCGATGTGAATGCTCTCTACAGTGATTAGTGGAGCTTCAATGACCCCGTTGGCGGTGATAATCGGCATCCGACGTTCAGAAATAGCTGGATCATAACCGATATCTTTGACTACATCCCAGGCGATAACAGTATAAACAGCTCCAGTATCCAAAACCATATCGATCTCACGGAAACCAGCAGGACCATTGATCTTTATCCGTCTTAGTACGATGGGTATTTCAAGTTTAACTTGCATCACAGGATCACTGCATAGCCAGGTTTCACCACCGGGCCAGCAAAGGTAACATAAGCACGATCTACTTTCTTTTCCCTCAATTCTTTATGGAGCTCTCTTCGATCAGGGTTATAGGCGATCACCTGACCCAATAGCTCTCCTGTCGGCATTTCCTCGGTCACTAAGAAAGCTAACCACTGGCCAGCATATTGCTCCTTCGCTTTCTCCAAGCTCACCTTTGCCATCTTCTTTACCCTCCCTGCTTTAAAAAAGCTCTTTTAAATTCCATTATATCTTAAATTAGGAGTTTCTTCCATTTTTTTCTCCCATCATTCTTTTCGGTGCGCAGGGGTTTGTAAATGTTGACTGAAAGATGGAAACCTTGTATGAACTGGCTTCCAGGAAATGTATTCTCATTTCATATTGTGTCCCTCATCCCAAAGGAGACTACAGGACACATTCCGGCCAGTAAGGAGTATAGGAAACAATTGAGTTCGTTTGGTTTATTGAGTTTGTTGAGTCTGGGGTGTTGAGATTATTCAATTCGCTTGGATGGTTGACTTCAAAATGAAGTCAGAGAGGTTAAAAAGGATCTGAAGGCCTACTACAGCTCTGCTTTGCACTAAACCCAAAAAACCAAATGAACCATATAAACCATCAAAACCCAAAAATTAGCCTGTCCCCCTTTACACAAAAAATGAAAGACTTGTTTTCATAAACCCAATTTCTCCGCTTGACTAAATGAGCAGCTTGAGATACAATTTAAAAAAATGAGATACAAGAGGAGGTGATTCGTGATGCCATTGAGTTTGAGGATACCTTCTGAAAAAGATAAAATGATCAAGAAGGCGGCCACTAAAACCGGAAAGACAAAATCGGCGTTTATCCTTGAAGCCGTAGAGGAGAAATTAGGTCTTATTAAAGATCGCGACCAGCTAGTCAGAGAGCTTGCCGGTTGGCTGTCACACGGTGAAGCTAAAAAACTGAGAGAATCCGTTAATATTTTCAACAAGGTGAATCAAGGGGATTGGAAATGAAGTTAGTATTGGATACAAATGTCTATTGCGACTATGCAGAGGGACTTCCTGATGTTGTGGATTTGATTGCCACTCATGGGCAATACCTCTTTATTCCCTCGATCGTCCTTGGAGAACTAAGTTATGGGTTTATGAAAGGAAGTAGGCAACAGTTTAATGAGAAAAAACTTCGGCAGATTATTAGTCGTTTAAAAATAGAAATTATCGATGTGAATGCCGATGTCGCCAGAAAATATGCTCTTATCTATCTCTCTCTTGAGAAGAAAGGGGTGAAAATTCCTATCAACGATGTCTGGATCGCGGCATGTTGTATGGAAGTAGGAGGAACCCTTTTGACAAGGGATCGACATTTTGAGCTGGTAGACCAACTCGAGACGATCATCGTACGATAAATTTCCTTTGCTGCAACTCAACCCGGACCTATTAGGCCAACAAAGTTGACTCAAAAATGAAGTCAGGGAGTTTAAGTCATAACTAAGATCCTTCAATCAAAAACAGCTCGTCCCTTTATTTTGCCTTTATCTCTAAAAATAGAACCATTTTCTTTTCACTTTCTATCTGTACTACCTATTTGATTTGAGCTACAGCGATTATAGAGTGTTATTATACCTTGAAAACTGCTGTGAGAATCAAATCTTGTTCAAAAAAGCTGTTGCATTAACTGAAAAATTTGGTCAACCAGTTTGAAAATAACGAAGAAAATTAGTTCTTGGCTGGGGAAGTCACTTTTATCCCTGCTCTTTGCGCAGCCAAACGAAGAGGTCGATCTACTGTTGCAAGTCCTAAACCCCTGCGTTCAGCCAGCTCAAGGTAAGCCGCATCGTAAGCAGAGAGATTATATTCTACGGCGAGAGTATGAAAACGCAACATGATATCTGAATCAAGCATCACATCTGTCCGAATGGGAAGCTTTCGATAAAGCTCCATCAAGCGTATCCTCTCCGCCTCTGTCAATCTCTTTCGACGCTGTGCCATCAGCAATGCATTTGCCATTTCATACCACCACAATGCCGGAACCCAAAGAATGCTTCTGATCGAGATCCGACTTAAAAATCTCTCAGCTTCCTTGGATGTTTCGTCAGGAAGAGCCCAGGCTAACGCTATAGATGAATCGATCACCCAGTCCATCAGAACCGACGACCCTCCTCTATCATCTCACGAATTGAAACTTTTCCGGGAATCCGCTCACGAATCTCACGGAAAGAAGATAAAACTTGTTTTAAGTCTACCTCTTGTTCCTCTTCTACAGGGGGGACCAGTCGAGCGACCTCTTTTCCCCGCCGATAGATGACAAAAGAGCCTCCTTGCTCTGTTTCCCGCAACAACTCCGAAAGCTTTGTTTTAGCCTCAAATGCACTCACCTTTTGCGACTTTGCTTCCATGGGCTATCTTCCCCCTTTAATAAACCAGTCTAATAAACTAGTTTAAATATGTCAAGTCCTGAGCTTATGGCCTTAATCCGTAATCAAACCAGTTGACAAAAAATAAAAACACCTCCTAGGATAGCATTAGCACTAAGAGAAAGAGCGGTTGACCCTAACAACCGGCTTTTCAGCCCAGGAGGTGCAAGATGAATATATCACAAGGTCTACTTTCCTTCCAGTTAATTCAGGATGCATCGAAAGTCCTTATCACTTCTTTTGGGGGTATCCCCCTGGTCATGGAAACCTTCCGGGCCCTGGGTCTTCCCGAGTCGATCCAAAAACATCTTTCTTTCCTTGAGAGGCAAGGCAAGTACCGGGAAGCCGACTACATAGAGTCGTTCGTTTCGGTCTTTGCAGCCGGGGGAAACTGTGTCGATGACCTTCAAATGTTGAGAGGGGACGAAGGATTGAAGAGGTTGGGATTGCGGGTACCCTCTCCAGAGGCGGCCCGATGGTTTCTTAATGCATTTCATAAAGAAGAACTCCTCCAGGGTCGACTTCCCCATGAGGCTTTCATTCCTGAGGAGACGGAGTTGCTGGAGGGTTTGAAAGCTGTCCAGAGGGATCTGATTCGGAAGGCGACCCGGGAGGAACAGCCCTGGAAGGCAACGATTGATTTGGATGCCACGGTGGTCGAAAGTCAAAAGCAGGAGGCCTATTTTACCTATCTTGGAGGGAAAGGATATCAACCTGTCAATGCTTATTGGGCGGAGCAAGATTTGATTCTTGTCGATGAGTTTCGAGATGGCAATGTGCCCGCTCAGGTGGATCTGCTTCGGGTGCTCAAGGAAGCCATGGCTGCTTTGCCTCCGACGGTTCGTTTGGTTAGGGTTCGCTCCGATAGTGCCGCCTATGTTCATGAGTTCCTCAACTGGTGTCGAAAAGAGATTCCCGGAAGGCCTCGAATCGAATTTGCCATCAGTGCCGATATGACCGAAGAATTGAGACTGACCATCCAGGCCCTTCCTGAGGAGGCATGGAAGCCTTTGAGAAAGGTGACGGATCAAGGGTTGATCATGGGACGAAAGCAGTGGGCAGAGGTCGAGTTTGTCCCCAGCAAACCTTCTCGCCACAAAAGGATGAAGCCTGATCGATACTTGGCGATTCGGATTCGTCCTGCCCAAGGGGAACTCTTTGGAGACGGAAATCCTTATCACTATTTTGCCGTCGTCACGAACATGTGGAGTTGGGATGGAGAAAGGCTGCTGCAATGGCAAAGAGAACGCTGTGGAACTGTGGAAAAGGTTCATGATGTCCTGAAGAATGACCTCGCCGCTGGAGTGTTGCCTGCCAAACGGTTCTATGCCAATGCGGCCTGGTGGAGACTCAATGTTGTGGCTTATAACGTCTTGGCCGTCATGAAGAGAAAAACCTTGCCCCAAACCTGGTGGTCTGCTCGCCTCAAAACCTTGAGATTTCATCTCCTGGGTATCGCCGGAAGGGTCATTGAACACGGACGAAGGCTCTTCCTCAAGATCGCAAACCATCATCCCAGTTTCCATCTTTACAAAGAGGCAAGAGAGAAGTTAGTCATCTTTTCTTCCGCCTGACAAGTCCTTGCACCCCAATCGCCACTATCCAATACAGACCACTACACCGGAAAGAATAAGTGTTCCTAGGAATCTGGAAAGATGCTCCTTTTGCCTGCTTTTGATGAATTCACCACAACATCCCGAACTCTTATCCCTGAAAAAATCTTCAATGCCGCACCCCCATGCAAGCTTTCCTGCTCAATTGAAATTTTAATTACGGATTAGGGTTATGGCTCACTACGGTAACGGTTCCTTGACACAGGATAATCAGAGGGGCAGAGAGAATCCTATCGAAAGGGTGCTTCCGCAAGGGTTCCCTGACTTCGGGAATAAAGATGGGATGAACGTGCGGTGAAGTGTATTGAGTCATCCCATCCTTAATCCCCAGAGGCAATGGTATCAATTTCCCGAAAAAGATCCTCTCCAGAAGTTCTTTGTCTTTCAATGTCTTTGGGATGAGAGGGGGGGAACCCGACTCATGTTTGTGACTCAAAAATCAAGTCAGGAGAGATGGTTTATCTCGTTCATCTTGTCTATTTTGTCTCTTTGGTTTGAACTGATGCAAAATGAAGTCAGAGAGCTTAGGCTATCACTAAGATCCTTCAATCAAAAACAGCCTGTCCCCTTTTTTTCACCTTTATCTCTAAAAATAAAACCGTCCCTTTTTCTAGTTTCCAGCAACAACGTTGACAACCGCCTAACAAAATCGTCTCTGTCCCCATCGTCAAGAAAAATATCCCTTTTCTCAATCCCTCGAACGATGACATGTTGAAGAAGTCCTGGTTGGTCGAGTCTGGCTGATCGTGGCATGGAATCATGTTTAAAATAACTCTGAAACATTGTCAACAATTAAACAAAGTCCCAAAAGCTTCCAAAAGCTTCCCAAGCTTCTAATACCTCCCCCCAAGCTTTTACTCCCTCTTGGAATTTTTTTTAAAAAATGCTATACATTTAAAAAGTATCAGAAATTCAAAAGGAGGGTTAGATTATGAACCGAATCCTTGAAGCCATTTACGAAAATGGAGTCCTTAAACCCCTGAAGTCTCTTAAATTGCCCGAACATCAAAAGGTTACAATTACAATTCAGCTGCCATCGGTGGAAAATCCAGATCAAGAATTAGAATCATGGCACCAAGTATTTGCCGGACTTTCCGATAAGGACATTCAGGAAATTGAATCCATTGCCCTCGATCGCAGTCACTTTATGGCCCAGGAGACCTAATCATGGCACCCCTCGCCTTATTGGATACAGATACCTTGTCAGAGGTAATGAAGGGAAAAGATTTACACGTAGATCAGCAAGCTAGGGAGTACTTTAAAACTCATGGCCAGTTTAGAATTTCCGTTATCACCCACTATGAAATTCTACGTGGATTGAAGGCAAAATAGGCAACTCGCCAAATAGAAATTTTTGAAGACAGATGTAATAAAAGCTATGTATACCCAGTAACCGACGAAATTGTAGTTCTAGCCTCTGACATTTACGCTTATCTTCATCAACACGGACTAATGATCAGTGATGCGGATATCTTGATTGCAGCTACAGCTTTGGTTCATAACCTTATTTTGATCACTGGGAACATAGATCATTTTAGCCGCATTCCTAACCTAATTTGCAAGAATTGGAAATCACCTTAATTTGGCCTCTAAGGCTGGGCTGCCACTAAACTAATTGAATGAAAGCCTCCCTCTTTTTTCCATTCCCTTAACTTCAAACTATTCTTCATAAGCCACGATATCTGACAGAATCCCAGGCAGCCGCCGGATTCGTGCGGCAAACATTGATGAAAATTGACTTAAAAATGAAGTCAGAAAAGGAGAGTATTTCAAGGATCGCCAGCTCTCTTTTGCACTAAACCAACCAAACCAAATGAACCAAATAAAACCAAAAAGTAGCCTGTCCCCTTTTTCTATTTCTCCAAACAAGACACTCGGTTTCAGTTTCCAGCAACAACGTTGACAACCGCCTAACAAAATCGTCTCTGTCCCCATCGTCAAGAAAAATATCCCTTTTCTCAATCCCTCGAACGATGACATGTTGAAGAAGTCCTGGTTGGTCGAGTCTGGCTGATCGTGGCATGGAATCATGCTTAAAATAACTCTGAAACATTGTCAACAATTAAACAATGTCCCCAAAGCTTGTGCTTGATGATATTGGGAAATTGGGGGAATTCAACAATGGAAGTTGAAGCACTCTTTTTTGATTTACCAGAGAACTTCTACAAGACCAGAATCTTTTATTTCGCTATCCTTTGTTATGACTTTTGCCCTGTTAAGAAGTGCTTCGCATACAATAAGGCGATCGTGCATCTCTGCTATATTCTTTTCCTTCTTAAAACAAAGGAGTTGGTTCATTCCGAGGGGAGAAACCTCGAAATTCTTTGCCTCTTCAATTTTTTTAAGAAGATCATCCAAATCAGCTTTAACCTTCTCCCTTTCCACAATATAAATGATCTCTGCCACCACAATAGCGGGGATAAGAAGTTTAGCTTTGTCCTCTTCTATCTCTTTAAAGCCTTTGCTGGCATTTAAGCTAAGTTTTGGTGAATCAGTAAGATACCAGATTAGACTATGGGTATCCGTTACATAAAGAGGTATTTCATTATTTGCATCAGTCCCCTCTAAAATTCTTATCTGCTTTTCTGCTCCTTTTCCCCACATATTTTTTGCCCTCTCAATATCCTCCTCGGTTATCTCCACTCCCTTCCATATCCCACGAAGAGAAATAACTTCTTTTACCTTTCTCTCTTTTATCTCAATCTCTACCTTCTCACCTTCGGACAAGCTCACTTTTCCAAGGGGTTTAAACACACCTTCACTATAAATAGCCTCCATTATTTTGGACGATTTAGCCACTTTAGTTACCTCCTTTTCTCTCAGGTACAAGTTCTATAATAAATCTCAAAAAATTATAACTCAATAAAGTCAAAAATCCAAGCAACTCACCATTTCTTCTCTCGGGTCTCCCATTTACCATGAAACCTGATCCAGAATGACATGAGGATCGCTCGAAAGTCAAACTAGAAATTCCTCATGTTTTGTCTGATTTATTTGGCCTAAATGTTCTATCTGGTCTATTTAGTCATTAGATTATTGGGTCAATAAAATGCCAAGGATTCAATACGGATATGCGTGAATGCGTTTATTGATAAAAGCTGACTTAAAAATGAAGTCAGAAGGTTTAGGCCATCACTAAGATTCTTCAACCAAAAATAGCTTGCCTTTTTTTCACCTTTATCTCTAAAAATAGAACCGTCCCCTTTTCTCTTTGAGCAACAGCCCGTCAGGACCTGACCCCAAAGCTATGACTGAAAAATTCAGTCAGCAGGTTTACAACGTCTCCGGTGCCAAATATATTTTTGTAATCTGGTTTATTTTCTTGGCTCTTTCGTCTAATATTGACTTAAAAATGAAGTCAGAAGGTAGCGTATCTCAAGGATCATTGACCCTCTTTTAGGTTGAAACCAAAGAAACCAAATGAACCATATAAACAAATAAAACTCACAAAGTAGCCTGTCCCCTCCTCTCTTTCTACATCAAGAAAAAACGTGTCCAAATCATCGGTTCTTTTGCTGGGCCAATCCATAGATCTGCATCAACGGCTTGAAAAAGATGGAATCGGTATCAACCTCATAAAAGACTCTGTTATAAGTCTCCCGTT
The DNA here is from genome assembly GCA_963739325.1 of uncultured delta proteobacterium. Classification (GTDB taxonomy): domain Bacteria; phylum Desulfobacterota; class BSN033; order BSN033; family UBA1163; genus CAVTZZ01. The sequence continues at coordinate 29,212 of CAVTZZ010000051.1, read as the reverse complement.
TTTTTAAAATGCCTAAATCTACCAGATTGTCAAGCTCTCGCTGCACAGGCCGCAGCGATAGGCCAGTTTCGTACATGATCTCCCTTTGGTAAAAAGATTGTCCGGCATTAGCATAAAGAAAGCTAAGAATCCTGGCCCGGGAGATCGATCCAAAAAGCTTCGTTAAAACCTCGTCCGAATCAATTCCCTTCTTCATACATCACCGCTCTGACGTGGGGACCTGACTTAAAAATGAAGTTAAGGCATGGAATGAGGGTAGATTGGGTTTCTGCTCTTTCTTCGGTTTCGTAGGTTTCTTGGGTTTCTTTTTCTTATCTCGCTTCTTTGACTTCTTGGCTCCCTAAGGTCTTTGTGTCTGACTTCAAAATGAAGTCAGAACGATCAAAAAATATCTTGGAGACCATTGACCCTTCAATACTTACTCTGAACCAAAATGGAAGAGGCGGGCGCGCTCTGCCTTAATTTTAACGTTATAGATACCTGAAACTGGTTCTATCTTTTCTCCTGTTTCGGCATCGATTAGGGTTTTCTCGAAAAGTTCATTTGAAGAAAATCGAACAATTGTCTCTTCAGGTTCGTAGGTCGAATAATCTGAGACCAAGACAAGTCCTTGGGAATCGAATTTTTTTATCCTATTTGGTACCGCACTGTCCAAGCCAATGACCAGAACCCTACAATTGGTTTGGCATCGTAATTTTTTACGGAATCAGTCTGGCGATCGAAGGATAGCAGTGTAGAGAGCTCTTCTCTTTTTTAGGAAAGATAACTATTCAGAGTTAAAAAATCCACATGAGATTACAGGGCACATTGCCGGCCAGTCAGAGAGTTTAAGCCATCGCAAAGGGCTTTCAATTAAAAACCCGCCTGTCCCCTTTTACAAATACAAACTTTTACAAATAGCTCAATGTCAATACTTATTTATTTAAGCCTGACCCCAAACTCCTTCATTATTTTCCATTATTTAGACGTAAGTCAATAATCAGCTTTTTATGTCTTCGATGCCGGTTTGGAAGACGCGGAGGGAATACGGTGGAAAGAATAAAGACGATTATGGACTCGCAGTAACGTCGGTACTGATCTTGGGTGGTGTTGAAAGGTGTTCCACCAATACCAAACCAATGGCCACTCCTAATACGACAATCAAGACCCATACCCACCATTGCGGCTGTCTCTTCTTGGCCTTGTGACGCTTGCTGTGCAGGAGCCCCGTCCACCGGCAATCACCATTGAGGCACTGATAGCGATGGACTCGATAAAACTGGCTGATCAATCGATCAATGGTTCTGCGGTGCATCTGCCTCAGGGGACCGCTACAAACCGGGCATAGATGATGCGACATCGTTTAATCTCGTTTATCTGGTTTCTCTGGTTTATTTAGTTTCTCTGGTTTGAAAGTGACGATCCTAAATCAAAAGGACATTGGCTTTGAGATTTGAGAGTGATGAACTGACTTAAAAATGGAGTCAGAGCCCTTGTCAAGGCATCCGCTAATTGAGCGATTCTTCTATGATACGTGGGCTGCCACAGCATATTTTAAAAACCCTGCTTTTAGTTAAGAATTTACTTGCTTTCTACCCATGATTTGTTTATATTGAAAACAAAAAAATAACGAGGTTCAAACATGACACCAAAACAGCAATTGAAAAATCTAATTGAACAACTCCCCGATGAAAAAGCGGCTTTGATCGATACTGAGGTGGTTTAACATGGAAAAAAACATTTTGATGAACGAAATCAAATTGATAGAACTTAAACTCAATCTTTTGAAAGCCAAAATTGCTGGTGAAGACGCTAAAACTGAAACCTGTACGGCTGCAGATCTCTATGGTCTTTTGAAGAATAGCGATGACATAACGTCAGAAGATATCGATGCTATAAAAGTTAGGATGAAAGAGTATACTGAGTGACCGTTATTACCGACACGCATCCCTGGATTTGGTTTTTGGCAGCCAGCCCGCGACTGTCAGCAAATGCAAAAGCCTCCCTTTCTAACCCTTCTAACTTAATCGTTGTCCCAACGATCTCGTCATGCTGGAGATAAGATATCTTTACAATCGGAGGCGTATCTCCATCTCTTTTGAGGAGGCCTTGCATCAAATAGAAACTGCAGCAAACGTCCTTCTCTATCCATTGGATATCTCCGTTGTGACGCTTGCTCCAGTTGAATTGGAAATTCATGATGCCATTATTGTGGGAACCGCCCTTTACCTATCGGACGAACTCAAAGAACCCGTGCCTCTCGTAACAATCGATAAAACCATCTCAAACTCACGACTGGTTCCAATTATATGGTAAGTTGACCCACCTTCACTGTGTTATTCATTTAAAAATCGAAATTGCCCCTTCAACTGTTGACTTCCTCCATGTCATCTTTCAGCACGAACTTCTGACTCAAAAATGAAGTGAAGAAGATCTCTGTCCAGTCAGGCCTACTTGAATTACACTTAGATTGACTTCAAAATGAAGTCAGAACGATGTGATTTCTTTGGCTTGTTCAGTCTATCAGGTTCGTTTGCTTAACTTAAAAATTAAGTCAGAGATGTATTAAAAAATGAGTGGGGGAATATCAAAGATCAATTCCACCTTCGAGCTGGATACAGTCCTCATCGACAGCAAATTCCACAACTTCTCATTGAAAACCGAAATCATGTGCCTGCACCTTCAGGAACTTTGGCAGGCGGATTTCTTCGAAGCGGGTTTGGAAATGGTAGAGGAGAATACGATAAGAAGTACGGATTTGGATGGAAGAGTTAAGAATTACGCTGGTTTAGTTTTATATACAGCCCTAGGGCAATGAGCAGAGTACTTAATGATACGGCGTTTGCCGCAATAATAATGTAATCTCTAAGATGGATCCCATAGAACATCCACAAGGTAACCCCAATGCTGAATTGCACCAATGTCATTCCACTCACATCTTTAACTGACTTCGTCTTCCACATTTTGATACACTGCGGGACAAACCCAAACATGGTCAATAGAGCTGCAGTGATACCGACTAATGTCCATAACATAAGTTCAGAGAGTTGACTGAATTTTTCAGTCAAAAAATTGGATTGAGTAGGGGGAAGGAAATTTAAGCGAAGAGTAGCTATTTTTTGAAATTCTTAAATGCTTTTTTGGCATCGTCCATGAATTGTTTTACTGTATCTCTTGAATATTTGTGGTCGACCCATTTGGTGAGAAACTGAGGTGGGATAGTGATGATGTGAGCACCCTGCCACTGCTGCATTTTGGATGTCAATCACACTTCGTATACTACCCACGATAATCTTTGTCTTGTAACCCCAAGACCCAAGCCAATCAACCGACATAGAAACTAATTCCCAGGGATCACCACCTTCATCTGCAACCCTTCCTGAGAAAATGCTTGAATAAGTTGCCCCAGCTTTTGCTGATAGAGCCATCTGACCGAATGAAAGTGCAGCAGTCGCATTGACCCGGATCCCTTCATTCTCTAAAGTATTGATCACTTCGAGACAAGGCTCTCCAAATTGATTTATTATTGGAATTTTGATTACCACGTTTTTAGCCCATGAAGAGAACTCTCGTGCTTGGCTTAACATCTCTTCGGGGTTATCCGTTATAACCTCTACACTGATGGGCCTTCCATCCAAAATAGCGGCAATCTCCTTAGTCCCCTTCTCCATATCATTAATCCCATCTTTTAACATAATGGACGGATTGGTCGTCACCCCATCAGCAATTCCAAATCTCACCCATTTTTCTATCTCTTTGATATTAGCTGAATCAATAAAGATCTGCATAACTCCCTCCCACCCAAAAACATAGGTTATAGGTTATAACACAATAAAAAGCCATGAAGACCACGAAATGTTTGACTTAAAAATGAAGTCAAAAGGTAAGATTTGTGATTAATGCTACAGCTTCTCGAAGTGATTGAACACGAGAGTCGCAGCCAGTTTCCTGGTTATAGGGAGCATCTAATAAAATAGCCTTGCATCCAGCAGCCTTTCCAGCCTCTATATCTTTCCATGTATCTCCAATTAAAAAAGAGGACCTAAGATCAATCCTCCACTTCTCTGCTGCTTGAATCAACATTCCGGGTTTAGGTTTTCGGCACGAGCAATCGTGATGATCATCATGCGGACATATATAGACATCATCTAATGGAAGCTCGAATCTCATTTTCTGCGTCATCAGGTCCAAAGTGTCTTGAGAAATCTCCCCCCTTGCTACATCAGGCTGGTTGCTTGCGACGAAGACCTTATACCCCAACTCCTTCATTTTATGAACAACCTCTCTAATTCCATCATTAAAGACAAATTCATCAAGTTTTCTGGGGGAATAAGGTTTGCCATCACGCAGAACGACTTTGTTAATCACCCCATCTCGATCGAGGAAAATAGCCCTTGCTTTCATCTTATCGATTCCCACTTCATTTCCGAAACCTTGAGCGAGGGGTGCGAAACAATGAGATGTAAAAGAACACTTTGGAAAGACTCGGTATGAGGTGTAACTGTATCTGAATTTACAGTGGGAACGATCACACATGCATCCGCCATTTTTGAAGTATAACCACCATCCCTTCCAACGATTCCAAATATTTTTGCGCCAACCTCTTTGGCGTAATCGAGAGCTCGAATTAGATTGACACTAATATTCTTTTCCGAATTTCCTCCTCCCACAGAGAGGACAAATACAGCATCCTTCGTGTTGAGCTTACTTCCCTTTAGCCAATCGACAAAGACAGATTCCCAGCCACTATCGTTCGTACGAGCAGTCAGCTCAGAGACGTTATCCGTTGGGGTATACGATTCAATTCCACAAATCTTTCGAAAATCGTTGACCGCATGTGAAGCATTAGCGGCCCCTCCCCCCACTCCAAGGAAGAAAAGGCGTCCACCTCCTCGCCGAATTTCAATCAATGATTCAACCATTCTCTGAATATCAGATTGAGGAATCAAGTCAACAACTTTCTTTACTTCGCCGAGGTAGTCTTCTATGTAGTCCATTTTTCCACCAGAAAATGAAAGATGTTACCACTTTATTGGACTTTGTAAAAACAGATAAAAACCCCATTTCCCCTTAAAGCTTCCTATTCAACAACAAATCCGCAGATTTCTCTTAATGGTTTGAAGAAGGGAGATTCAGAGTTTATTCCGTAGTAGACCCTATTGTGCGTCTCATGTTTCTTGACAATCCCCAATGCCACTAGATTACTGAGTTCTCTCTGGGTTGGTTGTAAGGAGAGCCCTGTTTCATACATGATCTCTCTTTGATAAAAAGATTGCCCGTCATGAGCATAGAGAAAAACAAGAATCCTAGCCCTTGCTATTGAGCCAAACAGTTTTACCAAACCCTCTTCTTTGTCAGCCCTAATTTTCATGAACCATTTTTGTGAGTTCAGAATCGCTGACTTAAAAATTAAGTCAGGAAGGGATAACCATTTGAAATTTGAATTGCATTGTCGTTTAAAGATGGAATTTTCAATCTACGGGATTCTTCCGGCTTTCATTTCCTGCCGGATGTATTCAATCGCCTTTTCTAAGCCAACTTCGATGGGTGTCTTTGGTTCCCACCCAAGGGTTCTTGCCTGGGTGATATCAGCAAGTGTTATTTGAGCTTCCCCCGGAAGATCATCCTTATAAATGGGATCTGGATAGACATCGAGCATTTTGGAGATTTTATCAAGAATCTCATGGACCGAATAATTTGTTCCTGAACCGAGATTAAAAGTCCGACCATTTGTTCGATCATCGCGAATGCAGATCATATGGAAGTCATTTACATCATCAACATAAATAAAATCCCGCCTTTTTTCGCCGGTCCCATAAATAATGGGTCTCTCACCCTTAAGTAGTTTAATAATGAAAGCGCTCATCACAGGTGGAATCGTACGCCGGTAATCCTGAACAGGCCCATAGACGCAAAAATAGCGTAAGCCTGTAAACTTCAATCCATAAAATCTCTCATAAGCTTTGGCAAAATACATTGAAGCCAGCTTACTCACTGCATAAAAGCTCTCTGGTTTTTCTTCCGCTCTCTGGAGTTGGGTAAATGGACGATCCTTCGTAAAGAGCGGAACTCTCGGCATAGACTACTTTCCTCACCCCTGCTCTTTTGGAGGCCTCAAAGACATTTACTGTACCAGAAACATTAATCTCAGCCGTCTCAACGGGATCTGCCTGGCAGTCCGCAATACAATTTTTCGCGGCAAGATGAAAGACCGTATCGGCCCCATCAAAAAGGAGAAAGATGTCTTTCGACCGAATATCCAGGCAATGAAACTCGACTCCCTCCGGAACATTTTCTTTCAGACCATAGGCGAGATTGTCAATCCCTAAAATCTCATAACCTTCGGAGAGAAGCCTTTCTGCTAAATTGGACCCAATAAAACCAGCGACTCCAGTCACTAAGATTCTCTTTTGGCTTGACATGATATTAGTTATAGAAGATCAGAAGATTCGAAGTTATGAAGTTGAGAAAATGAACACCTAAAAACAAAACTTCTGTGCATTTTTCTCCATCGCATTGATCATCGAAATGATTTCTTCGTACTCACTGTCCAGTTCTTCGAATAATCCCTCTCCGACATATTGACCCCGTTGTTGCATAAAGATGCGATTGAATTAACTGGATACCATCATAAAAGGTCGGTTTTTCAGCATTTTGGTCATCTCTTCTAAAGGTCACCAATTGATTGATCCAGCAGATGACATTGATTTAAGGGGCGTTCCTCAATTGGTAAAGGTTTGATGAATCCGAGCGCCGAATTTAATGCAACAACAGGGTTGACAAGCCAAACTAAACTCCAACCAACATTGTGTCTCAGATGCTTCCTGCATAGAATCTGTTAGCTTGTTTTTGAAAACTGCTTCGTATTTTCTCTTCCGCCATGCTTCGGCTAAATTTGAGCATACAGCTCTCGATGATCTCCTGATTTGGTCCACAAGTGAGTATTTCTCATCCGCAGGGAAGGATTTGGTAATTTCATATATACGCATTGCCGCTCTAAACGCCTTCTGATAAACATCCAAATCCCTAAAATGTCTCAAATCCCTTTTTCTTTCCATCCCATCTTCTCATTTTCTCAACTTCTCATCTTCCTATCTTCTTGTTTTCCTATCTTCCTATTGAAAGAATGAGTTTTGAGGCGAGCTCATTGGCAAGCTGGTAAGCTTCTATTGTGTCGATTCCGATGATGGGATCTTCCATTTTGACAGCATGAATCTTTTCGCCTGCCTGAAGCACTCTCGGAAAAACATCGAAGGCAAAATCGCTAAAAGCATTTTCAGGGATGTAATCCAAGACACCCGGATCTAAAAAGTAAAACCCTGCATTTACATAATGGCTGGTGATGCTTTCGGGCTTTGGTTTTTCGACAAACCGAAGAATTCTATCATCCCCATCCATTTCGATCATGCCACTCTGGGTCACGTCTTCCCGCCAATGCACGGCCACTACCGCCTTTGAGCCTCTTGTCTCATATGCAAACCTAAGCTTCCTGAGATCCCACTGACTGAAGTTGTCCGAATAAACAACATAAAAAGGGGAATCAAAAAAGTCTGATACTTTCTTAACCGCCCCGGCCGTGCCGAGAAGCTCCGGTTCGTGAGAGTAATAGACCCTTAACCCGTACTGTGATCCATCACCCACTGAAACTGCGCACTTTATCCGGGAGATAATGTAGATTGATCATGCACTCCGTCAACTCCGGCTTTATGTAACCACCGAAGGGTCCACTCAATGAGAGGTCGCCCAGCCAAAGGAATAAGACATTTGGGTTTCTCATCAGTAAGGGGCCGCAGGCGAGTTCCGAAGCCCAGCGGCCAAAACCATTGCTTTCATTTTCTGGTTTCTTTGGTTTGTTCGGTCTATTTGGTCTATCTGGTTCGAGAAAATTCCAATTTTTCTATTTTATGTCTTGAATTTTGATGGGGCGGTTTTCTTGGGCTGAGCGATACACGGCTTCAATCATTCTCATTGCTTCCACGCCGTCTTCGCCATTGCCCGTAGGTTCTCGATTCTCTCTGATGGCTGAGACAAATTCTTTCCACTCTTCTTCCCATGAAATATCAGGCCCGGGAAATTCGATGACTTCTTCATCAGGTGCCCCGCCAGCGTATTTGGAACCAACGTTATTGGTTATAAGTTGATTAGTTATTGGGTTATTTGATGAACTTTGATACTGTCTTTCCTTATCAACAAGTAACTTATAACTATTAACCAATGTTTTCTCTTTTTCCTTATCAACTAATAACTCATAACCATTAACTTTTTTTCGTTTCCCAATATGGAGAGTTTCTGTACCATAACTTCCGCCGAGGCCGTGAATGATTAAGTACCCGGCTTCACCATAAATCTCGAAAGTGAAACGATTCTTCCACTGGGTCCAGCTTGTGTGCATTGATGCAACTTGCCCGCGGAAAGTTTTAAAGAAAGCAAAGGCATTGTCTTCCACTGCCATGTTCCAATAACAGGTTGATGTGTAACCATATGCTTCTTTGAAATCGCCCATGAACCACCGGAACAGATCAACTACGTGGACCCCTTGGTCCAATAATTCGCCTCCACCACTCACATCTTTGCTTGCCCGCCATTCTTTCTCATACCCGGGTCTGCCGCCATGGCCATATATGCATCGGGCATAATATATTTTCCCGATGGCGTTATCCTTTACAAGTTGATGAGCCTTGAGAATCGCCGGATGGTGGCGGTGGTTAAATCCTGTTTTTAGAACAACTTCATTTTCTTTTGCGGCTCGAACCATGTCAGTAGATTCGCTGAAATTTCTTCCCAGAGGCTTTTCGCAGAGAATGTGCACTTTTCTTTGAGCAGCGCCCTGGGTTATTTCTTTCAGATACTTATTGGGAGTTGCAATCACAACTGCATCAACTTTTCCCTTATCAAGCAGATCCTGCCAGTCTTGATAGGCAACCGCTTTTCGATCAGCATATTCTTTGACTAAGTCTTCGGCATGAGAAAAAACGATATCAGAAGCGCAGGCAAGATAGCTCCATGGATCGTCTTTGATGGCCCTGGCCCTCTTATTTCCGATCAGGCCACATCCGATAATTCCAACTCGAAAAAGCGAATCCATAAAGATCCGATTTATTAACGTCTTTGGCTTATCTGGGTTATTGCGGTCTATCTTGTCTCTCTGGTCTGTCCGGTTTATTTGGTCTTCTTGGACAATCAGAGAACCTGATTCCATTATAAGAATTTGACTTAAAAATTAAGTCAGAAGATTCGATCTATTTGCTGATCACTCATCATTGGTCCTTCTTCACTGATCACTGGTAAGTGTTCACCAATCAGAGATCACTGTTTACCGATTCTTACATCCTGCCATCCATGAAATTGACAAGGACTTTGGTGCCTTCGAAATCAAAACGGTATTTCATTTCGCGCAAACCAAGGCTTTTCATCACCTCTTGAAACTTTCCGTGTTTCTCTTCCACATAGAATAAAAAGAAGCCGCCGCCGCCAGCCCCGGATATCTTTCCACCAAGGGCACCATTTTCTTTTGCGATTTCATAAATTCTATCGAAATGGGGATTGGACATCTTTGCTGAGATCTTCTTCTTATGCTGCCAGTGCTCGTCAAACAACAAGCCGATATCTGTAATATTCCCGCTCTCCGCAGCATCGAGTATTTTGTATCCCAGTTCCTTGATAAAATGCATGTTTTCAACTACATTCTTCTTTTCTTCCTTTGCCCCTTTGCTCTGTTCGGATAGTATCTCATTAGCGTCCCGTTGTGTGTTGGTATAAAACATGAGAAGATTTCTATTGAGATCTCCAACGATCCCCTCCGGGACCTCGGCTTTTTTTACTTTTACGTTTCCATCTTTTTTTATTTCGAGCACAGTTAATCCACCAAAAGCCGCCATGTATTGATCCTGTTTGCCAATGGGTTTGCCGAGTCGACTAATTTCAAGGTTACATGCTTCCTCGGCAAGTGTTTGGAGAGATACATACTCTCTCTTCATCGTATGGAGTCCGTTGAGAAGCCCTACCGCGTAACAACTTGAAGAACCTAAACCGGTTCCCGCTGGGACATCCGCCATAGACACGATCTCGAGGGCCTTATCGATTTCCATCATCTGCATAGCTTCCTTGGCAATGTCATGTTGAAGTTCATTCCTATGAGACACAATTTCGGATTTTGAATATTTTACTCTGACTAAATCATCCACAATCGGTCTGTTCAGGTTAATAAACATGTACTTATTAATCCCCACTGCAAATATGAATCCACCATATTTTGAATAATAGGAAGGCAGATCCGTACCGCCACCCCCGAGCGTAATGCGAAAAGGAGTACGGGTAATTATCATGACGATACCTCGTTATTGGTTAATGGTTATTAGTTATTCGTTAATGGTTATTGGTTTCTCGTTTGTTCTTTTTGACAAGATAGGTAATTAATATATCCGTTCAGAAGTTTAAGGGCTTTGGATATGAGTTTTCTACCTTCAATATATTCATTTTCTTGAATATAGTCTTCATCTTTAGAAGTAATAAGTTGGTCAATGAGTTCATGAAGGGATCCACGACTAAGCCTGCAAAACTGAACATTTTCTTGATAGTGAAACCTGCCAAATCCTTCGGCGATATTATGAGTGGTTGAACGGGAGGCTCTTTTCATATCATCAACTAATCCAAACTTCTCGTCCTTTGGATATTTCTTCACCAACTCCGTGATAAACCGGCGGACCTCGGTACAGGCCCTCCAACAATCTAATTCCTCAAAGCTTTTAAAGCTTCCCCTTTTGTTTTCTTTCATATAACGAATAACCAATAACTAATAACCGAGGTCTTTAATGAGCGGTTTAATCGTAAATGGGTCCAAACGACGGATTGTATAAAGTGGTGAGGCATTAAGTTCATCGGCCTTCCCTGCCCATTCACGCCAGGGATCATGCTGGGCACTAATCAGTTTACCTGTCAAACCACCTGATTCCTCCGATGCAAGAAAAACGGCTAAGGCAACAACTTTTTCTAACGAATCTCCACCGCTTTCTTTCTGCCGTTTTGCCTGGGATAAAGCCACTTCACCAGCCGAATTACCGGCGGCAAGTACCTCCTCTAACATCTTTGTATTGATTGCGCCGGGGGCAATTGCGTTGACTTGGATGTTAAACTCTTTCACCTCTTGAGCCAATGTCTCCGTCAGGCGCACGACCGCTGCCTTGGAGGCAGCGTAGGCAGAGAAGTTAGGACGTGGTCCTGCAGCACCTCCACCCGAGAGATTAATAATCTTGCCACGCCTTCGTTCAATCATAGTCGGTAAAACTGCCTTCGTGCAGAAAAATGTTCCAAATAGATTAACTGTGATCGTATGTATCCATTCCTTTAGGTCATTTTCCGCTAACGAACCAATAGGCGGTTGCCGACCAGCATTGTTGATCAAAATGTCAACCCTCCCAAATTCAGCCAGCATCCCCTTTACCAATTTCCCAACGGAGGCAGGATTCGACACGTCGGTCTGGATCGCGACCACTCTTCCTCCCTTCTCCCGTATCTCTTTACCGGTCCGCTCAAGCTCGCCTTGCGTTCTTGCAGCTAAAACAACATCTGCCCCTTCTCGGGCAAACCCATATGCCAATGCCCGTCCAATACCACGACTCGCACCGGTAATCAGGGCAACCCTGTTTTCAAGTTTCATTAGTCCTAAAATAAGCGCGATTAGTTTCTACAAAAGGTCCGAGCTGGCCGGGGCCAGGCAAAACGACAGAGATGAATAAATGTTTATAAAATACGCCGGATGAGGCAAACTTCTCCTCACTGATTTCGATCTTTCATGGACGATGATTTTCGGTTCGAGTAGATTCCCCTTTCTTTTAGTATTTGTATTTGTAAGAGGTGATGAGCACGATGACTGCCATAGCCTGGTTACTCCCTTTACGTCACTCGACACGCTTTGATCACCGAGAACGCCCGGAGGTATTCTTTTAGACAACGGTTATAGCCCACCAACCGATAAATGATCTGACGCCCCGTCTTCAGAATCAAACAAGGAATCTTCATAAAGGTGTTGAGGAAGCGTTTGAATTCCATCCGGACAATTCGATGTCCCAAAATCTTTTGGGGCATCAATAAACCCAACCAGGCTTTCAGGTTCCAAGCCAATGCCGCAATCACCATGTAGGCCCAATTCGATACTAAATCTTCCGCAGGCATCCGAAGCGCGTTGACTCCGTTTTTCAATTGCTCGATATCATTCTCGTGGTCACATCGCTCATTGGCAAAATAGACCACCTCAGGATTACTCATCGTCCGATCGTTGGTGATATAAAAGAAGTAACGAATGTCATCAAATAAAGCCTGGTCTCCTCTTTCCACCGTCAGGTTCTTCCGTAGGACCACCACCCGGTAAGTCTTCTCACATTTGCCCGGACGGTAATCAAATTCAGCAACCTGCTCTGAGATCGTCCGAATATTCTTAAACCCTCGCTCCCTCACAATCCGCTCCTTCACATTCTCAGGCCGTTGTCGCTCCTCCGTCTTGACCTCGTATTTCGGCTTCCTCTCCAAAGCCTCCCACTGGTCTCCCGAAAGACGCTGTGCGATAGAAACCAGATTCTGCCGAGCATCCAAACCAAAAACAAATTTGCACCTCTCGTCCCACCGATCCAAATGCTCCGTTAAACTAAAATCCGTATCCCCTCTCAACCACACCTCCTCAAATCGCCCCTCCACTAATTCCAAACTCCGATCAATCCAAAAAGCCGAATCCAGATGCGACGGCGCATTCCCCGAACGATTCACCACATACAACGCCTCTCGCGTCTGAGCCAATGAAATCAGCAGCGGCGCATACCCCCATTCCCCCTTATACGATATATCCATCCCCTCCTTACACTCCCCCGTCGTCTCCAACATCGTCCCATCGATATTGAGAATCGCCTTCTTAAAGAATTCCTTCGGCTGCCGATCCCATACCTTCTTTCTCCTCCCGTTGATTACCTCCATCAACCCCACCACGTCTTCCTCTGAAAAACGCCGAAGAAAATCTCCTGCCGTCGTCGGATCGGGAATGATCTCCGCTCCCAACGCATCCATCCAACCCTCATCCTGCCGCTGTAACTCAATGTCCTCTAAGCGCGTCCCTCCCGCAAGCACATTATATGTCAAATTCAGTACATGGTCTGATTCATGATAAGGAAGATGTCGCTTGAGTAAATGCAGATGTTTATCGATCTCTTTGGCAACTCCCAGCCGCTTGGCCATCAAATGGATCACGCCGATTCCTCCGCATGCAATCCCCTTATTGCGATCCTCCATCTCATATCGAATGTTGATCCCCTTGAACATCGGCCTCTCTTGGTTTTCCCAGTTCCTCCGCTGGAGTCGCTTCTCAATTTTTCTCTTGCGCTTGGCTAATGTTTTGTGGTTTAATTTTTTCACTCGAAATGCTCCTTTCTGATGGGCTTTGTTTTGTTGACAAAACTATCATAGCCTTATCTGGAGGGCATTTCGAGTACTTTTGAACTCTTTCTAAAAATATTCACACTTGTTTAGGGTCTAGGGTATCGAGTTATACTTGCCGAATACCCGAGGTACGGAGGCCGAAAGGGAGAATTGGGGGAAAAGGCATTTGTCAATGATGCGAGCGAAACAGTACGTCTTGCGTTTGTAAAATACGGAGAACCGGTCTTTGTTTTGGGAGAATCCTTGGGCTGTGGGGTTGCAGCGGCAATAGCCAAGGAAACATCGGTCAAAATCGATGGGATAGTTCTCATCACGCCCTGGGACACACTTGCATCCGTTGCTCAATCTAAATTCCCCTTTCTTCCGGTTCGGTTATTTCTGAAAGACAAGTATGACAACATCAACAACCTCAAGTCATTTAAGGGGCGAATCGCTGTGGTGGGAGCAGGACGAGACGAGGTGATTCCGATAAGACACGCTAATGACTTGTATAATTCGTTATCCGGCGCGGCGAAGAGGATGTGGACAATTGAAGCGGCCGGACATAATAATTGGCCCATGTTCATAAACACGACGTGGTGGAAGGGTGTGATGGATTTCGTCAGCAACAACGACAAGGGAGTGGCCGACACAAAGAAGAAAACGTAGACTGCTAACAAGCGGCTCCACCGGATCGCCGGGGAAACCGGCTCCCGGTGAGCCGCATCGTTCGGTGGATGAGATAGACTATGGACAAGATAATTAAGGCATACCTCGATTGCGCAGCGGAAATTATTGGCGATCGCACTTCTAGCCAGATAGCGCATGATGACGCAGTGGTTGAAGCCCTGAATCAGGGGCGCACGATCAAAGAGGCACTGGGAATCGCCGGAGAGCAACATCCAGATGAAGCAATCAAATGGGATGACAGCAATATCGGAGACATCGCAGCCCATTACGAGTATCTGAAGGAACATACTGGCATCATGAGAATGCTCCAGAAACAGAGAAAGAAATAGGGACACCCAACAAACGGCTACCAGCGGATGGCTTACAGCCACCGCTGACCTAAATCGTTGAGATTGTAGAAAAAGTCAATCTCGATCGAATCCGGTGAGTTGGAAGAAAATGTGACCTCTCAGGATGCTCTGTATACGACGATCTCATGCTGGGGAGGCAAGCGACCCCCGAAAACCATCCCTTAATCGTGCTGAGGGCGTTTTTCTATCGGCTCGTTAGCCCAAATAGACATTAACATATCAAAATGATATAATGAATTTATGATTACTGATACCGACAAAAATATAATTGAACAACTGGCCCGGAAGTATCACGCGAAGCGTGTGGTGCTATTTGGATCCAGTCTATCCCCTACCCAGGAATACCGGGATATTGATATCGGAGTTGAAGGCATCGAGGAAAAGGATTTCTACGCCTTCTATGGCGAACTACTGTGCGCTTTATCAAAACCCGTTGACATCATTGACCTGTCTAAGAAAACCCGTTTCATCGAACTGATTCTACGGGAGGGCATACCTCTCTATGCCTGATTACCGTCTTCGTATTGGAGCTGAGTATGAGGCTATAGAAAACACACTCTCTGCCCTGCCTGATCGTCCTCTTTCAACACTCTCTCAGCTTGAGCTTGCGGGTGTTGCCGCATTGCTGCACAATTTCTACAACGGCATCGAAAATATCGTCAAGCAGGTTTTTCAGGAAAAATCATTATCAATTCCTCAAGGAGAATCATGGCACAGAGATCTCTTGCTTGCGGCAGCCGAAAAGAATGTCATATCTGACCTATTGCTGAATAACCTGAAGCAATATCTCGCTTTCCGCCACTATTTCAGCCATGCTTACTCACTGGAGCTCTTTCCAGAACGTATGGAACCACTTGTCAAGGACGCAGTTGCTGTATTCAATGGGTTCAAGCAACAAATTAATAAGATAATAGGCTAACACCGGCTTCAACCCGGACTGCCAATTCCGCTGCGCTCCATTGCAGCCGGTTAAGCCGAGCGTTATGCATCAATATGAATCAAATTGAACCAAGTCAGGGTGACAGATGAAACGCTGTGAATGGGCCAACAAGACCAAGCTCGAACAGTCCTATCATGATCATGAGTGGGGCATAGAGATTCACGATGACAGAAGTCTATTCGAGTTTCTTGTTTTGGAAGGCGCTCAAGCCGGATTGAGTTGGTCCACTATTCTTAAGAAACGGGAAGGTTACAGAAAAGCATTCGATCATTTTGATGCGTGGAAGATTGCCAGATACTCTGAAGCTGACGTCTCCCGGTTACTCACCAATTCTGAGATTATAAGAAATAGACTTAAGATTAATGCGACTATCACCAACGCCAGAGCATTTCTCCAGGTACAGAAGGAATTTGGCAGTTTTGACAATTACATCTGGCAATTTGTAAATGGAAGGCCTATCCGAAATGCATGGAAAAACATGGCTGATATTCCCTCCAGTACCCCTGAGTCTGATGCCATGAGTAAAGATTTGATTAAGAGCGGATTCAAATTTACTGGGACCACTATTTGTTACGCGTTCATGCAAGCGGTCGGCATGGTAAATGATCATGTCGTAGACTGTTTTAGATATCGGGAACTCAAGAATGAAAGGAATGCATAACGAATCAATCCATGGGACTCCGGTTCACTCCGCCCGTGATTTCGGCCGTTATTATGTTGACGACTAAAGAAGCAATTGAACAAAGACGAAGCATACGGAAGTTTAAGCCTGATCCCGTCCCAGATGAGTATATTATGGCTCTTCTGGATGCTGCAAGATTGGCTCCGTCAGGCTCTAATGCACAACCTTGGCGTTTCAAGGTCGTTAAGGATAAAGAAACAAAATTGAAATTGGTACAGGCGGCATACAACCAATCATTCATCGCTGACGCGCCCATCGTATTGGTTTGCTGTGCGGATATAAAGGGCTATTTAGATGGCACTGTCTCTGGGGTCCAAGACCTTGGAAGGATAGGAGCGATTGAAGACAGGATCATGGAGATCATTCTTGAGAGAGCAAACAAGATAAAAAGAATGAATATTGAACAACTCGAGGCGAGAATAGCTTTCAATGTGGCTATAGCCATTGAACATATTGTGTTAAGAGCATTAGATTTTGGCTTGGGAAGTTGTTGGATTAGATTGGTTGATGAGCAAGTGATTAAAGATATTTTTGGCTGGGATGATAATATTTCTGTCTTCGCTTTGCTGCCCATCGGTTACCCTGCTGAATCGCCACCATCAAGGAAAAGGTTAAAACCTGAGGAGATCATCATTGATTGAATCTGATACGAAGAATCCATGAAATAATAAAGAATGAATGATAACAAAAGCATGAAAAAGTAGATGCGTGCAGATGTAGGATGTGGTGCCAGATGATTATTGATTTTCAAATAAGAAAGAGCAGCGTCTAAGAAACCACTCGTGAGTAAAAGAGGAGGTCCTTTATGAAGGGGGCATGGGCGTTAATCACAGGTGCTTCATCGGGTATGGGTTGGGCGATCGCGCAGCAATTGGCGGATCGCGGAGTGAATCTTCTCATCAACGCTCGTCGGGAAGAACGCCTCCGAACGCTCAAGAATGATCTGGTGTCCAAGCACGGCATTCAAGTGGAGCCCCTGGTTTTCGATATTCGCGATCTCAAGCAATGCGAATCGGTCCTCAATGAGAGGGTCTCCTTGGTTTCAAAAGTTTCCATCCTTGTGAACAACGCGGGTGTCGGCAAAGGCACCGAACTCGTGCCCTCGGCCTCCATCGAGGATTGGGAACAGATGATCGATACCAACGTGAAGGGTTTGCTCTACATGACCCGCCTCGTGCTCCCGTACATGGTCGAGCGCAATGAGGGTCACATCGTGAACATCGGCTCAGTCGGAGGACGTTGGGTGGCCCCCCGCAACGCCGTCTATGCCGCGACCAAATTCGCGGTGCGGGCGTTTACCGATGGTCTTCGCATGGATCTCATGGGCAAGAAAATCCGTGTGACCAACATCGAGCCGGGTGCGGTCGAAACCGAATTCAACTTGGTGCGCATGGGCGACGAGGGCAAGATGAAAGCTTTTTACCAGGGCTTTACGCCGCTTCAAGCCAAAGACATCGCCGAGGCCGTCGTTTGGTGCGTGGAGCGGCCGCCGCATGTGAACATTCAAGAACTGGTGATTTTTCCGACGGACCAAGTGGGTTTGGGTCCGTCTTATATACATCGCGCCTGATCGTTATCTAGACAAAAACAAGGGGACAGCTGTATTTCTCACGGGCGGACGCCGCTCAATTCCGGTCGTTATAATCATTAGCTTAGGTCGTCCCTTTAGGCAAATTTTCTTGTTAAATTGAAGAACCGTTATCTAATAGGTATCTGTATATGACAGATTCTATTAGGAAGCGCTGGAAAGGATCGGAAAGGATGAATATCAAATCGGTGAGACTGATCTATTTTTCACCAACCGGAACCACCAAGAAAGTCTTAGAAGGCATTGCTCAAGGCATGCAGGTTGACAAAGTCGATTATCTTGATTTGACGCCACCTGCGGAAAAACGGAAGAGTTTGGGGAAATGCATGATCCATTGGTCATTATTGGAGCACCCGTATATGGCGGACGGATTGCACTGGAGGCAGCGAAAAGATTGCACCGACTCAAGGCCAATCGGACGCCAGCGGTGATCGTGGTCGTCTATGGCAATAGGGCCTATGAGGATGCCCTCTTAGAGTTAAGAAATCTTACTCAAGAAGCGGGATTTATTCCTGTTGCCGGTGGGGCATTTGTCGGTGAACATTCATTTTCGGATGAAACCACGCCCATCGCCTGCGGGCGGCCTGATGTCGATGACCTCAAGAGAACGAAAGAATTTGGAACGCTGATCCAGGCAAAGATGAGAGATACAAATCTTTTTGACGAAGCTCCGCCGTTAAAAGTGCCGGGAAATTTTCCTTATAAAGAACGAGGGAACCAGCCAGAGATATCTCCCATGACTCAGGAAACTCTGTGCACATTGTGTGGAACTTGTGCCACAGTCTGTCCGAATGGAGCAATTACAGTAAGTGATAAGGTGATGACCGATCCGAAAGAGTGTATTTTTTGCTGCTCATGCATCAAAAACTGTCCGACCGATGCAAGGCTTTTCGATGTTCCTCAGATAAAAGAGAGAGCAGAAGGGTTAAGTAAAAACTGTCGTAACAGAAAGGAGCCTGAAATCTTTGTCTAATATGAGCAAGGCCGTCATCCTTGGGGGGATCCTATGGATGGATCTGGAAAAGTAATGTCCTAAGAGCAATGGCGAATAGCGGAGAGGTGGGGTATCATCACCTGATTAAAGAAGCTTGTTCTGATCCGAATGAACAAGTCCAACAGATGGCACGCTGGGCCGAGCAAATCATTGGATAGTTTGGTATGATCATGGTAAATGATGTTGTCTGACGAGAGCATGAAGACTGACCATAACACGCGTGCCCTAATTGACAGTATGTTTCTCATTTCAAAGTTTGGTGGTTAGTCGGGCTTGGTTGCCTTCGGCCAGAGGCCGGGTTTTGGCAGCTTATGCGCGGCCGTTGAGCGACAAAGGGCATCCCGAAACTCCTTATGGCTGAACACACGATTCTCGAAGTCAAAGAGACCCTCACTGGCGAGCGCAAAGAATTTCCTTGCACGCCCTGCGCCGTGGCGGAGGATGAAGTCGTGATCCTCTACAAGGTACCACACGAAGGCCGTGTCGAGGATGTCGTTTTGCCCGCCGGGACCCTCAGCCTCGGTTACTTCTGGGCAACCCGTCCATACAATGCCTATCACTGGGTGACACCCAAAGGCAAGACAATCGGCCTGTACCTCAACATTAGTGAGGGGGCCCATATCACACCGCAGCGGGTCGTTTGGCGCGACTTGGTCGTCGATGTATTGGTCACACCGGATGGTCGATGTCGCGTATTGGATGAAGACGAACTGCCGGCGGAGATGGACGTGTCACTTCGGCAGAGAATCAACGTCATACGGGAGGAATTGGTGCGTCAACATAAAGCACTTCTTGCAGAAATCGAGGTTCGCTCCGTACGTCTTCTGCGTGAAGTCGGACTTCTCGTTGCCCCCCTCCCTCCCCCTCCCTTAGAGACTGTGTCGTAATGATGAGGGAGGGTAGATTCAGACGGGACAGGCAGTCAGGTTCCTCAGCTTTAGAATGCGGTCGATTAAAGTTATGGGTAAATGGCCTTCTTAGAAATGGGATTCTTTTCATGGGCTTGGAGCCCCGAATCTGTGCGGTGAAAGGTTTCCTCTCTAAAGCTTCGTCACCCGACCACCTGTCCCGTCTTGGGAAGGGAGTAGCTTCTCGTTGATTATGAAACAGTCTCTTAGAGGGGAGTACTCTCTAAAAAGCGAGAGAGTTTCTGTGCGTAGAAACCTCTCCTGTCTGGGTCTCAATCACAAGACAACCTCTTGGCAATTCCTTTCTTTCATGAATCAGGATATTCATGAGGCTAAATTGCTCCTTTAGTCTCAAAATATTCTGGTTCCTCTGACCTCTCAGATTTGAGACCTCTTTTGGATGGCAGTGAAAAGAAGCCTGAGATTCGTTCGGAGCAATTTGGAGAAGGTGATTTGCCATATCAAAGAAGATGGCTGAATCGATGAGCTGATGAAGAGCAGGATGATAAGGCCCTGCGAGGAAATCTCTCTCCAAATCCTTGGTTGGCTGAAGGCCAACTCGGGCCACTGGAATGGATGCCGCCTCCAATTTGAGAAGTCCTCTTTTAAGCCATTGAATCGTCTCATCCAAAGAGAGAGGGACGTACCTTCCAGCCCTCCAGAGGTTTTCAAGAGGAGCTCCTCTGAGCACCAGAGTTGGATGGATTCTGAGGAAATCGGGTTTGAGTTCGATGACCTGACCGAGGGTTCTTAGAAAGTGATCGACGGTATCACCCGGAAGGCCGATCATCAACTGAATTCCTACCTCGAACTCCAACTGTTTTAATCTTAAGACGGCAGAGATCGTATCTTTTACAGAATGACCTCTCCTGGCAAGGAGGAGAACTTCATCGATCATCGATTGAACTCCAAGCTCTATGGTCTTTACCCCATACTCTTTGAGCAATGAGAGAATCTCCTCATCCAAGGCATCGGGTCGGGTCGAGATGCGAATCGAATCGATCAAACCAGAAGAAAGAAAAGGACGAACTTCTTTCAGATAGCAGAGTTGATCCTCTCTCTTCATTGCCGTGAAACTTCCGCCATAGAAAGCAATCTGTTTCTCTTCCTTTTCTCTATCTTGAGGAAATTGAATGAGAGAGGCCTCGATAAAAGTTCGAACGGAGGAGGTGGGAATTTCTGTGGCTGTTGCTTTCTGGTTACAGAAGAGACAGCGCTCACGGCAACCCACATAAGGAAGAAAAATGGGAATGATGATGGGGGCCATGAATTCCCCTTCAATGTCAAATGTCAAAGCTCAAATGCCAAATGAAATCCTAAGTTCAAATGCCAAAAACGAAATAGTGAATTTAAATTTTTGACATTCATTCATCTTTGGCAGAGCATTTCGTTTCTGTTTTGTCATTTGACATTTGAAATTGATTTGAGCTTTGAACTTTGTCATTGGACAATTTGAGCCCTTCAAGGGCGTTTTTGGCTGCTTCTTGCTCTGCCTCTTTTTTAGTCTTTCCCCACCCCATTCCCTTAACCTCACCATTGATGACCACAGAGGCTTGAAATCTTTTATCGTGGTCTGGTCCGGACTCCTCCAACACTCGATATTGCGGAGAGATTCCATGGGATTGTTGGGAAAATATTTGCAGAAGGCTTTTATAATCGTTAAACAGGACCGAAGGGGCATCCGTTTGGAGATAGGGATCGAAATGGCATTGGATGACCTCTAAGGTCCGAGGAAATCCTGAATCCATGAAGATGGCCCCGATTAAAGCTTCATAGGTGTTGGCCAGGATCGAGGATTTTTTCATCCCGCCATTTAGCCGTTCTCCTTTTCCAAGAAGGAGATATTCTTCCAGTTGGAGTTCCTTCGAGAGGAGGGCAAGAGAGCTCTGTTTCACGAGGTGAGCCCTCCACGTGGAAAGAGTTCCTTCCCGAGCCTCAGGAAATTTCTGAAGAAGAAGGTGACTCACCCCAAGGTTGAGGACAGCATCGCCAAGAAATTCTAAAATCTCATTTGACTGTTTGTCCGAGGAGCTTGTTTCATTGACAAAAGACCGATGGGTGAAGGCCTTGTCCAGCCATTCGATCTCATTAAATCGGTAACCCAGACGTTCTTCAAATTCTTTTAATGAGGACAGCCTTTTCTCTTCCATTCTATCTTTCCTCCACTCTTCCGATCACACCCTTTTCTTCGAATCCGGTCACCCTCACCGTCCATTCCTGATTGATCCAATTGGAATGGCCTTCCAATCCATCTTCATGATTAAGGAGTACAGGAATATAATTGCGTGAGAACCCTTTCCATCTTCCGGTCTCTTTTTCTTTTCGATTCTCCACCAGAACCTTCAACTCCTGAAGGAGAAACTGTCGATAGAAGGCCTGGCGTTTCTCTTTCCCCAGTTCTCTCATCTTTTCAGCCCTCTTTTTAATCACTGCTTCATCCGCTCTCTGCGAAAATTGGAAGGCGGGTGTTCCCTTTCTCTTCGAAAAGGGGAAAACATGGAGATAAGAAAAAGGGAGGGATTTGATCAGCTCATAGGTCGATTTGAACTTCTCTTCAGTCTCTCCTGGAAATCCGACGATCACATCCGCGCCGATGGAGAGTCTTGGGATTCTCTGATGGAGTTCTTGGATGAGATCAGAGAGGAAAGAACGGTCATAATTTCTATTCATCCTCTTTAAGATCTCATCATCTCCGCTCTGGATGGGAATGTGCAGATGGGGGCAGACTTTCTTCGATTGTGAGAGAAAAGAGATGAGATCTGCGGAAAAGTCCAAAGGCTCGATCGAACTGAGCCGAATGCGATCAGGAGTCTCCTCCTCTTCGATTCGCCTGAGGAGTTTCTCCAAGGGAAAGGAAGGAGCAAGATCGTGCCCATAGGCGCCAACATGGATGGCGGTGAGCACGACTTCCTTAAATCCTTTCGCCTTCAATACCTTGAGATGGTTAATGACCTTATCTGAGGGGAGGCTCCTCGATGGGCCTCTGGCATAAGGGACGATGCAGTAAGCACAGCGGGCATTGCATCCATCCTGAATTTTCAGAAAGGCCCGAGTGTGACAATGGAAAGACGGAAGAGGGAGATCCGAAAAGAATGTCTCCTCGTGAATATCGGAAACTCGAATCCGGGGGAATCCGCCTTCTCGCATGAGAGGCAAAAGGTCAGCAATCTGGCCCTTTTCTCTGTTTCCCAGAAGATGTTTTACTCCCTTCATTTTTGAAATCGCCTCAGGTTCTACCTGTGAATAACATCCGGTGACGATGATCAGGGATTTGGGATTGGATCGGAAGGCCCTTCTGATCAGCTGTCTTGACTGAAAGTCAGCCCGGTGGGTCACCGTACAGGTATTGATAATGGTGATATCCGCCCCTTCTCCAAAGGGGACGAGAACATATCCCTTCTGTTCGAAAGAATCCATGAGAGCCTCGGACTCAAACTGATTGACCTTACAACCGAGAGTGGCAATCGAAATGGTTGTCATGACTCTACCGGTGCATTGAAAAGGCAGTTGGATGTGTTTCCCAACCTTTACCAAGCGGTTCTTTGCTATGTCTTATGGGTAACATGTTACATTACCTGACGTGACTTCTTTAATGGAATTGGAAACTCAGTAGAAGAACGCTAAAAGGTTCCGCTGTAAAGTTTGTCCAACACACCCAACTGCCTTTTGAAATCTTATTCCAGTTGGTGGGTCTATTGGCACCTTACTTTTTCTAAAGCCGCATAAGTTTGACATTTCCCCAAACGCCCATCTTTTCCCCAAGGATGATGAGCATCCCTGAAACCCCTTCGATCCCTTTGCCTCTTTCCAGACCCAACTCAATATCCTTCTTCTCTTTGACGATATTTCCGACCGCAGTGGCTGCGGCATCGGCGAGGGATGCGGATTTGGAGAGGATGCAGACGGCATCCGCCTTTCCAAAACTGAGGGAGGGGCCAACCGTCCCTGAAGAGGTGCAAACGCCGAGAGGAGAATCTTCGGGGCCAATCACGATCCCTATTTTAAGGCTGAGAGGAGAATTGCCTGCAAAATCCCGATAGTCCTCTCCTTGGAGGTCGCGAGATAGATATCCCCACCGTTCTCAACGATCACCTCTCTTGAGAGTTTGAGGAGATCTTTTGAAACCGATTCGGCCATTGCTCCGGCCACAGCGGCCATTGGGCCGACGTAAGCCAACTGGGTGGTTCGAACCATCTCTCGAACGATTTCCGGGGCATAAGGATCTTCCTTCAGAGGGATGAGGCTTCTTTGGAATTCAGGGTTTGCTTCGATATAGGCTTCGATCTGCTGACGGTACTTGAGCACCGATTCTCTGGTCTCCTGAAAGAGATTCCTCTCTGCCCGGACGAGAAGATCTGTCTCCTTGACGATGACCTCAAATTTGACGAGATCATCGGTCGTCACCAAATTTCGATAGGTCCGTTCTTCGTACATCTCCTCATGGGCAGAAAAAATCATTCCCTATGAATCGTGTAGGCATTATAATACTCAAATGTATGGGGTGTCAAAAGTATAAGTCTTCATGGGAAGATCTGTCGGACTGATGGAAAAATCTGTAGTTGTCGGAGGAGATCGCAAATGATGGGAAAAGTGCTGATTGAAAAAGTTCCTTACATTAGAGACACCCCCGGAGCCAAGCGATGGGAAGAGGAACGCGGGGAATTTGTCCAGATTTCATATCAGGAGGAGATATGGCATTTGGCTGTTTTTGAAATTAGAAAAGGGTTCTCAAGGGGGAACCATTATCATGGAGAAAAAGAGGAGATATTCTATGTTGTCAGCGGAAAGATGAGAGCCCTCTTTTTGGATATGGATACCCCTCAAAAGGAAGAATATATTTTGGGAAAGGGAGATAAGATAAGGATAAAACCTCGATGTGGCCATGTTTTTTATGGATTAGAAGATACGCTGGTCGTGGAATACAGTCCTCAGGTATACAATAGGGAAGACAGTTACAGAATAGACTTAGAGAAAGAGATAATGGTTTGACGAAGAGGGTGGTGGGTCAAAAGCCCGAAACCTAAAATTTCTCCCTTGCCCAGGCAACCCGTGCCTCCGGCGTGGCAAAGATGTCTGGGGATGCTTTGTCGATGAGCTCAAGGCGTTGGCGAAGGCCCCTCTGGTTCGCGATCTGAATCTGGAGGCCTGGACGTGCGTTCAATTCAAGAAGAAGAGGTCCTCGCTCACAGTCGATGACCATATCCACCCCGAGGTAGCCCAGACCGGTCATGTCGACGGCCCGCGCTGCCATGAGGAGCATGCTCTCCCAGTGAGGAATTTTTATGCCACTCACAGGATTGCCTGTATCAGGGTGGTAGGTAACAATTTCGGAGCGATGGACACCCGTCCGGGTTCTTCCTTCCCTGATGTCGATGCCAACACCTATCCCGCCGCGATGAAGATTGGCCTTCCCATCAGAAGCTCGCGTTGGAAGGCGAACCATCGCCATTGCTGGCACACCCCGGTAGACCACGATCCGAATGTCAGGCACGCCGCTAAATGTCACCGCGGCAAAGACTGGATGGGGATGGATAAATGCTTCGATCAGGGCACGATCCTCGAGTCCTTCGAGGGAGTAAATTCCAGAGAGGATATCGAAAATGTGGTAGGTCAGGTCCGCCCAGGAGAGTGCCTCTTCACTCGGCTTGACGAAACGTGATCCCCGATGACCTGTAATCAAAAGGATACCACTCCCTCCGGCCCCCCGGGCTGGTTTGATGACAAAGTCATGAAGGTCGATCAGCATTTCTTCAAGCCCTGCAAGATCTCCGTGGTATTCAATGACATGATATAAAGGCGGGGTCGGAATCTGGTGGGCTTCGGCCAGGCGTTTCGTCGTAAACTTGTCGTCTGCGAGTGGAAAAGAGGATCGAGGATTGAGGCGCATGATATATTCAGCATTCCGGCGATTCATGCCCAGGATCCCAAATTGATGGAGCCAGGAGAGGGTCTTAAAGATCATGAAGTCCCCTTTAATTTCCGAAACCGGATGAACTCAGAAAGTCGATAGCCTGTATAACGACCTAAAAGGACCTGAACAGCAGCTACAGTAAAAAGGAGTTCAGGATAGACAAAGAAGGTAAGTTGGAGAGGTTCGAAATGGATGATCTCATGTGTGATGGTAGCTACTGCAGCACTCCCTGCAGCGGTCCAGAGTCCTTCCGGAGCCCCTGCCTCCTCTATGATGACAAAGAAACGCTCGATGGTCATCGTGAGAATGACAAAAGGTAGTAGTCCTACTGCCATGAGTTCCCTAAGTCCCACTTTGTTTCCGATCAAGGCAAAGACCGTAAAGAAGATGATCACCAGCGTGAGGATGACGGATAGACGAGGGACCAAGAGGAGTCGGAGTTTGTTTATCCAGCGACGGACGACATATCCAATGAGGACGACACCGGCAAAGATCCCGAGCCCATAGAGAAGTCCTGTATTCCGAAAGGCGAGGGCCATGAGGACAGGCATGAAGATCCCGAAGGTCGGAAAACCCACGAGGTTGCGCAGGACGCAAATCATCAAAGCGCCAATCGGAACCAAAATGAGAATGCGGAAGGTTCTCTGAAACTCTGATGGGAGTCGGAAAAGAGACCAGCGGTCGAGAAGCCGATCCGAACGCATAATACGCTCAAAGTGCATGCGCCATTGGTTAATGATCTCGCGGTTCAATGTCCAGCGGATTTCTGATAGTTCTCCGTTGATGACACGAACGGCGGGCAGTCCGTTCGTTGTCAATGGAAGAAGTGGGGCAGGTTTTTGATAAATTTCTCCTTTCTCTGGCTGAATGCTTTCCCACTCTTGGCCCGTCCAAACCTCAATCCAGACGAACGTTGAGGTTGTTACACTCTCAGCGAGTTGCAGACCCTCAACCACTCGAGCAGGAAGATCAGCGGCTCGCAATAAAACAAGAAAGGCTGTCACTCGGCCATGTTTATCGTGAAAGGCTGACCAGGCCTGGAGGTCTTGAACGTCAGGGGGTGGAGTCCCCCAAATCCCTTTCACCGCTGCTGCGATTCTTCGAAGTCGGTCTCCGGAGGGAAGTCCATCCCATTTCGCCACCAAACGTTTTGCTAATGCCTGTTCCTCCTTACCGATGTTCGGTGGATAAGGTTCAAGGCTTGGCGGTTTGGTTTTGATAGGGCGGGGAGGCCGAACTTGGATGGTTGCGCTGTATCCAATGGTTTCACCTTCCAAGGCGAGCGTCCCCGACCAAACACCAACCTGGTTTGGTCCCTCACGAAGGAGATTGAAACCGAGTATCCCGGAGCGTATCCGTTCTTCAGCAACCATTTGTCCCTTATGGGTATAAGGGACACCGATCATCACTGTGGTTTCCTTCTCGCCACCTAAGACACGGGCCTCTATGGAGAGTTGCCAGACCTTTTCTGGGGCTGCAGGAAGGATTGGGTATTTGAGCCAGATGATGCGGTAGCTGATGAGAGCGAACGAGACAAGCAGGAGGGCTACCGCCAGCATGATCGCGGGGTGCTTCATTTCGGTGAGCCCCCCGCACAGCTGGGTGGCAGGCAGTGTGATTGGCCGCAGTCAACGACAAAGTTATCCTTTAGGGCATTCCGCCCCAAAATGAGTGGGTACTTGACCGTGGAGCGGTCGTTGAGATTGACCTCGACATGAAGTATCTTTGGACCCATGCAGAGTGTGATTTCTACCACTGGCCTTTTTTCCTTGAAATCAGCACTTCGGATGTCCTGCCACCCAATCACCGGCAAATGAATCCGTAAATCACCATACTTTTTTGGCAACTTGAATTCAGCCATGTTGTTTTTAACCTTGAGTTCTCTTGCGTCAATGGAGGACGTGGCCGCTCCCGTGTCAATGCGCGCCGGCAACTTCACACCCCATGGCATAAGAATGACATCCTCCACTTCTCCTATCGTGATCTTCTCTCCAGCGTCACCTTTTTCTGCATCAAGAAGAAGAAAAGGGGCCAGTAAGAGGAGGAGCATCAGTCTCACCGATTGAAATATACAGGGTATTCGGAATCGTTTCTGCCTTCTCTCCATCTTTATCCGCCTGCGCAGAAGTCCACGGCCTCTGCCCGGGGATGAATGCGCAAAACGTTGTCGAATCTTCCACGGACCGAAGCATTGATGCTCCGGCGGATTTCGCCATCGGCGGATAACCCTCCGAAGCCTTGGCGTAGGAGGGTATCTCATGGAGGTACCACGGGCTCTGCCCGTGGGGCTCCATTATCCTACAAAAAATGGCTATACCGGCTGGGAGCAAACCTCCTATTTTTTTATTATATCAAATTGAACTGGGTATGGGTAGAAGGAATCGAGATTTTCTCCGAGGCTTCACCGTTCAAGGAATTTTCGGGCAACTCGGTGGTGCAGTCCTCTGTCGTTTCACATCCACCACAAAGTCCTCTGTAAGAAAATTGCGGCCCAAAATCAATGGGTATTTGACCATGGAGCGGTCGGTGAGGTTCACCAAAGTGCGGATTCGCTTGGAACCGAGACAGATCTCTAATTCCACGATCGGTCTCCGTTCGAGCCCCTCAGGGTTTCGAATATGTCGCCACTCGATGATGGGTAGCCGTAACTGTAACCCACCATACTTTTGGGGCAACTTGAACTCAACCATGTCATCCTGCACCCTAAGTTCTCGCGCGTCGAGGGAAGACTTTCGCCGCCCCTGTATCAATGCGGGCTGGAAGTCTCACCCCCCATGGGAAGAGGATGACATCCTCTATTGATCCAATGATGATCTTCCCTTTGGCGTCGACCGCCTCTGGAGCAAGAAGAAAGAGTGTGGCCAAGGTCAAAACAAAAATAAGATCCATCCGTCTTGCCCTTCGAGTCTTGAGATACCTCAATGGTGTCGACCCGCTCGCTTTCACCACCGGCCTATATTTTCCCATTAAAACAATTATATCAGACTTCTTTGGAAGTGGGTAGGGGTAATTGCTATGAGAGGCGCAGGGGAGAAACGGAAATGGCCGATACGAAGATCGGTCATTTCACATATCCCAGAAACAGATGAATGTTTTTTAAAGATACTTCTCAATCAAAATTTCTGCGATCTGGACGGCATTGAGTGCGGCACCTTTTCGGATATTGTCCGATACGATCCACATATTAATGCCGTTAGGAATCGATTCATCCTCCCGAATTCTTCCAACGAAGGTCTCGTCTTTTCCTGCCGCATGGATGGCCAGAGGATATTCGAACTTCTTGGGATTGTCTACCACGACCACACCCGGAGCCTTAGAAAGGATCTCTCTCACCTCCTGGGAGGTTAATTTCTTTTCTGTCTCGATATTGACCGACTCCGAATGGCCATAGAAGACCGGGACCCTCACTGTAGTGGCAGTCACACCGATCGAATTATCCTCCATGATCTTCTTTGTCTCATTGACCATCTTCATCTCCTCTTTGGTGTACCCATTGTCAAAGAAGACGTCGATGTGAGGGAGGCAATTGAAGGCGATCTGATGGGGATAGACCTCCTTCTTGATCTCCTGCTGATTATAGATGGCGAGAACCTGGGACTCCAACTCCTTGATTGCTCTCTTTCCAGTTCCTGAAACGGCTTGGTAAGTTGAGACAACGACTCGTTTAATCCGGGCCACATCATGGATAGGTTTCAGAGCCACAACCATCTGGATGGTCGAGCAGTTAGGGTTTGCGATAATATTCTTTTTTTGGTATTGGGCAATGGCG
>CAVTZZ010000050.1:0-75257 GCA_963739325.1 uncultured delta proteobacterium | reverse complement strand
AAAGTGAAATTTATTGATCCCAAGAAAAGGAAAAACAGAGCGAGCTTTCTGACAAAGAACCTTGACCGGCTAGTGCCCCGCAAGCCCCGCCTTCTGGGCGGGGTCAAGCGGGCACCATACGAATGAGATTTCCTTGGCTCGCATTCTGCTCGCCACTGCGTGCCCGGGAAGCTCCCGCTCTGTGCCTGCCTACCGGTAGGCAGGGGCGGGGAGCTTCCAAAAGGGGATCAGAAGGATGAAAGGTGTGGAGGAAATTCAGGGAACTGGATTGATCGCAGACCCCATCTACCACTATATTTTGATGACCGATCGTGTGGAAGGGGAGAAGACGGAAAGGGATGTGATCGATACCCCCTGGGTTCAGCGACTTCGACGCATCTTCCAACTCCAGAGCGCTCGCTGGGTGTATCCCTCAGCAGAACATACCCGTTTTCAACACTCCCTCGGAACCATGCATGTGGCTGGAGCCTTCGCAGAGCAGCTCTACCCGACCTTAGCCAAAATTGAAAAAATGGATCTTCCCTCCCCTTACTATATCGAAGAACTCCTTCGACTCGCCGGACTCTTGCATGATATTGGGCATGGTCCCTTCTGCCATTTCTTTGATGAGCAGTATCTTTCTCGGTTCAAAACCAACCATGAAGAGATTGGTCAGCATATTATCCGGGAAAGAGTCTCTCCCATTTTAAAAAGAATCCGACGAAGTCCTCATGGCCCTATTTAAAGAAGGAGAGACCCTGGATCCAGAACAGGTAGCCTTTCTCATGAAGCGGCCCTCAAGGGGAGAGGACCGAAAGCATCCGAGATGGTTAAACTTCCTCCAACAACTCTTCCGTGGCATCTTTACATTTGATAATATTGATTATGTATTGCGGGACGCTTATATGACAGGCGTCTCGATCGGTCCGATGGATTGGAGACGACTCTTACACTACACCTCTTATCGCAAGGAGGGATTAATTTTGGATAAAAGGGGCCTGGATGCATTGGCGATGTTTCTCAACGCACGCCTCTACCTTTATTCCAATGTTTACTACCACCGGACCACTCGTTCCATCGATCTCCAACTTCAGGAAATTTTTAAAGAGACGATGGAGATCCTCTGTCCCATTCCACCCCCTGGAAGAAATAGATCGATACCTCTCTCTGACAGACTGGTTTCTGATGGAAGAAGTGCTGGAGTGGAAAGGCTCACGATCAGCTAAGGAAAGACGGTTAGGAAAGAAGTGGGCTGATATTCTTTCGAGAAAGTTGAAATGGAGTAGTGTTTTTGAGGAGAAGCTGACCCTCCGGGAGATAGAACTTGGACGCTCGACCTTCTTGACACCTCTGGAGGTCAAACAGAGGATGGAAACTTTTTTGCCCAAAAGATTGAAAGGGATCGAGTTTCATATTGATATGGCTCATCATGATCCCAGACCCCTCAATCCATGGCATGAATCTGAGGGGATGACTCTTCTCATCTACGATCCGGGATCAAAAAGAATCTCAAGGGAACCTCTCAGAAGATTATTTCAATATATTCCGGCAAAGGTCGCCATCTGCCGAGTCTATACCTCTACTCATCGATACGATCGAGCACTGAACCGTGCGGCTCAGCAGGCCCTCACTTCAGAAGGGTACTTAGAAGCTTTTGAGACGAATGTTTAAAACTGATCAAGGAGAAATCTTGCGTCAGAAAAGAGACCATGTTACTGTTATAAATAAATAATGATAGGTCTTTGAGACTTGGTTCCAATGAGATCACTTAGAAAAAATAGGATGAAATAGAAAGGACATAAAGCGTGGAAAAGAACGGATATCAGAAACAAGTAATGGAAATCTACCAATTTATTAGCCACCATCTTTACTTCAACCGGCCAGATATCGAAATTAAAGGAGAGCGATTTAATTCGACGATCCTCTTCAGCCTGATCACCGGACTTCAGAAAGGGAAAGAATTAATCATTGGAGAACCGGGATTAGGGAAGACCACCTCTGCAGAGTTTGTCTGTTCGCTGATCTACCAATTTCCATTGGGCGTGATTTGGGGAAGTGAAGTATCAGGACACCCAGAACAGACAGAGGAAAAGATTATTGGGAGGCCGGATTTGGGGAAACTGAACCGAGGGGAAGAGGATGTGGTGTGGACCAATTTTTCTCAAATCCCGGTGAAGATTGTGGATGAAATCAATCGCCTTCCAGAAACCAAACAGAGCATGATCCTGGATGGAGTGGATCGAGGAAATTGGGAATACCTCAATGAAATGGTCATCAACGATGAATACTGTCTCTTTGCCACTTCGAACTATCAGGATGGAGGGACCAGTACCATCATCGCCCCCTTGATGGATCGATTTGATGTGATGGTTGAATCGAGATATCCCGGGGCGAATCTCTCTTTTCTGATTGGGAAAACCAGGCGAAAGGATCAAATCTTAAGACATCCCAAATATGAACGGGAACTGCATCGCGTCCTCAAATCAAAAGCCCCTTATTTAAAGAAGATCCCCAAAATGGAAGAGATCTGTAATGCCTTTGGGGAATATCTTGCTGAGGTGTTAGGCGTGAAACCCCTCCAAAGAAAGGATCGTGAACAGATTCGGACGGAGATGGAAAAGTTAGATATGGATCTCGATGCCAGTGCCTTTACTCGAATGCTTCTTGCTGAATTTTCTTTTTGCGAGCGTTATGGTCAGAAGCGGATCGTAGAAAATTGCGAAGAGGGGTGTCACTATACCGGATATCTCTGCCATGAGATCAAAAATTGTGCCTCCAACCGACTCCCGATCTCTATCAAACAATTTGCGCAGGGAATCGCATGGCTATTAGAAGACTCTGAAATTGATATTGAGCATGTCAAATCCATTATCCCCTATACCCTGGCCCATCGTGTCCAATGGAAAGAAGAGATCCTTTCTCAAAAAGAAGGTTCCAAAAGGGATGATCCCTTTCCCATCTTCCTTGTGAAGGAAGCAGTGAAAACGGTCTCTCAGAGATATGGAGAACAGAGCGAGCATTTAAAAGATGCCTTGGCTGCGGGATCGAAGATCTTCCAGGGAGAATCCTTGGAACCCTTGGAAGGGGACCATCCTCTCTATGCGGAGATTAGAAAAGACATCCATGTCCGACGGTCCTGAACTCAGAATGGAATCTTTCTTATCTTCAACAGAGTGAGTCTGAAGATGAAGACTTCCCCTCAACAGAAAAAAGGATCGATTCTCTTAGGAGATAAAATGAGGTGGATAACCCAGAATCCCTTTGAAGAATTTCATACCTTCACTTTGGAAAAGAGTGACCTTCCTCTGGATAAGATCGTTCAATCCACCGAGGAGGTGATGGGTCGTATTCGGTGGGGATATGAGAAGCTTTTAGAGGAAGAGGCAAAGGAACTCGTCTGGATGGTGCAGTATAATACGATCATCAAGGCTTACGAAGTGGCAGAGAAGTATATCAAGGAGATCGATTATTCGGCAGAGGATATTGAGGATTTTTGCTTTGCATTTGAGAACACCCAAAAGATCCCATACCTTATTCCCGGACCCGCAGGGATCTATATTTCTGCACTGTGCAACTATGTGAAGGAAGAAGAAATTGTCCTAAAACTCTCCGAACTGAAAACAGAGATTAATCTCCTTGGATTTCGACTTCCCAAAGGAAAACGACTCGTGATTGAGGGAGATACGGGAGATTTTACTGGCATCGGCCTCGAAGGAGGCGAATTGGTGGTGGAAGGGAATGCAAAGAACTGGACTGGGGCAGGAATGAGAAGTGGGAAAATTTTGATCAGCAAGAATATTGGTCTCCATACGGGTGAATGGATGATGGGAGGAGAGATCTATGTTGGGGGAAGAGTGAGAGGGTTGGGAAATATTGTGGAAGGGAAGGTCTTCGAGAGGGATAAAATGGTTTACCCAGGGAAAGCCCGTCATCCAAATCTTTATTACTAAAAATGAGAGATGAAAAAATTCTTATGGACCTAAAGAATTTAAAGATGGAAGAGCAGAATTTGCAAGCAATGATTGAGGAAATATGGCCGCGGGTGAAGAAGAAGCACTTCTATCCAGAACTCCCCATACCCCAAGCAGGGAAGATCGTTGATTCTGTCCAGGGACGTACGGGACAAAACGAAGGTGTCGGGTTGGAGATGAAACAGAAACAGATGACGATCAACCCCACTTTTGTTTCTCAAATGAAAGAGAAAATGCCAGAAAAACAAGTGGTTGAAGCTCTTCTCGATCATGGCATTACTCATTATACCTTTTGCCCATGGGATTTTCATACGCATCTTACACTTTATGCCGAAGCGAAGAAGGTCATGGGCGATAAAGCCTTGGCCAAACAAGTGGCGAACACCTTCATCGATGTGATTGCTGACACTCATTGCGTTAAGAAGAGATCCACGGAGATCCCTGAATTACATCGTTACCTGAAAAAAGGAAAGCTTGAGGAAGTGATCGCCTCCCTTTACCAAAAGATTTGGGGGATCGATATGGGAATCCCTCTATCTCGGACAGTTGGGAAAAGACACGAGGAGGTTGTCCGGAGGCTTTCACGCATTCCTTACTTAGATCGTTCCCGATGGGCAGAGAGTATTCAGAAGTTTGCCCGTTCTCTCAAACCCCTTTTCTTTGAAGAACAAGAGGAAGAAGCAAACAGCGGTGGAAAAGGGAATTCCAATCCCCAAGGAGATCATGATCTGACCCATTATTCCTATGAAGAGATCGATCAGGGATTGAGGGATTACGTTAAAAAAAGAATGGCTTTGTCTGAATTTAGAGAACTCATCGAGGACTTTTCCGATGAGTTAAAAGAGTCAGGTTATGGCATTGAGGAGGCGATGGGACGAGGTCGAGCCCAACCGATCGACGCCGATATCCTTTTCTATATGAAATTGGCGGAGAATTATTCCATCCCGCTGAAGAAATTACCTTTAGAGAAGAAAGGTTCACTCCATCCACACTCTCATTCCCCTTGGGAAATCGGATCGCCTTTTCAAGATGTGGATATCTGGACCAGTTTTGGTAAGATCATGCCCGGATTAACTCAGATTTGGAAAAAGAAGGAGGGGAAAGGGAGAGGAAAGAAGGAAAGTGCTCCGGATTGTTTAATCGCTATCGATTCCTCAGGAAGTATGATCAATCCTCGAAAGAACCTCTCCTATGCAGTCCTGGGAGCAGCCTGTGCAGCCAATGCTTATCTCCGAAATGATTCACAAGTAGCTGTTTATAATTTTAGTGATGCGCCCATGGGTGGTAAGGACATCTTGGATTACACCGATAAACGAGAAGACATTTATCGGGTTCTTTGTAAATATTTTGGGGGTGGAACGGCCTTAGAATTGGAGGATTTGATCCCGTTGATCCAAGGGAGGAAGAGCCTTGATCTTTTCATCATCACCGATATGAAAATTACCAACTTGGAAGTATTGATTAACTTTTTTGGAAAGATAAAAAATCGAATTACAGCGGTGCACATTGGAGAGAACCCACATGCGGTCAGGTTCGAAAAAGCTGTTGAGAAGAAGAAAAATATCAGTATCTTTACGGTCAAACGGAAGGAAGATATTCCCCACATCGTTCTCGGAAGCATAAGAGAATACTTCAATCCAGTGCATAGAGGTTAACAGGACTTTTAAAAAATCTTAAGATTTTTTAAAGAAGCGATAGAAAGGAATATTTTAAAGAGAGCCCTGAAAAACGACTACACGCTCTCTTGATTACACACCTGCCTACCGCAGGCAGGGATTTCAAAAAATGATTACGCAGATTTCCATGACGTTTCAAAGTGTTTCGTATCTGTGGTATCGGTTCCCCATCGGTGTCATCAGAGATTTCGGGGCTTTTTCAGAAATCTCTTAAAAAATCCTTGACTCCTCTTTTAGCTGGATCTAGGGGGATCTTCGTACAGCCATTTCTTGAAAAAATTGGATTTAAAGATATTCAACGAGAATTTGTTTCACAATTGGGATTTCCATCAGAAGTGGTATGAGGCCTAAAAAAATATATTAGGTTGGGAATTTTTAAATAACTTATTGAAAATATTAACATTTTATAAGCCATGCCAGAAAACCCCAGGCTTTCAAGCCTGGGGATGAATGGCATCCTTTCGGAGCGAAGCGGAGGCCTTTTCCGGCATATTCTGGCATGGTCGAAGGTCATGCCAGGTATGCCAGAGGCCTGAAACCCCGGTCTTTAGACCGGGGAGTGGTTCATTTGATTAAAGATTGGGCATTTTGCTAAAAAAATAGAGAATAGATTGTTTTTATATCAAAATCTTCAATGTACCAACAGGGTATCAACAAAAAATGTTTGGAACAAAAATAACTGATTGAATTTATTAATAAATTTAAAAGGGATCAGTTAGAGGAGGGTCATAACTGATCCCAATCAGTACATCAACTGGGGGTGAAACAAGGAGGTGATATGGTTTGATGTACTGACCAAAATAAATGTAATACAAAAAGATAAAAAAATCAATAGACATATTTGTTTTTGGCATAGTATTTGCTGGATATATTAAATGATGAAAAGAGTTTTTTTCATATTATTATTATTTTTACTCTCAACAGAATTTTCTTTTGCAGAGGTTTACAAATGGGTGGATGAAAAAGGGGTGGTTCATTTTACCGATGATTTCATACAAATTCCAGAAAAATATCGACCTAAGGTTGAGAGATTGGGAACATCAGAAGAAAGAGTGGAGACAAAAATAGAAGGTGAATCATTATCTAAGAAAAAAGTCGAAGAGACCCGACCACGGGAAGATCCCTATCGAGATTGGATTGGAAAGGGTGAGGATTATTGGAAGGGTCGAGTGGAGGAATGGAGTAAGAAATTGAAAGTGTCTCAGGAAAAGGTAAATAATTTAAGAGTTAAATATAATGAATTGACTGAAAGGTTTAATGGATCAAAAAGTTCGGTTGAAAGAATAAATCTTCGGAAGGAAAGGGACCAGATAAAGAACGAGATGGATAGTTATAAGACTCAAATGGAAGAAGCTAAGTATATGTTGGAAAAAAAGATTCCAGAAGAAGCTGAAATCTTTAAAGCAAAGCCAGAATGGATAAAACAGTGAAAATATTTCATAGAATTTTTAAAAAGTATCTACCTAAGAAAACTCATATCCCAAATGGGTGGCCTTCCAATAGTTAAAAAGTAACCTTTTCCCCTTATCTAATTTCGTTAAAACATGCGACTTTTTTAATCATTTGAAAATTTTTTGAAAAAATCAGAGGAAAAATCAAATTGGTATTAATTTTGCTTCAAAATTTGTTTTATCATCCAATTTAATAATATATAAATTTGGTTAAAATTTTAAAAAGAAAGATTTAGAATAACATAAAACTAAATGGTTATTTTATATGAATAAATTGAAAGAAAATCATCGATCTACTCCCCCATCTAAAATGGGTATTCTCGCTGTTGAAAGGAGAAAACATCCCCGATTTAGTGTTGAATTGCCCTTAAGTTATTCTCGCGTTGATGATAAAGAATTATTTGGGGGAATTGTGGCGAATGCAAGTGGAGGGGGGATCCTTGTTTATCTCCCAGAGAGAATGGAGATTGGGGCTGTATTGAAAATTGAAATCTTTTATGTGAAGGGTTTAGAATTAGGTACGGTCGAAACAATTGGAAAGGTGGTTTGGAGTGATATGGCTAACAAGGGGATACAAGGTGAACATAGATATGGATTGGAGTTCCAGTATATCGATGAAAAAGATTACAATAGATTGGTCGATTTATTAAAGGAGATTGGAAATTAAAAATTAAAATCCCCCTCCCCATTCTTTTATCCCCTTGTTATTCCCTTGTCTCAAGATATCTCATTTTGAAAGATAAATTCTTTATTTAAAAGAAAGGTTTATTAGAAATAATAAGGCTTCACATGATGCCCTTGAGTGGATGGTTTCGGATATCTAAAACTCCATATAAGAAAATCTAAATTCTATGGATCAAATAAAAAATATATTGAATTTCTTCAAAAATTTGATTAAAAAAGGATATGGAAAAGGGATCAATGCAGGGAATGAATCAGGAAGAAGGAAATTATCAGGTTGTTCTTATTGGCATTGAGGGCACCACTGAAGAAAATAAGGAGTCATTTTGTAAGAAGATTTCTGAAAATTATAGTATTTCCCTTCC
The DNA here is from genome assembly GCA_963739325.1 of uncultured delta proteobacterium. Taxonomy (GTDB): domain Bacteria; phylum Desulfobacterota; class BSN033; order BSN033; family UBA1163; genus CAVTZZ01. The sequence continues at coordinate 67,134 of CAVTZZ010000050.1, read as the reverse complement.
CCTTTTAAAAAAGATCGTTGACCACTGCCCCATCGTCCTCAAAAAAAACCTCTCTCTAATCAAGGCTGAAACATTAGGCAAAACTCTTAAGTCTTTTGGAGCCATTGTCTCTGTGGAAAAAAAAGGAAGTTCCACCCATTTTTCTTGAATTCAAGGATAGGATTCCACATCGAGTGGCGTTGGAATCATCCGACCTCCGCAGGATACAAAGTGGAGAATGGAATCTCGTAGGGAGGGCGAAAAATATCTCTGGAGAAAGCCTAAATGATACCTGGGTTTTAATTCAAACCTTTAATCATTTTGGGGATCTCCTTACCTTTGAAGAAGCTCCCGTTCCCTTCAATCCTATTCCGCCAGGGGAGGCTTTTCCTTTTAAGGTGGTTTTTAAAGGAGATCTTTCTATTCAAAGAGTCTCCATTGCATTCAAAAATGCTTCAGGACACCTAGAGCCAGCAGTCGATAGAAGAAAAAAAAGGGAATGGTTGGGGATGGAAATAAGGGATGGAAAAGGAGACGAGCCCCAATTCATTGATAGAATCAAACCATCAGAAGAATTATTCATAAAAGATTCATCAGACATTTGGGAAGGTGAAGCTCCAGCCCTCTGAACCTGAATCTCCACCTCTACTATTTGAGGAGAATAAGGAGGTGAGAGGAGAAGATGAGGAACAGGTTTCAAGAGAAGCTATTTTATTAAGGCCTGAAGAAGTTCCAAGAGAAAATATACCAGAGACCATGGAGGAGAGTACAGATTTTACATCGGTCATTCCAAGAGAGGATGGATACCAGGCAGAAGAAGAATTGAGGGCGCCCTTAGAAAGCGAACCCTCTCAAACGGTCACACCTCATTTCATGGAAAATGGGAATAAAGAAGATATTAACCTTGGGCCAGAGCCCTCTCTTGACGATCGCAAGGATATTATTCAGGAAGCGCATTTAGATACCCCTCTCCCTGAGGGATCTCCTCCATTATTAATGTAAAGAAATTTCTCCAAAGACTATGGAGGGAGAGAAACAACCCTTCCCTTGGATAAAAGAGTTCAGAAATTCTATTGAGATTTATTATCAAAAACATCGTGATATTTTTTCCATATGGTTTGAAACCTATCAGAGAGAGGGTGGATTTGCACATCCTCTTCATTCCATTTTGACCATATTGGTCCATGCCCGATTCAATCAGGCGAACCTTTCCGAGAAAGCATTGGAAAATACTCAAAGAGTGATCCGATTCATTACCCAATCCAATCTGCGACTTGAAGAGATCCCTCCTCTCGAAGGGACTCCATTTTTTTCAGGAGAAGATTGGAGAGATCTATTTCATAAGGCTTTTCCGAAGCTCCAGCAGGTTGCGAATAATATCTTAAGGGATGAAGAATGGAATGCCATCGATTTAGAACGGTTGATCGGAGTCGTTCCTCATATGAGTGACAAGAATAGTCGGATGTCAATCAGTTGGATACATGAATTAATTCCAGATATCATCCAAATCGATTTTTCTAATACGTCTCATCAATATAGGGGAAAATCTTTACAGAGTAGCCTCAAGGTTAGGTGTGGTGGACCCCCATTTTGACTATTATCAAGGCAGAAATTCGATTGGAGATCTTAAGATCCAATCCTTTGCAAAAACAACTCTTTCCTCGATATCCTATAAAGATTGAAGAACCGATGACATGGGTGGGGAGGAAAGAAGAAGAGGGGGGATATTGTTTACCAACTCAACCCCGATGTGAGGGATGTCTTTTTGAAACCTTCTGCCCGAGGTTGTATTTTCACTTTAATCCTTCGGGAAAAGGGATGAGGGGACAATAAGAGCGTGAATGCCACAAGAAAGGTTTTCCAGCAAAACTTTTGTGTCAATAACGTCCTCCTTTCTTCTTAGGGAAGAAGGACCGCGGTGGATGAAAAGAGAAAGCTAAAATGGAAGAAAAAGGAATGAAAACTCACATTGGGATCGTCAATCTTGAAAGAAGAAAGCATCCCAGATTCGAAATCGATTTACCGATAGAATATTATAAGACGGACTCTTCCATCGGTCATGCTGGCCGACTGATGAATACCAGTGAAGGAGGGTTGTTGATTTACCTTCCAGAGCAGATGAAGATCGGTCAACATCTAAAGATGAAACTCTTTTTTATCTTTCGGTGTTGATTTGAACATCATCGAAATACTGGCGGAGGTGGTTTGGGAGGATATTCATTTGGAGAAGGGCTGGGGGGATTATCGATTCGGGGTGAGGTTTGTCGATATCTCCCCAGATGATTTGAACAAGTTGAAGAATTTTTTAAAAGGTCTTTCAGAATAACTTTTACCACCTCTCCTACTCCTGAAATCCCCATAAGATCCAATTCTTACATTCTCTTGTCAAACAAATAGAGAAACCTTATAATATGTTTCAAAGGAGTAAAGCAATGAGCGGAAAAAGTAGCTTTCCTTATCGTAAATATGATCGAAAACCCCACCCTCATATTGTGAAACAAATTTTAGAAGATAGTGAATTAATTGAAATGATGAAAGAGGTATTGATTCATGAGGGGAAGCCCTGTCCTTTTTGTCATCGTAAATTGAAGGAAGAGCAAAAGTTGAAGGAAATCTGGTGAGTTGTTAATAAGAATATAGTCATTAAGTCATTCGTTATTCAGTCATTGATTGACCCAATGACTGAATAACCAAATGACGAAATTTGGATTTAGCCCTTTGAAATATGCCGCTCAATTTTTAAAAAAGGTTAGATAGCTCTTACATATTATCATCCGGGAATTTGCGCACAAAAGAAAATTTAAATGGCCTAACGACAAACATTTGAGCCGCTTCATCTACACTCTTTGTGGGAATAGTAAAAGGGAGTGAAAGGATGAAAACGCCTGTCCCGATAATTCCGGCTGCAATTCCCATTGGTCTAGCGATCAATAAATCCACCATATTCAATTCATCTGCTGAGGGATCAACCTTGGTCCGTTCTTCCTCTGTCCATCCCACTGTATAAAGATTCACCATGACCAATGACATAACCATCAACATGAAAAATGCCTTTTTTAATCTTTTCATAATCAATCCTCCTTGATAATGAACTTCAATCAAAATTTATTAGAATTAGAATTTATTGTCAGCCATTTTTAGAAAGAGGGAGTTCGATGGTTATTGGATAATAATACCTAATGAAAGATCTTCATTATCCAAGAAGAGATTTCCCTGAGAATAACTCGTTTGATGATAAGGAAACGGATCTTCATTAAACATAGATTGACCAATACCTCTTCTTTTCTCCATCTTATCATAATCATATAATGATTCGTCCCATAAAATGTAACCTTAAAAATTAATGGATCGGGCTCATATATTCTTGGCACTGATTCACAATAAAAAAGTAGCAATTTTTTTGCCAAACTCAATGAATTCGGATTTAATATGAATAACTTATTGAAATTTAATAGTAAATATTTCTTATAGTAAAAAATATTTTATCTGCCTGATCCCAGAGAATGACATAGATTGTTATCAAGGCACAAAATTGTCATATTTGGTTTTGAACATTTTGACCGGAACGTGCCCCATAAGCCCCGTCTTGCCTGCTTATGCCTGCCTGTGGACAGACAGGGTAGGCAGGTAGGCAAGGTCCCTATCTTCAGCAGACAGGAAGGGACACAATGATATAGAAAATATCAGTTCTCTTTTATTTAGAAAGAACTTTGAAATTGAAAAAAGACTTGACAATTTGCTTAAAAATCGCTATACCTCCTTAAATTCAAAGGGAATTCTTGATCTTCCATCAAATTATGCAATGGACATTACTTCTCAATTCAACGTTTGAGCCATTAAGGGTCATTACCTGGAAAAAGGCAGTCATTATGGTCATGCTTGGAAAAGTAGAGGTGCTCGAAGAATACGATCGCATTATTCGAGGGGTTAGCATCGCCTTACCTCTTCCCGCCGTAATTCGATTAACCCATTTTATTAAAAAGAGGACTCCTATTGTTAAATTTTCCCGTCAGAACCTCTACGTTCGGGATAAGGGAAAATGTCAATATTGTGGAACCCCTTTTGAACCTAAGGAATTAACGTATGATCATGTGATTCCCCGTTCCAAAGGGGGACAGACTGACTGGACGAATGTTGTCACATGCTGCACGGCCTGCAATCTTAAAAAGGGAGGAAGGACGCCTGAAGAAGCAGGGATGTCCTTGATTCGAAAACCCAAGGTCCCGATTTGGATACCTCTATTGACCATGAGCCTTGGATTCGAAGAACCCCCAGTTCCGTGGAGGGAATATCTCTATCTCAATCTAGAGTTGACCTCTTAATTTTTCGTAATCCTTGATGACGGTTTTGTCACCCCTGCCTGCCGGCAGGCAGGCTCGAACGATGAAAGGAATCTTCCGGTTAATTTTAACGAATGACTCGAATGACACCGAGATGGACGAATTTTGTTTTAGTCGCTTATGACTCCTTTGATCAGACATAAAGTTATTTTATAGGGTAAGGATAAACCATGAAATATCTTTGGGCTCCATGGAGAATGGATTATATTTTGGAGGAGAAGAAAAAGGGTTGTATCTTTTGTAAGAAACCGATGGAGAAGAAAGACAAGGAAAATCTCATCCTCTTTCAAAGTGATGATGCCTTTGTGATCATGAATAAGTTTCCGTACAACAACGGGCATCTGATGGTCGTGCCAAAGCGTCACTGCATCGATATAGATCAATTGAGTGACGAAGAATTTCAAGAACTTTCCTATTTATTGAGAGCTTCAACCCAAGTATTAAAGGAATGTCTTCATCCCCATGGGTTCAATATCGGAATGAATATTGGAAAGGTAGGAGGGGCTGGAGAAGAACACGTTCATTTCCACATCGTCCCCCGATGGAAGGGGGACATTAATTTTATGCCGGTGCTGAGTGAGACAAAAATTATTCCAGAATATTTGGAAAAAACTTATCTGGTACTTCACTCTGCCTTTAGGGGTCTCTTTCAGAGAAAGAGGGGTCGAAAAGGAGGGGAAAAAAAATGAAATGGATGAAGACACTTCTTTGGATGATGGCATTTTTCTTTGCTATCCATTTTTCAATACAAAACAGAGAGGAGATCAGCATTCACTATTCCATCCAAAATATCCAATGGTTTGAGGTGCCCAAAATTCCCCTCTTTTTGGTCATCCTCTGTTCCGTTTTTTTAGGTGTGATGATTGGAGGGATCGATGACCTTTATAGTCGCTTTTATCTTAAAAGGACTCTTCGTCAAAATCAAAAAATGATTGAGAAGTTGGAGCGAGAGATTCAGTCTCTTCGTGGTCCGAGGTTAGAACAACCTTCTTTTCTGAAAAAAGAGGGTTAATCCCTCACCCGGTGTCACCATTAAGCATTTCCTTTTATCGTGAGAATAGATTGTTCCATGCATTTCTATAGATTGCCAATGAGATTTGAAAAAAATTCCTTGCATTTCTCAATAAAATGTAGTATATAAATTCCTAATTATTTGGTCTGCTGAAAAAGCGGGCTGTTTGCCCGCTTTTTTTTTAAAAGCCGTTTTGCAAAGACGACAAGAGACGATGTCAAAGGAAATTGTGGATCGTGTACGGGGGATAGTTGATTCCATTCTTTTGAATGAAGGGATGGAATTGGTAGAGATTGAATATCGAAGAGAATCCAAAGGATGGGTCCTTCGCCTCTATATTGATAAGGCAGGTGGAGTCAGGCTTGACGACTGCACCCACATTAGCCAGGAGGTCGGAAGGAGTTTAGATGTAGAGGATTTTATTGCAATTCCTTACACATTAGAGGTTTCATCCCCAGGCCTCACCCGTCCTTTAAAAAAAGAAAAAGACTTTATGAAATATCGAAACCAAATCATTAAGGTAAAGACGATTCATCCCATTGAGAATCGACGGCAATTTAAGGGTAAGCTTCTCGGTATTTCCGAAAACCGTATTGAAATAGAAATGGACGGGGGGGTTTTTCAAATCACTCTATCCAATGTAGCCAAGGCCAATTTGGAAATTGACTGGAACATTCTCTGAATGAGGAATCTTATTATTTATGATATTCCATTTCCCGGAAGCTTTGTTCACCCTTGATGGGCTGGGTGCGGAGTTTCCTTTTAGAGAGGGAGAAATAGATTATGCCATCCAATCTCAACTATGTGATTGAACAGGTAGGAAAGGACAAAGGGATCGACCGGAAGGTGATCATCGAAGCATTAGAACAAGCTGTACTCACCGCTTCAAGAAAGAAGTACGGACATCAGGGTGAGATTGAAGTCCACTATAATGAAGAGATTGGGGAAATCGAATTGTTTCAGTTCAAGCAGGTCGTGGAAGAAGTGGTGAATCCATCGAGTGAAATTTTCATTAAAGAGGCAAGAGCTCTCGACAATGAGGTTCAGATCGGAGACAGTCTTGGGGTTAAACTGGATACCGATTTTGGTCGCATCGGCGCTCAAACGGCCAAACAGGTGATCATTCAAAAAGTTCGAGATGCCGAACGAGAGAATGTCTATAATGAATTTAAGGACAGAAAGGGAGATCTGGTCAGTGGAGCAGTTCAGCGGATGGAGAAAGGGAGTATCTATATCAATATTGGGAGGGCAGAGGCTGTTCTCCTTTCGAAAGAACAAATCCCAGGGGAGGTTTACCGCCAGGGAGAACGTATTCGAGCCTATATTCTTGATGTTCAAAAAAATTCGAAAGGGCCACAGATTTTCCTTTCGAGAACTCATCCAGGATTTCTGATCAAACTCTTCGAAATGGAGGTGCCAGAGATCTCTGAAGGAGTGATCAAAGTTATTAGTGCGGCCAGGGAACCTGGGGAGAGAGCAAAGATTTCTGTCTATAGTTCCAGCCGGGATGTCGATCCGGTCGGAGCATGTGTGGGAATGAAAGGTTCGAGGGTACTAAACGTTGTCCAAGAACTTCGTGGAGAAAGGATTGATATCATCCCTTGGGCTCAAGATCAAGCCAAATATGTCTGTAATGCTCTGTCACCGGCAAAGATTTCCAGGGTTTATATCGACGAAGAGAATCGATATATGGAGATGGTGGTCGCAGACGATCAACTTTCATTATCGATCGGGAAAAAAGGCCAGAATGTCCGATTAGCATCCAAATTGACAGGTTGGAAGATCGATATCAAGAGTGAGTCTAGGATGGAGAAGATTTCAAATGAGATATTGGAAAAGTTTAAGAACCTCCCCTCTATTGGGGATGTCCACAGCCATATCCTTTATAACGAAGGGTTCCGTTCTATCAAAGAGATTTCAGAGGTCGATCCAGAAGAATTGGCCAAGGTTTTAGGGATCGACAAGGAGAAAGCCTCTGAGATCGTAGAGAAGGCGTTTCAGCTGGCCCGGAAGGAAGAAGGGCCAGAGGTCAGCCGGGAAAGTGGCCCACCTATCGGAGAGTCTGGTTCTGATCCGGTAGACCAAATAGAGGGAGTGGGAGAAAAGACCGCCGAAATATTGGGAACCAACGGGTTTAAAACCATTCAAGATATTTTAAAAACAGATGTAGAAAAACTTTCCTCGCTTCCAGGCATCGGTATAAAGAAAGCTGAAAAATTGATTCAGGCTGCTCGACATTATGTTGAAAATAAGAAATGAGTAAAAAAGACCATGTTCCAATCCGTATGTGTATTGGGTGCCGAAAAAAAAGGAAGAAAGACGAGATGCTTCAGTTTATAAAGGGCATGGATGGAGTGGTGTTTGTGAATAAAAAGAAGAGGATCAATGGACGGGGTTTTTATCTCTGTCCAGATCTCATCTGTTTTAAAAGGGCACAGAAAAAAGAGAGATGGATGGGGTCTTTGGGATCGATGGATCCTTTCAGGGAAGGGCTGGAATAAAGGAGGAAAGGGAATGGCGAAGATTAAAGTCCTCGATCTCGCGCGCGAAGTAGGGATGGAGGATGATAAGCTGCTTCAAAAATTGAAACGGATGGGAGTAAAGGTAAAGGACAAAAAATCTTTGGAACCTGAAAAAACTCCCCTCTCTGATGAAAAGATTATCGAAAAGGGTTCCGAAAAAGAGACCGTCGAGAAGCGAGTCAACCCCACCGTGATCCGTAGAAGGACAAGAAGCCTTGAACTGAAAGGTGAGCCCCTTCCCCCTCCGCTCATTATTGTTGAGCCTGTCATCGAGGAGCAGAAGATTTCGAAATTAGTTATAGAAAAACCAGAACTCGAGGTGAAGGTCAAAAAAGAAGGTGCAGAGAAGGAAGAGGAAATCCTTGAACCTGCTATTCCTCCGATGGCACCTCTTGAGGCGAAAGTTGAAGTGAAGAAGCCAATCCCTGCGAGGCCCGTTGAAGAAGTTAGAGAACCTCAGGTCGCTCAGGCCATCTTGAAGGAAATAGAGAAGAAAGCAGAGGGGAAGAAGAAAGTTGAGGAACCCAAACCGAAGGAGATCACCCCCAAAAAAACGGAGATGAAATCCCCAATTAAGGAAGAATTGCTTGAGGAGGAAAAAGTATCCCCCTTCCCTGCAAAGAAGAAGATGTTTGGAAAGAAAAGGAGAATTATCGAGGAAAGAATGGTGATGGAGGAGGAGTCTGAAAAAGAGGGAACGCCAGAGAAAGGGATAGAATTTGTTGCCAGACATTTTAGACCTATGAAGAAGAAGGTTGTGTTGAAGACATCAAAAAAGACAGAAATAACAGTCCCCAAACCCATTAAAAGAATTATTCGAATCACTGAAGTCATTGCTGTTGGAGATTTGGCAAAGAGGATGGGGGTCAAGGGAGGGGATTTGATTAAAAAACTGATGGAGATGGGTGTCTTCGTTAATATCAACCAAGTGATCGATGCTGATGTTGCCTCCTTAGTGGCCAGTGAATTCGGCTACGAAGTGGAGAAAACTTCCTTAGAGCGTCAGGATCTATTGGAAAGGAAAGAGGATCTTCCCGAACAGTTGAAGCCGAGACCGCCGGTCGTCACCATCATGGGTCATGTGGATCATGGGAAGACGATGCTTTTAGATGCCATCCGGAAGACCCATGTGGTGGAAGGAGAGGCAGGAGGGATCACTCAGCACATCGGGGCCTATGATGTCCAGTTAGAAAATGGACACGTCGTCTTTATTGATACCCCTGGCCATGAGGCATTTACTGCGATGAGGGCCAGAGGAACCCAAGTGACAGATGTGGTTGTTTTAGTGGTTGCTGCGGATGATGGGGTCATGCCTCAGACCAAGGAGGCAATCGATCATGCTCGTGCAGCAAAAGTTCCCATCGTGGTGGCGATCAATAAGATCGATAAACAGAACGCAAATCCAGAGAAGGTAAAGAAAGATTTGGCGGATTATGGTCTCGTCCCAGAAAAGTGGGGAGGAAATACCCTCATTGCTGAGGTATCGGCGAAGCAGAAGACAGGGATAAAGGAATTGTTAGAGTTGATCCTCCTTCAGGCAGAGGTTCTGGAATTGAGGGCCAATCCGGATAAACCTGCGCGGGGGGTCATCATTGAAGCCAAATTGGACAAAGGAAGAGGTCCGGTGGCGACCCTTCTGGTTCAGGAGGGAACGTTGAAGGCCGGGGATGTCTTCATCGCAGGGTCCCAATACGGAAGGGTCAGAGCGATGCTCAACGATAAGGGACAGAAGTTGGAGGACACCCGGCCCTCTTTACCTGTCGAAGTGGTGGGTTTTACCGATGTCCCAGAGGCAGGAGAAACCTTCATTGTCATCTCTGAAGAGAGGATGGCGAAACAGATCAGTCTCTACCGACAAGAGAAGATACGAGAGAAAGAACTTTCAAAGTTGAGCAAAGTCTCATTGGAAGAACTTTATGAACAGATTAAGAAAGGAGAAGTGAAAGAGCTTAATGTGATCATCAAGGCAGATGTTCAGGGTTCCATTGAGGCAGTCAAAGAGGCATTGAAAAAACTCTCTACGGATGTCGTGAAGGTCAATATTCTCCATGACGGAGCCGGTGGGATTACTGAAACGGATGTCAATTTAGCGTCGGCTTCGAATGCGATCATCATCGGCTTCAATGTCCGACCGGGTCCGAAGGCACAAGCCTTGGCAGAACAGGAACGCGTCGATATTCGGACCTATTCGATCATCTACGATGCGATTGATGATATCAAAAAGGCATTGGAAGGATTATTGGAACCTACCTACAAGGAGCAAATCCTGGGAAGGGCGGAGGTAATTGCCGTCTTCAATATTCACAAAGTGGGCCAGATCGCTGGCAGTTTAGTTTTGGATGGAAAAGTAGTGAAAGGTTCTCATGCAAGACTCCTCAGGGATAATGTGGTCATCTATGAGGGTCGAATCACCTCTCTCAAGCGATTTAAGGAAGATACGAAGGATTGTGCTCAAGGACTCGAGTGTGGAATCAAAATTGAAAATTTTAATGATATCAAACTGGGGGATGTCATCGAATCTTATGAGATTGAAGAGATTCAAACTCGGTTAGCCTAAACCAAAAGGTGATGGGCAGGAGGGAGGAGATGGTGATCGGAATTTGTCAACTCGACCTTCGGATTCCAGAGAATCATTCACTGAAAGGGAAACGGCATGTGATTCGGAAAGTGATCGATCGTGTGAGACACCGATTCAATGTGGCCATCTCTGAGGTCGGAGATAATGACCTTTGGCAACGGGCACAGATTGGTTTCTGCACCGTGGGCAATGATCGCAGACACATCAACTCCAGTTTGGATAAAGTGATCGACTTTATCGAGAAGAGTCATCTTGTTGAGATGGTTCACACAGAAATGGAGATCCTCACGGTATAGAGGTTGTTATAAATTGTTTGGATAGATGGATTCAAGTAAGATGGAAGGAAAGCGTTCAGAGAAAGTAGCCGATTTGATCCACAAAGAGGTCTCAGAGATGCTCATGAAGACAGTGAAAGATCCTCGCATCGGTTTCGTGACCATTACGAGGGTTGCCGTCTCTGAAGATTGTCGCTTAGCGAAAGTCTATTTCAGCGTGGCCGGGACCCTTGAAGAAAGAGAGAGATCGACGAAGGGGTTGAGCAGTGCTAAAGGATATGTTCGAAAGGAGTTGGGACGACGGATTCGATTGAGATATACCCCTGAAATTATCTTCAAGTTCGACCCTTCCATTGAATATGCGATTCATATCGGAGAGGTGATTCGTCACCTAAAAAAAGACGAGGAGACAGATGAAAATGCAAGTTGACGGTCTGCTCATCGTGGACAAACCCGAAGGGATGACCTCCCTTGAGGTGGTGAAGCAAATAAAACGTCGATTTCATGTGAAGAAGGCAGGCCACATTGGAACGCTTGATCCTTTTGCGACGGGAGTCCTACCCATTGTGATCAATGAGGGAACCAAATTGGTTCCGTTTTTAGAAGAGGAACCTAAAGAATATGAAGCCGTCATGAAATTGGGGGAGGAGACCACAACGGATGATTTCACAGGAAAGGTCACCCTTCGAGGGTCATGGGATGATGTCACCCCTGAATTGATTCATACAGTCTCTCAGAATTTTTTAGGAAGGATTCAGCAAATCCCCCCTATGTTTTCAGCCCTTAAACTGAACGGGACACCTCTTTATCGATTGGCTCGGAAAGGGATCGAGGTCGAACGGAAGGAAAGGGAGGTGGAAATTTTCAAACTCCAGATTGAGGAAATGAATCTTCCAAAAGTTCGTTTCAAAGTCTCTTGTTCAAGGGGAACTTACATCCGCTCCTTAGGAAAGGATATTGGAAAAAAGATAGGGTGTGGAGCCCACCTCCTCTCTCTCAAAAGAATTCGAAGCGGTCTTTTCACTCTTGAAGGGGCGATCCCATGGGAGAGGTTAAAGAATCTCTTCAGTGCCGAGGAACTTAGCCCATGGATGATTTCCTTGAAGGAAGCCTTACCCCGGTTGCCCGAGGTGATCGGAGACGAGCGTCTTGTGAAGAAAATTCGGTTTGGTAAAAAAATGGTTGTGAGAGATCTCTCCTCTTATACCCTTCCGGCTTTTGAAAAAGGGCAATGGCTAAAGATGACTTCTCCTGACGAGGGTTTGGTTGCTATTTTGAAATCGGAGATGAAAGGCTCGGATATCGAGCGAACCGACCCAGAGTTGGTCGCCTTTCGGCCATTAAGGGTATTTTACGAGCAAAAAATGATGACCCATTCATGATGAAAGTTAATTCAAAGGAGGAATTTCATGCCACTCGTTCAGGAGAAAAAGAGAGAAATTGTAGAACAGTTTAAGACCCATGAGAAGGATACGGGTTCGCCGGAGGTTCAGATCGCTCTTCTCAGCGAACGGATTCGCTATCTCACAGAGCATTTTAAAGCTCACCAAGGGGATCATCACTCCCGGAGGGGACTGCTGAAGATGGTGGGACAAAGAAGGAGGCTCCTCAACTATCTGAAAGAAAAGAAAGTGGATCGATATCGAATGATCCTCGATAGGCTGAGCCTTCGGAGATAGGTCCTCTCCTCTCTGGTTTTAGAGAGTATGAGTTAACCCCGTTAGAGAGGATGGGGCTTTAACTCGGCAATCAATCAGGAATGGGAATTTTTAATCACGGCCATAAATAGTGGGGCTTTCTAACGGGGTAAAAAAAGGAGTGAATAAAATCGTATGATGCAAAACTTACAAATTAATTTTGGCGGAAGGCCGTTTTCCATTGAGACAGGGAAGGTGGCAAAGCAAGCGAATGGCTCGGTGATGGTTCAATATGGGGAGACGGTTGTCCTCGTCACTGCTGTGACATCGGATAAGAAGCGGGAGGGGATCGATTTCATTCCCCTGACCGTCAACTATCAAGAGATGACCTATGCGGCCGGAAGAATCCCCGGAGGTTTTTTAAAAAGGGAAGGGAGACCCAGTGATCATGAAACCTTGATCTCGCGGTTTATTGATCGGCCTCTGAGGCCTCTTTTTCCCAAGGGATTTCAGAATGAGATTCAGGTCATTGCTACTGTCCTTTCAGCGGATCAGGATAACGATCCTTCCATCTTGGGGATGATTGGGGCCTCAGCCGCCCTCTCCCTCTCTAATATTCCATTCAACGGCCCGATTGCAGGTGCTAAGGTAGGTCGAATTGATGGGGAGTTTGTGCTCAACCCCACTCACGACGAATTGCAAATGAGTGATATCGATCTCTTTGTCGCCGGGAGTGAAGATGCCATCATCATGGTGGAGGGAAGTGCCAAGGAGGTGAAGGAAAGGGAGATTTTAGAGGCTATTTTATTCGGCCATCAATCCCTCAAACCCGTGATTGATCTTCAGAATCAACTCAAATCGGCATTTGGAACGACACCTAAAGAATTTGAACTTCAAAAAATAGAAGAGGCCACTATATGAAAAAGTGGAAACTCTCTCCCAAGAGAGACTGAGAGAGGCTTTTTATATCAAGGAGAAGACGAAGAGGAGGGAGTATTTAGAGGAGACCCTCCAAAGGACGTTTCAGGAGTGCGGAGCAGAGGATGAGAACTCCCAGAAGATCGTCAAGGCTGCCCTCGAGGAGATTAATCGTAAACTGGTCAGGAAGTTGATCGTAGAAGAAAAGAAAAGGGTCGATGGAAGGAGTCTTACAGAGATCCGTCCCATTTCTTGCGAAGTGGGTATCCTTCCACGAACCCATGGTTCTGCCCTTTTCACTCGAGGGGAGACTCAGGTTCTCGCAGTCGTCACCTTTGGCACTTCTGAAGATGAGCAGAAAATCAACTCCCTGACAGGCGAGACCTATAAATCTTTTATGCTGCACTACAACTTCCCTCCTTTCTCTGTTGGAGAAGTTTCACCTTTAAGGGCCCCCAGTCGTCGAGAGATTGGACATGGAGCCTTAGCCGAAAGGGCTATTCTACCCGTCCTCCCTTCTAAGCGAAAATTTTCCTTATACCATTCGAATTGTTTCAGAGGTGCTGGAATCGAATGGATCCTCTTCTATGGCAACGGTTTGTGGGGCAAGCCTCTCTTTAATGGATGCGGGTGTTCCAATAAAAGCGCCTGTAGCTGGGATTGCAATGGGTTTAATCCTGGAAAATGAGAAAGTAGCTGTTCTGTCCGACATCCTCGGTGATGAGGACCATTTTGGGGATATGGATTTTAAGGTGGCAGGCACAGCCGAAGGGGTAACGGCTATTCAGATGGATATTAAGATTCGGGGTGTCTCTAAGGAGGTCATGGGAAGTGTTCTTGATCAGGCTCGAGAGGGTCGCCTCCATATTCTGGAAAAGATGAAAGAAACAATTCCGGAACCCCGGAAGGACCTCTCCCGACATGCACCGAGGATTGTTACCCTCCAGGTCAAACAGGAGAAAATCCGAGATATCATTGGCCCAGGGGGAAAAAATATTCGGGGCATTGTCGAACAGACCGGAGTCAAGGTGGATGTAGAAGATTCAGGAGTGGTGAAGTTAGCATCCCCAAATTATGAGGCGATCGAAAAAGCCATCTATATGATCAAAAGGCTCACCCAAGAAGTGGAAATAGGTGGGTTATATAATGGAAAAGTAAAACGCATTTTGGGCTTTGGTGCTATTGTTGAACTCTTCCCAGGAACGGATGGCCTGGTCCATATCTCCCAATTGGCAGAGAACCATGTCAAGGAGGTATCGGATGTCCTGAAGGAAGGGGATGAGGTGTGGGTAAAGGTTATTGATATCGATCCCCAAGGTCGTATTCGGTTGAGTCGAAAGGCAGCATTAAGAGAGATCAAACAACCTGCAGAAGGGAAGGCTTAAGGGATATCCTGAAAGCGACGTTTGAAATAGAAAGGGAGGGCAACCATTAGAAAATATCATCATTCCCTGGATCCTTCGTCGATCACTTCTGGTGTGGGGTATCAGAAGACGGTGCTCGATAACGGGATCAAAGTGATCACGGAAGAAATCCCTTACCTCAAATCTGCCTCCATTGGAATATGGGTAAATACGGGGTCCAGAGATGAACAGCCTCAAGAAAATGGGATTTCACATTTCATTGAGCACCTTTTCTTCAAAGGGACTAAAAGAAGAACCGCTTTCGACATCGCCAAAGAGATTGACTCCGTCGGTGGGACTCTCAATGCATTTACAGGAAGGGAATACACCTGTTTCTATGCTAAAGTGATCGATAAAAATTTACCCTTAGCCATCGATCTCCTTTCCGACATCTTCCTCCATTCTCTCATCGATGTGAAAGATGTGGAAAAAGAAAGAATGGTCATCCTCCAGGAGATTAAGATGGTAGAGGATACCCCTGACGATTATATTCATGATCTTTTTAACCGGGTCTGTTGGGGAGATCATCCATTGGGTTTTCCAATTTTCGGAACCTCTGAACTTGTCCAGTCTTTCAACCGGGATCAGATCTGCCAATTTTCTAAAGAGAACTATCAGCCCAACCGAATCATTATCTGCGCCGCAGGGAATCTTCATCATCAGGAGGTAGTCGATTCGATCGGGGCAATTTTTGGTCAGATTCCAAAGTCGGATAAGGTCAAGGAAAGAGCAAGGCCTGATTCGATCTCGACCACCAATTTCTGGAAACGGGAGTTAGAGCAGGTTCACTTCTGCCTCGGCACAAAAGGGCTCCAATACAACCACTCCCTCCGGTTTGCTTCATATGTCCTCAACACCATTTTAGGGGGTGGAATGAGTTCGAGACTCTTCCAAGAAATCCGTGAGAATCGTGGCCTGGCCTATTCTGTTTACTCCTTTCTTCCTGCTTACATCGATACCGGATTGGTCGTTGTTTATGCAGGGACCAATGAAAACTCTTTTGAAGAAGTGATCGAACTGATCCTTAAGGAGTTCAACCACCTTAAGACAGAGCCCTTTAAGAATGGGGAGCTGGAGATCGCTAAAGAACAATTGAAGGGGAACCTCCTGCTCAGCCTTGAGAGTTCTGACACCCTGATGGCACGATTGGCGAAGAATGAGATCTATTTTGAGTCCTACTCACCCGTGGAGAGGGTGATCAGAGGCATTGACGAGGTGGAGGATGAGGTGGTTCGTAGTTTAGCCAAGGATATCTTTGATGAACGATTCTTCTGCTTGACGGTTTTGGGCCCCATTGATGGAAAGGCATTCAACAAGAACCTGTTGACCCGTTCGACAGCGTCAATTCCCACCCTTTAGGAGGGGGAAGAAAGGGGCCGCTCAGAGCTTGCCCTGAGCGAAGTCGAAGGGTTGACCTGAATGTGGCCTGGAGCTTCAAATGGGATCGATGGAAGAGGTGAAGATTCGTATCAAACGGTTGAGGAAAGACCGATCTCTTCCCCTGCCTCAATACATGACTCAGGGTTCCTCTGGAATGGATCTCTTCGCCTATCTTGAAAAAGAAATTACCTTAGAGGCAGGGGAGAGGAAACTCATTCCGACTGGGATTTCTGTGGCGATCCCTGAAGGATTTGAAGGCCAGATCAGACCTCGGAGTGGGTTAGCGATTCAACATGGAATTGGTGTGGTCAACAGTCCAGGGACGATCGATGCAGATTATCGAGGCGAGATCTGTGTTCTCCTAATCAATTTTGATCCGTTCCCTTTTTCTGTCCGTCATGGGGATCGAATCGCCCAGATGGTCATCTCCCGAGTTTTTCGAGCGATTTTTGAAGAGGTCGATGAACTCCCTCCGACGGGGAGACAAGAGGGAGGATTTGGTCACACGGGCGTTAAGTAAATAAGCGATGCAAATTGGTCAATCAGCAATGAGCATTTAGCATTATAAAGAAGTTCAAGAAGCAATCATTGCTAACCCTCATGCAATTTTTCATTTTGCATTGATCCTTCTTGGATCTTTTCTTGGTTCACACCGTGGAACAAATCTTGGATCAATTTCTTCATTACATCGTTGTTGAGAAAGGTCTTTCTAAGAATACCCTTGATGCTTATAGCCATGGTCTGAATCGATTCTTAGATTACCTGAAGAAGAAAGGGATTCAGGAGATATCCAGTGTGAGCAAATTCGATGTCAGAGCGTTTCTCCTCGCTTTGAAAAAACAAGGACTTTCGGCCAAGACCGTGGTGAGAAATCTGGTAGCCATTCGGACCCTCTTTCAATTTTTAATTCGAGAGGGAATACTGGAAGCCAATCCGATTGAGGAATTGGAATCTCCCAAAATGCCGAAAACCTTACCCGAAATCCTGACGTTGAAGGAAGTGGAACAATTATTAGAACAGCCTAATCCCCAGACTCCTATGGGGATCAGAGATCGGGCGATGCTGGAGGTTCTTTATGCGACAGGGATGAGGGTTTCTGAACTGACCCAACTTCCGATGAATCAGGTCAACTTGGAAGCTGGATATGTCCTCGTCTTCGGAAAGGGTTCAAAAGAAAGGATCATCCCGCTCGGAAGCGAAGCCATGAAATGGATAGCCCTTTATTTAAAGGCAGCCAGAGAAAGGCTTGCCAAAAGGAAAGAGAGTCCCTTCCTTTTTATCAACCGTATGGGAAGTGGGATGAGTAGACAGCAGGTCTGGAAGACTATCAAAACCTATGGTCGGAGGGCAGGGATTCGAAAAAGAATTACCCCTCATCTTCTCCGTCACTCCTTCGCGAGTCATCTTTTGGAAGGGGGAGCGGATCTCCGTTCTGTCCAGATGATGCTTGGCCACGTGGATATCTCCACGACTCAGATCTATACGCATGTCACTGGGGAAAGATTGAAAAAGATTCACCAAAGATACCATCCGAGAGGATAACTGCCGGAATATTGGAATACTGGAATACTGGAATAATGGGCAAGGAAAGTTTTTTTCGGATCTAAACCCAATGTTCCAATATTCCATCATTCCATTTTTCCTGCTTTTTTAAGGTTATGGAAGTCATCACCACTCACACGAATGCGGACTTTGATTCCCTGGCCTCTATGTTAGCGGCCAAAAAAATCTATCCCCATGCGGTATTGGTCTTTCCTGGCTCTCAGGAAAGGAACCTTCGAGATTTTTTTATTCATTCCACGATTTACGCTTTTGAGGTCGAACGAGTTAAAAATATTGACCTCCAGGAAGTAGAACGACTGATTTTAGTGGACACTCGTCAGATCAGCCGGATCGGAAAGTTTTCTGAAATTCTATTTAAACCCGGATTGGAAATTCACATCTATGACCATCACCCGCCGTCTTCGGAGGATCTTCATGGTTCTTTGGAAGTGATCTCCGAGGTAGGAGCGACGGTGACACTCCTTCTGGATATCCTTCGGGAAAAGGGGATGAAAGTCACTCCGGATGAAGCCACCGTGATGATGCTCGGTATTTATGAAGATACGGGAAATCTCACCTTTCCTTCAACAAAAGAAGAGGATTTCAAAGCGGCTGGATACCTACTTCAGATGGGTGCCAATCTCAATATCCTCTCCAATGTCATTACAAAAGAACTCACTGCAGAACAGGTTTTTTTGCTGAATGATCTGATCCAATCCGCCACCCGATATACCATTCATGGGATCGATGTGGTCATTGCTCAAGCTTCTCTGGATCATTATATTGGAGATATCGCCATCCTCGTTCATAAATTGAAAGATATAGAAAACCTGGATGTTCTCTTCGTCCTTGTGCGCATGGAAGACCGAATCTATTTGATCGGAAGAAGCCGCCTCGAAGAGGTCAGCGTGGCAGAGATCGCAAGTGAATTTGGAGGGGGAGGACATCCGACGGCCGCATCGGCTACGGTGAAGGGAATGGCCCTGGTCGAAGCCCATGATCGATTGATGAAGACACTGAGAGAGATGGTCAAGCCCAAAAGGGCAGCCAGGGATGTGATGGTCTATCCCGTCAAGACGATTGAACCGGATCGAACCTTAGAAGAGGCCGGGGAGATCCTTAGCCGATATAACCTGAACATTCTTCCTGTCTTTCAGGATGAAAAGGTCATGGGTTTAATTTCCAAACAGGTGGTCGAAAAGGCAGTGCATCATGGACTGAAGGACACCTTCGTCAGGGAATATATGACAACCGAATTCTCTATTGTTTCTCCCGATGTCCCTTTCTCTCATGTCCAGGAACTGATCATTGGGCAGAATCAGAACCTCCTTCCGGTCATTGAAAAAGATCGATTGGTAGGGACGATTTCCATGGGGGATGTCATGAGGGTTCTCCAGGAGGAGATGATCAAATCGGTCAAAGAAATTTCGGTTTTCGAAGGTCAACCCCTCTATGCTCGAAAAAAGATGATCTCCAAATTAATGAAAGAAAGGTTTCCTGAACGTTTGCATCACCTGCTGATGGAATTTGGCAGGGTAGGGGATGCGTTGGGCTATTCGGTCTTCGCCGTCGGTGGGTTTGTGAGGGATCTCTTAATGAGAGTCGAAAACTTCGATGTGGATATTGTGGTGGAAGGGGATGGTATTCGATTGGCCGAAGAGTTTGAAAAGAAGTTTCCCTGCCGAATTCGAACTCATAAAAAATTTGGGACAGCCATCATTCTCTTTCCAGACCATTTGAAAATCGATGTGGCAACCGCTCGCTTAGAGGTCTATGACTCCCCGGCTGCCCTCCCCACAGTGGAAAGAGGTTCGATCAAAATGGACCTCTATCGTAGAGACTTTACCATCAATACATTGGCCATCCAGCTCAATCCGAAAGCGTTTGGAGAGCTGATCGATTTTTTTGGTGGAGTGAAAGACATCAAAGATAAGGTGATCCGTGTTCTCCACAACCTCTCCTTCGTCGAAGATCCGACCCGGGTTTTTCGGGCGATCCGTTTCGAACAGAGGTTGGGGGCCCAGATTGGAAAACATACCCAAAACTTGATGAAGAATGCAGTCAAGATGGGTTTTATGGATCGCCTCTCAGGAGGTCGGGTCCTCTCCGAGCTTATCCTGATCCTTCAAGAAGAGAGTCCCATTCCTGCTCTGAAGCGGATGAGGGATTTTCATCTCTTCCATTTTCTCCACCCCCACCTCAAATTTGATGAGGAAGTGGACCTCCTTTTTGAACAGGTCCATCATGTCATTGCTTGGTTTGACCTCCTTTTCCTGGAGGAACGATATGAGCGTTGGTTCATCTATTTTTATGGCTTGATCGATTTACTAAAAGAGGTAGAGATCGTGGAATTATGCCAACGATTGGCCATGAATGATAAACTTCGCAAAAAGGTGATGGATGGAAAACGTCAAGCAGATCAAGCGCTCCTCCGAATCTTCTCCTGGATCAATGCGGACCGACATCCCAAACGATCGGAAATCTATGCCGTTCTCGACCCCCTTTCAACGGAGGAAAAACTTTTTATGATGGCCAAGACGACCCAGATGGAAACCCGGCGGTATATCTCGCTCTATTTCACTCAATTGAAGGACACGAAACCACTGTTAGGAGGAGCCGATTTGATTCAAATGGGGATCAAACCAGGCCCTTCCATTAAAAAGATCTTGACCGATCTGCTTCAAGCCAGGTTGGATGAGCAGGTGATCACGCGACAGGACGAGATGGAATATGTCTCGAAGGCTCAGGGAGTAGAAGGATGACAGAAAACGATTCATCTTCAGTGGGAGATGCACCCTATACTATTCGTTTGGAGATGTTCGAAGGGCCTCTTGATCTCCTGCTTCATCTCATCAATAAGAATGAATTAGACATTACCAATATCCCGATCGCCCTTATTACGGAACAATATTTAGAGTATCTTAAATTGATGAAAGTTCTCAATCTGGATGTTGCTGGAGAGTACCTCTTGATGGCTTCCACCCTCCTTTACATTAAATCGAAAACGTTACTCCCCACCTCTTCTGAGGAAGAGGTGGAGGAGGGGGAAGATCCCAGGGCGGAGTTGATCAGAAGACTTTTGGAATATCAAAAATATAAAGAGGCAGCGGTCGAACTTGAGAAAAGGCCTCTGCTGGACCGAGATGTCTTCATTCGTTCGACCTTTATGGAAATGGAAGATACAGGAGAGGAAGAAAGGGTAGAGGTGAGCCTCTTTGAATTGGTAGAGGCATTTCGTAAAATTTTGGAGAGAGTCAAGGCGGAGGAGTTTCATGAAGTGATTTTAGATCGCCTCAGCGTGGAAGAAAAGGTTCAAGAAATACTTTCTCTTCTTCAGAGGGAGAAGCGAAGCATGGCCTTTCATCTTCTCTTCCCTGAACAGACCTCTCGGAGAGTGATCATTATCACTTTCTTGGCAATCCTCGAATTGGTCAAGACGAAACTCGTTCGCATCTTTCAATTGGCTCCCTTCGAGACCATTCGCCTCTCACTCATTTGAGGTTATTGAGGAAGGTCATTGAGTTATTAGGTTATTAAGTTATTAAATTCTATTAATATTTTATGTTTTGATGTTAGGGAGTAATAGTTTTTTGTGTTTAAGATTCTTTATTAACTTAATGACCTAGTGACTCAATAACTCAATAACCATTATTTATATTAGTTGGAGGTAATTATGAAACGAAAACGAATCCTGATAGGGCTCGGAGTAATAGCGGCATTGCTCATTTTCTTTTTATCTATCCTCTTCTTCATTGGACGATATATCGGCAAGCCTGGTTATTTCGCTTTTGGCGATAAGATTGCCATCGTAGAGATCAAAGGAGTGATTACTCAATCCTCCGGGATCATCGAAGAGATGAACCAATACCAAGAAGATAAAGGGGTAAAAGCGATCATCCTAAGGATCGATTCTCCGGGAGGAGGCGTAGGGCCCTCCCAAGAGATCCATCGAGAGGTATTGAAGATCAAATTGAAGAAGAAAGTGATCACTTCCATGGGGTCCGTTGCGGCATCTGGAGGCTACTATATCGCCTGTGCCTCCGATCTTATCATCGCAAATCCTGGGACGATCACGGGTTCGATTGGTGTCCTGATGGAATTCACCAACATAGAGGAACTTTTCAAAAAGATAGGGATCAAAGGAGTGGTTCTCAAAAGCGGTGAGCATAAAGATATTGGATCCCCATTCCGTGAGATGACCCCGGAAGAAAAGAAGATCGTCCAGGGGGTGATCGATAATGTCCACCAGCAATTCGTTCAGGCTGTGGCAGAGGGGAGGAAGATGGACCGGGAAAAGGTAATGCAGGTTGCGGATGGTCGAATCTTAACCGGAGAACAGGCCAAACAGATCGGGTTGGTTGATCAAATCGGAAATCTTCAGGATGCCATTGATGTTGTCGCCAAGATGGTAGGTATTGAGGGGAAGCCGAATGTCCTCTACCCCAAAAGAAGATTTTCCCTTTGGGAACTTTTGGTGAGAGAGATGGCTTCTGCTCTTTTGGATATATTAAATGAGAAGGGATTTGAATTGAACTATCGCCTATTCTCTCCGACAGGATGAGACGCCTCCTCTCGTTACGAGTCCCCGCCTGCCGGTCGGGCAGGGATTCCGACATGATCAGCCATCCATTGAGAGATCTTTTTCATATCCTCCCAGACTTCTCGTTTTCGTTCGGGATTCCGTAATAAGTAAGCAGGATGATAGGTGGGGACCACTTTGATTCCAGCAAACCCCGTTAGAAAGGACGGGGCTTTGCCCTCGCCCTTTCTATGTCGTAGACTCGACTCTGCGAGAGGAATTGAACTTTTATTTATATCTCCGCCATGAATGGCGGGGCTTTCTAACGGGGTAAATTCGTAGAATCTTCCACGAAGAGTCGTAATTTTGGCGTCAGTCTTGAGAAGGGTCTGGGTTGCAAACGTTCCCAAAGCACATATGATTTGGGGCTGGATCGCATGGATCTGTTTGAGGAGAAAAGGGTAGCAGGTTTGAATCTCGTCCGGCTCTGGATTCCGATTCTGAGGGGGACGGCATTTGATGATGTTTGTGATATAGACCTCTTCCCTCTGAAGATGGATGGACTGAAGAATCTTGGTTAAGAGTTGCCCAGCCCTTCCTACAAAAGGCTTTCCCTGAACGTCTTCTTCATAACCAGGGCCTTCGCCGATAATCATCAATGTTGCCTTTTTGTTCCCTTCTCCGAATACCAGGGTGCGCCGTGTTCGGTGGAGTTTGCATCGCCGACAATCCCCTAACTCTTTTCGCACCTCCTCTAAGGTTGGAGGCATCGAGGGGAGAGGGGATGAATTGAGAAAAACCTCTTTCGGTCTCTCTTCGGAGGCAGTCATACTCTCAATTCCCATTTCTCTAAGATATTCGAGATAAGATTTGAGATTGGCAATGATCTCCTGAGCGAGTCGATCCATTCGGTTTCACTCTCAACAAAATGGAGATAGCCTTTTTAGAGCTCCTTGTCAAGCCCATATTCAGTTTCAAACTACCTATTGCCAAACTCTTTTTTTTGATATATGAATTGAAATCAATAAAACAAATTCTAATCAAAAGGAGGAAAGTATGTGTAAAAAACTTTTTTGGTTAGGAGCTATTATTATTGGGCTTACTTTCATCTCTTTTCCTACACTTGCCGCCGCGCCTTTTTATGAGGGCAAGACGATCCGAATCATTGTGGGCTATTCCGCTGGAGGTGGCTATGATACCTACGCCAGGGTCATTTCCCGACATATGGGTAAGCACATCCCTGGGAATCCCACTATTATCGTGGAGAATATGACCGGGGCTGGAAGTCTGATTTCAGCCAACCACCTTTATAAGGTGGCCAAGCCCGATGGCCTCACGATTGGCCATTTCAATGGGGGTCTATTCTTTAATCAGGTCTTAGGGGAACAGGGGATCGAGTTTGATGCAAAAAAATTCCAGTTCATTGGGGCTGCAGTGACAGAAGATTGTGCTATTGCTTTCACCAAGGCCAGTGGAATCACAAGTATAGAAAAATGGATGGCTTCCAAGACGCCCGTCAAAATGGGTGGTGTTGGGCCGGGGGCCTATGCACCTGACAACGTCATCCGGATTGTGAAAGTGGCACTTGGACTTCCTATACAGCTCGTCTCCGGCTACAAAGGGACTGCAGATATCCGTTTGGCCTGTGAGGGTGGAGAGCTGGCGGGAACTTCCTGGGGATGGCAGTCCATGAGGGTGACCTGGAGGAAGGCTCTTGAAACAGGGGATGTGACTGTCGTACTTCAGACAGTGCCCAAGCCATTTCCCGATCTTCCCAAGGTTCCGCTGGCTATCAATCTTGCTAAGACGGACGAAGCGCGCCAGTTGATTGAACTGGGTATTCATAGCCCAAGTATATTTGCCCGACCCTTTGTCTTGCCTCCTGGGACACCCAAAGAGCAGACACAGATCTTGAGCAAAGCTTTCCAGGAAACCCTGAAGGACAAGGAATTCCTGGCCGAGACAGAAAAGGCAAAATTGGATCTGGCCCCTGTAACCAGCGAAGAGCTTGAAAAAGCGGTAGTCGGAATCTTCAAGATGGACGCTGCGATGACAGCCAAAATGAAGGACATTCTTTTTAAGTAAGATAAAATATGTGACCGGCAAGTGCCCCGTCCCGCCAAAGCGTGCCGTATAGGCAGGGGCGGGGAGCTTCACCATTCTATTGGGAGCTGAAAAATTGTGGGGAGGTTTTAACAGATGATGGAGATCGTTATCCCCTTCGTTTCTGGCTTCTTACAAATATTCACTTGGACCACTTTTGGGCTGATGATCTTAGGCATTATCATCGGTTTTATGGTGGGGATCCTCCCAGGGTTGGGGGGACCGACAGCCCTTGCTCTCATGCTTCCCTTCATTGTCAAGATGAATCCGGTTCAGGCCTTTGCCTTTCTTATTGGTATGGCAGCAGTGGTCAACACCACGGGTGACATTACTTCTATCCTCTTAGGTGTCCCTGGAGAGCCAACGACTGCAGCCACGATTGTGGATGGGCATCCCATGGCCAAGAAGGGCGAAGCAGGCCGGGCATTGGGAGCAGCGTTAATGAGTTCTTTGGTGGGCGCAGTCTTTGCCTCCTTTGCCTTAGCCTCTGCCATCCCGATTGTCCGACCCTTAGTTCTCTCCTTTGGTTCTCCAGAGTTCTTCATGCTCGCCATACTTGGCATCACCTTTGTCGCCTCCTTAAGTGGTGAAGCCTTATTGAAGGGGATTATCGCTGGAGGGATAGGATTGTTCCTTGCAACGGTAGGACTTTGCCCGATGTCTGGGGTACAGCGTTATACTTTTGGTCAGACCTTTCTATGGGACGGGATTGGTTTGGTGCCGATTACCATCGGTTTCTTTGCCATTCCCGAGATCGTTGATTTAGCGATTCAAGGGTCAAGCATTGCCAGTGAACGAATTGGTAAGTTGGGTGGTGTGATGGAGGGAGTGAAGGACACCTTTCGCCACTTCTGGCTGACCATCCGTTGCAGTGCGATCGGTTCTTACATCGCCATCATCCCTGGATTGGGCGGAGCAACAACACAATGGTTGGCCTATGCCCACGCTGTTCAAAGTTCCCCAGACAAGGAGCGCTTTGGCAAGGGTGCGGTCGAGGGGGTCTTAGGTCCAGGTGCAGCGAACAACTCCACATTGGGAGGAAGCCTCATCACGACCATTGCCTTCGGTATACCTGCCAGTGTCACCATGGCGATTCTCATGGGTGCCTTTCTCATCCAAGGGATTATCCCTGGTCCTGACATGCTCATCCCCGAACCCAAAGGACACCTTGCATTAACCTTCTCCTTCGTCTGGATCAATGTTGTCTCCAATTTTATTACAATAGGAATCTGTTTTCTCATCCTGAATCAACTTGTGAAAGTCACCTATATTCGAGGCAATCTCGTCATCCCTTTCATTCTTCTGCTGATTTATCTGGGGGCCTTTGCGGAAAAAAATACCTTTGAAGACCTCATCCTTGTATTGTTTTTTGGTGTGCTGGGTTGGATATTACTCCGCTTCAACTGGCCGCGCCCCCCTCTGATCCTTGGACTTGTCCTCGGTCCTCTTGCTGAAAACAGACTTTTCCTCTCCACGGATAACTATGGTCTTGCATGGCTTTTACGACCAGGGGTATTGATACTCATTGGGCTGACTCTGGTCGGTGCTTTTTACCCTCTTCTCAAGTTTAGATGGGAAAAGAGAAAAAAAGGAAAGGTTGAAGCCTCTGCCCAAGAAGCTGTGAGCCGTATCGGGCCAGGGTTATCGAGATTGAGCTGGGAAACGGCCTTTTCCTTTTTCATTATAGTAATCATAGCGTTAGCTCTGTTGCAAAGCAGGCATTTTGATTTCAGGACCGGCCTCTTCCCCTGGGCTATTGGATTCCCTGTCCTCTCCCTTACTATTTTTCAATTCGTCATGGAATTCTTGGGGAAAGGGAGTCGAAAGAGTGGGGACCACATGGAGGAAGCAGGTCCACACTTACCCCCCGATGTGGTGAATCGACGTACGGCAGGTATGTTTGGTTGGATCTTGGGCTATTTCGGTGCAATCTGGCTCCTTGGTTTTTCCTATGGGGTACCTCTATGCACCTTTATCCAGCTTAAAATTTTTAGCCGGGAGAAATGGCTCCTTAGTCTTATTTATACTGCCTTTGCCTGGGCCTTAATCTATGGTATTTTCGACCGTGTTCTTCACGTTCCTTTTCCACAAGGTCAGCTCTTTGTCTGGTTAAAATTGCCTCCTGTTTAAGACAACCCAGCCTATCTTTCTGGCAAGGGAAGGAATGTTCAAGGCCTAACGGGAATGAAATTTTAAAAAAATTTATTTGTCATAAATTTTCTCTTGACAAATAATAATATCTTATACAATAATACATATAATTTTTTAAATGTTCGACAGCGCCAAGGCTTCGTCTTTAAAGGCGGGGTAGAAAGGGGCCGCTCAGAGCTTCCCTGCCTACCGGCAGGCAGGCTGAGCGAAGTCGAAGGGGTCAACTTCCAGGGGAGCATATGGGCAAACCGCAAGAAGGAGGGGGATGGGTCTTCAACCAAGTACGCAAGGGAAGAATTTCAGATAATATTGTGGCTCAAATCAAGAGCGCCATCTTCACGGGGACCTATCGACCTGGGGACAAGTTGCCCTCTGAGGAGGAACTGAAAAAGCTATTCAATGTGAGCCGGGTTCCCTTGAGAGAAGCCTTAAGGTCTTTAGAGGAGATGGGATTTGTGACCATAAGGGCAGGGGTCTCAGGAGGTGCCTTTGTCGCTCAAATGGGAATCAAATCGGTCAGCGATTCCCTCACCAATATGATTCGACTCGGGAAGATCAGCGACAGCGACATCTGGGAATTTCGACTTTCGAATGAACCCTATATGGCCCGTCTGGCAGCCGAGCGATGCACGGATTGGGATATCAAACAGATGGAAGAAATCATCTCGGTGAGGGAGAAAGCGATCAAGGCCCGAAAGATTCCGGTGGTGTCGAATATCGATTTTCATCAGGCCATTGCCAGAGCCACGAAAAATCCTTTGCACATTCTGATCATGGATGCCATCAGTGAAATACTCTTAGAGACCTTCAAAAGGCTCCACTTTAGTTTGGAGGATCACCAGAGTATCGTTAAATTTCACCGGAAGATTCTTGATTGTTTCAAGAAGAAGGAGACCCAAAAGGTTGGAGATCTCATGTTCATTCATCTCAAAGATGTCAGGGAAAGACTCAAGATTTAAGAGCGATTAAAACAAACAATATTTAAGAAGGAGGTTAAAAAAATGGCAAGAGAAGAAGTAAGAAGTTTGAGGGCAATGCTGGAATCGTTGAAAAAAGAAGGTTTGTTATTGGAGACGGATCATGAAGTCAATCCAAAACTGGAAGTGGCGGCTATTCAGAAACGTCTGGATGGAGGGCCCCCCATGATCTTTAATAAGGTCAAGGGGTATTCCAATGCCAGGATAGCTACCAATGTCATGGGTTCAGATAAGATCATCGCAAAAATGTTTGGCTGTAAGGATCGGAAAGAGTTGAAGTTCAAAATCCATGAGGCAATCCTTCAACCTACTCCACCCAAGATCGTGGACAAAGCACCCTGCCAGGAAGTGGTCATCGATAAAAATATCGATGTCTGGCCGGTCATTCCGATGATTCAGCACACCCCCACCGATCCAGGAAGAACGTTGGGGGCCGGCAAAACCGTTGCTTCACCCAAGCAGTTTTGGGGGGATGGCACATCAGTTATAATCGGATGAATTTCCGCGAAGATCTTGGGTGGAAGGATCACTCCACCTTTCAGATCTCACCCGGCTCTCATACCGATCAAATCGCAACAAAATATTATAAAAAGGAACCCATCCCATTTAGCATCAACATGGGAATCCCCCCAGCAGCCACCATGGTCGCTGGGTCAGGATTTATGTATACCATCCTTCCAAGAGGTTGCGATGAGTTGGGAATCGCCGGGTCGGTGCAGGGTTTCCCATTGGAGATGGTGAAATGCAAGACCATCGATGCCTATTCGATTGCCGAGGCCGAGTATGTTATCGAAGGGTACTTAGATACAACGAAAAAGGCCTGGGAGAGCCCTTTGGCTGAGAAGGACCAGAAGCAGGGGGTTTACCCCTTCCATCCGGAATGGTCAGGCTATATGGGAAAGGCGTATCGGACCTATCAGTTCACTGTCACAGGGATCACTCATCGGAAAGACAGACCGATTTACGATCCTTTGATTGTCCACGGCTACGATAACCACAACATTGATGTCATCTGCCGCGAGGCCTGTTTCTTTGAGTTGGCCGAAAGGATCAGTCCAGGGTTCTGCATTGATACCCATATTCCCATGTGCATTCCTGACTGGGGGGGAGTGATCTTTCAAGTGAGAAAGAGAAGGGCCAGGGATGAAGGTTACCCGAAGAACATCCTTGCAGCGGCTCTATCCTGTTCCCTTGGGGCCCGTTTTGGTATGGTCGTCGACCCAGATATCAATATTTACTCAACGGATGATTTGATGTGGGCTTTAGCGACCCGCGTAGACGCAAAAGAGGGTATTACCATTGTTGCTCCGGGCGGTATGGGACAAACCTTCCAACCTGCAGAGCGGAGTTCTGCTGGCGAAAAGGATTGGACTCAATCGAATATCAAATTTTCAGGAGCCATCGGACTCGATGCCACGGTTCCATTCCAATATCGGGATGCCTTCTTAAGGGCAAGTTACCCTGTTGATGTTGTAAACCTGAAGGATTTCTTTTCAGATCAGCAGATCGAAAAGGCAAAATCCTTCCAGGAAGCTTATGCGAAATGGTTCGGGGAAGCTGGGATTTAATTGGTACTTCGCTGTCCTCGTGATGACGGCGTGATAGCTGTCATCACGAGGAACAGGAAATAAAATCGTATCGTTTACCCCGTTAGAAAGCCCCGCTGCTTGCAGCGGGGATGAAGATAAGATTCCTTTGGGAGCGAACACGGGGTTTAAAGCCCCGTGTGAGCCCTCCCGTTGGAAGGTCAAAGACCTTCTAACGGGGTTTACTCTCAAACAAATTGAATCCCTACCTCCACAACTCCGCTACTGGAGAAGGTAGGTCAAAGGGGATGAAAAGGATGGATCCATGGAAGAGAAAAATTTGATCAAAGATTGTCGAGTTCTTGATTTCAGTAATGAGTTAGGTTTCCTTTGTGGGAAAATCCTGGGCGATTTAGGAGCAGATGTCATTAAAATAGAACCTCCGGGCGGAGATCCTTCCCGGAATATGGGTCCCTTTTATAAGGATATTCCCCATCCAGAAAAAAGTCTCTATTGGTTCGGCTTCAACAATAATAAAAGAGGCATCACATTAAACATTGAAACCGCAGATGGTCGTGAAATACTCAAAAAGCTTATTATGACTGCGGACATTCTGATCGAATCCTTTGCTCCAGGCTATATGGACAAGCTCGGGCTGGGTTATTCCAAGCTCAGCGAGATGACAAAGGATAAGATTATTATGACTTCCATCACTCCTTTTGGACAGGAGGGCCCTTACAAGGATTATAAAGCCTCTGATCTTGGGATCATGGCCATGAGTGGCTGTATGTATCTCGTGGGTGATACGGATCGTCCGCCGATTAGGACCAGTATTCCGGTATCCTATGTTTGGACTGGATCCTATGCAGCCCTGGGAACGCTGATGGCCTTCTTCCATCGACAGATGACAGGGAAGGGGCAGTATGTGGATGTTTCTGGGCAGGCGAGTGCAGCCTGGTCTGCGGACACAGCTCCCTTTTATTGGGAAGCCGATGGCACGATGACAAAGCGAGTGGGGAATGCCATCGCTGGCCGCAGTATTCACGGAGCAGTGATGCCAGCCGCATACCCCTGTAAGGACGGTTATATCTGCTGGCTCATCTATGGCGCAAGGTCAGGAGGCATCACCAATAAAGAAACGGTGAAATGGATGGAGGAAAAGGGTATCACCTCCGAGTGGTTGAAGAACACAGGATTGGGATAAGTTTGATCCAGGCCCGGCAACCCAGGATGATTTTGATCAGCTCACGAAGCCCGTGTCCAAATTCCTCAGCGGGCTGGATAAGATGGAATTCCTCGAGGAAGCAGTGAAAAGGAGGATCATGGGTTACCCCGTTTCGTCAGCAAAGGATATCTTGGAGAATCCTCAGCTTCAAGCGAGAGAGGTTTGGCAAAAAATAGAGCATCCAGAGTTGGGTAGCACGATCACCTATCCTGGACCTTGGGCCAAATTCTCCGAAACTTCGGTAGGGATTCAACGCCGGGCTCCTCTT
Organism: uncultured delta proteobacterium; assembly: GCA_963739325.1. Taxonomy (GTDB): domain Bacteria; phylum Desulfobacterota; class BSN033; order BSN033; family UBA1163; genus CAVTZZ01. The sequence continues at coordinate 36,779 of CAVTZZ010000050.1, read as the reverse complement.
ATCGGTGAGCATAATCGTGAGATTTATGTAAACGAACTGGGGATGTCTGACAGTGAGCTCGTCCTGTTAAAACAGGGAAACATTATCTAACTAAAAATGGAAAGGGAGCAAACATATGGAAGGACGCGGAATTTTTGAGAATGTAAAGATTCTGGAGTTTGGGCAGATCGTTGCTGGTCCTCTCATTGCAACCTATCTGGCGGACTACGGCGCAGAAGTCATTCACGTCGAATCAAAAACCCGACCTGATCAATACAGGTTGTATCCACCCTTTAAAGATAACAAGCCCGGAATCAATCGTGGATATGACTTTGCCATCTACAGTCATAATAAATACGGGATTACGCTCAACCTGAGACATCCGAAAGGAGCAGAGGTCGCTAAAAGAATTGTAAAGAATTGGGCTAATGTCGTCACTGAAAACTTCACCCCAGGTGTCATGAAAAGGCAGAGTTTGGGCTATGAAGAGTTGAAAAAGATTAAATCTGACATTATTATGCTCGGCACCTGCAATCTGGGACAGACCGGACCCTATGCCCAGCATCCTGGGATGGGCTCTCATTTGACTCACCTCAGCGGGTTCACTCATCTCACTGGATGGCCTGACCGAGATCCATTAATTCTCTATGGGCCTTATATTGATTTCATTGGGGTCGTCTATGGTACCATCGCATTGATCTCGGCTATTGAGTACCGGCGTCGGACAGGAAAAGGGCAATATGTCGACGTTGCCCAATTTGAGGGGGGGATTCAGTATCTCATTCCAACCTTATTGGATTATGTTGTTAATGGCCGAGTTCAAGGGAGGAATGGTAATCGATGTGATTATGCTGCCCCTCATGGAGCTTTTCCGTGCCGAGGGGAGGACCGATGGTGTGTGATCGCCGTTTTTAAAGATGACGAATGGAAAAAATTATGCCAGGTGATGGGCGATCCAGATTGGACAAAGGATTCGAAATTCAATACGCTGCTGGGTAGAAAAAAGAATGAAGAGGAGTTGGAAAGGTTAATTGGTGAGTGGACATCGAAATTCACCACTGAAGAAGTTGTGACGAAGCTTCAATCGGCTGGAGTGGAATCAGGAGTAGTGAAGAATCCAAAGGAGATGTATGAAGATCCACATTTAAATCGCTATTTCTGGGCCGAGATGACCCATCCTGAGATAGGCAAGTACCATCTTGAGTTACCCTCGTTCAAATTATCAAAAGTACCTCCTCAGTTGCGAATGTCCGGTCCCCTCATTGGTGAGCACAATGAGTATGTCTATCGGAAATTAGCTGGGTTTTCCAAGGAGGAGTATGAGGAACTGAATAAAGAAGGAGTGTTTGAATAAATAGTCTAATCGTCTCGTAGTCCGATAGTCGAGTAGTCAAAAAATGGACTATAGGAATATGTGACTATAGGGCTAATAATGGAGATCATCTATGAAGATCCATGAATACCAAGCGAAACAAGTGATGGGGGCCTATAACATTCCGATCCCTAAGGGGAATGTTGCACAGACAGCAGAAGAAGCAAAAGAGGTGGCTTCCAAAATCGGTGGTAACCGTTTTGTCGTAAAGGCCCAAGTCCATGCAGGGGGGCGAGGTAAAGGAGGAGGAATTAAAACAGCCGGTTCTCCAACTGGGGTAGGAGAGGTGGCCAAAGCCATGTTGGGCACCAAATTGGTGACACCTCAGACCGGTGCTGAAGGGAAGGTGATTCACAAGGTACTCGTCGAGGAGGCCGTCGATATTGCCCAGGAGATGTATTTAGGAATTACCATTGATCGAGCCAGAGAATGTCCGGTGATCATTATCAGCAAGGAAGGTGGAATGGAGATTGAGGAGCTTGCAAAGAAATCTCCTGGGAAGATCATCAAGGAATGGGTGGATCCTGGCATCGGATTGAAGCCCTTCCAGATCTCCAAGATTTCCTTTGCCCTTGAATTAGATGCTTCTTTGAGAAGACCTGTCAGCCAGTTGATTGGAAATCTCTATAAACTATTTATCGACAAAGACTGCTCCCTTGCGGAGATCAATCCTCTGGTCGTCACACAGGGAGGCCAGGCCTTGGCCCTCGATGCAAAATTAAATTTCGATGAAAATGCGTTGTACCGTCATAAGGATGTGGTCGAGATGAGAGATATTTTGGAAGAGGAGCCTTTGGAAGTGGAAGCCTCCAAATATAATTTGAACTACATCAAAATGGATGGGAATGTAGGTTGTATGGTCAATGGGGCAGGGCTGGCTATGGCGACCATGGATGTGATCAAACTCGCCGGAGGAATGCCCGCAAACTTTCTCGATGTGGGCGGTGGAGCAACGGTTGAAATGGTGAAGAACGGGTTAAAGATCTTGGTATCGGATCCCAAGGTAAAAGCGATTCTGATCAACATTTTTGGAGGTATCCTCCGTTGCGATACCCTGGCCAAAGGTTTGATTGAAGCCACTTCAGAGATCAAACTCCAGGTGCCTGTGGTTATACGTATGGAAGGAACGAATGTCGAAATCGGCCGTCAATTGCTGAAGGATTCGGGTTTGAGACTCATCGTTGCAGAGACGATGAAAGAAGCGGCACAGAAAGTGATTGCATCGACTAAACAATCATCTTAACACTTTAGCTCTTTGAAAAAGACCATCTAATCCCCCTTCATCCCCCTTTGTCAAAAGGGGGAACATTTCTCCTCCCTTTGGAAAAGGGAGGTGGGGAGGGATTTATGAAAGTTATTTCAAAGAACTAAATTGATACACTTTTTGCTATTTTGTACACAATCTTATCCATAAGGGGCTAAGGGGATGATCCAATGAGCATCATCGTTGATAAGAATACAAGATTAATCGTACAGGGAATAACTGGAAATGAAGGTCTTTTTCATACCCGGCAGATGGTTCAATATGGAACGAAAATCGTGGGTGGTATTACACCGGGGAAGGGAGGTCAGTCGGTGGACAGTATCCCCGTTTTTAACACCGTTGCCTCTGCGGTTAAAGAGACTGGTGCCAATACATCCGTTATCTTCGTTCCACCAGCCTTTTCGGCAGATGCTGTAATGGAGGCCGTTGATGCCGGGTTGAAGACCATTATCTGCATGACTGAGGGCATTCCGACGCTCGACATGATCCAGGCCAAACAATATTTGAAGGGAAAGAACGTTAATCTCATTGGTCCTAACACACCGGGAATCATCTCTCCGGGGAAATGTAAAATCGGTGTCATGGCGGGCTACATTCATCAAGAAGGAAGTATCGGCGTCATCTCCCGAAGTGGCACGCTGACTTACGAGACCGTGGACCAACTGAGCAAGAATGGATTTGGGCAGTCCACCTGTGTTGGCATTGGTGGTGATCCCATCATCGGACTCGATTTTGTCGATCTATTGGCGATGTTTGAAAAGGATCCAGGGACCGAAGGAGTTGTTATCATTGGGGAGATCGGTGGGACGGCCGAGGAGGAGGCCGCGGAGTATTTTAAGAAGAATATGAAAAAACCGGTCCTTGCTTTTATCGCGGGAAAGACAGCGCCTCCTGGTCGCCGAATGGGACATGCCGGTGCCATCATCTCTGGTGGGTCAGGGACAGCTTCTCAAAAGATAGAATTTTTGGAAAAGGCAGGAATCAAGGTGGTGGACTATCCCGAATTTATACCACAAGAGCTTAATAAATTACTGGGAAAAATAAACTGATTCCACATGGCTGGTTGGGCAACTGCAAAAAATGAAAGTTGATAATCCCCCCTCGCCCCCCTTTAGCAAAGGGGGGTAGGGGGGATTTGGGTCGTTATGGATTTTTTTATTAAAGACTGTAGGGGCGGCTCTCTGCGGCCGCCTTAAGAGGAGTCCACGGAGGGACTCCCCTACTTAATCCTTAGTTACTTATATTCATGAGGCAAAGATGGAAAGAGTGATTGTCGGTCTTTCCGGTGCATCCGGTGCGATTCTTGGAATCAGATTATTGGAAGTCCTCTCCAAATATGAGTTAGAGACTCATCTCGTCATTTCAGATGCAGCGAAAAGGACCATCGAAATGGAGACGGATTGGAGAGTGGAGGATGTGGAAGCCCTTGCTAATCAGGTCCATGACTTTAATAACATCGGTTCCTCTATCTCCAGTGGATCTTTTAAGTCAAAAGGAATGGTTGTCATTCCCTGTGCCATCAAAACCCTAACGGCCATTGCTTATTCTCTTAACACAAACCTTTTAGTTCGTGCCGCCGATGTGGTATTAAAGGAGAAAAGGAGATTGGTGTTGGTTCCAAGGGAGATGCCATTGCATAGAGGACATTTAGAAGCGATGCTAAAGGTCTATGATCTGGGCGGAATCATTTTACCTCCGATGCTTACCTTTTACCAAAAACCGAAAAACTTGGAAGATATGATCAATTATGTCATTGGAAAAGTGCTTGATGCCCTTGATATTCCCCATAATTTGTTCCAGAGGTGGGGTGAGAATAGGCAAATCTGAGAGGGGCTGAGGAATTTATAAAAAGAGGGCTCTGAAAAACTACTCTAAGCTCTCTTGATTACACAGATTTTATTGATTTTTCAATGAGTTTTCTATCTGTGTAATCGGCTCCTAATCTGATGTAATCAGAGATTTTTTAGTTTTTTTCAAAAATCTCAAAAAAGTACTTGACAAATTTTGGGAGGGGTGGTATAAAATTAAAAAAATTTAATATTATTGTACTGGTATTCACAAAATCAATGGGGGAAGGAGGTGATGAGAAGAGGAGTTGTATAGGCATTTACCTTTACATTCTTTTAAAGGAGGTGAAGGGTTTTTCAGTAGGCTGTGTGAGTGAATTGATCACAAAACACAAAATCAATTGAGGAGGAAAAGAGATGAAAAAATATTTTGGGTTAATGCTAATTGCGTTGTTGACCATCGCATTTAGTGCAACGGCATATGCCGCTGACCTAAAGGCAAGCGGTTATATCCGGATGGATTCAGAGTATTATAGGAATGTTGCTGCTACAGGTGTAGATAGTCCTGTCTATGGCACTATAGCGAGCGATTATCTACCTAATAATGCGGCCTTTAATCGCAGAGGCGCCTATATGATGGGACGTGCCCGACTGAAACTCGATGTTGTAGCGGATAAGAGTTTGAGTGGGACTGTCTTTCTCGAAATAGACAGTGATAAATGGGGCGATCCTGACGGCAGCAGAGGTTCGATGGGCTACTGGACAGGTGATAGGGCCGCTGTTGAGGTTAAGAACGCCTATATCGATTTTGGTATGCCATATTTAGGAGTCCCACTTCCTATGACTGTAAGAGCGGGGCTTCAGGGGCTCGTTCTCCGATCGGGGATGCTATACTCGGTTGATGGTATTGGGTTTAATATAGGCTTAAGCGCAGATCCAGTCACCATCAATCCGTTCTGGTTCAAGCCATGGGAAGGGCAATTTACAAGCGCAGATGATGTCGATGTTTATGGATTGAATGTTTCTGCAAAGCTTGATAAAATCACCGTCGGTGCTTATGTGACTTCTACCAATTTGCCGGACTATCCAATACCCAAAGCTACTACAGCTTATGGTAGCCTTCCTACGAACTATAAGGCAGATTTCTGGTGGTTGGGCCTCTACTCTGATGGGACTTCAGGACCCATTAAGTACAACTTCGACTTTGTCGTTGATAATGGAAAAGTAGAGAATAAAGTAGATGCTACTAAGAAAAGTGTGGATTTCACTGGATGGGCAACACGTATGAAAGTGGATTACCCCTGGGAGAAATACAACTTCGGAGGCACTTTTATGTATGCCTCAGGGGCCGATCAAAAGAAGACCGATGGCGCTGGTCTACCAGGGGATAACACAACAGCTTTCCCTGGAAACAACAGTAAAGTTAAGGCCTATGTGTTGCCACCTGGGACTGAGACCGGCGGCTTCGAAGAGGGTTTTGTCTTCTATAACAACTTTGCAGCCGATATTCTAAACTATCACGCCTCAACCACTGGGAGCCTTGGAGGCAAGAGTGGTAATGGTTATGCGAGCAGGGCTGGCATTGGTGGAACCTGGATGGCCAAAATCTATGGAAAATACCAGATTGCACCTTGGTATCAGATTCACTTACAGGCAATGTACATTGGTGATACCACAGCCAATGGAAACACTGTTGGCAATGCAAGAAAGGCTGATAACGTCTACCCAAGAGATGACAAAGCCATTGGTTGGGAGCTTGGAATGCTCAACACTTTCAAGATTATGAAGGGATTAACCTGGCATGTAGCAACAGGTTACCTCTTTCCTGGAAAAGCTCTTGAGTATTATGATAGTGTAAAAGTGAAGAACGTAAAACCAGATGATCCTTTCCAGGTTGTAACAAGATTACTTTATGAGTTCTAAAGCATAAGTGAACCTTTCGCCCTTCCCAGATAACCCTCTTTGGTCTTTTGGGAAGGGCTTTTTTTTTATATCACCCTATTCTCTAACTGAGGGGGGAAATGGTAGAAGCAATCGTCCATGGTATTACGTATGTGTTTAACCCGAGTATGTTACCCTGGGTATTTTTGGCAGTGATCATCGGTCTCGTTGTAGGTATCCTGCCAGGACTGGGTGGGGCAGCCACCCTTGCTATCTTACTGCCTATCATTTATAATTTAGATCCCACTTTTGCCCTCACCTTTTTGATCGTCCTTCATGCCGCAGTTTCTCAAGGGGGTGTTGTCACTTCGATTCTGTTTGGGGTTCCAGGAGAGTCGGTTTCCGTTGCCTCCATGCTCGATGGCTATCCCCTGGCCAAGCAGGGTCATGCAGGTCGAGCCCTGGGTGCTTCGCAGATGGCTTCTATGATGGGAGCTATCTTTGGTGGGGTGGTGATGGCATGCTTAATTCCGATTGCCAGACCGATCATTTTGGCTTTTGGCTCCCCTGAAATCTTTATGATGGCCATCCTGGGCATTTCCTTTGTTGCAGTGCTGGGCCGAGGTTCGCTCATTAAAGCTGTCATTACTGGGGGATTAGGTATCATGTTAGCCTTTGTAGGGCTTCATCCGGGAACCGGGGTATTACGTTATACCGGTGGGATCATGCATTTCTGGGAAGGTTTTCAAGTCGTCCCTGTCTTTATGGGCTTATTCGCCATACCCGAAGTGATTGATATCATGTTGAAAGGTGAGTCCATCGCTAAAGTGGAGCAGGCCAGTGTTGGGTGGAGAGATGTGTGGGAGGGATGTAAAGATGTTTTTAGGCATTGGACATTAGTGTTACGCTGTAGCGCAATCGGGACGGCATTAGGTATGGTCCCTGGAGTGGGAGGAGTCGTAAGTCAGTTTATCTGCTATGGACATGCCAAGCAGACCTCTAAGCAGCCTCAGTTGTTTGGTTATGGAAATATAGAAGGAGTGATTGCCCCGGAAAGCGGGAATAATGCTAAGGAAGGGGGATCGCTCTTCACTGCCCTGGCCTTTGGCCTCCCGAGTGGAGCCGCCATGGTGATGATCTTGGCTGCCCTGATGGTTCTGGGAATTAGACCCGGCCCGGAGATGATTTCCGAACACTTAGATCTATTCTGGACGTTAGTGGTCTCCCTCATTGTTGGTAATGTTCTTTCGAGCATCATTGATATCCTTGCAGCAAGACAGTTGGCCCGAACCACTTTCATCAAGGGGACTGTTCTCGTGCCCATTATTATCCTCCTGGTCATCCTTGGAGCCTACGGTGTAGCAAACAATATCTATGATGTCTTTTTGGCTTTTATCTTCGGTGGCATCGGTACCCTGATGAAGACCTATGACTATCCCCGGGTAACATTTACCATTGGTTTTGTTTTAGGGGATTATATCGAAAGATACTTTCTTGTTTCATTGGCTTCCCTCGGTCCGACTTTTCTCTTGGTTTCTCCCATTGCCTTAATTCTGCTTTTTATTACTATCTTAGGTCTGGCTGGCAGGAGTTTGAAGGGTCTTCCCCAGAGATTTTTCCGCCGTCTTATTTCCAAGGAAGAGGAGGAACAATAGAAAGATGAGAAGAGGCAACTTAATCTTTGCATTCGCCCTATTTTTGGTTTCCATTCTCCTTCTGAGAGCAACATTTACTTATCCTTTTAAAGCAAGGGTATTCCCTTTGATCGTTCTCACTACAGTTCTGATCTTATTAATGATCCAGATTTCCCGGGAGTTCTTTACCTTGAGAGAGAAAGGAGCTACTGAAGGTAAAAAAGGGGAAAGCTTGCGTACCAAACATTTGAGCATATGGATATGGATAGTGGGTACGGTATTCATGCTTTGGGTCTTAGGTTTTATGGGCACAGTCATCCTCCTCCCATTTTTTTATCTTCGATTTAAAAAGGAGAGTTGGTTGCTTTCGATCACCCTCTCCGTAGGCTGCGGAATATTTTTCTATGGTCTCTTCGGGTATTTATTAAAGATGCCTCTTTATCCCGGTATGATATTTGAAAAATTTTTTAGTTAGGTATATTTTAGAAAGAAAATGAATGACGTTCAAAGAAAGGAGGTTTTTGAGATGGAGAAAAATTTAAAAAAGATGAGGATTTGGACTGTTATCTTAATTTTAGCCATTATTTTTATTGGGATCAATAGCCATCAAGCAATAGCCCAGAAAGATATGGCGTCGTTTTATAAAGGAATTACTGTGAGACTTATTGATCCCCATGCTCCCGGAGGGTCTTATGATCAGTGGGTGAGAGCCATAGCTCCCTATCTGAAAAAACAAACTGGAGCAAATGTGATTGTGGAAAATATGGGTGGGGCGAGTGGTTTGATGGGAGGTGCTTATCTTTATTCCAGAGCAAAACCAGATGGACTAACGATCATGATTCTCCCCATGCCTGGAATGATCGTCAGTGATATGTTGGGATTTGAAGAGGTTAAATATGAACTGGAAAAGTTTAGTTATATTGGCAGGGTGGAGGTAATGACCCGGGGATTTTTTGCCAGTAAGGCCTCTGGCTTTAAGTCGGTTACGGATATGCAGAAGGCAACAAAGGTGATACGTTTTGGTTCAGTCGATCCCACTTCCCAGTCATCTCTTGATGCATCATTGATCTCCGAAGGCTTTGGGTTAAAAAGCAAGATCATTCCGGGTTATAAGGGAAGCAAGGAGTATATGCTGGCTTTGATGTCTGGGAGGGAGGTAGATGCGGCAGTCACTACGTTTACAGGCTATGACACGAATGTTAAACGAGGAGAACTCAGTCTGATGGCAATGATGGGTAAGAAACGACATCCCGACTTTCCTGAAACACCTGCCATCCTTGAGATACCCGGAACCCCGGAAGGTAAGAAATTATTAGAACTCCTTTCCATCTTGGTTGAGTCAGGAAGGATGATTGTAGGTCCTCCGGGTCTTCCTGAAGCCAATCGTCTCTTTCTCGAAAATGCCTTATCAGCCAGCTTGAAAGATCCAGCCTTAGTGGATTGGGCCAAAAAGCTTGGATACAACATCAACCCATTATCCAGCAAGGAATGTAAAGAATTAGTCCTCAGGCTGATGGAGATTATACCCAAAGGGGAAAGACCAAAATTTAAGCATTTAGTCACTGAAAAATATTTTTAATTCGATGAAGCTCTTCTGATGAACAGAAAGTTTTCTCTAACGAAAGTCTGTAACCCATTTAAATTATCATATTGCAAAAAAATATTTTAATTGGTATAAAAGGATGGGGCAGAAACTCTGCCTCATCCTTTTTTTATATTCAGTCAACGATGTTTGCGCTACCACCTATTTTTTCTTTCCAAGAAATGACCTCCTGCCGAAAGTTGGATGGGTGAAAGGAGATCCACATGGAATATCGAGACCTGCGCGACTTTCTCGACAAAGTTGAAGCAATGGGTGAACTGAAAAAGATTTATGGAGTCGATTGGGATAAGGAGATGGGGGCTATTACAGAGATCCTGTATAGAGAAAAGGCCGAAAAATCTCCTGCCCTCCTGTTTGACCGCATTAAAGGTTATCCGGAAGGGTACCAGTGTCTCTATGGAATGCTCAACTCTCCAAAGCGCTTTGCACTCTCCTTAGGTCTTCCTCTTCCAAAAGAGGAAGGGCTCATGGATACCTTGAAGATCTATCGGGAAAAAATGAAGGAGATGAAACTGATTCCACCCAAATATGTGAAGGATGGCCCTATTCTTGAAAATGTATTAGAAGGAGACCAGGTGGATCTTTTTCGATTTCCAATTCCGATCCATCATGAACTGGATGGCGGCAGATATATCGGGACAGCCGATGCTGTGATTACGAGAGACCCGGAAGAGGGTTGGGTCAATTGCGGAACTTACCGTGTGCAGGTGGTCGATAAAAATACCTGCCTCCTGTATATCTCTCAAGGGAAACAGGGGAGAATCCAGAGGGACAAATATTTGGATAAAGGGAAGCCGTGTCCCACGGTTGTTGTCATTGGGATTGACCCACTCCTTTATATCGCTGCCCGCTACCAGGTTCCCTGGGGTGTCAGTGAATATGACTTTGCTGGGGGATTGATGGGAGAGCCAGTGGAGGTGATCAAGGGAAAATATACGGATCTGCCCATTCCTGCCCGTGCAGAAATCGTATTAGAAGGAGAGGTATTACCCGATCAGAAACTCCCCGAAGGTCCCTTTGGTGAATGGCATGGTTATTATGCAGGAGGGAAGAAAGAGGAGCCTGTTTTAAAAATTAAACGTGTGATGTTCCGTAAGAACCCTATCCTGACTTGTGCCGCTTCTCAGAAGCCTCCTCATTCCCATCTCTTTGAGAGGTGTTTCATCCGTTCCGCAGGCCTGTGGGACGGACTGGAGAGGGCTGGCTGCCCCGATGTGAGGGGGGTCTGGGTTCATAGCGCAGGCTCGGGAAGGACATTCAACGTCGTCGCAATCAAACAAAGATACTTTGGCCACTCTCGACAGGCTGGGATGCTGGCCTCTCAGATTCCTCCGAGCGCCTATATCGGCCGATTTGTTGTCGTGGTGGATGATGACATCGATCCCACAAATCTGAATGAAGTGATCTGGGCCATGGGAAGTCGATGCGATCCGGCTCAAGATATCGAGATTACGAGAAAATGCTGGGGAAGCCGACTGGACCCGCTGACCGTCGCTGACCGATATTACAATACCAGAGCTGTCATTGATGCCTGTATTCCCTATGAGCGAATCAATGATTTTCCGCCAGTGGCGAGGACGACTCCAGAGTTCCGTAAGAAGATCTTAGAGCAGTATCCGGATCTCATGAGGGAACTCCTATTTTCAGATTGACACTTATTTTGGCACAAGATATATTATGGTTGGACCGAAAAGTATTCAATATCTTTCGGTTTAAATAAAGAACCTGTAAAGGAGGGAAAACATGAAAAAACAAATTCTTTTTTTCTTAGTAACAGGCATCATCATTTCCATCTTTCTTTCTCCACAAGCACTTTTATCAGCGCCCTATTATGAGGGAAAGACGGTTAGAATTATTGTGGGGTTTGGACCAGGGGGAGGGTATGATCGCATCGCACGACTTCTTGCAAAACATCTCCCCAAACATATCCCTGGGAAACCCGTTGTCCTTGTCGAGAACATGGATGGAGCCAGCAGTATCATCGCTGCCAATTATATTTACAATCAGACCAAGCCGGATGGCCTGACCATCGGGACTTTCAATCGGGGACTTCCCTTTGCCCAATTGCTGAAGACAGAAGGGGTACGGTACGATATCACCAAATTCTCATGGATAGGATCAGCCGCTGTCGAAGCGACGATACTTGCCATCCGGAGCGATCTTCCGTATAAGACTGTGGATGATCTCAAAAAGGTAAAAGAACCGATCCCTCTTGCAGGGATGGGGCCGGGGACTTCTGACACCCAATTCGCCATCCTTTTAAAGGAATTTGCTGGACTAACTAAAATTAATCATCTATCCTTCGAGTGCTGATGCTATGTTGGCCATCGAGCGGAAAGAAGTGGATGGTCGGGGAGGCTCCTATAGTTCACTTAAGCCATTTATCGAAAGGGGGTTGGTGCGTCCTATCATTCGTGGTCGGGTATCTGAGCCGGGAATTGAGAATTTACCAGTAAATGAAGATCTTACTACGGATCCAAAAGGTAAGACGATCATGGCGATGCTTGCTTCTGCGGATGGGATTGGGAGGCCTTATGTGGTTCCCCCAGAAACTCCAGCCGATATCATGAACATCTTAAGGGATGCCTTCGCTAAAGTTGCCAAAGACCCGGAACTTCAGGAAGACGCTAAGAAGAATAGAATGGAAGTTTCATATACTTCTGGGGATGAGTGTCTAAAAGTTTTAAATTACCTCCTCAATCAACCCAGTGATATCGTCCAGGAATTTGGTAAATATATAAAATTTTAACTAATGCAAAACGCATTTATTTTTTTACAGTCGTACCCCTCGCCCCCTCCCTCTCCCACAGAGGAGAAGGTAAGGGTGAAGGGGGAATTTTAAATATTTTAGATAGGAGGAAATACCATGAAAAGACAGGCTCTCTGTTTACTTATTGCTTGCTTCATGCTTTCTTTGTTTATATCTTCCAAGGGAGTTCTTGCAGCGCCATACTATGAAGGGAAAAGAATGACCATCATCGTGGGATCTCAACCAGGAGGAGGATATGATAACATGGCGCGACTTCTTCAGAAATACCTTCCTAAATATATCCCTGGGAACCCCACCATTCTTGTAGAGAACAATCCAGGGGCTGCCAGTATGATTGTTGCCAACCAAATATATAATATCGCCAAACCAGATGGCCTGACCATTGGAGCCTTCCAGAGGGGAATTCCTTTGGCCCAGCTACAGAAGGCAGAAGGGGCCAAGTTCGATGTGATGAAATATTCCTGGATAGGCTCTCCTGCTGTCGAAGCCACTGTATTGACTCTCCGGACGGATCTGCCTTATAAGACGATAGATGATCTCAAGAAGTCTAAGGAGCCTATCATGCTTGGGTCTTCAGGACCCACCGAGAGCAGCAGTCAATTTGCCCTACTGTTAAAGGAATTTGCTGGAATAAACTTAAAGATGGTCGTCTATCTTACAGGTACCGAAGCCAGGCTGGCCGTTGAGAAGAAGGAAGTGGATGGACGGGCCGGGTCGATGAGTGCACTTAAGGCGCTCATCGAGAGGGGGATCGTGCGTCCTTGGATCCGTGGCCGGGTATCAGAGCCAGAGATTGATAGTGCGCCTGTGGATGAAGATCTGACTGCTGACAAGAAGGGAAAGACCATGATGGCCATGCGTTCTACCTTAGATTTAATTGGACGGCCCTATGTGGCTCCCCCGGGGACCCCTCCTGAGATCATGAACATTTTAAGGGATGCCTTCGCTAAAGTTGCCAGAGATCCCGAGCTTCAGGGAGACTCTAAGAAATTTATATTATCGATTCAGTATACGAATGCTGAAGAGACATTAAAAAAATTGAGTTTCATTTTCAGTCAACCGGAGGATATCGTCAAGGAATTTAGCAAATACGTGCAATTTTAAAGAGGGTCATGTCTGGGAACCAGAAGACAAAATATTTATCTCATTAAAGGAGGTAACACAATGAAAAGGCAGATGCTATTTTTATTGATGGTTTTATTTGTCTTCTCGATATTCACTTCTCTTGGAGAACCTCTTGCGGCCCCGTACTATGAAGGGAAAAGGATTACCCTCCTCGTGGGCGTAGGACCCGGAGGTGGATATGATCGTATGGCCCGGCTTTTTGCAAAGCATCTTCCTAAGCATATCCCTGGGAAACCCACCATTATTATCGAAAATATGCCGGGGGCAGCCAGTATCCTTGCTGCCAACCAGGTATATAACATCGCCAAGCCAGATGGCCGGACCATTGGAGTTCCCCAGAGGGGACTCCCATTTGCCCAACTCCTGAAGGTAGAAGGAGTCAGGTTCGATGTGACGAAATACTCCTGGGTAGGATCGACCGCCATTGAAGGGACAGCATTCTGCCTTCGAACCGATCTTCCTTATAAGACCTTTGAAGACATTCGTAAGGCTAAACCACAATTAATGATCGGAGGGACAGGACCGGGTGAGAGCAGCACACAATTTTGTGTCCTTTTAAAGGAATTTCTTGGGATAAACTTAAAGATGATATTCTATCCTTCAAGTCCTGATGTCATGTTGGCCGTCGAGCGTAAAGAAGTGGACGGTAGGGCAGGTTCCTTTTCGGCTCTTAAACCTTTCATCGAAAGGGGATTAGTACGTCCATTGCTCCGTGGACGGGTTGCTGAACCAGGTACTGAGAATCTACCAGTGGATGAAGAACTGGCCACGGATAAGATGGGGAAGACACTCATGGCCATGCGTTCATCCGTTGAATTTATTGGTCGGCCTTATGTCGCTCCCCCGGGTACTCCCGCTAATATCATGAACATCTTAAGGGATGGTTTTGCTAAGGCGGCTAAAGATCCAGAGCTTAAGGAGGATGCTAAAAAGAATATGTTGGAGGTTGAATATACTTCCGCAGAGGAGTGTTTAAAAATTTTAACTTTCCTCGTCAATCAACCAGCGGATATTATCAATGAATTTAGTAAATATGTAAAGTTTTAGAGGGAGATATATCAATGAAAAGACAAACTCTATTATTACTTGTGGGTCTTCTCTTTATTTTCACAATTTTCATTCCAATCAAACTTCTTGCGGCCCCCTACTATGAAGGCAAGGTCGTGAAGATTATTGTAGGGTCTGAACCGGGAGGGGGATATGATCGCATGGCCCGGCTTATTGCAAAACACCTCCCTAAACATATCCCTGGAAAACCCACGATGATTGTTGAGAATATGGCAGGGGCAGGCAGTTTAATCGCCGCCAACCATATTTACAACATTGCCAAGCCAGATGGTCTGACCATTGGAGCACCCCAGCGGGGGATTCCATTTGCCCAATTAACAAAGGCAGAGGGCATCAAGTTTGATATAATGAAATATTCCTGGATTGGATCACCCTTCTGTGGAAGCTACGATTTTTTGCATTCGATCGGATCTTCCCTATAAAACCTTCAATGATCTCAGAATGGCAAAAGACCCAATCCATGTAGCAAGTGCAGGTCCAGGAACGACTGACACTCAATACCCTTTTCTTTTAAAAGAATTTCTTGGGCTTAACTTAAAGATGGTCGTCTATCCTTCAGGAACTGCAGGAAAGCTGGCCATGATGCGAAAAGAGGCGGATGGTAAGGCAGGTTCTTATAGCGCGCTTAAAGACCTTATCGAGACGGGAGACGCACGTGCGGTGATCCGCGGCCGGGTATCCGAGACAGGGGTCGAGAATTTACCTGTGGATGAAGATATTACTACGGATAAGAAGGGGAAGACGATTATGGCAATGCGTTCTGCCGGAGATCTGATTGGACGACCTTTTTTAGCGCCTCCGGGGATACCGGCTGATATTATGAAAATTTTAAGAAACGCCTTTGCTCAAGTGACCAAAGACCCTGAAATGCGAGAAGAGGCCAAGAAGTTTATGATGAATATTGAGCATGTCTCTGCGGAGGAATGTTTAAAGGTGTTAAATGAAGTCTTCAGTCAACCTGAGGACATTGTCAAAGAATTCGGCAAATACATAAAGTTTTAAAAATGGCTTGCCAATCGCCTCAAAATTAGTTAAATCTATCTAAATTTTTATGGAAGGAAGGAAGTACTATGGAAACTGTCGCTACTATGTTTAACGCATGTATTGGTGGGCTGTTGATCAACTTGCAATTGAAGCCTTTTCTCTACATGCTCATCGGGTGGCTGATTGGTTTCTGGGTAGGGATTTTGCCAGGAATAGGAGGCAGCACGACCCTCGCCCTCATGCTGCCCTTTATTTATAAAATGACCCCTCAGGAAGCCTTTCCGTTTCTTCTTGGCATGCATTCTGTTGTCGCAACGACCGGGGATATTACCTCTGTCCTCTTTGGGATTCCTGGGGAGGCGACGACAGTGGCCACGATTGTTGATGGTTACCCAATGGCCAAGAAGGGAGAGGCAGGACGGGCATTGGGTGCTGTCCTGATGAGTTCCATGATCGGAGCTGTATTTGGGGCATTCTTCATGGCTTTTACCATACCCATTGTTCGCCCCTTAGTGCTTGCCTTTGGATCTCCGGAGATGTTTATGTTGATCATTCTGGGTTTGACATGTATTTCTACCTTAAGCGGTCGTGGGAAAGCGGGGCCTTTTGCTTGGATTAATGAGCTGGCGGATTTGGATTCTTATGCTCTTTGGTAGGACAGGATCGTCAGGCAGGAGTCCTCCGTTTCACTTTTGGTCAGCTCTATCTGTGGAACGGACTGGCGATAGTCCCTGTGATGGTGGGACTTTTTGCAATCCCTGAAATTGTGGATCTGGCAGTGAGAGGAACAGCCATCGCAGGAAATGTTACCTATGGCAAACTCGGGAAAGGAGTAAAAGAGGGAATAAAGGACACCTTTGTCATTTCTGGCTCGCCATCCGCTGTAGCCTCATCGGTTCCTTGGTCGGTATATTGCCCGGTCTGGGTGGAGGTGTAGCCCAGTGGGTATCCTATGCTCATGCGACCCAGAGCGCTAAGACTGATGAGGAACGGGCCGGTTTTGGGAAAGGAGATATCCGAGGAGTCCTGGGTCCTGGGGCGGCCAATAACTCCAAAGAAGGAGCGGGTTTAATTCCTACAGTCGCCTTTGGTATTCCAGCAGGTGCTGGGACGGCCATTCTGATGGGGGCCTTTTTTCTCTTAGGGCTCGTACCTGGTCCGGACATGCTGACCAAGCATCTTACCCTGACTTACTCCATGGTCTGGACGATCGTTATAGCCAACATCATTTGTGTGGGTGTGTGCCTGCTCTTTATCAACCATCTTGCCAAGCTAACAACCCTCCGGGCAACTCTTATCAATCCTATTATCCTCCTGCTCTGTTTTATCGGGGCCTATACATCGTCTAACAATATTGGTGATCTCATTGTATTAATGATATTCGGAGGCGTAGGATATTTAATGGTGAAGCTTCGCTGGCCTCGTCCCCCCTTCATCCTCGGATTTATTCTGGGCAAACTTGCAGAAACCTATCTCTATTCTTCAAGCACCCGGTATGGGATCACTTGGCTATACCGGCCAAAGGTCCTCATCCTGATGTTATTTACTATCGGGTTTGCTCTTTATCCCTATTATTCAGAAAAAATTCTTTGGAAAGGAGGAAGCAGGTGAACCGGATGAGCTTTAGTGGAGCGCATATTATGAGTTTTTCTTTAATCGTGATTGCATCGGGTGTAGCTATTAGTTCCTTAAAATGGCCCTTTAAAACGGCTCTTTTCCCTTTGGCCATAGCCTTAATTGTTCTTCCTTATGACCGTGGCCGAGTTATTGATGAGCTTATTTTTAAAGGAAAAAAGTTCTTCAAAGGAGGCCCAATTGACTTTAAGTTATCAGAAGATGTTGATAAGAAAGTAGCTCTCCGCCGAACCCTGTGGGCCTTTTCATGGATCTTTGGTTTCTTCGTTCTGATCGTCTTTTCAGCTTTTCCATTGCAGTTCCTCTCTATGTCTTTCTTTATATAAAACTCTATGGTAAGGAGAGATGGTGGATTTCGCTTGTCATGGGTGCTTCAGCTTGGTTCTTCTTTTATGGTCTATTTGTATATTTATTGGACACTCCAATGATAGAAGGATGGGTTTTTCAGGTGGTTAAGAGGAATTGGAATTGGATAACGATTCGAAGAGTAAGTGAGGTTGGTTATTGAAGGGGAATATGACAGGGCAGAAGATAAACTTAAAGGAAGAAAGTTGACCCCATAAACTCTCAATGTCCTTCCCAATTAAATCATCCATGAGAAGATGAAAGTCATCGGATTCAGCTGTAGCCCCCGCAAAGAAGGCAATACGGATTGTAGTGAGGAAGCCACATCAAAAAATGGGAAAAGGAGAATCGTCGAGCCATGAATGAAGAATTGAAAAATAAATTGGAGAAGGCTTACAAAATATTGTATTTGGAAGGTCTTGCCGAAGACACAAGCAGGGGTCACATTACATTAAGAACCGAGGATAACAAGATCTACATTAAGCCCTGGGGAGTAGGATTCGAGGAGGTAACCGCGAAGAATTTACTCTGCCTCGATTCAGAAGGGAAACTCTTAGAGGGAAATGGAAAAGTTCATTCTGAAATTCCCATTCACGTAGAAATTTTTAAGAAGAGAAAAGATATTTTTTCTGTCGTCCATGTCCATCCCTTTCATACTATTCTGCTTTCCTCTGTATTTAACGGAACCATAAAGGTCATTGGACATAGTGGAATGCACTTCGTGGGAAAGATTCCGTTTTATGACTCATTGAATCTCATTCGATCGAAGGAACAGGCGGTCGAGCTGGCCAAAGTGATGGGAGATAAGTTATATGTCCTCATGAAAAATCATGGCATCGTCACTGCGGGTAGGACACTGGAAGAAGCGATCATCATAGCGATCGACTTTGAAAAAGCAGCGAAAGATCATCTGATGATCTCATCGTTTGAGAAAGTGACAGAGGTTCCGCCAGATCTGGCAGAGATGATGAAAACAAAACTTTTTATCCCGGAGCAGTACAAGATGATGTGGGATTTTTACTGTCGGAAGGTCGATCGACATAAGGATGTTTTAAGTATTCCCTTGAGGTAAGAAAAAAATGGATTCCGAAGGATGAATGGAATCCGAAATATCGGTTTTTTAAATACGGATGAAAAATGAGCAAAGGAGGATTGAGTTTATGAGAAGATATGTGGATATGAGGGGTCACATAAAAAACCTTGAGGATCGAGGTTTACTTAAAAGGGTGACCCGGGTGATGAATAAGGATACGGAGATCCATCCTCTTGT
This sequence comes from uncultured delta proteobacterium, assembly GCA_963739325.1. Classification (GTDB taxonomy): domain Bacteria; phylum Desulfobacterota; class BSN033; order BSN033; family UBA1163; genus CAVTZZ01. The sequence continues at coordinate 18,062 of CAVTZZ010000050.1, read as the reverse complement.
CAGATGGCAGTATCGTGGAGGATTGAAGGATTCAGAGCGGATGGGATTTCTATTCGAGAACGTGGTGGATTCGAAAGGGCGAAAATACGACTACCGTGTGGGAGTGGGAATCATGGCAGGTTCCAACAAAGTTTATGCGACGGGATTGAACTGTAAGGTTGAAGAGGTCCTGTCGAAATGGCAATATGCCCTTGAGCATCCGATTGGACCCCTTCTGGTGAACACAGGAAGTGTGCATGAGGTCGTGATGACAGGCAAGGATCTAACAAGAATGGACGGGGGGCTCTATAAATTTCCCTTTCCGATCTCAACCCCAGGATTTGACAATGCGCCTTATACCACCTGTTCCAACTGGGTGACAAAGGACCCGGAGACAGGCATCCAGAACATAGGTAATTACCGAGGCCATATCAAGGCTCCTAATAGGATAGGTGTTTTTCCTTCTATTCTGGGGCAGGATATCTATCTCCACTGGGAGAAATGTAAGAAGCGGGGGATCCCTCTGGAGGCAGCTCTGGTGATCGGTCCTCCGCCTGTGGTTTCTTATGCGGCCGTGGAAAAAGTTCCTTATGGTGTAGATGAAATGGCGATTGCAGGAGGGTTGGCTGGTGAATCGATTGAGGTGGTCAAGTGTAAAACGGTTGATCTTCTGGTACCTGCAGACACAGAGCTGGTGATCGAGGGAAAGATTTCGACGGAGTACCTGGAACCGGAGGGACCGTTCGGCGAATCACACGGACACATGCACCCCCGTCAGCTGAACCCTTACATGGACGTCACCGCCATCACCCATCGTAAGGATATGATTCTAGTCTCCTGGATCAGCCAGGTGACGCCGAGCGAGAGCAGCATTATTAAGAAGATGGCATATGAGGCAGGCTTTCTCAATCTTTTGAAAAAGGAATGCCGGATCAAGAGCGTGACGCGAGTTTCCATGCACGAGCCGTTGACCAACCTGAGAAAGTTAATCATCATTCAGATGAAAGACGCCTCTGAATCGGAGATCTGGCGGGCCTTGCGCGTGGCGGCCAACCGTCACCAGGGGGTGGGAAAAGTGGTCATCGCTGTCGATGAAGACATCGATCCGGAGGATGCAGATGCTGTATGGTGGGCTATCTGCTACCGCTCCAAACCCCATCTGGATATGGAGATTCTGAAGTACACGGAGAGAGGACATGGACCTCCATTCCATTTTTCTGCTACCGGTGAGGATATTGTTTCCTACGGAGAAAAGGCAGACGATTCCGCGCTTCTGATTAACGCAATATTAAAAGAGCCTTACCCGCCTGTTTCGTTACCCAAAAAGGAGTATATGGAAAAGGTTCTCGAAATCTGGAATGAACTGGGCTTGCCGGAAGTCAGACCTCAGAGTCCATGGTATGGTTACTCTCTTGGGCAGTGGAGCGCCGAGCTGGATGAGGAAGCAAGGCTGGCCACAGCAGGAGAGCATTATAAAACCGGAGAAAAGCTGATGGGGCTCAGGAAGAAAGCCTGAAGGCCTGATGAATTACGAATTATTCGGTTAGGAGGAATTATGTCAAAACCTTATAAAGATCTGAGAGATTGGATTGAACGGGTCGATAAATTGGGAGAGTTGAGAAGAATTAGTGGAGCCGATTGGAACCTTGAGATGGGTGCTATCACAGAGCTCATCGGTCGAGAGGGCAAATATCCTCCACCGACGATTCTCTTCGATGATATACCAGGTTATCCAAAGGGATTTAGAACCCTCTTTGGAACGACAGGATCTGTTCAGCGCATGGCTTTAACGTTGGGTTTTCCAAATGTGAAATCAGGGACCGATCTGATAAGGGCTTATCGTGAAAAGTCAAAGAATTTAAAACCAATTCCACCCAAATATTTAGAAAAAGGTCCCATTTCAGAAAATATTGACTCTGGGAAAGAGGTCGATCTCTATAAATTTCCGGTCCCGCTGATGCATGAGAAGGACGGGGGCAGATATATCGGCACCAACTGCCTCGTGATCACCAGGCATCCTGACGAAGGGTGGGTGAATCTGGGGACCTACAGAATTATGATCCATGGAAAGGATCACACCGCCTTTTATATCTCTCCTGGGAAACACGCCCGGATTGCCCGTGACCTCTACTTTGAGAGGAAGCAACCCTGTCCGGTCGTCGTTTCCGTTGGGCACGATCCTCTTCTCTTTCTGGCCGCAGGCAACGAAGTAACCTATGGACTTTCGGAGTACGATTATGCCGGGGGTTTCAAAGGTGAACCGATTGAAGTGGTGAAGGGAAAACATACCGGATTACCCATCCCAGCCTACGCTGAAATTGCCTTTGAAGGGGAGGCAGCCTGGGATGATCGGAAGCCGGAAGGTCCGTTTGGAGAGTGGACAGGCTACTATGCCAGCGGCGAAAGGGAAGAGCCTGTCATCCGGGTGAAAAATGTTTACTATCGAAATCATCCGATATTGACCTGTTCAAAGCCCAGCCGCCCCCCCTCCGATTATTCATTCAGCAAAGGCATTGTTAAGTCAGCATTGATCTGGGAAGAGCTCGAAAAATGCGGCGTGCCCAATGTGAAGGGTGTTTGGTGCCACGAAGCAGGCGGAGGGAGGCTCTTCAATGTCGTCTCGATTAAGCAGTCCTATCCGGGACATTCCCGCCAGGCCGGGTTTATCACTTCCCAAACCCATGCAGGTGGATATCTGAACCGCTTTGTAATTGTGGTCGATGAGGATATCGATCCATCCAATCTTTTTGACGTGGTTTGGGCCATGTCTACGCGATGTGATGTGGACCAGGATATTGATATCCTGAGAAAGTGTTGGAGCGGACCCCTGGACCCCATTATTCCTAAAGGACAGAAAGGTGTAAACTCCAGGGCAGTCATCGATGCCTGTCGGCCCTATGCCTGGAAAGACGAATTCCCAGCTGTAGCCGAGTGCAGCAAAGAGCTCAGGGATAAGACCTACAATAAGTGGAAGGATATTTTAGGCTTGTAGATAGAAACATTCACGAAGTTTAACAAAGGAGGAATAAGCAATGGCGGATGCACCGAAAAAGGAGGAGAAGGAGTACGAGGACATCCAAACGACTGGTATGGCGTACCAAAAACAGAGACTCTATGTTCGAGAAATGGCTGCATACACGTACGGTTTGAGGGAAGAACTCCAACGCTTGAAAAAGGTCCCTCGGGTGATTAAGAGAAAGGATCTCGAAAAGGCCCTCGAAAAGAAAAAGGGTCCCCAGTTCTATAATGTGAATATTATTACTCCTAAGGAGAAGATTACTCAGGTCATTTATACTCACTATATCGTCATTGCCCCTGGGGGGAAATCGGATAACCACGGCCATATGAATGAAGCCATGTTTTATATCTTGGATGGAAAAGGTCATGAGATCCACGATGGCGTTCGATACGATTGGGAGGCAGGGGATGTCGTTGTTGTTGAGAATTCCTGTGTCCACCAGCATTTTAACGACGACCCGAATCGTCCTGCCCGGGCCCTCGTGATTAAGGCAAAACCTCTTTATCTCTTTATGAATTTGATCATGCAGGAAATGGTTGATGAAGCCCCCGAAAACCCTGTTCCGGGACATGAAGGTTTCAAACCAACCTATCTTCCTGAATAATTCCGCTGAAAGAAGGAGGAGTTCATCATGTTATACGAAGAATCGCAAAAAGCAAATATAAGGGAAAAGAGATCGAATTATTATGAAAAGAAGCTCAAAGATAGCGAGCAGAGAATAGAAAAAAATAGGAAAAGAAAAAAGATCATCAAGCCGGCGGAGATGCCTTGGGAGAATTCAAGACAGGGCATCATCAAGCATCTCTTTAATGAGAAGATGGAGGTCCAGGTGGAGTCGATCGATGCTTATATGCAGTTTATTCCGCCGGGAAGTCGTTCTGGTAAACATCGACACATGTCAGAAGAGTATATGTTTATTCTTGAGGGAAAGGGGTATGATCTGCATTGGGATGTCGATTTTGAATTAAGTGATAAATATTATTGGAAGGTGGATGAGAAGCCCAGTATTTGGGAGTGGGAGCAGGGGGATTCTGTTTATATTCCTCCCAATACGGTGCATCAGCATTTCAACGGAGATCCTGATAAGTCTGCACGGTTTATTTCGGCAACGAGTCGAATGGTCCGTTACATTGGGTTTGACGATTTAGAGCAGATCGAAGAGGCTCCTGAATATAAGAAGAAATAGTGTGCGATTAATACAAACGTATTGTTTATAAAATAGCTTTCAAATCCCCCCGGCCCCCCCTTTTCTAAAGGGGGGTGAGGGGGGATTAAATTTTCATGGTTCATGGGTGGCCAACCGGCCATGACAATTACTTAGTTTTCAAATTTTAGTGATCTTATTAAAAGTTGAAAGGAGAAGAGGTGAATGAAGGTAAAATTTCTTTATGATGACTTGCGGGGATGGATTGACCAAGCCCGTAAGCTTGGCGAAGTTCGGGATGTGGAAAGAGCCACTTGGGAAGAAGATATTGGCATGGCCACAGAACTCCTTCACCATTCTGACCCGGCTCCTGCTGCACTCTTTGACAGTATTCCCGGATACCCTAAAGGACATAGGATTTTAACCAATTTCTTCGGTGGAAGACGGATGAATATGACAATGGGACTTCCCGATGGACTTTCACGTGTTGAGCTCTCTAATGAATTCAATAAGGCTTTTCAGGAGTCAAAACCTATTCCTTATGAGTTTGTGAAGAATGCTCCCATTCTCGAGAATGTTCAGATGGGCGATAAGGTCAATGTGCTCTCTTTTCCGACTCCTCGATGGCATGAAAGAGATGGAGGACGTTATATCGGGACTGGCAGTTATGACATCACTCAGGATCCCGATGAAGGGTGGGTGAATCTGGGTACTTATCGAGTGATGGTCCATGACGAAAAGAGTGTAGGGTTTTATATTTCACCTGGAAAGCATGGTCGTGTCCATCGTGACAAGTATATAGCACGCAACCAGCCTATGCCAACGGCTGTTGTATTGGGGGGTGATCCTTTTTTATTTCTCATAGCCTGCAATGAGGTCCCCTATGGAATCAGCGAATTTGATATTGTAGGGGGTTTTCGGGGCAAGCCTTATCCTGTCATCCGCGGAGAGGTGACAGGTCTTCCCATTCCTGCCAATGCTGAAATTGTGCTCGAAGGGTTTGTGGACCCAAAGAAGCGGCGTCGGGAAGGCCCTTTCGGCGAATGGACAGGATATTATGCCAGCGACGTTCGTGATGAACCTGTACTGGATATCAAGGCCATCTACTACAGGAACAACCCCGTTATCTTGGGATGTCCTCCAAACCGTCCAACGGATGAGCTCGCTCGGTACCGGGCGGTCATCCGTTCTGGCCTCCTCAAGGAGCAGATCGAGAAGGCCGGTCTCTCGGGCATCAAGGCAGTCTGGGCACACGAGGCAGGCAGCTCAAGGATGTTGCTCATCATTGCAATAGAACAGAGATATGCTGGTCACGCTACCCAGGTAGGTCATGTTGCCTCCCAGTGTCATGTGGGAGCCTATGCTGGGAAATATGTCATCGTCGTGGATGAGGATATCGATGTCACTAACCTCGATGAAGTGATCTGGGCCATGGTGACCCGTTCAGATCCCGCCACCTCAATCGATATCATCCATAATGCATGGTCAACAGCCCTTGATCCACGTATTCATCCTGATGACAAAGCCAAGGGAAAACTGGTTAATTCCAGAGCCATCATTGATGCGACTCGACCCTACGAATGGCGTGATCGTTTTCCACCCGTCAATATCCCAAGTCCAGAGGTGGCTCGCAAGACCAGAGAGAAATTTTCATATCTCTTGGAAGGTTCTAGTAAGAAAACCTGATTGGCAAATCCATACCATCGAATGATTCAGAATGCGAACACCCCACGCATTACCTCTCTTTGCGTGGGGTGATTTTTATTAAATCCCCATGCCACAATTATCTACAAAAAAGAAGGAAAATCCGATCATCGATGTTTCTTTCTTGGCCTTTTCAGCCCTGGCCTTTATTTGAGGAGCCATCCCATAAGAAGATGAATGACCACAGCCATGATAATAGTGTTTTGAACGCCGATGACGGGAATAGAAATGAACCTACCTGCAGCGCTTTTTTTCTTGAAATAAATAAAACGACATGTTATTTTTTGGAATGGTGATTGGAATTAAACGTGATGGAAATCTTGCTTATTCTCATAATGACCTCCCAATTGTATAGTCTTACTGGATAGAATTTTGAGGACCCTATTTTTAATTAAAATTATTAAACGAAGGAGGAAGAAATGGAAACAAAAAGAAGAGTTTTAAGTTTTGCCTTTGGTGTAATTTTGTTTTTATCTCTCGTGACTACACTTAATGCAGCCAACCCGGATCTCGATTTCTATAAAGGAAAGTTATTCACCTATATCGTGGCCACCAAGCCAGGCGGCGGTTATGATACCTATGCACGATTAATCAGCAAATATTTACAGAAATATCTCCCGGGCTCTACGGTCATTGTTAAGAATGACCCTGGTGCCGGGCACATCATCGGAGCAAATGATACCTACATGGCCAAACCGGATGGCTTAACCATCGGAACCTTCAATACGGGTTTAATCTACTCGCAGATTGTAGGCCAGGAAGGCATTAGATTCGATTTGAATAAATACAGCTGGGTCGGTAAGGCCAGTTCTGAGATTCGGGTTATCATTGCGGGGAATAATACCCCTTTTAAGTCCATCAAGGACATCATCGAGAGCCAAGAACCGATCAAGATGCCGACCTCAGGCATAGGAAGCCAAGACTATAATGAGACTACGATTCTGGCGATGGCCCTTCCTGCCAAATTAAAACTCATTCCTGGGTACCAGGGCAATGAGGGTGAAATGGCTATCCTCAGGGGAGAGTGCCAGGCGATCAACGGCTCCTATAGCGGTCTCATTAGTTTCATCAAATCGAAAGAATGTCGGGTTCTCTTACGGTACGGTAGTGAACGCAAGATGCCAGAGTTTACTAATGTACCTCACCTCTCAGAGCTGAACGTTTCTCAAAAATTTAAATCCATGGCCAACCTTATTAATAATATTAACCTCATCGGTCGCCTCACGGCAGCACCTCCTGGCGTTCCTGCGGGTAGGCTCCAGGTGCTCCGGGACGCTTATAAGAAGGCCGTGACCGATCCTGAACTAATTAAAGAAGGCCAGAAAATTGGGTTGGATTTTGATCCTGGATATGGTGACGATTTGGCAAAGCTGGTTAATGAAGCCGTTCATCAGCCTGAAGATAATTTAAAGATGTTAAAGAGTATCATCAAAATAGAATAGTAATGTGGCCTCTGCTAAGAAATCTTGCCCACTCTTATCCCGATCATCTTATCCGATGTGAGATAGGATCAGGATAGGGAGAGGGGTCACACGAGGAGGAATTCGATGTCTCTTTGGGATGGAATATGGGGTGGCCTGTTTGGGGCGTTGAGCTGGCCCGCTTTGGGACTGATGCTCTTGACGATTCCGATAGGCCTGATCATTGGAATTATTCCGGGGATGGGAGGAAACATGGGACTTGCCCTTCTCATCCCCTTTACCTTCGGGATGCAACCTATTGCGGGATTTGCCTTCTTGCTGGGAATGCATGCGGTGGTCCACACCGGGGGCTCCATTCCTGCTATTCTTTTCGACACCCCTGGGACAGGTCCGAATGCGGCGACCTGTATTGAGGGGTTTCCCATGGCCCAGAAAGGAGAGGCTGGGAGGGCACTCGGTGCTGCACTCATGTCCTCAATGGTCGGTGGAGTCTTTGGAGCTATTTTCATGGCCATGGTCATTCCTGTTGTGAGGCCCCTTGTCCTCTCTTTCGGACCACCCGAATTCTTCTCGATGGCCATCATGGGACTGGCCTTCATCTCCCTGATGGCTGGCGAATCCCTGCTGAAAGGGTTGATGGCAGGTGGAATGGGCCTCGTCATCTCCTTTGTGGGTATGGACCCCCAGACAGGCGTGGTCCGGTTTTCCTACGGAATGCTTCATTTTATGGACGGGATCAATATCGTAACGATAGTGGTTGGCCTCTTTGCCGTTGCCGAAGTCATCGACATGGGGATCAAAGGGGGAGCCATCGCCCACAGCAAATCACCCGACATCAAGGGAACAGGGGTCTTGCAGGGCATCAAAGACTGCCTGACCCACTGGTGGCTCGTCTTACGCTGCAGTATCATCGGGAACATCATTGGGATCATCCCTGGTCTCGGTGGGGATGCAGCCGCCTTTATCTGTTACGGCCACGCTGTGCAGACGACAAAGCACAGGGATGAGTTTGGGAAAGGTTGTGTAGAGGGGGTTATCGCCACGGACAGCGCCCATAATTCGAAAGAAGGAGGCGCCCTGATTCCCACGTTAGCTTTTGGGGTTCCAGGGAGTTCGGGTATGGCGATCCTCCTCGGTGCCTTCTTGATTCTTGGTGTTACGCCCGGACGGGAAATGTTCACAAAACACCTCGATCTCGTCTTCAGCATGGTATGGGTACTGGTCTTTGCCAATATCATTGCGATCATTCTCTGCCTCCCCTTTGCAGGGAAGATGGCCAAGATTACCTTCATCCGAACCTCCGTCATGATTCCTTTTATCCTGGTCTGTGGCATCTTGGGGAGTTATCTCACTACCTCTAAGATAGGGGATATCCTCATCACGGCAATCTTTGGTGGAGTGGGTTATGCCATGAAAAAATTCGATTATCCTCGTGGTCCCCTCATCCTGGGGATTGTCCTCGGCAGGATTGCGGAAAATGCCCTCCACACCTCTTTGAATCTTTACGGGCTTGCTTTTATGTTGCGTCCTATCACGCTCATTATTCTGATCATGACGCTGGCCACCGTTTTATTTCCGGTTTACAAAGACAGGGTTAGGACGAAAAAAGTTGTTCAAGGAGAAATATGAGATGAAACTGCAGGGCAAACACTACTTCGACATATTCTGGATTATTTTTTTTGCGGGGATCATGATCACCTCCTTTGGATACCGTTACAAAGCCCGTCTCATCCCCTTGGTCGTGACTATTCCCTGCCTTGCTTTTGCAATCTACCGGTTTTATTTCGATTTGAAGGGCAAAAAAGGGGAGGGCCTTACCGGAGAGGATTTTCTCTTGAAAGGAATTAAGGAAAAGGTTGAAGGAGTTTCAGATGGTTTTAAGCAAGAGGAGAAAAAGCAACTGGATCCGGCAGAAAAGAGGCGACGTTTTTTCGATACTTGTCTGTGGGTCCTGATCTTCCTTGCCTTGATTTTTACCGTAGGGTTCCTCTACGCCATTCCTATCTTCACGCTTTCATACATGCGTATCAAGCGCGAGAGCTGGCTTTTGTCGACTTTGTGTGCTGCTGGTCTATGGGTCGGTGTTTATCTGGCCTTCGTTGTTGGTACAAAGAGTTACCTCTACGAGGGTTTTATCATCCCTCTCCTAAGGGGGGCTTTACAGTAGAAGTAAGTTGTTCATCAAGATCCTTGCGGGAACCATCAATCAATGGCGCCCACATTACTTCTCACCTTCGGGCTTTGAAGAGAGATACAGACGCTTGAACCTTTCGTGGGTTCATCACCTATTCGTTTTTTTGGAGAAAAAAGTGACCTTATTTTTGAACAACAAGGATGTCGAAAAGCTTTTGACCATGGAAATCACCATGGAGGCTTTGGAAAGATCGTATCTCCAGATGATCAAAGGAGAATCGGTTTGTCGGCCTCGCATCGATCTTCAGATTCCTACTCGTGATCCTCAAAAGACCTATCAATGGGGGACAATGGAAGGTGGCTCATCTTCCGGATACTTTGCCATCCGCATGAAATCCGATGTCCTCTATGAACAAGAATATCAGGGGACTCATACGTTGGAAAAGTATTGCATTCAACCCGGGACGTTCTGTGGCATCATCTTTCTTTTCAGAGTTGATAATGGAGAGCCCTTGGCTTTGATGAATGATGGCTATTTACAACATATGAGAGTAGGGGCTGATTCTGCTATTGGCGTGAAATACATGGCCAGAGAAAACGCTGAAGTGGTAGGAATGTTTGGATCGGGTGGAATGGCCCGATCCCATATTGATTCTATTCGGTTGGTAAGAAATATCAAAAAAATTCAGGTTTATAGCCCTACAAAAGCCAATCGGGAAGCCTATGCTCGGGAGATGAAGGAAAAATACGGAATTGAGGCCGTTCCACTTAATCATCCTCAGGATGTCTATAAAGGGGCTGATATCCTCGCCGGTTGTACAGATGCCAATATTCCTATTATTTTTGGTCGATATGTGGAAAAGGGGACCCACATCATCTCTGTGGGGGGACGACCGGATGAAGAAACATTTAAACGGGTGGACCGATATTTGAGGGTGGGCAACGCCACTCCGCCACTTGGTCAATCTGAAATTAAAGACGAATATCTAACCTATGCGGCTCCGATGATTGGAATGAATCAGATTAAGAAAGCTCACAGACTTTCCAAGGGAGCTGTGAAGCTCGTAAGTGAAGATAAGGTTATCTATCTTAAAGATATTCTTGAAGGGAAGAAGGGTCGAACATCCCGTGATGAGATTACTTATTCAGAAAGGGGAAACCTTCAGGGAGCACAGTTCCATGCAGTGGCAGGCCGCGTCTATGAATTAGCCAGAGAACGTGGATTGGGCCGAGAGATCCCCACAGAGTGGTTCTTACAGGACATAAGGGATTGAATCCTTTTAAGGAGTAGGAAGCATGAAGAAGTTAAGGTTGACAATAGCTCTTTCGCTTTACGATCGCCACATCCCTTTCTTTGACGGTACGTTAACTCTGCCTAAGAACGTTGAGTTAAACGTGTTGCAGGCAGGTCAATCCACCCCGTTAAGAGACGGGATCAATAGACATGAAAGAATGATTCAAAATAAGGAATTTGATGTTTGTGAACTTTCCCTTTCTTCTTATATTATGGCTAAAAACCGGAACATGCCTTTTACAGCCATCCCGGTTTTTCCAAGAAGGCTCTTCAGCCAATCCCAGATGTATGTCAATGTTGCCTCTGGTATCCATTCACCCCAGGATCTGATCGGCAGAAAGGTTGGACTGAGTTCTTTTCAGACAACCCTCTCTGTCTTGGCAAAGGGGGACTTGAAGAAAGAATACGGTGTTCCTTGGGAAAAGATTAAATGGTATATCTCCAAGGAAGAAGCCGTTTCTTTTCTGACCAAAGAAGGAACCTTTCTTCAGAAAATTGGAGAAGGAAAAAAGATCGGAAAGATGTTAGAGGAAGGGGAAATCGATGGCCTGTTTATGCCCCACCCTCCCAAATCGGTTCTTCAGGGTTCCACGCAGGTGAGACGCCTTTTCGCAGATCCCAGGCAAGAGGAGCTGAAATATTACCGTAAAAACGAATTTTATCCTATCATGCATATCATCGCTCTGAAGCAGGAATGGGTTGAAAGAGAACCATGGATTGTTAGGGCTGTCATGGATTTGTTTGAAGAGGCAAAGAAGATCTACTCCCAATATTATGATGATCCGAACTGGTCACAATTGGCCTGGGGGCGGCATTTTTTTGAAGAACAGCGAAACCTGTTTGGAGAAGATCTATGGCCATCGGGGATCAGGAAAAACAGGAATAACCTTGAGCGATTTATCGAATATTCTCTGGATCAGGACCTCATCGATAAAAAAATGGAAGTAAACCAGCTCTTTACTGACTCCGTTCTCGATACCTAAAATTCCCCGCATCCTATTTTTTTACCCCGTTAGAAACAATGCCCCACTACTCTGCAGCGGAATTAAATCCCAGAATAATTACGGCGGAGTTTAAAACCCCGTTGGAATTTCTAACAGGGTGAACTCACAACTCAAAGAGACCCTGTCCTGACCACTTCCGCTGCACATGAGCCTTTAACTCCGGTTTAATGAGAATGGAGGGAGGAAATTGGGCGAGCCATTTGTAGGGTTTTGTGGCATCGATCATTGCTCGAGAAGCAAGCCCTTTATCCCCCGGAGGAATAATCGGATCCAGAGGGCTACTCCAACAGTTCTGAACGATCTCAATATCCTTGATTGGATCCACGCGGGTTGCAACCGCCCAAAGGACCTGGCTAAAATCGTAGATATCGATATCATCATCTACCACGATCACATAACGCCCGAGATAGGCACCTGCGTGACACTGCATGGCCAGCATAGCCGTCTGCTTGGCATGACCAGGGTACTGTTGCTTAATGCTCACGACTGTAATAAACCTGTGCTGATAACATGTCACTCCACGGATTTCTGGAACCCCTGCGGCCTCTAACTCATTCCAGAGCTGGGCAGAGCGAACAAGCTCGTAAGCATGCGTGAAGTCGCTGGGCATCCTACTGACGACAGCACCACAGATGATGGGATTGTTACGGTGATAGACGGCCTCCACCTTGATGAATGGTTCAGGACGCTTTTGACTGGCATAATAACCTGTCCATTCTCCAAAAGGACCTTCTATCTTCTCATCCCCCGGGTAAGCAAAACCCTCCAATACAATTTCTGCCTGGGCGGGGATCGGAAGTTTAGTGATTTTTCCTTCGATAACTTCGAAGGGTTCTCCCCGAACGCCTCCTATCCACTCATACTCGTCTTTGAATCCATCTTGCGTATGGGTGAGGGGCAGAATGGAGGCTAAGAACAGGAGTGGGTCTTCCCCGACCACGATCGCTACTGGACAGGGTTCCCCGCGGCTCAGATGCTTGTCACGATGAATTCTTCCATCTTTGCCAGGTGAGATATAGAAAGCTACCGTCTTTTCATCCTGGATCATCACTCGGTAAGTCCCAATATTGATCGAGCCTTCATCCGGATCTCTTGTAATCGTGGCACTCCCTGTGCCGATATAGCGGCCTCCATCCAGTTCATGCCACATCGGAGATGGAAACTCGAACAGGTTGATCTCGCCTTTGGTGTGAACATTTTCTAAAATGGGACCTTTTTTGACTACGACAGGAGGAATGGGTTTTAATGTGTTTAATCGTTCACGCCAGGCCAAAACGAATTCACGGTCACCAAACTTAGATTCTAAGCCTACGGTCAAGGCTAACCGACGAGGGGAGTTCAAAATGCCTGTCAGCACCCGGTAACCTGCTGGGTAGTCCTTGATCTCATCGAAGAGTAATGCCCAGCTATTCCGCGGATTTTTTGTGACCATATCCGCAATCGCGCCGATTTCGAAGTTCCAATCGGCTCCATGAACTCTCTTCAGTTCCCCCATCTTTTCCACTTGTTCCAGCCAATCACGAAGATCGTAGTAAAAAGACATGTTCCCCTCCTGTCAAATTATTTTCTACTATTTTCTGCCTGCCATTTCTCCCTATCTCCGCAACACCTCATCTCCTTATTGTCTTTGTTTAATCTCTGCTTATTTTCTCCACTTCATTCGAATGTCTCCCTTCGGTAGGCAGGTATAGAGTCTATGGTCCAATGTCTGAATGACAGTAATGATTATTCCGTAAGAGATTGATAGATCACATCGGTAGCGGTCGTTAAAAATTTTCTTCCTCGCCAGTCTGGATGATCTTTGGCGAATTGAATTTCTATCGGCCTGATCTCCTCCAGATTTTTACCCTCTTGGACGAGGCGATGAATGTTCTCATAGAGGAGCTCTAAGAAATCTCGCATTCTTATGACTTCATTCCGGTCAGAGGTAATATGGCCATGGCCCGGGATGTAATATTGAACTGGAAATTCAAGGATACGATTGACCACCTTAATCTGATTTGGGACATTCGCCTCGCGAACATTAGGGAAGAAGCCGGTCCAGAGCAGGTCTCCCGTAAAAAGGATGCGTTCTTTGGGGAGATAGATAACGATGTCCCCGGGCGAATGGGCATGTCCATAATAAAAGAGTTCGATCATTTCTCCTCCGAGGTTCAGTTTCAGTTCATGGTCGAAAGTGATATGGGGGAAGGCGACGGTAGTGGCTTTTTCCTCAAGGATTTTTTTAATGTAGGGTTCTCGGTTTGACCACCGTTTGAAATTGAGTTCGCCATGGTGGATCAGGGCTTCTCTACATTTTTCGGACCCAATGATGGTAATACCTTTCTTGGCGAATTCACAGTTGGCCGAGGTGTGATCAAAGGCATGATGGGAGTTGATGAGGAACTTGATCTCCTTATTTGTGATTCTCGGGAAGGTTGCAAAAAGAGTGTCTACCGACCTTACATCGGTATCAATGATGACTGCCCCTTCATCCGTTATCACGATCCCTGCATTTCCTAGGTCCTCATACTGAGGGAAGATAAAAACATAAACGGAATCCGAGAGCTGGTAGAGATTTTCTGTTTTCTGGATCATCCGCTATTCCCCTTACCCATGACTACCAAGTACCGATCTGTTTCTCCATGACCGGAATGACAAAATCCATATCCAGTTTTTTAAGGAGATCCCGTGGTGGGATTCCTTGTGGAGTTAACTCAAAGGAGAGGTAGGTTTTTTCACGAAGCTCGTGGAATTCCTTCCGGTTCAAAATCTTGGGTTCTCCGTATTTGTTATAAATCGTCTCTTCAAAGAATCGATCCGGCATGATATCATCCCGGGTGGGCACATACCCCTCCCGAATGCAATTACATCGCTCCATAAACTGGAGGCGGCGAACCATGTCCTTCCAATCCTCCTGGTTTAAATCCCAGCCAGTGGCTGGCCGGAGAAATTGAACCGCAAAATTATCCCATCCAAAAACTTCGTGGAGAGGTCGGATGAGAAATCCACAAGTCGTCAGACCATCAGCAGCCATCCACCGTCGTCCTCCCCTGGCACCGTGAAGTTCACCTACGGGTACTACGGCGAGATCGATGGCATCCTGAATAGAACCACGAGGCTCATAGGAAGTAATAGCCACTCCTTTACCGGTCATGGCATATTTCTCGGTTCCTCTGCCGATTTTCGGAGGAGCTATCTTCAGTCCCTCTGCCAAAATATCCCCGATCCCTTCCCGGTAGGCAATCTTTTTAAGAAGTTTACAAATGGCAGGAAGATTTCCCCACGTCAGATCAATTCCATCCAAATCTTCGCGGGTCATTAAGCCACGCTGATAACACTCCATCATCCAGGCCACCACGCCTGAAACATCCTCGCTATCGAAACCCAATTCATCCACAAATGGGGTAAGATAGATCTGGACATCAAAACCCGGAAGCATGACATTGGCGTTCCATCCTCCTGCATTATCATGTCGGAGTTCTCCAATGGTCGGTCCGAGGGGTGGTTCTCTCCGCATCGATGGTACTTTGCAACCAGTGTGGCAGAGGTTGCATCCATCATTCCAAACCTTGTACTGCTGCTCTAAGATCAGAGAGTTTGTCTTATCACAGATAGGGTCCCAGCCTAACTGTTTATTTTTAACACCCTCAGTTGTAGCGTAATAGCGTCGGGCAATCGAGATATTGTGTCCCCAACGCCGATCCTGAGCCTTTTTGAGGCGCCCCCCATGGTACCATTGGTTCAGTAGCTGGAGAAGTTTTCCCGGATCAGGATATGCAGGCGGATGGGTTCCTCGGACTGCAATGGCCTTAATGTTCTTGGACCCCATCACTGCGCCCATGCCCATACGGGCAGCATGGTGGTAAAAATCGTGGCTGATTCCTGCATTTCGGACCAAATGCTCTCCAGCTGGACCTATGGAGGCTACTCGGAAATTCTGGTCATCCAATTCCTTGCGTAGCTCCCTACGGAGCGTCTGTTGAGCAGCCACATTGTATTTTCCCCAGAGATGGGAAGCATCCCTGATTTCAACGGCTCCATCTTTGATATAGATATAGGAAGGTTTGGATGCCTTTCCGGTGAGTAAGAGCCCCCCGTTATAACCCGCATAGATCAACTCGATTCCAAAATGGCCATTCATATTGGAAGTACCGCCCCGGAGGGTTAAAGGGGATTTAGCACTGACATTTACCACCGAACCCAAAAAACCCGTGATCGGGCCAACACCAAAATAGAGGATATTCTCTGGTCCAAGGGGATCTGCATTCTGAGGCACCCGGTCCCACATGACCTTAGCCCCCATTCCCCGGCCTCCAAGAAACTTTCGCATCTCTGAGGTGACATCATGGACCTCTTTCTTACCTGTGGTTAAATCAATTTCTAAAAGATTATATTTCATTTCAGCCATGTTCTTCTCCCTATATCTCTTCGGGCCATATCTCTTCTGGCGATCTCTGGACCTTGTCCTTGGGCAATGGATAAAGCCGTTTCGCTAAATAGATCGCTTTCTCATCCGGATGGATGCGCTCAAGGTGCTGGGGAAACTGAGGTGCCATAAACTCTAAGGCAAAGTGGGGACAAATCTCAACACATTGGGGCTTTCTTACGCCGTCCCTCTCACAGAGATCACAGACCATAGAGTAATCATGATCTGGGGGATAAAACCTTGGCACTGCTGCAGGACAAGCAGAAGCACACTGCCCGCAGGAGGAGCCCAGACAACGGTCAACGTCCACCACCATGTGGAACTTCTCTTTGTCATAGTGGATCACGGGTGGATCCAAAGGACAGGCCTTCTGACACTCTCGCTCTTTCTCCGAGCACTGGCAGCAGACGTTCTGGACGGACTTCGGGACAGGCAGATGGTACCGGAAAATCCTGATACGGGAAAGTTCCCGGTTGATCACGCCGTAATGAAACATCGAACAAGCAATCTCACAGGCACCGCAACCTATGCACAAATCCCACCGCGCCTGAATCAACGCCACGCCCTTTGGATTGGGCATATCCTCCACGCCCCAACCTGTCTTATCGACTCCGAGGATAAATCCGCCTGATTCAAGCCTTTTCACTTCCGTCATATTTTTTTCTCTCCCCTCTAAATATTTTTCTTCCAAACATAGCCGTTATAACAAATATTATTGAGAAGGTTATAATAAGAAAATGTTTCTTGCATTCTTTCCAAGAATATTCATCTTATCCTCTTCGCTAATCTTTGATTTCATAATGATTTCTATAATTATCTCTGGGTCAGTAGCTGCGGGATCGGTATAGGCGTCGCTACCAAATAGCAGACGATGTGAACCAATTTCTCTAACAACGCGTTCAATGATATTTTGTAAAGGAAATAACATCCCCGTTTCAAGAAATACATTCCCCTGCCTCTTTGCAACTTGAATCATCGTATTGATTTGGTTAGGAGAGGAAAGTGAATC
This sequence comes from uncultured delta proteobacterium, assembly GCA_963739325.1. Taxonomy (GTDB): domain Bacteria; phylum Desulfobacterota; class BSN033; order BSN033; family UBA1163; genus CAVTZZ01. The sequence continues at coordinate 947 of CAVTZZ010000050.1, read as the reverse complement.
AAGTGAAATAAAAATAAGATTGGGGAATAACTTTGCTATGTTCTCCAGTCTATAAGGTGCTTCGAGGACTGATTCGCTAAAATTATGAATAAACACTGGGACCGGAACTTTTAATTCTGATATCTTCGTTAAGTAAAGTTTTGTCATCTCATGATCAATCGGCGTACCCTGATAACGATGGTGCCACATGACTCCGTCTAATTTCAGTTCTTTGATCATCCGATCAATTTCTACCACACTCTGCTTCCCGTGTCTTGGTTCTACAGTCCCAAGAGCAACAGGAAATCTGTCTGGATATTGTTTTTTGTATTCGGCCATTTTCTCGTTAATTTTTTTCGTATCCGAGATTCCATTGGGCATGTAATAATCTGGTGAAGGCATAATGACCGCACTGCTTATTCCACAGGTATCCATAACTTTAATGCGCTTTATGAAATCTTCCAAAATCTCAGGCATCAATCCTGATAAATGATAACCTATGTGATGGTGAATATCGAAAATTTCCATCATTTTCTCCTCTTATATATTTAAGTTGGTTTCTATGTTAGCAAAGGTAATTTTATTTAACCATACCGGCGCCTTGGCAATCGTTGCCATGTTCATAAGGAATAATTATCTTAATGGGTTGGTTAGGGTATCTTTTTCCCACGGCCCAATTATATTCTCCGGTCGAAAAATAAAGGCAGTAATTCCTTCCTTTTGCAAAACTTCCCGATCACCAAAGGCAGACTTTGTGATGAGAGAACAAAGGGACCAGAATTAATTGGAACACAAGATACCTTAAGTCATAAACTTTGCAACAAACGCCCGTATCCTTGAATTGGTTTCCAACACCCTGAAAGATGACAGATATGCCAGACGGTTGCATTCGCATTAGTAATAATCGGTTTACCAAATTCTTTCTCAAGGGGCTCGATAATTGGAAGGGTTAGCCATGTCCCCCCCAA
>CAVTZZ010000049.1:0-43575 GCA_963739325.1 uncultured delta proteobacterium | reverse complement strand
GCGGGACTGGGATAGCGGCGGACGTTCTTGTGTGGACACACGAAGCCTTTAATCGTCGACTTCACCTACGGGCGTCGACTCCCGTATACCATCATCTCAGAAGGAAAGTTACTTTATGCAGCCTCACCCTGTCCGATTGGCGGACACTCGAGCCTGGTTGAGTAAAGCAAAGGTAATGAATGACACTATTTGTCAGGAGAGAAGGTTTCTGGCGATTTTGCCAGAGGTAGAATATCCGCACCAGGTGAGGATGTGAACGAGTTATACGCTAATTCGTCGCTTAAAAAGGATAACTTAGTAGACCTAATATCATTGGCAAATCAATAGCGAGGCAACGATGCAAGAGCAATTGAAAGCCTTTGTCGATCGTCTTAAGACAGATAGAAGAATTGACACATTCGATGAGGCTGCAACAAAACAAGCTGTTGTTTTAAGATTGCTGTCTTTTTTGGGATGGGACACCTTTAACATTGATGAAGTCACCCCTGAGTATTCTGTTGCTGGGAGGCGAGTTGATTACTCGTTGAAAATCAATAATCTAAACAAAGTTTTTATTGAAGTAAAAAGAATAGGGATTGAATTAGAAGATCACCAAGAACAATTATTGAATTACTCTTTTCAACAAGGTGTCAAACTTGCTATTTTGACCAATGGCATTACGTGGTCGTTCTATCTTCCATTAAATGAAGGCAGTTGGGAACAAAGAAAATTCTATACAATTGACATTTTACAGCAGGACTCTGAGGATGTGACATCCAAATTTATTGATTTTTTATCCAGAGATAATATCAATAGCGGAAAGGCAATTCAAAATGCAGAAGCAATTTACAGGGGGCAGCAGAAAATAAACATATTGAAGGAAACTTTACCTAAAGCTTGGAATAAAATTATCGAAGAAGCTGATGAGTTGCTTATCGATTTAATAAATGAAACTGCTGAAAAAATTTGTGGGTTTAAAGCTGATACAGAACTCGTTGAGCGTTTTCTATTGAAAAATAAGGATGCGCTTCTTATTTCGACACCGTCAACCAGACCCGTTCCACCTCCTCGTCGTGAGGTTGTTCCTCGTCCGCCAACATCAATAGCAACAGGTAATTATACTGGAAAAAGCATTTCTTATTTTTCTTTTCTTGGTTCAAAGTATGAAGTAAGGTCTTGGAAGGATCTATTAATCAATTTGTGTGAAATTATTAATACTACCCACAGAAATGAATTCGACAAAACGTTGAATATAGTCGGGCGGAAACGCCCTTATTTTAGCCTTACCGGAAATGAATTGAGGGCTCCGCAAAAAATCAATAACTCAAAAATCTATGTAGAAACAAATTTGAATGCAAACAGAGTCGCGAAAATCTGTTTTGATATGTTGGCTACCTTTGGCTATACAGGTAACGATTTAAAGATAGAGGCGAATTGATCTGCCAATTATATTAAGCGACCAACTACGTATAACAATCGCACAGACGTTCACAAGACTTTCTCATTTGCTGTCTGTAACGAGCCTTGCAGCCGCAAGTCTCGCGCCCTCGGCAAACATTCGTCTGTGTGCCAAACGTTAGGCGCCATTCGCAGACTGAGATATGAGTGAAGAGTTCAAATTCGAAGTGGCCTTCTCATTTCTTCAACAGGATGAATCAACAGTCAACCAGATCAACGACCTCTTGCGAGAAAGACTAGCAACGTTCGTCTATTCCGAACGCCAACTCGATCTTGTTGGCAAAAACGGTGAGGTGTTGCTCAAAAATGTCTTCGGTGCTCAGGCCAGGATTGTGGTCATTCTGTACAACAAGGGATGGGGAACCACGCCTTGGACACGAATTGAGCAGGATGCAATCCGAGACAGAGCATACGATCATGGCTATGACTTTTGCTTGCTAATTCCTTTGGATGAACAACCCCTTAGGCCCGAATGGTATCCGAGGACCAGAATTTGGTTAGGACTCAAACGCTGGGGAATCGAAGCAGCTGCTGCCATTATTGAGGCAAGGGTTGAAGAAGCAGGTGGAACAGCACGGGAAGAAACCTTGGCTGAACGAACTGAACGTCTTCAAAGGAAAATCCAAGCGGCTAAAAAACGACAATTCTTCTTGTCATCGGAGAAAGCCATTAAACCAGCAGATGAGGAGGCAAGAAGATTATACAGCCGACTTGAAGAAACGATCCCCGGTGTGTCAAATAAAGAGATTCCTCTTGCCTTTAAACGGGAACAGGAAGGTGGCGTGAGTATTTCATCTTATGGTTTTGTCCTAAAAGTCTATTGGCATCGTAGGTACACGAACGTTTTGATCGATTCCGGTCTCTACATACATCTTATTGAGATAGACAGAGACGATGACTTTGAACGGAAATATCACGAAATATGCAAGCTTGAATTCGATTTTGATTTGATAGATGTTGACGAATATGGTTGGCGAGCAAGGTTTGACGATAAGAAGTTTTACTCAACAACCAACCTCGCTGATTTCTTGTTCAAGATGATCATTGACAGGGTGTCTGATTATCGCTTGAAGGAACTCGCCAAAATACGGTGACATCTGCAAACGGGGCTTAACAGCAGGCATTATCAACGCTCACTTATTTGGTAAGCCTAGTTGTGGCGAAGAGGAGACTAAGGGTCAGGTCTCAATAATCCTGGTTATTGACACACGCCTGTTTGAAGGGCACATCTAATGCTCCAAAGATACGTTGGGTTCTACACTATCCCTCAGTTTTGGGCTGAGAAACCCATCGTCAACGAGCATCTGAAGGACATGAAGAACTTTAATGCTCTAATGTCTGAGCAGGTCTTCCACTACACTTCTCAAGATTATGACCTAATCATATGCAGGGACGGAATGATTATGCTGTCTGTCCCAACGTTAGAACGCGACTTCGCCCCTACACGGTCAAATGCTTCTATGGCTGATAGGATGGTCAATATGGTATCGTTCTGGGAACAATACCTTGACTACGTAAACTCGCTCTACCTCGTCCTAGACTCCTGCATTCGGCGAGTATCAAATCGGCATTCTATCGAGCTTGTACCAATTACCTTTCATGAGGCTTTCCGCATCACGGTCCATCGTGGGCAACCAATAAGCGTGGTGCAGCTGCAATGGCGTTACGGCATCGGGATGGATCCAACATCAGATCGAGATCCAAGGACGCATGCGTCTGCAGAGGCCCGCAGGCTCTACCACCTTAGGACAGAAGGCCGACAAGTAGTCTCGCAAGAGGTCTTTGATCTCTTGAATCAAGGATTTACCGCCGTAGCTGCAAGTCAGAAGCTGCGAACAAGACTGTCAATTATAGCCAGTAGTATAGGAGAGTATAAGAACGCTCACTACGGATTGTCCCTGGTCTTGGCCTGGTTCGTAGTAGAATCGGTCCTAAAAGAAAAGTGGGAGACCTGGGTCACGTCCAAGAATAGCAAGTTCTCAGACGGCACCAAGCGCGTAAATGCAGACCGAAGGAAGCTTCTTCTCAATGGACAAGACTACCATATTAGCGTCGTCTCCAATATTCTTGAACTGTCCGACGTTTTGTCTTTCAAACTCCACAGGCAAATTGACAACGTACGACGGTATAGAAATGACATTGTCCATCTGGACCCTAAGTACCGCTGTACGTCCGAGCAGTGCAAGGAGGCGATTGACCTAGCGATATCCCTTGCCACCGAAGGGGAATCGCTCGACATCGCCCCGAACTTATATTTGCCAGAATATGGCCCATAGAGGATCCCCGCTGTCATGGTGAGTCCGCACATACGCCCTTGCATTGCTCTATGCCATGGTACGCCAGATTGTAGATTGGTGGAAATTGGGGTCTGTAGATTGGTGCCCTTGACATTTGACAAATTCATTGCGAAAAAATGATTACTCTGTTTGCAAAAAAGGAGACTGAGAGTCAGGTCTCAACAATCAGTTAAGGTTTGTCATAAGTTGAGACCCTGTTATTTTTGACTTTTATAGAACTTTTAGAAAAGAGACTTGAGAAAGTAAAGAACAGGTAATATAATTGAATTTAAAAGGAGGGAATTGGAATGTTAGATAAAGAATCGATCAAAAAAGAAATTGATAAATTGCCTGAAGATATCCTCGCAGAGGTTTTTGACTTTATTCAATTTTTAGAAATTAAAAGAGAAAGGGACCTTCTCGTAAGATCTTCTCAGGAGTTGTCTGCCGCTTCCTTCCAGAGAATCTGGGATAATGACGAGGATTCCGTTTATGACACGGTATAATAAAGGAGATGTTATCCTTGTTCCTTTCCCTTTTAGCGATCAAACCACCACAAAAAAGCGTCCTGCAGTCATTGTAAGCTCTGATACTTATAACAATATTTCACAAGACATTGTAATCATGGCTCTCACTGGTCAGACAAGAAGCCATATCGGAATAGGTGAATTTTTGATAGAAGATTGGCGAGGTGCTGGCTTATTAAAACCATCTGCTGTTAAATCTGCTATCTCAACGATTGAACAAAGGCTTGTTATGAAAATTTTAGGAAGACTCTCTTCGAAAGATCTCTCTACCTTAGAAAAAGCACTAAAGGAGCTTTTAGATTTGAGATAACGAGGAATTTTGGTAAAGGAGGGATATGATCCCAGTAACCTTAAAGAATTTCTTCAGTTAATGATATTTTTTCAAATACCTTTCCAAACGGTTCATTCCTTCTTCGATGTTCTCCATGGAATTGGCGTAGGAAAACCTAAGATATCCCTCTGCATTTGTTCCAAAATCAATACCTGGTGCTATTCCGACTTTTGCCTCTTTCAGTATATCGAAGGCGAATCGATAGGAATCTTTTAAAAATCGTTTTGCATTGGCCAAGACATAGAATGCGCCAGTGGGCTCCACAGTAATTCCAAATCCTAATTCCCTCAGTTTTGGAATTAGAAAACGGCGTCGCCGGTCATAGGTCTCCTTCATTTTCTGAATATCCTTTTGAGCTTCTTTAAGACCAACCAGAGCTCCCCATTGTGCAAAAGAACTCGCAGAGATGAAAAGGTTCTGTTGGATCTTCTGCATGGGTCTGATGAACTCTTTTGGAGCGATCACATATCCCAGCCTCCACCCAGTCATCGCATAGAGTTTTGAGAAACCATTAATGACAAAGGCACGATCTGTAAACTCAAGAATCGAATGCGCCTTCCCTTCATAGACCAACCCATGGTAGATCTCATCAGAAATGATAAAGGGAGAAAATTGAGCAATCTTCGCCATCCTTTCTGGGCTCATTATATTTCCGGTCGGATTGGAAGGTGAATTGATCATGATCCCCTTGACCCGCGGGCTGAGTTTTTCTTCGATCATCTCAGGAAGATACTGGAAGCCCTCTTCCTCAAAAACTTCAACAAAGACCGGCAATCCTTCCACAAACCGAATGATATTGGGATAACAGGGATAGTAAGGGTTTGAGAGGATCACTTCATCATTGGGCTCTAACAAGGCAGCGAAGAGAAGAAGCAAGGCCGGAGAGGTTCCTGAGGTTACAAGAATTTGCTCTGGAGAAACCTTCACCTGGTATTTTTTTAAGTAATCCTCTGCGATCGCCTCCCTTAGTTCGATCAAACCGAGGCTATGTGTATAATGAGTCTTCCCCTCACAGATCGATCGATAACAGGCCTCATTGATACACTTAGGGGTATCAAAATCGGGTTCCCCCACCTCCATATGGATAACCTTTTCTCCCATCCTCTCAAATTCCTGAGCCTTCTCTAAAACATCCATGACAATGAAGGGAGGAATCTCCTGTGCTTTCTTAGATATCATGACTTACTCCCTATTTAAAATTTTAGATTTCAGATTCATATTTTAGATTCTTCAATCTGCGATCTGCAATCTGCAATTTACAATAGACTAATATGGATCTTATCTCCTTTCTTACCCTTCAGCCTCTTTAGGGCATTGCCCTCTCTGATTGAGATCTCTAAAAAACCTCCACTTCCAATGAGTGCCATGAGCTCATTTCTCTTTCCTTCCCAGTATCCTTTTTTCAAACCTAGGATGGTTCTTTTTCCTATCTTAATCACAAAGGAATGATCTTTGACAAAATGGAATAGTTGTTTTTCATCAATATTGCTGATGAGATTTCCAAAAGCATCGATGTGGAGAATCTCTCCTATCAATCGCCCTTCTTTTATCATAGGTTTTTGAAAATCAATCTCTACCCAAGAATTGAGTTCAGGACCAAAGGCTCCAGGCTTGACACCCAAAGAGAGGTAAGCAGCGACTGGGGCGAAGAGATCCCTCCCGTGAAAAGTGTTACGCACGGGAGAAAGAAAATACTTTTGGTTGGTTAAAGCAACCGCTTTTTTTACCTTCTCTCTCTTTAGAGCAAAGGTGAAGAGGCCATTATCCGGACCTACAAAAAAATAGTTTGTTGTTACAATAAGAATCGGTTTCCGTGAACCTCCTACTCCTGGATCGACCACAGAAAGATGGATCGTTCCCTTCGGAAAAGAAGAATAAGCATTCCCCAAGATAAAGGCTCCTTCTTTTATGTCGTGGGGGGTTATGTGATGGGTGATATCAATGAGAGTGCAGCAGGGATTAATATTCAAAATCGTCCCCTTCATCGAAGCAACATAATGATCCTTTATCCCAAAATCGGTGAGGAGGGTGATGATAGGCTTCCTCATCAGGCCCTCTTGGAAGTTTGTAGTTGGGTAGGGAACGGTTTGAAACCGTTCCGTACAAGAGTTCGGAGTTTAAAAACAGTCAAATACTCTGGACACCGAATTAAGAATTCAAAATAGAAAATCACTTGCCTCCTTGAACCCTTTCTTCCGCAAACATCTTTGCTAAATTCTTATCGAAGGGTTTCCGAACAATCCTCTTTTCCGTAATGATACCATGAATCAAGTCATGGGGGGTAATATCGAAGGCGGGATTGAAAGCCTTGATCTCTTTTGGAGTAATTCGTCTTCCTCGAAAATGAGTTACTTCCTCACTTGATCTTTCTTCAATAGGGATTTCCTTTCCAGAGGCCAAGGAGGTGTCGATTGTAGAGGTCGGAGCCGCCACATAAAAAGGGATATCGTGCCACTTGGATAGAACAGCAAGACCATAAGTTCCAATCTTATTAGCGGTATCTCCGTTTTGAGCAATCCGGTCTGCACCCACCAGAACAAGGGTGATCTCTTTCTTCTTCATCAACCACCCTGCCATATTATCAGTCAAAACCGTGGCAGGAATCTTTTCATGAGTCAACTCCCAGGCGGTTAACCTCGATCCTTGAAGCAGAGGCCTTGTCTCATCCACAAATACTCGAAACCGTTTCCCTTCGGCCCAAGCCGCATAGATCACACCTAAAGCCGTTCCATAGCCGGCCGTAGCCAAAGCACCTGCATTGCAATGGGTAAGCACTCCGTCCCCATCATGAATGAGGATTTTCCCATTCTCGCCGATTCTCCGATTGACTTCTATATCCTCTTCAAATATTTTGAGTGCCTCCCCTTCCAGTCTCACCTTTATCTCTTCGACATTAAAAGAATCGTCCTGATCTAACACCTTTTTCATTCGATCCACAGCCCAAAAGAGATTGACTGCTGTGGGTCTGGTCTGCCTCATCTGATTGCAAACCTTCTCAACGATTTGGCGGAAGACGTCAGGCTGATGGGATCGAATTTTTTTTGCGGCGAGGGCAATTCCCATTGCCGCAGCCACACCGATCGCTGGTGCTCCGCGGATCGCCATATTCCGAATGGCCTGCGCTACAGCAGAAGCATCTTTGCAATCGATGTATCGGACTTCATTGGGAAGCCTCCTCTGATCGAGGAGTCTCACTCGGTCTCCCTTCCACTCAATCGTTTTAAATTTCATAATGTGATTACACCGATTACCAAAGCCCGATTACACAGATTTGGCTCAACCTAAACCTTAACCTCAACCTTTTAATTTCTTGCGGAGTAGTTCATTCAACAGTTTTGGATTGGCCTTCCCTTTGGTCTCCTTCATCACCTCTCCCACGAAGAAACCAAAGAGTTTCTCCTTCCCCTTTTGATAATCCTCCACCAGTTTTGGATTGGTCTCCACCACCCTCTGGATGGCCCGTTCGATCTCAGCCTCATCAAGAATTTGGGTCCACCCTTTCTCCTTCACAATCTTGGTTGGACGCTCACCTGTTCGATACATCTCCTCAAAGACATCCTTGGCGATCTTTCCACTGATCGTCCCTTTCTTAACCATTTGAAGCATCTCTGCCAGATGTTGAGGTGTTACCGGACATTGATCGATCTCCCTTTCATCTCTTTTCAGCTCTCTAAGGAGTTCTCCCATCATCCAGTTGCTCACCGTCTTGGGTTCCGGAAAGAGACTGATAGCTTCCTCATAATAGGCTGACAACGGTTTAGTTAAGGTGAGTATCTCAGCATCATATTCGGGTATTTCATACTGTCTAATAAATCGTTCCCTCTTTTCGGCAGGAAGCTCAGGAAGAGTTTTCCGAATCTCTTCAATCCATTTCTCATTGATCCGTAAAGGAACAAGATCCGGATCTGGGAAATAGCGATAGTCATGAGCTTCCTCTTTTCCCCTCATCGAAGCCGTGATGCCCTGGTCCACATCCCAGAGCCTTGTCTCCTGGAGGACCACTCCACCATCTTCCAACACTGCGATCTGACGTTTGATCTCATATTCCAATGCCTTCTCCACATGTCGGAAGGAATTCATATTCTTCAATTCCGTTCTTGTTCCAAATTCCTTTTGGCCTTTTGGCCTGACAGAGACATTGGCATCACATCTAAAATTCCCCTCCTCCATGTTTCCGGTACATATTTCAAGATATTGCAGAATAGCTCGAAGTTCTCTCAAATAGTCACCTGCTTCCTGTGGGGATCGGATATCGGGTCCGCTCACAATCTCAACCAAAGGAACGCCGGTTCGATTGAAATCAACATAACTGAATGAAGCCGTCGCAGGCGTCTCACCGTGTTTTAATTTCCCTGCATCTTCCTCCATATGAATTCGAATGATGTTAATTCGTTTCTTCTGACCTTGGTTGACGATTTCGATAAAACCATCCACAGCCAAAGGAAACTCGTACATCGAGATTTGATACCCCTTAGGGAGATCAGGATAAAAATAGTTCTTACGGGCGAAGAGGCTGGAAGGGGTAATTCGACAGCTGGTCGCCAGTCCCAATTTGATTGCAAATTCGACCGCCTTCCGATTCACCACAGGTAGCGAACCAGGTTGTCCAGTGCAGACAGGACAGGTTAAGGTATTCGGCTCTTCCCCAAAGGTAGTGGAACATCCGCAAAACATCTTTGATCGGGTGAGAAGCTGAGCATGCACTTCCAGACCAATGACCGGTTCATATTCCACGAAATTCTCCTATCTTTATGAGATATGTTTTAATAAAATTATAATAAAGCTCAACCCTTGTCAAATATTGAATTCATAGCCGTCCGTGTTGACAAAACGGATGGATTCCTTTAACTTAATTTCAAAATGTTTACACGCATTCCTACCCCTTTCTCATTCTCTTTCATTAAAAAAGGCAAGATCTCTTTCCTCATTAAAGAAGAATATAAAAATCTACTTCTTCAACAGGGGATCGAAGATTTTGGAACCTTCCTCAAAAGATCCCGCCAATCCTCCAATTATTTAAAAGGGAGGACACTCCACCCCTCCATTCCTATTCGAGATGGCGAACGAGTGGTCCTCCGCCAATATCTTCATGGGGGCCTATTCCGAAATTTTAATCGAAGCCTCTATCTCTTCGGTTCGAGATCATCTCGGGAACTGGCCATAACAGAGGAGATTCGATCCTCCGGAATTCCAACCGTTCAGCCTATTGCTGCCATCCATCGATTTATTCTCTGGCCTCTCTATCAGGCTTATTTTCTCTCTTTAGAAATCCCTCATTCCAAGGATCTCATTCAATATTTTGGGGAAATCGGGACTCGTCCTTCTCATGAAAAAATCGTCCTTAAAAGAAAAATGATTCGATTGGCTGGTCTTCTCCTTCGAAAATTCCATCAATTGGGGTTCTTCCACGGCGACCTCCAGCTCAAAAATATTCTTGTGGCAGGGGATCAACTTTTCCTTATCGATTTTGATCGTTCCTTCAGGAAAAGAACCCTCTCTATTAGGGAAAGGATGAAAAACCTCCTTCGCCTCAACCGTTCTGTAGAGAAATGGAAGCGTTTTGGACTACCGATCAACCGAACGGATCGTTGGCGTTTCTTCTTATCCTATGCAGGAGAAGATGTAATGATTCGGAAGGCAATGAAAAGGACAACTCGGACTTATTCGATTCGGCATCTTTTCTATCGATGTGGCTGGGCTATTGAAAAGATAGTTCGGAGTAGTTAGTTCGGAGTACGGAGTCTATGATTTTAAATCTACGAACTCTGAACTTAGAACTGTGAATTTTTCATTTTGAAAAATTCACGAAGCGGTTGGGTAAGCAAATGGGTATGAAAAGAGAAGAAATGATCTGCACCCGGAATAATAGTCAAGGATTTCGGTTCTTCGAGATAATGATACCACTCTTCCAATAAGGAGGCAGGACAGAATAGGTCCCGATCTCCTACAATGAAAAGTTTTTTCTTCTTGCATCCCCACATAAATCCGAAATCATAGAGATCAAGAGGTGGAGCGATGGTCACCATCCCATCGATTCTCTCATCCTGAATGGCAACAGGAAGACCTGCCCATGCTCCGAAAGAATATCCTAAAAGAATAAGTGAAGGATGATTCATTTTAAGTTTCGTACTGAAGTATTCGACCACAGCCTCAACATCTTCCCTCTCCCCTATCCCCTCTCCATAGGATCCTCCACTCTCACCTACACCTCTAAAATTAAAGCGAAGAGTAGAGAAGCCCTCTTGAGATGCTGCCTTAATAGCCGTGGTGATGACAAAATTATTCATATCCCCGCCATATTGTGGATGAGGATGGCAAAAAATCACCCCGCCTTTAAAAGAGAAGGCCTCATGGATACTGATGAGGCCCTCCAATTGAATCGCTCCTGATGGAATAAATACCTTTTCTTCTTTCATCCTGTCTCGAAAAGTAGAAAAACTCTCTGACGAGTCTCTCGAAATAATCCCCCTTTCTCTCTCTTTTCTGGTCTCTGTTCTTCCGAAGACCCAATCTTCGCATCAATCTTCTCTTTCACCCATTCCAAGATATTTCTCAAGAATTCATAAAACCGAACTTCAAAGCGGGTAATATCCTCTCTCTCAATCTTCTCATTGAGTGATTTTAGCCATTCATCCACTTTTTCTCTCATTTGTTTCAGAAGCGCAATGGAATAGGTATCTCCTTTTCCTTCCTTCTCCGTATCCTGGGTGAGGAAAATCCTGGGCTTCTCTATACCTGCCCTTTCATCTGTGGCAGGTCTGAAAATGTCGGAAGCAGTGGGGATCAAAAACAATATAGCAATGATAAGCATCGATAAAAGAAGACCGCCCCATTTTCTCATAAACTTCTACCCATAGAAAGCAAGATTAAAAATAATTGGTGGGCGATGCGGGAGTTGAACCCACGGCCTTTGATTCCGGAGACCAACGCTCTATCCAACTGAGCTAATCGCCCCTCCATTAGAAATTATCTATCATAATTTTACAGAAACTGTCAATTATTCTGTTTTTAGTTCTTCTCTTGAAGAGGGTGGTTTAAAAAATTGACAAACGACCCCGATTAGACATAAATTTTCATTAAATAATTAAGGAGAAAAGTACATTGATAAAAGCATTGAGAACAATGCAAAGGATGAGTCTTTTGAAAAGAGTAAAGGGTAGTTCGGACGATTCATCTCATTTATAATTCCAAATATGCCTTTTTGACATTGTCCAAGTCCTCATAAATTAATTTGGCTAATTGAATATTGTCCATTTTTGTTGCCTTATCAGCAGATTTCATCATTCTTTTTTCCCACCTTTTATTATGTTGGCCCGAAGTGATAGCATGACAGATTTCATGGATCAATAAACAATACAAACTATTCTTATTATTTGGCAGATAATTGACAAAAATAGTTTTTAAAGAATGATTGGTATGAGCAATTACCGGAGCTGAGATGGGTAAATGTTTTACTTTCTTAACAGTCCATTGGCCTCTGAGATCCCATCTTGGGAAATATATTTTCCGTACGTCTCTAAAAGCCCTTCGCAGAGCCCGTTGATCATTTAGCACCTTTACTTATCTCCTTTCACCGAAAAATAAAAAGCCTCCGGTTGAACCACACGTGTCAAGAAGACTACCAAAGTAAAGAACTTCTTATGACTAAGAAGAACGAAGAATTAATTGCTGTTATTCTTTCCATCTTCACTACTCAAAGCCCTTGAAAGACCAAAGCCAATTTCTCATTGTTGATTATGAGCGGCTTCTCATTATTCTTTGCTCCATAGCCTTGGCAACTCTCCTCACCGCATACCTGCCCACGGATAATAACGGAAAGTTTCAGTTTCAATAGAAGTGTATTAAACGAGGGACAGGGTGTCAATGGGAATTGGATAACGATGGAGATAGAACAAAATTGCAAAAAGGTGACAAAATTATTACCAGACTTAGAAAGTGTCTTTTAATATTATTCAATTTTTTCGATAAATTATATCATATTATGTATGGCATAAATATTGCTTAATATAAATAATTAGAATCAGAGAAGAACTAAAAATGGAGGTAAAATGAGATGGAAAAGTTTGTAATTGCGTTAATCTTGTTTTTTGTCACCCTAATTTCTTTAGGATATATGTATGGGTAAGAAAAATATATGAAACCCTAATTTGGGGTTCATGAGTCGACGTGGAAAAAAGATATTATTGCTCTCTCCTACCTACGCCTTTCCACTCAATTTCTCTCAAAAATGTTTTTAGATTATTATTCGATTGACAAAACCGATATTTCTTGATAACCAAGTTACCAATAACAACTATTTGAAAAAAGCTAATCTCGTAGCAAGATTGTTTTTTAAGGGGAACCATGAAGAATAGTGTAATGAAGGCAAATTGGATTATCCTGCCAATCGTTCTATTCTGTTTATTCTCCTATTCCCTTGCTCAAGAAAAACAGAGTGAACCAAAGGATGCTGAATTCTATAACAACCGAGGGATGGATTATAGGGAGAAAGGTTTTTTCGATCAGGCCATCTCCGATTTCAACAAAGCTCTTGAGATAAATTCAAAGTATGCTTATGCCTACAACAATCGGGGAATGGCTTATAGGGAAAAAGGCCAATATGATCAGGCCATCTCCGATTACAACAAAGCTCTTGAGATAAACCCAAAGTATGCTTATGCCTACAACAATCGGGGAATTGCCTACGCAGATAAAGGTCAATATGACCAGGCCATCTCTGATTACAACAAGGCCCTTGAGATAAACCCAAAGTATGCTTATGCCTACGACAATCGGGGAATGGCCTATATGGAAAAAGGCCAATATGATCAGGCGATCTCTGATTACAACAAGGCTCTTGAGATAAACCCAATGTTTGCTTATGCCTACAGCAATCGGGGAATTGCCTATGGGAATAAAGGCCAATATGATCAGGCCATCTCTGATTTCAATAAGGCTCTTAAAATAAATCCAAAGTATGCTTATGCCTACAACCATCGGGGCATTGTCTACGCGGATAAAGGCCAATATGATCAGGCCATCTCTGATTTCAATAAGGCTCTTGAGATAAACCCAAGAGTATACTGAGGCTTACAACAATCGGGGAAAAGCCTATAGGGGTAAAGGTCAATATGATCAGGCCATCTCCGATTACAACAAGGCTCTTGAGATAAACCCAAAGTTTGCTTACGCTTACAACAGTCGGGGAAATGTCTATAAGGATAAAGGTCAATATGATCAGGCCATCTCCGATTACAACAAGGCTCTTGAGATAAACCCAAGGTTTGCTGAGGCCTATTACAATCGGGGAATTGCCTTTTTGGAAAAAGGTCAATATGATCAGGCCATCTCCGATTACAACAAGGCTCTTGAGATAAATCCAAGGTTTGATGAGGCTTACAGCAATCGGGGAATTGCGTATCGGCGCAAAGGTCAATATGATCAGGCCATCTCCGATTACAACAAAGCTCTTGAGATAAACCCAAAGTTTGATGAAGCCTACAACAACCGGGGAAATGCCTACTGTGAAAAAGGTCAATATGATCAGGCCATCTCTGATTACAACAAAGCTCTTGAGATAAACCCAAGGTTTGCTGAGGCCTATTATAATCGCGGGAGAGCTTATTACTTAAAAAGAGAATACGATAAATCTTTGGAGGATATTAAAAAGGCACAAGATTTAGGCTACAAAATTCCTCCTAAATTTCTTGATGATCTTCGTAATGCTTCAAGAAAAAAAAATTAGAAAAAGAGTAAACCCCGTTAGAAATTCCAGCGGGGCATTAAACCCCGCCGGAATTGTTTTAAAATGTAACCCCGCTGCAGAACAGCGGAGCATTATTTCTAACGGGGTAAAACCCCACGGCACTTCCACATGCTTCGGAGTGGGGAATCCGCCAAAGCATAACTCTCTCCACTCTTAACGAGCTTCGAGGATACCCCCAGGCATCGATCTGCGAGCTAAGTCTGTGTCCCTCTGTGAAGACGGATAAACTGAATCATTCCGATATGTTACGATTCTTCTTGCTATTTAGTGGGGATTGGGATATAAGTAATCAAAATTAGTTGTAAAGAGTCGATTAAATTCACGAAAGGGCGAAAGCCGCAAAGAATTCTAAACAACTTTTTGGCGGTTTTTTATTCAATGGGAAGAAATCCAAAAAACCTTTCTAAACAAATGAGTTTGAAAGTACGGATTCCAAAAAAATCCTATAAATCTGAGTCCCTCCAGGGTCAGGACGACGATGCCCTGATCCTATCCGAAGAGTTGGATATTGATATATTCAATGAGCTTCCGGGATTCGAAATGGAGAATGACCAGGCCCAAGCAATGGAAGAGGAGGAAATCGCTGAGGTTGAATATGTGGGGGTTCATGGAAAGGCGATCGATCCTGTTCGGATCTACCTGAAGGAGATGGGATCGTTCCCCCTGTTGACCCGGGAAGGAGAGGTGGAGATTGCCAAGAGGATCGAAAGTGGACAGCAGGAGGTATTAAGCGTGGTGCTCAACTCCCCTATCGCAATCAGGGAGATCATCGACCTTGGGGCTGCTCTCCATGAAGGAAGAACCAAGATAAGAGACGTGACCAATGATATCGATGATGAAGGGACGAATGTTAAAGAAGAACAGCTGCATAAGAAAAGAGTCCTTCATTTAATCAATAAAATCAGGAAGGGAAAAGGGAAACTTCGACTTCTCCAAGGAAGGTTATGTAAGAGAAAGAAAGGAGGTTCTAAAAAGAAGATTCAAGAGCAGATCTGGAAGAAACAGGCTGAGATATTTAATACCTTTAAACGGATCAATCTGAGGCAAAGGCAGATTGACAGAATTGTCCAGAAGTTGAAACAGTGGGACATTCAGATGGATAAGGCTCAAAAGGAAGTAAAAAAATTCGAGGAGGATTGGGGGATTTCCATCCAGGAAGTCAGAAAGTCCTTGAAGATGATAAAGAAAAAAACGAGCAAAAAACGTCTCTATTTCTCTTCCAAGGAAGGTCTCAAGATAGGGGATTTAGAGGAAATGAACAGGAGTGCCCGGAATGCCAGACGGAAGGTACGAAGGATGGAGGTGAAATGCGGCCTCTCTCAAGATCGGCTCAAAGAGGCGTTGAGGGCCATAGAGAAAGAAGAGGCCAAAGTCAAGGAAGCGAAGTCTGAATTGATCAAGGCCAATTTGAGATTAGTTATCTCCATCTCCAAGAGATACTTGAATCGGGGGATTGCGTTTCTCGATTTGATCCAGGAGGGCAATATTGGATTAATGAAGGCAGTGGACAAGTTCGAATACCAGAGGGGCTATAAGTTCGGTACGTATGCAACGTGGTGGGTCCGTCAGGCGATGACGCGGGCTATTGCCGATCAAGCCCGGACCATCCGCATCCCCGTCCACATGATCGAGGTGATCAACAAACTGAACCGAACCTCACGAACCCTGGTTCAGCAGATTGGAAGAGAGCCCACTCTTGAGGAGATTGCCAAAGAAATGGGGGTCTCTATGGATCATGTGCAGAAGGTTTTAAGGATTGGCAAAAAAACCATTTCACTCGAAACCCCTATCGGCGAGGAGGAGGATGGTCGGTTACAGGACTTTATCGAGGATAAAGGGAGCATTTCCCCCCAGGATGCGGCCATCAACTCCAACTTGCTAAAGCAGACTCAAAAAGTCCTTTCTACGTTGAACAAAAGGGAAGAGAAGATTCTTAGAATGCGGTTCGGGATCGAGGAGAAGAAAGACCATACCCTCGAGGAAGTGGGACAGGACTTCAATGTTACCCGAGAGCGGATCCGGCAGATTGAGGAGAAGGCCTTAAGGAAGTTGAAACATTCCAGTCGGGCCGAGAAATTGAAGAGTTTCGTCGAATATTAAAAAAGGAGAGCGACATGAATATCTATGTGGGAAATTTATCATTTGACGTATCAGAGGAAAACCTTCGGCAGGCCTTTGAACCCTTCGGCCAGGTAAGTTCCATAACGGTTATTAAAGATAAGTACAGCGGTCAATCCAGAGGGTTTGGCTTCGTTGAAATGCCCAACCAGGCTGAAGCTCAGGCAGCGATTGAGAACCTTAATGGAAAGGAAGTCCTCGGTCGTCAGATGAATATTAACGAGGCACATCCTCGCCCTGACCGGGGAAAGTCCGGGGAACGAGGCGGCTATAAAGGAGGAGGGCGGTCGGATTTCGGAGGGAAAAGGCGTTATTGATATCGTTCTGAAATTTTCGAATCGAAATTCATGATTTTCCTTCTTGGGATGACTCACCCCCGTGCATTGTTTTAACCTTTTCTCTATCAATAGAACCATCTTCCCTTTTGGGCAGAGAATCTACAAATTCGATATATCCTGGTTTTTTATAGCGGGCGATTCGGCTAACTACAAAATCGATGAGCTCTCTCTCCGATAATCGTGCCCCCGGCTTTAAAACACAAACAGCTTTAACTCCCTCTCCAAATTTGGGATCAGGAACCCCGATCACTGAAACTTCATGAATGCTGGGATGTTCAAGAATCACTTTTTCGACCTCTACGGGATAGACATTCTCCCCACCGGGTTTGATTAACTCCTTCTCTGCTTTCCGGCCCACAAACCAGAGGTAACCTTCTTCGTCCACACGACCTATATCCCCTGTGTGATGCCAACCTTCTCGAAAGGTCTGCTTTGCCAATTCCTCTTCTCTCCAGTATCCTTGGAATACCAGAGGACCCCGGATCACGATCTCACCGGGTTTTCCTGTATCAACCTCCCGATCAAATTCATCTACGGTCTTTAAATCCACCAGAGGGCCTGGTTTTCCTGCTGAGCCAGGTCTTTCTGAGTTTGGGCAGAGGCATGTCCATCCCATTGTTTCTGTCTGGCCATAGGCAAGCCAAAACCTGCCATGGCCGAGGGTTTCAAATCTCTTCACCGTATCAGGAACTTCCACACCCAATACATTCTTTAAAGAAGAAAGAGTCGCTTCTCCTTTTGATTGTTCATCGAGCAATTGGCTAAGAATGGGCGGAAAGTCACCCATGACAGTTACGTTTAACTGATCAATCATTTGGACTACCGTTTTCGGATCAAATCTTGAGAGAACTACGTTTTTACCTCCTGCATGCATTGTCGTCAGGGCAAGGACAAAACCTGCAATGTGAAACAAGGGGAGGATATTCAGATAGACGTCATGATGGTTCAGACGGACTGTACTTGCTGTTTGGATGGAACAGGAAATAAGGCTTCTATGAGTGAGTAGAGCCCCGCGAGGTCTCCCTTGAACGGCTGCTGTAGGCATAATCATAAAGGGATCATGATCGCTTAATGAAACAGCACTTCCTCGTTCATAATTTAAGAGAGAATCAAAGGAGAAGAAGTTCCCTCCTGGAGGGCCAAATGTGATACGTTCTTTTGGAGAAGGAAGGACGGAAATCGTCTTTTCAAAATCGGGGTCAAAAAAGAGCATCGACGGTTCTATGTCCGAAAGGACATATCCTATCTCATCGGCTGAGAGACGGAAATTGATGGGCACCATCATTCCGCCTGAGGCGGCAATCCCACCCATCAGGGTAAAGAACTGATGACAGTTTTTTGTTAATACTGCAATTCGATCCCCCTTAACGATCCCTTTATCCCCTAACCAACCGGCAACAGCCCTCGCTTTTTCAAATAATTCCCCGTAGGTGATCTCCTGATCTTCATGGAGGATTGCTGTCTTGTTCCTGAATAGCTTTGCATTCCTTTTGAAAATGTCGTAAATGGTGAAACTGCGAAGACTCATCTTCCGGCCTTTCCTCAGAATCAAGGTTGCTTCGCTATCGCTCGCAATGACAATGTAAAAGAATGAAGTGCGTTCGTATTAATATACAATCCCTGCATATCCCACAAAACTTTCATCAGGAAGAACATCATAACTAGTGTAGTAATCAAGAAGTATCCCTTTCTCTGCTCCCAACGATTTGCATGTGGCCATTGCAGAGGCTGCCGCACCTGCACTGCAGGCACTATCATTCTCCAATGCGTGACTCAGAAGACCTTCTATATCCAATTTCAATGCACGATCAACAAATCCTCTATCGTTCTCTTTCTTCACCCACTCGACCGCAGATGGCCCGATCCCCTTCGCTAAAAATCCATAATTCGGACCATAGTGCGTCAGATCGGTCGATCCGATGGCAAGGATGTGAATCCCTTCTTCCCTTGCGATCTCAGCCACTGCTTCTCCCAGGGCTTTGGCTTTAAGAGAGAGAGGCGATCGGATGGCTAAAAGTTTTGCCTCAGGGAAGAAGTGTTTCACCATGGCAAGTTGAATCTCAATGGTATTGTCACCGCTCGAAGGGCTCTCTTTCTTTGTTTCAATTCTTTTCATCAGATTCTTTACAAAGTCTGTATGTATCTCTATGTCACCCAATGGAGTTTCCCAAAATTCCTCCGCCACAATTCGGGGAATGTCTTCAGGAGCCAAATGACCTCCGTAAATGACAACCAATTCTACTTTTCTTTCAGACTTTAAAGAACGGAATACCCTCGCAGCAAGCCTTCCAGAAAAATACCATCCCGCATGGGGGACAATCCCTCCCAAGCCTCTTATCGATAGAGCAGGAGGAGTCGACCATCCCTCTAAATAAGACTCAATCTCTTTTTTACAATCCTTTCCATCCCAAGGATACCATCCTCTTGGCAAGTTCCTCTTTCTTCGACTCATGGGCTCTTCTCTTTCCTTTCGGACAACGTGACCGTGTCCCTGCCTACCGGCAGGCAGGCGTGCTTCGTGCCCTGTACCGTGCTGGTGCAGGGCGTGTCCGTTTTTGCTTAGTGTTTTAACTTCGAACTCTGAACTCCGAACTCAAAACTTTTTTATATCCTTTCGAGCGCGGGCATTCCCATCAAGTTGAGGCCATTGGCCATCACCTTTTGGAATGCCTTGACCAAGGAGAGCCGAAAGGTTTGAAGATCCTGATCTCGAAGATGGATAAACGGGGTCTGGATATCCGCTCCTGGATCAGGGTTTTCGTAGAAATTGGTAAATGAAGTTGCAAGGTCAAAGGCATATTCGGCTAATTGAGAAATCCTCAAGGTTTTACCGGTTTTTGTAACAACCGAAGAAAAACCTGAAAAGCTATCTAAAAGATCTCTCTCCGTTTCAGTCAATTGTGTAGGAATACAATCTTTTCGCCATTGAAGATCGAGCTTCCGCTCTTCAGCTTTTCTCAGGATACTGCAGGCCCGGGCATGAGCGTATTCTAAATAGACCCCCGTATCCCCAGTCGTCTTCAGTGCTTCATCAAAATCGAAGACGATCTGACTTTCCAAGGTAAATTTCAATAGATAGTATCGGATGGCCGCCGAGGCTAAAGCAGATGCGACACTTTCTTCCAAAGGATGATCCGCTTTCTCAATCACCTTCTGTTTTACCCTCTGGATAAAATCATTTGCCTTCACCCCTGTCCCAGATCGGCCTGACATGGCAAGGGTCTTTTTCTCATCGGCCTCCTCTATCCCCAGGAGGCGGGCAGCCTGTGAGGAAAGGTTGACCACTTCATACGCCAGATGGATCGATTCTTCCGCCTCTTTCTCAAAACCCATCTGTCGAAGGCACTCACTGACTACCTGCTGAGGATAGCTCTGCCTTG
This sequence comes from uncultured delta proteobacterium, assembly GCA_963739325.1. Classification (GTDB taxonomy): domain Bacteria; phylum Desulfobacterota; class BSN033; order BSN033; family UBA1163; genus CAVTZZ01. Next base: position 23,423 of record CAVTZZ010000049.1, on the reverse strand, counting down.
TATCAATCACATTAATCACTCTGTCAGCGTGGCCAAAACGGTGGGAAAGAAGATCACCAGAATCCCCCTCTCTTGCCGTTGTCCAGAGCACTTCCCCATTGGCCTGAATGGACCAATGTCTGTATAAAAAATCTTTTTTGAGAAGACCGAACTTCCAGAGTTGATAAGCCACATCCTTTCCTGTGTAGGTGACACTCCCATTAGATCGAACCAGGATCTTATCTAAACTCTTCACTCCCTCTTCCGTCTCAACAATGCCACCGAACGGAACCACCCAGCATCCCTTGTTCGGACCTTCTGTTTCGAATCGAAGAGCACCCTTCTCCTTCAGGAGCTCGAATGTGGCTTCCCAGAAACCCTGCCGGATGATATCCGATTCCCAGTTCAGGAGATGGTAGAAGATGGAAAGTTGAGCAACCGTCTCCAAATGGCCCTGTACAATCTTCTCGGCTAATTCCTTAGCAAAGGAAGCAATGGGATGGAACCCCCCTTCGATCTTGTGAAGAACCTCCTCCCTTTTTCCAAGGAGAGATGGGTTCCCTTCAACTTCATTTTGAAAACGGGCATAGAGATCCCAACAGAAATAATCGAAGCGTTGATCCTTAGGAACCTTCTGCCAAATGGGTATAAAATCGGGAGATCCTTCAGTAAAGAAAGGGGGATCAAGGTAAAGGAGGGCTGTCACCACATCGACCACCTGGAGACCTGTATCATCGATATAATTGCAAACCTCTGTTGAAAAGCCAAGCCATTCGAAGACTCTGGCCACCGTATCTCCTAACACTGCATTCCGAAGATGGCCGATGTGCATGGCTTTGTTAGGATTCACACTCGTGTGTTCGACGAAGACTTTCTCTTTCGTAACCGATAAGGGGCGGCCGAAAAGGTCTCCCTTTTTAAGGATTGGGGGAATTAAATCTTGTGCCAACACTGGCCAACCCACTTTAAAATTAATATATCCAGGAGGCGTGATGGTGATCTCCTGAATATAGGGAGGCAATCTCAATCTTAATTGTTCAATTGTCTTCTTGGCGATCTCCATGGGGGGTTGACGTCTTTCCTTTGCAAGGGAGAGACAGACCGCACTGGAGAAGTCCCCTATCTCTCGATGGGGAGGCACATTAAAAGGTATCTCCTCGACGCCTAATATTTCCTTCAATAATGTTGCTACGCCTTCTCTAATCATCTTTGACCCACATATTGGTTTGATTATTATGGTAAAGGGCAAAAAAGTCAACCCCTGCCTACCGCAGGGGTTGACCCCTTCGACTTCGCTCAGGGCAAGCTCTGAGCGCGCGTTTGATCTTGCTTAGGTGAAGCTGAAGGGTCAAGAAATAGATAACGGAGCCATCATCGAAATTTGACAGTACAAAACCCCGCTGATATAATTCAAAAGTCTTCGTAAAGGATTGGATTTTTAAATGACAGAACGGTCTTTTAGCAATGATGTTAAAAGAGAAAGGATTTAAAATTGAATAACCTCAACCAGGGTGCCGTCCATTCAAATATTTTAAAATCCCTTCAATCATTCCCCATGGACTTCCACAAGATTTACCCCAGATCTTTCTCTTCCTTGAATGGATTGACGTATGGGTTAGTCCGAACTTCCAACGGTAAAAAATTGGTGGTCATGGGAGAGAACGACCCTGTCCTTGCCGACCCTTTTAAAGGAGAATGCCATCGCCATACATCGACGCTCAAGGTCTGTGATCTCTCTGCTGAAAATACCGAGTGTTTAATGACCCTTTTCCCCTACACAAAGCCAACTTCCCTGCGCAAACATTCCGTCACCATCGGGACAGGAGACCGCTTGGGGTTAGCCACTCCCGGACACATTCGGGCCATCCAAAAATTCCAGGTTCGACCGGTCTTGGCCCAGCAGTCTGTCCGAGAGAACACCCAAACGGGAAGAAATTTTGCAGAGGTAATTAAGGATGCTGCATGGGCCGTCTTTCAGGAGAATGATCAGGATGGATATGGGGCAGATGGAGATCACCTGAAGTCCATTCAGGAGGTTAGAAACGCCCTCGATGCAGGTGTTTCCATGGTGACTCTGGATCTTTCCGAAAAATTAAATTTAACAGCCTTTCAGTATTCCACAGAAGGTGTGGGCCTCAAATTTAAGGAGGAAATTGATGAAGAAGATGCAAAGGTGCTCTTCCATCTCTTTCTAAATAAGGAATTCACTTTCAAGATTCCTCATGGAGGGTTCTCCATTCAATTTGATGAGGAAAGCCTCAAACGAAATGTACTCCTCTTTCATAAAGCCATCGACTTCACGGAAGAGGTTTACAAATTTATTCTTTCACGATCGGGAGGCCGAACCTCCATCGATTTTGAAATCTCTATCGATGAGACGCCCTTCCCTACTTCTCCAGAAAACCATCTCTTCTTCATGATCGAATTGAACTATAGAGGCATTCACATCGATTCTCTTGCACCTCGGTTCATTGGAGAATTCCAAAAGGGGATAAATTACCGTGGTGATTTGCAAGACTTCCGGGAGCAGTTCTATCAACATGCGATGATCGCTCAGGATTTTGGGAATTATAAAATCTCCATTCATTCCGGAAGTGATAAATTTTCAGTATTCCCTATGATAGGAGAAATGGCTAAAAAAGGTCTCCATTTGAAAACAGCCGGGACGAGTTGGCTGGAGGCGATGCGTCTGATTGCCCTTATAAACCCTTCCCTCTATAGAGAAATGCACCGATTTGCTCTTTCCATATTTAAAGAGGCATCCAAACTTTACCATGTGACAACAGACCTCGACCGAATTCCCAAAATTGAAACACTTCAGGATCAGGAACTTCCCTCTTTCTTAGAACAAGAGGATGCGAGACAACTCCTCCACATCACTTATGGATATTTACTCAACGCGAAGGATAAAAATGGAAAGGACCTTTTCAGAGATCGTTTCTTTCAAACGATGTCGAAATACGAAGAAGACTATTGGTCCTTACTGGAGAGACATATTGAAAAACATTTAAATTCTCTTGGAGTAGAAAAAATTCCCCATTCATCCCCTCCTGCCTGACGGCAGGCAGGTTTTCTCTAAGGGGGAAATTCCCCCCTCTTCACTAAAGAGGGGAGGGGGGAGATTAGGAGAAGGATCATGAGAGATGTAACGCAAGAAGCTATCCAAAAAATAGTCGATTCCAGTATTCCTGAAAAACTTTCACTCGACAAAAAACCACCCATCACGGATGACCATGTCGCTCATCTCTTACAACTGACTCAAATGGGGCAGACCTGTCTCGCGGCAGACCATCTCCTTTTTCCCGAAATAAATGGATTTCTCCCCAAAATCGTCAGCGGAGTGATACAGAAACTGAACACCCTATTTGTGTTGTCCAAGCCGGTCAACGATGATGCAGAAGAATTTTTCAATCAAAAAGTAACTCTTCGTCAATATGCCTACGAAGTCTTGATCGAGATAGCACTTAACTTCTATGGGCTTGAAAGCCGTTGGCTCAGCGAAGAAGAGAAGTCGGATTGTCTCCTCTATATCCTGAACGTCTTAGAAGAGTGGGAGAATCTTGAGCAAAAAGAGGAACGATTTTCAATTTCCATTGCCGTCATAAAAAAATGGCTTTCAGGGATGAAAAGAGTCCAGAAGGGCGCCAGCATGGTAGCCAAAACAGCTCAACGAATTGAAGGCCATCTGGACTTTCAAAAGAAAATCCTGGTTGATTTCCTGAAAGGGGCGGAGGCGGAGATCAAGGGAAATATCTACTACAAAATGGTGAAGGAAGGAAGGTGTAAGTTTGGCAATGATTATGCCCTCGGTCTGAGATGGCTGAGACACCTTGGCTTTGAACAAGTTTCTACAAATCCGGTTTTAGCCGCCAGAGCCTATCAGGACGAACCCGGCCTTACCGAGACATTCAGAGAAGAAGTAAAAAACCATCCAAACTTTAAACAGTGGTCTGCCAAACCATCGACTTATGCAGAGGACATTACCCTTTTCGCAACCCTTCTCGCGCTCTGGGACAATCTCCATGTCTTCCGCCCCATCTTCTTCAACCTTCATGAGACCTCTGGAGGGGGAGTGGTCAGTTTTCAACTCAATCCGAACATCGCCCACCTCATAGAGGAAAGCATTCGAGATGTCTTCAGGGCCTTTTCTTTGGCCTCAGAAAATCTTTCCATCTATGATGCCTACCTATTGGCTGGTTATCGGATTCAGGGTGAAAGAGGCAGACCCAATATGGTTATCAAGGTTGCTGCCACCTCCCCTGCAGCCAGGACCATCACTCGAACCATCAATGCCTTCGGGTTTGGTTCTAATATTACCGTCGATTACAGCGTGAGTCAGGAGGCGACGCTCATTCTTGAAGAGATGGAAGGAATGGTTGGAGCCATCAGAAAGGGAATCCGGCCGACCCAACTCTACATGACCAATATGGGCGGACGCCTGGAAAGCCATTTGAGAGAGATAAAACTGGAGGAATTATTTAAAGAGTTGAGAAAGAAGATCGGTGAAGAGAGGGCGATCGAAAAAATCATACGTCTCTCAGAGGCAAACGGGACAAAGGAGAAAGTCTCCAAAGCGAAAAATTATGAAGAAAAGGTTTGGGCAGTCACCCGCTTCGCTCATGGGCAGAAGAAAATCAATGAACCGATCTTTGAAGCCTTGAGGGAGGGTGTTTCGAAAGAATCGCTTCAGCAGTGGGAGGAAGTCATTGAAAAATCAGGAACGCTCGTAGCCAGAAGAGTTTGGTCGATTTTCTTCTCCGAAACCAATCGAGAAAAATGGACGGCTCATCTGATGAAGAAACAGGGTCTCACCCAGGACCAGGTTCGATGGATCATGAATCGGATCCACTACCTCCCTGCCTCCAAACGAAAGCCATTTGATACTTATTGGACCCTTTCCTCTCGAAACCTTGTACATACTGAATTTCCAGACCATCAGGAGAATGTGAGAAGAATGGCTGAGGAACCCCAATTCAATTTAAAAGAGGTTGAGGAGTCCATTTCACATACCTTCCCCTCTGAGATCCTCGAACAGTTAAATCAGATAGAAGATTTCCAAAAGGCTTTTCAAATCAATTCTGAATTAGCAGAAACCTTTAAAGAGGTAGGGATTTTAGAGGAATTTGGTTTAAAGGGTTTGAAGCCCTCGGATTGGCCAACATTCGGCCCTGTTCAGAAAACCCTTACTGAATTCAAATCGGCCTACGATACCTTCCGAGGAGAGATGGTTTCTCATCTTCAGACCCTCGTTAGAAAAAAACAGCGAACCAAGGAGAAAAAAAGTCAAAAAGGCAGATCAAAAAAAGGAAGAGGAAACCCCGTTAGAAAGGGTGGGGCTTTGAATCCCCTCCTCAATAAGGAATGAACCTTTTTTTCTGCATCCCTGCCACAAACGGTGAGACTTTCTAACCGGGTAAAGAGAGTTAAATGAAGATCTCTATTTGCAACGAACTATTTCAAGGCTGGCCGATTGAAAGAGTCTTCGAGTATGCAGCCCAATTGGGTTACGACGGGGTTGAAATTGCCCCTTACACATTAGCAGATTCTGTGACAGAAATATCACTGCCAAGGCGGAAAGCAATCCAGCGTACGGCTGAAAAGAGTGGTATCGAAATTGTCGGCCTTCACTGGCTGCTGGTAAAACCTGAGGGACTTTCCGTTAACCATCCTGATGAGATCATCCGTATACGCACCCAGGAGTATATGGAGGCGCTCATCCATTTCTGCGCGGATATCGGTGGCAAGCTCCTGATTCATGGTTCCCCTCACCAGAGGACAATCCAGCATGAATGGGATTTCAAAGAATCCTGGAACCGGGCTCGGGAGACGTTTGAGGCATGCCTTGAGACTGCGAGAAAAAGGAATGTGATCTACTGTATTGAGCCTCTCTCACGGATCTCCACAAACTTCATCAATACAGTGGAGGAAGCCCTCCGCTTGGTGAAAGAGATTAGGCATCCAAATTTTAAAATGATTTTCGATTGCCGCCATGCATTGGCTCAGGAAAATTCGGTGACAGAAGCCCTCATCCAGGCCCTGGATTCAAGGATGCTCTGCCACGTCCATATCAATGATGCCAATGGAAGAGGGCCCGGTTTCGGGGAAACTAAATTTATGCCCATTTTGAAAACATTGATCAAGAATAACTATCGCGGTTACCTCTCCGTGGAAGTCTATCACTTCGACCCCGATCCCCAGACCATTGCCAGCCGAAGCATCGGCTACCTTAAGGGGATATTAGAATCCCTCACCGAAACTGGGTAAAAAGTCTCCCTTTCACGTCTTCTTCTCTTTTTGGATTAGCTCATTTTGTTGCTGAAAGACTTCCTGGCACTACCTCCGAATGATGCCCATTCTGACGTATATTGGACGAATCATTTCCTTCAATAATGGAAGTTTTCTGGCGAACATGAGCGATCCTAAAATACAAGAAACTCCTCCTATCATTAACCCATAGGGAGCGCCCATCTTGCTCGCTAAACCACCCATCAATAAACTACCAAAGGGTGCCATTCCCCTCATGGACGTTATATAGAGGCTCATCACCCGCCCCCGTTTATCCTCATCCACGATGGTCTGTAAAACGGTGTTACTCGATGCATGTTGCACCATCATTCCAAATCCGGTCATTAACATCAATAAAAAAGAAAACCAGAAGACACGAGAGAGGGAAAAAGCAATAAGTCCAATACCAAAGATACTTGCAGCCAGTGTAATCCATTTTTCTAATCCAAGGACACTTTTCCGGGAAGCAAGAAAAATCGCACCCATTAAGGCCCCCGCGCCTGAACTCCCCATAAGAAAACCCAGGGTGCGAGGACCACCATGAAGAATATCTTTTGCAAAAATCGGCATGAGTAACATATAGGGCATTCCCATGAGACTAATCAATGCAACAAGCAGCAAAACAGATCGGATGGGTATAAAACGAAAGGAATAAGAAACCCCTTCTCTCAATCTTTTTAAACCATGAGTGCTTGAGGTCTCTATTTTCCGAGGTGTAATTTTCATAGCCAATAAAGATATGATGACGGCAAGGAAACTTAAACCATTAAGAAGAAAACACATCCCTTCACCTATGGCAGCAATGAGTAAGCCAGCAATAGCAGGTCCAAGCAATTGGGCACTATTCACCATGGAGGAGTTTAAGGCAATCGCATTCCCCAAATCTTTTTTATTTTCCACCATTTCTACCAAAAACGCCTGCCTCATTGGCAAATCAAAGGCGTCAACAATACCAATAAATACGCTTAATAATATGATATGCCAAACAGCGATATTGCCTGTCAGAACGAGAACGGCCAAAATCAATGCCTGTACCATAGCCAGGATTTGGGTCACAATCACAATGTGGCGACGGTTCAATCTGTCAGCCAAGACTCCGGCAAAGGGAGTTAAAAAAAAGAGAGGGATTTGACCGGAGAATCCAACGACACCTAATAAAAACGCTGAATGGGTCAAGCGATACACCAACCAACGAACAGCAATTCGTTGCATCCAAGTGCCAATTAAAGAGATGCTCTGACCGCTGAAAAAAAGGCGATAATTTCTGTGGCGCAATGCTCGAAAGATCAGTTCCAAACCTGCTTCATTCTCTGAATGAGTTTTATGGGATTTCATTGCCTCGGTCACACTTTTGTTATTCGCACCTTGGATAAAAGAAAGGGCAAGGAGAGGGAAACGACAATGCATATGATCCCAAGCAACTCCAGAGCAAAGGGAGTACTGCTCCGTTCAGCAATAACCCCAAAGATTAAGCTCCCGGTAGGCCCTAAGCCGAAAGCTATCTCTCTCAGACTCATCACCCTCCCTCGCATCACATCGGAGACATGGCTCTGAATCAATGTTGTATTGACCGTCATAAAGGAGGTGATCATCCCTCCTATAATGACCAGCAGAAACAAGGATAAAAACGTCCAGATAGAAACTGAGAAGAGAACAAGGGCAATACCTAAAATACCACTCGAAATAAAAAGGAGTGACCCTTTCACACGATAGGAAGGCAGGGCAGCTAATGCAACGAGGCTGGCCAATGCCCCCAAACCAGGTGCTGCTTGAAGGAATCCGTATCCCTTGACACCAATTTTCAGGATATCATGAGCAAAAATAGGTAAGAAGTTGCTTGAGGTATTCTGAATGAGCATAGGGATGAGATAGAGAGGGATGAGACTAAGAAGTAACACATTCCCACGTACATAATTCAAGCCGTCGATCACATTTCGCCACGGTGCTTTAGTTGTGACAGCGGGAGGCTGAAGTTTGACCTTTACGAGCAATAACCAGCAGATAGCTATTAAAGCGCCGGCTGCTCGGGCACCGAAGACAGGAACGACTCCAAAACTATAGATGAGATACCCAGCAATAGGTGTGGCGAGAAAACGAGAGGCTTGAACGGATACGCTGTCTAATGAGATAGCGTTAAGAAGGTGTTCCTTCTTTACTAAATTGGGGACAATGGCCTGGCGTGCCGGATGATTGAGGCTCGTGACTACACCACCCATTAACGAAAGAATAATGATGTGCCACATAGCTATCGTTTTAGTCTGGACCAAGATAGCAAGAAGGATGGAAACGGAGGCAGCTCCCAGTAAGGCAAAGATTAACATTCGACGTCGATCCATTGTGTCAACCGCTATCCCTCCAAGAACAGGAAAGATAATCATGGGGATAAAACGAGAAGAACCTACGATGGTCAGCATTAAAGGAGAGTGAGTGAGCTCATTCACCAGCCATAGAAGAGCAGCCAATTCCATCCATTCCCCAAGATGTTCGATAACAGAACCTAACCAAACAAATCGATAGTCTCGATAGCCTAAAGATACAAAGGTTCGATACATTAAGGATTCCGGTTTAACCATTATCTGTCCTGTTTTAATATTATTTTATATTATCCTGTGCTTCTATGATGAACTTTTAACATTCAAGGTGGTAACATTGTTGGGACGCACTACAGGAGGCTTAGCTGCCAGAAGTCCAAAAAGTATGATGATCCCGGACATGATAGAAGCATTCACCAGCAAGGCTTGTCGGTAGCTAGCCGCATCGGCAATCAAACCTAAGATAATAGGCCCGACCATCAGACCTACATCCCCAAAGAAACGCAAGGGCCCTACAATCAAACTATAACTCATCTTCCCTCGGATCTGAGCAGCATAGGCCGGTGGTAAGGGCGCTCCTAAACCTGCCCCCACTCCAATGATGATCCCTGCTGACAAAAAAGATATATAACTACCGCTCATGGCGAAAATGGAAAAACCAACGCTGGCCAGCAGGAGGCTTGGGACCAGAACCTTTTTGACTCCAAAGCGATCCCCTAACCAACCTGACAGATAAAGGGTGCTCAGGTGACCAATGGCCACCAGGGTTAGGGTAAATCCAATCTGACTCACCTTCAAACCTAAATTATTCGCTCCCTAAGAGCGGGACAATCGTATATTGTCCTCCCGAGCGCGCAAAAAAAATGATAAATTCGACCATCGCTATCAAAAGAAACTGTGGGCTCATAAAAACATGTGCCACCATTTTCAAAGTGCCCCAAGTTGTCTCTTGACGATTTTCCACTCTGTCAAGGGGTTGGGAAGAAACGCTTTTCGCAGTTTGACCTTTTCTATCCAATCCCTTCCGAAACCACGACCCCATATTCTTCTTCCAGTTGATCCCCTCTAAAGTCTTTTTGTCTGCCATGAGCTGGTGATGCAGGGTAGGACTGGACCTTAGCCTCAAGGGTATGAGGACCATCCCCAAGGCAGCGAGACTCGCATACAAGAAGAAGGGTACACGGTACCCCATATGATCTGCTAAAAACCCTCCCAAGCTTGGACCGAAGCTATTCCCTAAATGGTGGAACCCTTGATAAAGCGCGATATTTCTTGCCAGTCGTTCTTGTGGGCTCAGATCAGCCACCGCTGCCAAGGCTGGGGTAGCATATAGAGCCGATCCCACTCCCTGCCAAAAACGCCAAAAGACAAGAAGCCAGAAGGAGCTAACAGCACCTAACATGACGGAAGAAATGGCAGTTACGATAAACGCCACTGAAAGGGTTCTGACAAACCCATAATGATGGGTGAAGTACCCAGCGGGCAAATCAATAAAGATACGGGCCAAGGCATAGCTTGACATGATAAACCCAACTTCAGTCACACTCACGCCAAAGGATTTCGCATAAATGGGCAAAATTGGGCTTATCATGCTGTTCCCGAGACAGATGAAAAAGTTTGTTACGCAAAGAGTTAAGAAAGGGGACATCATTCACTCGATGGCATCTGATTTTTTTGGAATAGATCTTTACCTTAAGAAATGGCCCCTGCTTATCCAAAAAATGAGTGGATCAAAGCTTCGGATAAAACCGGCAATAAAATTGCCACGGAATGATAACACAATTCTTCGGGGGAGTCGATCTGAAGGCAGGGTAGCTCTTGGTGATCATTAAAAGAAAAATACAGGAATCCAGAACGATTATTTGAAAAATAACATCACGATTCTTAATCCATGACAGTCGTTTAATGTTTTTTCCTTCAGTCATGGTTCTCTAATGAGTTCATCCACTTTCTTCACATGCTTTGCATTTTAATACGGTTTAATATAATTTTTACCTTCTTTTTGGTCTATTGCCCGTCGATGGCAAGGTAGAGACCCAATGATGGCCTTCTCTTACCCTTCCTGAAATTTCTTCTCCCACTCCCTGAAGTCAATAGATTCACCGGTCATAGTATCAACAGTCTGCAAAGCCAGGAATACAGCCAATTCACTTACATCATCGGGCTTCCGCATTCCAACCTTAAACTCCGGTGGAGAGTTCTTGTGAAAATCAGTATCGTGCCTCCCTGGGCGCAAAGCATTTACACAAATGTTATAAGGTTTCATTTGTAAAGCCAAAGCGTGAGTAAATCCCTCCACTCCAAATTTGGACACATTATATGGTAAACTCCGCACTCCGCTACCTCTCCACCCGGCACCAGAGGAAAGATTTATGACGTTGCCAGTCCTACGTTCTATCATGTTTCTAAGAACCGCACGGGAGCAAAGAAACATTCCTGTCAGATTGATATCCAGGACCTCATCCCATGCCTCTTTGCTGATATGGGTTATCAAACCGAGAGGACCCGCTACACCAGCGTTGTTTACAAAAATATCTATTTTCCCGAACGCTTTCAAGGCATCCTCTATCAACCTTTCTACTTCATGTTCTACCGAAACATCGGCTTTCACCGGTAGAGAGGAGGCTCCCATACTGTGTGCCTCTCGGCACACTTCCTCCAAATACGACGTAGTCCTGCCAGCTACAACCAAATTCGCACCTTCTTTCGCAAAACCGAGAACGATAGCTCTTCCTATTCCTTTTCCACCACCCGTGACTATTGCAACTTTGTCTCTAAGCCTCTGTTTATCGAAGATCTTTTTCACAGATTCTTTCCCATCAAGTTATTATTTTTCCCTCGCGTGCTCGGTTTATATGCTTTAATCCCAATATTAGAGTATAGAGAATACTTCATAAGGTTCCAACCCTTCGCTCTTCACATCATCCCTGCAGCAGTACGACACGAAGAAGGCTATTGCCTTACTCAGATTGATTTATTTTCTTTTATACGTTTCCTAAGATAGGCTACCGGATCCGACGAATAATCTTGGATATAATCCCCATCACAATTTATACCAGGCAATGGAGGGACCCAGTCATACTTGAGCAGTGCCTCGGGTTGGCCATATCTTGCAGCCATGGCTCTAATTCCCGGATCAGAAAGCGCAGTTATCCAGCCTTTATCAACAATTTTGTCCCAGTAGGCGCTACCCCGTAGCTTGACTTCAAAGGTTGCGAAATAATTATGGACATGGATATGCCCCCTGGGTAAGCCGTGCTTTTGAGCATATTCGGCAAATTCCTTCTCAGTACGACAATATCGACTACCAAAACCTAAATGGAATACTCCTGCCCTGGTACGCTCAGGGAGATTCGGATAAATCCAGAAGCTATTAAACATGTCCGACTTTCGCCTATGAACGCCCACCGCTGTACACAGTGCAGTATCGCAGAACCAAAAATACCCTTTATCAGGATAGCCGGGCCATTGAATATCCCGATATCTATCCATCAGTTCCCTTATTCCGTCACCATATTTGCCACCACCTTTTACCTTGATCAGGCGATCCCGCTCGAAATAGACCTCTATGCGAGGATAGAAACCGCAGTGATTGGACGTGCCGGCAAGGACACCGTTTACTTCTTGGAAAACAGGGCCCGCATCCAATGACTCTCCCATCCTCTCTCGAATTTCGCCGCTTGTTGCATAGAGTGGGTTCATCCGAAGGTGACCAGCAAAGAGAGCATAATTCTGCCATCTTTTTGCTTGCTCTGCCGTCAAGGAGAACTCCAGATGTGTGCCTTCAGGGTCTGTTATCCTGACTTCCGATGCTTCCCCCAGCAATTCTACAATCTTTTTCTCAAATTCTCCCCAGAGTTGCAGAGGAAAAGTCTGCCCCTTGGCAAGAAACCATTCCCAGTCATTAAAAGGCCAAAACCCTCCAAACTTATCACCGTGTTTCCCGAGAGCCCGTCGTGAGTTCGCACCGCCTACGTCCAAGAAAACGCGTGTATATCCAGGGTGTTCATCGAGATATTTACGCGTAGCCTCTCCTAATCCGAGGCCAGTTACCAAGTCGATCAGGGTTCCTGATGCTTTCCCTTCCTTTAGCAGAACCACCTCTTTCCAACCGTCCGCAACGCTATAGATATCAGGGTCTTTACCAACTAATTCTCGCGGATATATAAAGTCAACCTTTTCAGCCCCCTGTTCCAATAACGCCTGGTTTACTGCGTCGGCCACGTACTTATCCTGATCTGGCAACGTTACTATGAGCACCTTGTCTTGCTCTTTGATGTAGAACCGCGGCGCTACTGAGAGGAACGGCGGCCGCTCGGAGGCTGTCAATTTTTTGACCAACTGCCGTGCTTGCGGAAGACAGTCCTCAACGCTTGTTGGTTTCTTATACTCCGGGGAACACGGTGCCGGATAGTTATATTCGCTCATAATACCCCCTGTTTGTTTTTAAAAGGAGGGCGATGCTCTGACCCTCCTTCCCTCGTATCATCGATCCAGCTTTACTATTTTTTCCATCCCAGTTCTTCGGGAGTAAAGCGCGAAAGTTTATCGACCTCATCTCTTAACCGCTTATTGAGTCTCTCCGTCCCCGTGATCATACTGACGGTAAAGCCAAGTTTGTCAAGAGAAGCCTGGAATTTTGGGTCTTTCATGATCGTTTCTAAGGTATTCTCCCAGGTCTTAAGAATTGCCGGAGGCAAACCCTTTGGCCCCAGCAGGGTCATGGAAATGACCAGGTCTACCTCGGGATATCCTTTTTCGGCAAATGTGGGAACAGTAACCGGGAGGGTAGATCTGATGTCGCTAACAAGAACCCTTATCTTCCCTGCTGCCACCTGAGGCCTTGCCAAGACATCATTCGTGGTGCCCAGGTCAAAGTGTCCGCCCAAAACATTGGTCATCACTTCCGCTGATCCCTCAACGGGAAGAACGGATATGTTAATCTTTGCTAAACGGTTAAACAACAACGCCAAGAGATGGAAATTTGATCCCAATTGTGTTGTTCCGCAAAGCACTTCGCCTGGTTTTTTTCTGGCATAATCAACGACTTCCTCTAATGATTTAAATTTGGAGTCGCTTCTCGTAATCAGGAGTTGCGCCGCATAGGTGTTGACTTCCACCGGATCAAAATCACGCAACAAATGAACTGGACTCTTGGGGTTAGCAACAGACATCGCAGCCAGTTGGCCCAAAAGTATGGCCAAAAAAGTATAACCATCCTTATCGGCATTGGCTACCTCACTGGCTGCCACCGCCCCGACAGCAGCGGGCTTATTGATAATATTGACCTGGACCTTCCAGGCTTTTGACAGCTCATCCGAAAGCAGTCGGTAAAAAATGTCAATCCCACCACCGGGGGGATGAGCTTCAATAATCTGAATTGGTTTATTTGGATATTCCTTGACTTGTGGGTAACCAACCGAGTTAAAGCCAAATAAAATGATTACCAGAATGAACAAACTTTTTGCCTTCATTATTACACCTCCTTAGTCAATGGGTTGAAAGGTTTTAAAATTTAGGCCTCGCCTCCTTTTACGACCTCTTCCGCCAATCTCTTTTTAGTAAAAATGGGGGATATGAGTACCAAGATAGCCAGCCCCAAAAGAACCATGCTAATGGGACGGCGGAAAAAGATTGAAAAACTTCCGTGAGACATAATCATAGAAGTCCGAAACTTCCTCTCCATAAGCGGCCCGAGCACTAAACCCAATACCAGTGGAGCCATCTCATAGTCAAACTTTTTCATCAGATAACCAATAAGGCCAAAAATAATCATAATCACCATATCTGTTAGGCTGTAAGCAACAGTATATGAGCCAATAAGACAAAAAAGTAGAATCAGTGTGAAAAGGATAGGGTACGGTGTCTTAAGGGTCTTCACCCAAATGGAGATCAACGGGAGATTAAGCAAAAGCAACATCACATTGCCAATATACATACTTCCTATAACTCCCCAGAAAACCTGCGGAGATTCTTTGATCAGCATCGGTCCTGGAACTACCCCATAGATCATCATGGCCCCTAATATAAGGGCTGAGGCCGCTCCAGGAGGGATACCAAGGCTAAGCAAGGGAACCATGCAGCCACTACTGGCAGCGTTATTGGCTGCTTCCGGGCCGGCCACCCCTTCAATCACCCCGGTTCCAAACTTTTCCGGATATTTAGAAAGCTTCTTTTCTAACGAATAAGAAATAAAAGTAGGTATGACAACACTCATCCCAGGAATGACCCCGAGGAAAAAACCCAGTATTGAACCACGGGTAATAGGCAAAATAGAATCTTTCCAATCCTTCAAGGTGGGCAAAAGCCCTTTGATCTCCGTTTTAAGAATAATCCGTCTGACTCCTTTTTCCAGGGTAATGAGTATTTCTGAAACTCCAAAGAGTCCTATCACGATCTGGACCAAACCTAATCCATCTCTCAGGGCTAAAATATCGTATGTAAATCTGGGGTCTCCGGTGACGGGGTCAAGCCCAACACTGGCTAGCATCAGTCCGAGGAGGGCCATCATTACGGCCTTGGCCATAGATCCCTGGATCAGATAAAGCAAAGTCGAAAGCCCAAAGATCATCATGGCAAAATATTCCGGAGGGCCAAAGCGTAGACAAAACTCTGCCAAAGGGGGGGCCAAGAAAACTAATCCAAAAAGTGATCCCGTCCCGGCAATAAAGGAGCCAAAAGCCGCAATCCCCAGAGCCGGGCCTGCCCTTCCCTTCCTGGCCATCTGGTATCCATCCAGGCAGGTAATGACTGACGCAGCTTCCCCAGGTATGTTAACCAAAATGGACGTGGTTGACCCACCATACATAGCTCCATACATAATTCCGCAAAACATGATAATTCCCGAAACCGCTGGTAGATGCAAAGTAACCGGCAAAAGAAGGGCAATCGCACCCGAAGGACCAATGCCGGGCAGGACACCGACAAGGGTTCCACAAAAGACACCTAAAAAACAATAAAGAAGATTGAGTGGCTGAAGTGCTACGCCCAAACCCATTGCAAGATAACTTAAAGCTTCCATGCTTAAATCCTTAGGAATCTCAATATGCCGCTGGGAAGTTGAGCATTCAACAAAATGTTAAAAAATAGATGGAACGTAAGGGTTACAACCAATGCGGTCATGATTGACTTAAACCAACGCTCCTTTGCAATGACGCGAATGAAAAGAACGACAAGTAAGAAGGTGCACAATACAAAGCCAATCCTTTTAAGAAATAACGTATAGGCAAGCATCCCAAATAGAATCAGAACCATATTCTGCCACTGAAGCCGTTCGTGAGACTGAATGGCTATTTCTCTTAGAGGTAATCTTCGCAGTGTCTTGACAAAAACAGATAGGGAGAAAATTCCGAAGAGCAATCCAGCTCCGAAAGGAAAGTAGCCTGGACCAGGCCTGCTCCATTCCCCTAAACCAAGGCTGTAGGATTCAATGGTGAAATAGATACTAAACAATAACCAAAAGAGACTACTAAAGATGTCTTTTTTCATGATAGGTGTTTCCCTATCTTAGAAATTGCCCTACCAGCTATCACTGTGACCATCCCTAGCGTTATGTCAAGGTCAATCGATCGTTACTGCAAGTATACGGTCTCGGGGGAAACGATCGAGCATCTCTGCGCCCTGCTCCGTTACGACCACCATGTCCTCCAGCCGAACACCCCCTTGCCCGGCTTCACCTTCACGGGATTCAACGGCAACGATCATGCCGGGTTCAAACACTTGTGGGTACTCCAGTGACCATTGGCGGTTAATCACCGGCATCTCATACTGGCGAAGGCCAACGCCATGGCCAATTTCTATGGACAACACATAGGCTTCATCGTCATACCCCCACGAACTCGCTGGCGAAAAATGCTGGGCGGCATCGGCTGTGGTCGCCCCTGGGCGGATGGCATCCAAAACAGTATCAATCCGATCCAGGAGTCGCTTGTACCAATCCGTCTCCTTCTGAGTTGGCTTTCGGCCCACCAAAAATGTCCGATACATGCACGTTCGGTAACCCATATAGCTCGTGCGACACAGGTTCCCGTAGAGAAGTTCACCGGCTTGAATGATGCGCGAGGTGTTTCTCATACCCCGTTCGAATGTAAGCGGCCCCGACCGGAAGCCAAGAAAAGCAGCGTCTGCACCAGCTTGGTAGGCAGCGTCTATTCCTAAACGGCATAGATCATCCTCCCTCACTCCGGGTCTCAAATTTTCCAAAACTCGATACCACATTGTCTCTGCAATAGCAACAGCCAACTTTATGCAACGGATCTCATCCTCCGTCTTCCGTGCGGCAGCCTCCATCATGAGAGGCGAACCACTGCATACGTTCAGTCCTTTAGCCCGTAGGGCGTTTTGTGCCAATCCATCGAAGCCACTGACAGCGATTGGTTCTTTCTTCAACCCACGCGCTGTAATCTCGTCGACAATACCCGAGGCAAATTTCTCGACTTCCTTTGCTGTTGCCTCTTGTCCGCAGATCCCTCCAAGCGAAGAGCGCGCAAGACGCCACTGGGAAATCCAGGGGCATTCCTTCATATACTGTGTGATGTAGCCCGCGTGGGCAAACACAACCGGTTCCAATTCGGCGAAAAAAAGAACGTACCAAACCGCTGATGCAAACTCAGGCCCCTTCAACCCTACTAAGTACCGAATATCACTCGAATCAGTGACAAGCAGTGAAGGTATGTTATGTTTTCGCATGATACCCTTCATTCGTTCGGCACGTTGGTTCCTCAATCTCTCGAAGTTGATACGCTCCTGCCAATCCACACTTGTCGGGCCATATGTTGGTGCGGGTGATAATTTAGGCGAAGTTATTTTATCTGACACTCTCGACCATCTCCTTTCCTAAAGAAACTTTTTTCAATGTGAAGCTTCCCGTCCCTGACTACCGCAGGCAGGCACAGGACGGGGTTTCCCGAAATGAAATGTCTATCTTTGTCATGCCTCTTGACTTCCTACCCGGCTATCGCAGGGAGTCAAGGCGGAACGTGCGGAGCATTCGCCGGTCAAATAAACCTTTCAGTCGCCCTGGTATGACGTTTGCAGATGTACCCTTTTGTGAGGACAAGGCGACGCTCGATCCCTTTCTCCAACACCTTCTTCTCTCTCCCCAAACATATCGCTCTGCATGTTACTACAAAAAACGGTTTTGTCAAGACTAAAAAATGGTCATTGTCAAAATTTTCTCCTTTTAGAGACTCAATCTCGTTCAATTCCTAATTTCTCCTAGAGAAAGGGACTGATTGATTTAGCAAAGGTTCTTTTTAAAAGCTCAGATCCGAAGCCAAGTAGTGATCGACAATCTCTGCTCCTGTGGCCAACCATACCCCTTCGTGTGCGCAGATGTAATCAAGGGCGGAGTTCAGTGCATCGATTCGGTGCGGTACGCCAGTGATGTATGGGTGAAGGGCAATGGCCATCACCCGGCCCGACGAAGCTCCTTCACGGTAAAGAACGTTGAATTGGCGACGAATCATATCCTCGAATTCCCCTGCTGTTCGGTGGCGCTGCTCAAAGGCCGGCTTGTCATTGATCTCTGTCGAATAGGGAACCGAAACGAGATTCCTACCGTTAACGTTCATGATATAGGGTTGATCGTCATTCACCCAATCCGCTACATAGCGGCAGCCTTCCTCAACCAGGTACTCCAGTGTGTTCCACGACTCCTGCAAGCCCGAACTCAACCAGCCGACCGGTTTCTTCCCGGTCCCCTGATCGATGCGAACCAGAGATTCATGAATGACGCGACGTTCATCCTCGGCTGGGACTTCATTGAGCCGGCGCGTGTTGCTTTGGTTGTGACCCATGAATTCCCAACCCAGCTTGGTCGCCTCCTTAATGATCTGCGGATAAGCGTCGCATACCTCGCTGTTCAATGCAACGGTTGCACGTATGCCGAAACGTTCAAGGACCTCGATGATACGCCAAATTCCAACCCGAGCCCCATAATCTCGTGAGCAATAGACGGGAACTTCGGGAATTTTGCCAGAACCCGATGGCATTCGTTCGTTCAGTGCAAATACCTCAATGTTCGGGATTACCCACAAGGCGACTCGTGCATTTTTCGGCCAAACCAGTCTGGGTCGATGTACGATCGCTGAATAGGAAAAAGGCCCTGTGCGCTGTGGTTTCATGCTATTTGCCCTCCCTTCTTTGTTGCAGATGGCTTTTGACTTCTTCAAGGTGCATGACGTCTGCGTACTTGTGGTGCAGGTCGAAAAGGTTGATTTTGTGGGAAAGGAGGCTGCGATCAAAGCAACACTCTTCCACGACCACTGTATGGAACCCATACGAATAAGCGTCAACGGCACTAGCACGAACGCAACCGCTCGTGCTTTCTCCACAAACAATGAGGCTGTCAATGCCATGCTGAACAAGGTGGGCGACCAACGGCGTTCCAAAAAACGCGCTGGCCCTCTCTTTGTAAATGATTAAATCCGTGGGTTCCGGTTTAAACTCTTCCCGGATCTTGTAATCCCCCTCTTCGATTCTCGATTGACGTTTGGTCGCTCGTACCCGTGTGGGATCAACCTCCTTACGCGTTTCAGCAGTGGTGTAGATAATGGGAATCCCCTTAGAGCGTGCCATGGCAAGCAATTCCTGAATGGGTCTCACGGCCCCACAGGCATACACTCCACAGGAGCTTGGAAACTTCTTCACCACTTCATGGACCGGGAGCGGTCCGCCCTCAAAAGCCCGGTTATACAGGTCGATCCCCAGCACGGCTGGCCGCCCTCCAATGTAAGTCTTCCTTCGATAGGGCTTGTACACCTCGATCGTTTCTTCACTCACCACATCCTTCCAACAATGATCTTCGAAAGAATCTACCATTGCATTGTCCTCCTTCCTCTCTCACTCATGAATTGGGCACTTCGTCAGCCTCGCAGACCCACCCATATCATAAGATCGGTTATTTGATCGTACTTGACCCGATTTTCCAGTCCAAAAAACATATTCTATAAATAATTTTTGTCAAGATATTTTTATCAGCGAATCTAAACCCTTCAGCTTCCCCGAAGAAATCAACCCGGCCAAAGATAGGTAAAAACAAATAATATGGGGAGTGTGAGGTTGACACAAAAGTGACTTACTGATGTTTTAACCGACGATTAAGATTTGAGTTTGTTCTGAAACATAAGAAAATTCGAGTGGTGGTTGTTTTTCTTGACACGCAACTCGACTTTTTCGTATATTTGATTCATCCCAAAATGAGTTATTTTTATTGCCATTTCAATTTATCATTCTGTGGCAGGATGGAACCAAGGGAAGGATGGAAGGGAGATCGATTATGGCAGATTCGATACCGCGAAAGCCTGTCGTTATTATTCTTGACATGGCCAAAGGCTACGGGTGGGAACCTGGTAGCTTCGGCTATGACATGGTGACCCATGTTAGAAAACTCAAGGATGCTGCCTATGCAGCAAATGTTCAGGTGGTTCACGTAAACAGTATGCGCAGGCCAACAGATAATCTTGAGGAAGGCTCCAGAATGATGGAAGGAACCGAAAACTTGGAAGTCATCCCTGAGCTCCAGCCTGTGGAAAAGGATATCATCATCTACAAGCGCTATTTGAGCGGTTTCTCTCACAACGACCTGGATTACACGCTAAGAACCATGGGGTGCGATATGGTGATCATAGCCGGAGCATCGACCGATAACACTGTGCTCTGGACTTCTGCGGACGCGCGTCAGTACCGCTACAAGGTCGTTGTCGTGGAAGACTGCACCATGGTTCACCGCGAGGAGGAACCTCCCGGCGCAAAGGAAGGCGCGCTCAGGATCATCAAGAACGTTCTAAAAGGCGAGGTTCTACCTCTGGACCAAGTGATCTCAAAGTACTTGAAGCCAAGCCGAAAATAGTTCAAGTCTTTCACCAACCCTAGCCCAGATGGATTGAAGACTCGGAGGTTAAGTCCTCGCCACTTTTTTTAACTCTTCCCTCTGAGACTGCCTAAACTGATCCTTTGGTCATTTCTCTTCCAGTTCGCGGTAGCGCTTCTTCAGCCAGGCCATGATGGGAGAAGAGATGAGTAAAACCAGGGTAACAACTAAAAATCCAAGCGAGATGGGGCGAGAAATGAAGATGGAAAATCTCCCATTCGAGATAAGAAGGGATTGGCGAAATGCCACTTCGATCATCGGCCCCAGGATAAACCCTAAAATGAGAGGGGCCCCTTCATACTTAAGCTTTCGAATCAGGTATCCTATGCCCCCAAAAATCATAAGAACAATAATATCTTGATAACTTCCGTTCACACTGTATGCGCCTATGATACAAAATAGAATGATCAATGGGAAGAGGATCGCATAAGGAATGCTCAACATCTTGACCCAGATCCCGATGAGAGGGAGGTTTAAGACTAAAAGGATGACATTTCCAATATACATGCTCACAATCACGCCCCAGAAGATATCCGGGTGTTGTCTCATTAAGAGAGGTCCTGGCTGTACTCCGTGGATGATCAGGGCCCCCAAGAAGAGCGCCATGATCACATTGGACGGTATCCCCAAGGTTAACAAGGGAATGAACCCACCCATAGAGGCGGCATTGTTCGTCGTCTCCGGGCCCGCAACGCCTTCAATCATTCCCGTTCCAAATCTTTCCGGATATTTGGAGAGTCTCTTCTCCAAGCCATAGGAAATAAATGTGGGAATGATTGCCCCCACTCCAGGAAGGGCGCCAAGGAAAAACCCTAAGACCGACCCTCTGGCAATGGGCCCGGCCGAATCCTGCCAGTCTTTTTTAGTCGGGAAAAGGTTCTTAATCTTTGTTTTGAAGACTTCCTGTTTCAGTGTCTGTTCCATGTTGATCAGGACCTCAGAGATCCCGAAGAGTCCCATCACCAAGGAGATGATTTCTACCCCACCCATTAAGTAAGAATAGCCGAAGGTAAACCTCTGGGTCCCAGAAACGGGGTCGATCCCTACCGTCCCCAGGATCAAGCCGATCAGCGCCATCATAAATGCCTTCAATAACGACTCTCCAGAGAGAAAAGCGACCATGGTTAATCCTAAAAACATCAACCCCACAAATTCCGGAGGGCCAAACTTCAGCGCTACTCTTACGATAAAGGGGGCAATGAGCATGATCATCAGGGCGCCAAAGGTTCCCGCAATAAAGGAACCAAAGGCGGCTATCCCTAATGCCGGGCCTGCTCGGCCCTGCTTGGCCATCTGGTACCCGTCAAAGCAGGTTACGACGGAAGCCGACTCTCCAGGGATATTGACCAGAATGGATGTCGTAGATCCCCCGTACATTGCCCCATAGAATATCCCTGCCAGCATAATCAGGGAAGAGGTAACCGGCATTTTGAAGGTGAGGGGGAGCAGGAGGGCAATCGAGGCTGCAGGCCCCAGCCCGGGTAGGACACCGATCAGGGTCCCCAGAAGAGCTCCCAGGAAACAGCTTAAGAGATTAATAGGGGATAGGGCAACCGAAAATCCATAAACGATATAATGGACGAAATCCACAACCCCTCTTTCAGATTCCAAACCATCCTGAAGGCAGTCGAACCTTCAGCAGATCATTAAAAAGGATGTAAGAGACAATGCTGACAACGAACCCGCCAATAATCGCAATTGACCTTCTCCTGACCCCTTTTCCCCAAAAGAGGAGGGCCATGAGAATCCATGTGCAAAAAGGATATCCGAGTCGTTCGAGAAGCAGGGCGTAGACGAGCAGGGCAACCAGGGTAATAGGCACTCGCTGCCATGCCAGGCTATGCCATAGGACACCTGCTGAATCACCAGACATCCCTTTCCTCACACCCGATCTTATGACAAAAATTGCGGCGATCAGAAAAAGAAGAACTCCATATCCTAAGGGTAAAAAAGCAGGTCCTGGTTGTCTGGGTGTCCCGAAGCGCAACTTGCTTGCCTCAAAGCAAATCAAGGCAGCAAAAACCATTATGATCATACCCGATATGAGTTGAAGCCTTTTCATTTCTTACACTAAACGCTGCACCAATCCAAAAGACAGGTGGCAAGTGTGAAGCCTTTTCAGCACGTCTGCCCGCTTTCAACATTCTTTATCTGCTGTTAACCGAATACTATCCTCTCGACGGCCTCTCGCCGTGTAAGCAGACAACCATAACCCGAAAACCCCACCTCAAAGGTAAGAGCTTTATTGGAAAGTCAAATTGGCCTTTTTTATAATGTCCAAAACTATCTTGTACTCCTTATCAATTTCTGGGCCAAATTTTTCTCCCGTTGTGTACTCGTATTCATTGCCAAGTTCTCTTATCTTTTTGATTACTTCAGGGATTTTCGCAGTCTTTTCTATTACTGCTGAGATCCTTTCAAGGATCGGTTTCTCAACCCCCTTCGGTGCAAAAAATCCAGTCCACATTGATAAGCTAGCTTCGGGGTATCCTTTTTCAGCTAATGTAGGCATTTCAGGGAATTCTGGCACTCTCTTTTCCGTGCCGACCGCCAAAGCCCTCAAGTCGCCTGCTTTAAGAAGGCCAATGACCCCGGAAAGGGTACTGGATAGTAAATCGACATGCCCTCCAAGGAAGAATTCGAAATGAGAACTTTGGAAAAAGCTTAAATCGTTTCTGAATTGTCAAATAAAAAAGAGACCGAATCCAAATATAGGAATTGAGAATGACCGGTCTGGAAAAGAAATTTCCTAATGAGGAACCTTTGCTTTTGTCAAAACGAACATTGAGAGAATAATCGACTATGTAAGTGGGTAATACTGGCTTATCTAAGGAACGAGTTGGTAACGCAACCTTGCTTAAACAAGTGCTCTAGCCCTACACATAGAGGCATCGGATAAGGGCTTTCTTAAAGGTATATCTCCGAATGGAGAAAACTCTGCACTCAGCCCACAGTTTAGGGAGTGAAGTAGATAC